>NZ_NEGZ01000032.1 GCF_002127585.1 Janthinobacterium sp. GW458P
GGCGCCGCACCCGGCGCTGCAGCACCCGTTGCCGCCGCGCCCGCCGCCGCGGAAACGGCAGGCGTGCCCCTGATCGACCATCCCGACGCCTTGCGCGGCGGCTCGTTCACGGGCGACGCCATGCCGCCCGAAGTGGCCGGCATTCCTTTCCTGCCCTTCGATTACCTGCGCACCGTCGGCGGCATCTCGCCGCCGGCCGGCACGGGCGGCAGCGGCGGCGCTGGCGGCTTGCCGCCCGGTTCGGCGGGCAGCAGCATCATCGTGCCGCCCACCGTGACCCTGCCCACCTTGCCGCCCACCGGCCCGAATGTCTTGCCGGCCGTGCCGGAACCGGACACCTGGGCCATGCTGCTGGCGGGACTGGCGCTGACGGCCTTCGGCGCCAGCAAACACCGTGCCGGCAAGCATGCCGCCTGAGGCCTGGCCACCTCGATACCGTCAATGCCCTGGCCGCCAGCCAGCCTTTGTGTCCTGCGCCGGGCACGGCGCCGCGCCTGGCGGCGGAGTTGATGAATCTGGTGAAAAACGTGCGGATCGCCGCTGCCGTGCAGCGCGGGCAAGGGCAGGCCGCCGAGGCCGAGGCCCGGTGCGCCGCCGTGCTGGCCGGCCTGGCGCATGACGCCATGCGCGCCGGCGCGGCGCAGGCTCGATGCGCCCGGCAGCATCACCGCTGCAATCGTCAAGCGCCAGATGGACGAGGAAGCACAGGCCTAGCCGGCCGCGACGGCGAACATGACGTGCCTATTCGCCGTCCGCCTCGGCGGACAGCCCCGCATCGGCCGCGCCCAGCAGCAAGGCGGCCGCCTCGCCGGGCAAGGCTTCCACGGATTTGAGCTTGCGCGCCATCTGCCGGCTGCGCACTTCCGCGCTTTCGATATTCTTCGCCGCCCGCTCCAGGGTCAGCTTGGTTTGCGCCAGCACGTCGCCGAACTTGCCGAATTCCGTCTTGACGGCGCCCAGCACCTGCCACACTTCGGACGAGCGCTTTTCCAGCGCCAGGGTGCGAAAACCCATCTGCAGGCTGTTGAGCAAGGCTGTCAGGGTGGACGGTCCGGCGATGCTGACCCGGTGCACGCGCTGCAATTCGTCGGCCAGGCCCGGCCGGCGCAGCACTTCCGCATATAAACCTTCCGTGGGCAGGAAGAGGATGGCAAAGTCGGTGGTCTGCGGCGGCGCCAGGTATTTCTCGGCGATGGTCTTCGCCTCGCCCCGCACGGCCCGTTCCAGCTCGCGTCCGGCCTGGGCCACGCCGTCGGCGTCGGCCCGCTCGGCCGCCTCGACCAGGCGCTCGTACTGTTCTTTCGGGAATTTCGCGTCGATCGGCATCCACACGGGCGCGCCGCCTTCGACCATGCCCGGCAGCTTCAGGGCGAACTCCACGCGCGCGCCGGTCCCAGGCACCGTTTCCACGTTCTTCGCATACTGGTCGACAGTGAGTACCTGCTCCAGCAGCATTTCCAGCTGCACTTCGCCCCACGTGCCCCGCGTCTTGACGTTGGTGAGCACCCGCTTCAAATCGCCCACGCCCAGCGCCAGCTGCTGCATCTCGCCGAGGCCCTGGTGGACTTTTTCGAGCCGCTCCGACACTTGCTGGAACGAGGCGGAAAGGCGCGTTTCCAGCGTCGCGTGCAGCTTTTCATCGACCGTCTTGCGCATTTCTTCCAGGCGCGCGCCATTGTCGGCCTGCAAGTCGCGGATCTTGTTTTCCAGCGTGGCGCGCACTTCCAGCATGCGCTGGGCATTCGATTCCGTCAGCTGGGACAAGGTTTGATTCGTGCTGTCGGCAAAGCGCGCCAGGCTTTGCGCCTGTTCCTCGCGCCCCACTTTCCCCTGCGCCTGCATCTGCGTGCGCAGGCTGTCGAGCTGCTGCAGGGTTGCCGCCTGGAATTGCGCCAGGCCGGCCGCCAGGTCTTGCCGCGTGGCCTGCGCCGACGCCTGCAATTGCAGCCGCACTTCGCGCTCGACCCGGTCGATGCGTTCCAGGCTTTGCTGCTGGTGCTGCTGCACCAGCGCCAGCGTGGTGGCGCCATCGCCGGCCGCGCCACGGGGGCGCAGCAGCAGCAAGAGCAACAGGACGATGGCGGCGATGGCGGCGCCCAGCAGGCTGTAGAACTCGATAGGGCTCATGGGTATCAGTCCGGTTTGTTGCGCATCCAGTCGGCCGTCTGGTAGAACGATTCCATCAGGCGCACGCGCAGGGATTCTTCGATGCCCGTGTCTTCCATGGCCCAGGCCATGGCCCGCAGCCACTGGTCGCGCTCGCTGGTGCCGATGGCGTAGGGCAAATGACGGGCGCGCAGGCGCGGGTGGCCGAATTTCTCAATATACAAATCCGGCCCGCCCATCCAGCCCGTGAGGAAGAAATACAGCTTGTCGCGCGAACCGTCCGTCGAGGGCGGATGCATGACGCGGATGCCGGCGAACTCGGCTTCGAGCTCCATCAGATCATAAAAACGGTCGACCATCTCGCGCAGCACGGGGGCGCCGCCGATGGTCTCGTACAGGGTGGGGGCAGTGGTATCGGTCATGGCCGCCATGATAGCGCAAGCGCCGGCGCGCCATGCGGCACTGGCACTCCCTGCCACAATAAATGGCAATATACTTGACCACTCAAGCTTTTATCAACTACCATGCAATTTTTAAACACGGAAAAGACCAATATGCCAAGCGCCACAGACACCGATTTGCTGAGCAATACCAACTTCCGCTGGCTGCTGGGCGGCGGCCTCGTTTCCATGCTGGGCGACCAGTTCAGCCTGCTGGCCCTGCCCTGGCTCGTGCTCAGCCTGACGGGCGATAGCCTCAGCCTGGGCATCGCCGTCGCCCTGATGGGCGCGCCGCGCGCCGTACTCATCTTGCTCGGCGGCACCATCGCCGACCGTTACTCGCCCGGCCGCGTGATGCTGCTGAGCAAATATGCGAACGCCGCCATCCTGCTGCTGCTGGCGGGACTGCTGATGCTGGACCACGCCAGCCTGGCGCTCGCGTATGCGGCCGCGCTGGCACTGGGCATCGCATCCGCCTTCGGCATCCCGGCCGGCACAGCCATCCTGCCGCAAGCCGTGCCAGCATCATCGTTGCAGAAAGCCAATGGCTTGCAGATGGGTGTGCGCCAGTTGTCCCTGCTGGCCGGGCCGCTGCTGGCGGCGCTCGTGCTGGGCGCCCGCGATGGCGGGCAGCAAACCAGCATGACGGCGCTGGCCGCCGCCTTCGCCATCGATGCGCTGACGTTTGTGTTTTCCGCCTGGACCTTGCGCCAAGTCAAGCTGCGGCCCCGGGCAGCGGCCGCAGCGCAGGGCATGTGGCGCGACCTGGCGGCGGGCCTGGCCATGGTGTGGCGCGACCGTCCCTTGCGCAGCTGCTATGCGTACTGGGCGGTGGTGGCCTTCTTCGTCATGGGTCCGCTGCAAGTGGCCTTGCCCGTGCTGGCCAGCGAGCGCCTGCATGGCGCCCCGGCGCTCGGTTTGCTGATGGGCGCGCATGGCGCGGGCACCCTGGCCGGCATGCTGGCCTCCAGCCTGGGCGGCGCCTGGCTGCGCCGCCAT
Source organism: Janthinobacterium sp. GW458P (assembly GCF_002127585.1). Taxonomy (GTDB): domain Bacteria; phylum Pseudomonadota; class Gammaproteobacteria; order Burkholderiales; family Burkholderiaceae_D; genus Janthinobacterium. Next base: position 3,546 of record NZ_NEGZ01000032.1, read on the forward strand.
TTCGGCGCCGTCCTGCTGGCCGCCGACGCTGTCGTGGCTTGCCTGCTGATGGCGCTGGGACAAATCAGCACGGCCTGGCACGGCGCGGCCCTGCTGGCCGTCACGGGCCTGCTGTCCGGTTACTTGCAGGTCGTCATCTTTACGTGGATACAGCGGCGCGTAGCGCCCGCCATGCTGGGCCGCGCGATGGCCTTGTTCATGGGTATCTTCCTGGGCCTGGCGCCCCTGTCGGCCGCGGCCACGGGCGCGCTGCTGCGCCACCTGAGCGTGGGCGAACTGTTTTGCGGCGGCGGCGCCCTGCTGCTGGCCGCCGCCGTGGCCGCCGCCCTGCTGACCGACATTCCCCGCATCGCGGGCAGCCCTTCCGTATCGTCACATTGAGAAAGTTCTACCATGGATAAAACACGACAAGCGGCCCTGAAAGCGGCTTACCGGCAACAGGCGCCCGCGCTGGGCATCATCGCGCTGTGCCACCTGCCCAGCGGGCGCACCCTGCTCGAACGCAGCCGCAACGCCCCTGGCGCGCTGAACCGCCACCGCTTCGAACTCACGCTGGGCACGCACCGCAACGCCCGCCTGCAGGCGGACTGGCGGCGCGACGGCGAAGCGGCCTTCCGCTGCGAGCTGCTCGACGCCGTCACGGTGCCCGACGATCCCGCCTTCGATGCGGATGCCGAGCTGGCCGCCCTGCTGGCGTTGCACCTGGAACAACTGCAGGAGCGGGGGCTGGCCCTGTATTGAGCCGCCATGCTTTACACTTGCGCACTCACGCACTGCGCAGCCAACATAAAGAAAACCATGACCGATAATACTTCCCCGCCGCCGGACGGCGCCAGCGCGCTGGATTTCTGCCTGCGCCTGGCGCGCGCCCAGGCGCTCATCGTGCGCCGCTTCGACAGCATCCTGGGCAATCTGCATGGCCTGAGCTTTGCCGACTATCAATTGCTGTACCACTTGCAGCGGGCGCCCGGCGGCCGCCTGCGCCGCATCGACCTGGCCGAACGCCTGGCGCTGACGGCGTCCGGCATCACGCGCTCGCTGATGCCGCTGGAAAAAATCGGCCTGGTGGCGCGCCAGGCCGATGCGCGCGATGCCCGCGTCGGCTACGCCGTCATCACCGGGGCAGGACAGGCGCTGCTGATCAATGCCGATGCGACGGCGCAGGCGCTGGGCCAGGAATTGCTGGGCAGCGCCAGCGCGCAACAGCTGGCGCCCCTGTCCCTGCTGCTGGCCGGCATCGCCGGCAGCCAGCCCGCCCACGGCTGACACACGCCACTTACACCAGCGCCAGCTTGCGCAGGCGCCGCGTCGATGGCCAGCGCGCCATGCCCGTCTCGTCGCGGATGGCGGCGCAGGCGGCCAGCACGCGGACGCACTCATCCTCGCGCAAGCCCGCATTCAGGGTCAGGCGCACCAGCGAACGGTTCTTCGGCGTGGCCGGCGCGCAGAAGACGGCGCCGTAGATGCCGTGCCGTTCCAGCGCCTTGCGCAGTGTCAAGGTATCGGGTTCGCTGCCCGCCTCCAGCGCGATGATCTGCTCGGTGCCGTCGCTGACGTTGTAGCCGAGATCCGTCAGCCCCTGGCGCAGCCGCACGCTGTGGCGGCGCAGGGCGGCGCGGCGGGCGTCGGCGGCGCGGATGAAGTCGAGCGCCGCGTCGAACCAGGCCAGCTCGTGTTCGAGCAGGCAGGAACTGAAGATGGCGGGCCGCGAGGCGGACAGGAAGTAGCCCTTGAAGCGGGCCGAACAGGTGATCAGCCCGGCCCGGCCCGCGAAGGCCTTGGCCAGCGAGGCCGTGCGGAAATGCACCCTGTCGGCCAGGCCCAGCTCCGCCACCAGCCCCGCGCCCTGCGGCCCGTGCGTGCCCAGCGAATGCGATTCGTCGACGATCAGCATGCTGCCGCTGCGCTCGGCGATCGCCACCATGTCCGACAGCGGCGCCACGCTGCCATTCGTGCTGTATAGCGCGTCGACGACGATGATGCCGGGGCCATGCTTGTCGAGCTGGCGCTGCAGGTGCGCGCCATCGTTATGCAGGAAGGCCACGGGCATGGCTTGCGCCGACTGCACCCCCTCCCACAGCGAAGCGTGCGCCTGCATGTCCAGGTAGACGGGCACGCCGGGCCCGGCCAGGCTTTGCAGCAAGCCCACGTTGGCGGCCCAGCCCGACTGGGCCAGCACGCACGCTTCGCTGCCGAGAAACGCCGCGAGTTTATGTTCTAGGCGGTGCTGGCGGCTGCCTTCCTGCAGGAACACGGACGACATCAGCATGGCGCCGCCGCCCTGCAGGACGCGCGCCTGGGCCGCCAGCAGCGCCGCCTCGCCAGCGATATTCAGGTAATCGTTACCCGCCAGCACGACTGCGCCGGCCGGCATGGCTTGCCATTCGTGCAAGTGCTCTCCGCCAAGCAGCTTTTCGATGCGCTCGACATAATGGTCATCCATGCGCGCGCACACGAAGGCGGGCAGCTGCCGTTCGGCGGGAATGACGGGGGATGGCAGGGGAAAAAGGGCGTTTGGCATGAGGGCTCCTGATTGGTTGCGGTGGGAACTACCGCGTCCAACATGCGCGAGCCATCCGGCAAGAGATTGATCCATCTCAACAGTTATGACGATATGCCTCTTTTATTGCGGGAACACGCCGATCATGTTGCATTGATACGCCTCAACGAATGTGTCCCCCTACCATGATGCACCTGCGGTCCGCCTCCGGAAAACGCTGGCAAGGCAAGCTGCTCCAGCCTTTCCTGCATTTCCACGACACCATCGAACACGCGCCGGTACGCCGCACCCAGGTGCGCACCCTGGCCGTCATCGGCGCCCTCGGCATGCCCCTGTATTACTGGCTGTGGCAGCATGTCTTCCCGCAGGAGTACGAGTCGCCGCTGCTGCGCGGCGTGGCGGCGCTGCTGTTCCTGCCCGCCCTGTGGCCGGGGCGCTTCAGCAATACCTGGTTCAGCGTCTATCTGTTCCTGGGGCTGACGTTCGAGCTGCCCTTCTTCTTCACGTATATGTTCCTGATGAACCACGCCTCGGTCCTGTGGGTGCATTCGCTGCTGGTGGCCCTGATCGTGCTGTTTCATTTCGACGCCCGCATCGCCATGCTGGCCTACCTGAGCGGCACCTTGCTGGCCTGCCTGGCCTTTGCCGTGCGCGGCGATCCGGCAGTCATGCTCAGCCGCGAAGTCTTGCAGCAGCTGCCCGTGCACTGGTTCACGATTGCCGTCCTGTCCGTCGTCAAGGTGGGGCGCCACGTGGGCGCGCAGGAAAAGCTGGCGGGCCTGGCGGCCGGCCTGGGCAGCGTGGCGCACGAATTGCGCACGCCGCTCGTCAGCGTCGAGGCGAATGTGCGCGGCCTGCAGCGCAGCGCCGCCGCCCTGCAAGCGGACGCGGCCAGCCAGGACGCACTGGCGCGTATCCAGTTCGAAGTGCGCCATATGCACCACATGATCGATCTGTTCCTGCTCAGCGCCAGCACCGTCAACCGCAAGCTGGAAGCGAACGAAACGGTGGCCATGCAGGACAGCGTCGCCACCATGCTGCGCCGCTATCCGTTCACCAGCGCGGCGCAGCGCGACCTGGTCAAGGTCGATGTGCGGGCCGACTTCACCTTTGACGGACAGTCCGAGCTGTGCGCGGCGATTTTGCTGAATTTGCTGCGCAATGCCCTGAAAGGCATCCAGCGGGCCGGCAAGGGCCGCGTGCGCATCATCGTCGACGGCGCGCGGCCCGTGCCGCGCCTGCTGTTCATCGACACGGGCTGCGGCATCGCAGCCAGCCGCCTGCCGCTGATCTTCGACCGCTTCTACTCCTATCCGGCGCACAACGGCAGCGGCATCGGCCTGGCCCTGTGCCTGCAGATCATGCAAGCCTGGCATGCGCGCATCCGCTGCGTGGCGCGCGAAAACGCCTATGCCATCTTCGTGCTGGAGTTTCCGCACCCCGTGTCCACGCCCAGGTCCAGCCGTTTTCCATCCATCCACCGCGCGAGGTGACGCATGCAACTGCCCGTCTACACCCATCCGACGCTGACCGTATTGATCGACGACAGTGATTCCTTCCTGAAAAGCCTGGCGTTCCAGCTCGATCCTGGCCTGGCGCGCAAGACTTTCCACGACACCAGCAGCGCCCTGCACTGGCTGCGCCACAGCACGCAGCTGGGCGAGACGCCGCTGCACGTCAATTTCGACACGCAGAACCTGCCGCCCGACCAGTGCAACGTGGCGCTCGACCTCGAACGCATCTGGCGCATCAGCGGCCAGGCGCAGCGCTTTGCCGTGCCCTCCGTGCTGGTGGTCGATTATTCGATGCCGCAGATGAACGGCCTGGAATTTTGCCAGGCCGTGCGCGACTTGCCATGCAAAAAGATCTTGTTCACGGGCGCGGCCGATGAAAAAGTGGCCGTGACGGCCTTCAACCGGGGCTTGATCGACCGCTACATCAAGAAGAGCGACGACGATGCGCTCGACATCCTGGAACAGGAAGTCCATGCCCTGCAGCGCGAATTCTTCCTGCAGCAATCGGACACCGTGCGCGACTTGCTGTTGCTGCACGACTATAGTTTCCTGCAAGACGAGGCCCTGGCCGCCGTCGTGCACGAGCTGTGCCGGCGCCACGGCTTCGTCGAATTCTATATTTTCCCGAATCCTTGCGGCATTCTGTTTTTCACGCGCGACGGCCAGGCCCGCCTGATGATCATCGAGACGGAGCGCAGCCTGCACACGCAGTACGAAATGGCGCGCGACAGCGACGCGCCCGATTCCCTGCTGCTGGCCCTGCTGGAAATGCGCGTGATCCCGTATTTTTCCGACGCCGACAGCGACGGCATGTATGCGGCCCACATCGGCGAAAACTGGTTCCGCTACTGCGCCGCGCCCACCATCTGCCTGGGCCGCGAAACGTATTTCTGGGCCCTGTTCGACGTGCCGCCCCACCAGCTGGGGCAGCCGGTCATGTCATACGCGCAATTTCTGCGGGCGCAGGCGGGCGACAGCGTGGGCGCGTAGTTGGCAAGCTAGCTTTCCCGCAGCGTTTGCAGCGGCGGATGCTTCAGGACATTGCGCAAGCCCAGCCAGCCGCCGGCAATCGCGCACAGGGCGCCGGCCAGCAGGCCGAAGGCCCACACGCCGGGCGCGAAACTCCAGGCGAACTTGAACTGGTAGGTGGCCAGCGCCCAGCCCATGGCCGCCGCGCCCGACGCGGCCAGCAGGCCGGCCAGCGCGCCGACGAGCGAAAACTCGATCAGCTGCGCCTGCGCCAGCTGGCGCCGCGTGGCGCCCAGCGCGCGCAGCAGGCCCGCTTCGCGCGTGCGCTCGTCCTGCGAGCCCATCAGTGCCGCATACAGCACCAGCAAGCCCGAGGCCAGGGTGAAGGCGAAGAGGAATTCGACGGCCGTCACCACCTGGTCCAGCACGCCCTGGATTTGCTTGAGCACCCCGCCCACGTCGACCACCGTCAGGTTCGGATACTCGCGCAGCAGGGCGTTGCCCAGGTCCGCCTGCGCGGCAGGCAGGTGGAAGGCCGTGATCCATGTTTGCGGCGTGTCCGCCATGGCGGCCGGGTTGAGGATGACAAAGAAATTGACGCGCATCGAACCCCATTCCAGCTTGCGCAAGCTGGTAATGGCCGCTTCCACGGGCTGACCGGCGATGTCGAAGCGCAACTTGTCGCCCAGTTTCAGCTTCAGGGTTTTGGCGATGCCCTCTTCCACCGACGCTTCAAACGGCGCGCCGGGCTTGTCGCTGAACCATTTGCCCGCGACGAGCTTGTTTTCTTCCTGCATGGCGGCCATCGTCGAGAGGTTGAATTCGCGGTCGGCCAGGCCCTTGGCGCGGTCGTCCTCGTAGGTGGCATCCGTGATGGCCTTGCCGTTCACGGCCACCAGGCGCCCGCGTATCATCGGATACAGGGGCGCATTGGCCACGCCCGCCCGGGCCAGACGCGCGGCGATCGGGTCTTTCTGCTCGGGCAGGATATTGATCATGAAACGGTTCGGCGCGTCGGGCGGCGTGGCGTTGCGCCAGGCCACCATCAGGTCGCCCCGCACCACCGTCAGCAGCAGCAAGGCCATCAGGCCCAGGGCCAGCGACACCACCTGGATGACGGTGGCGCCCGGACGGCGCTGCAGGGATGTGACGGCGAAGCGCCAGCCCTGGTGCCGGAACAGGCCGCGCAGGGTTTTCAGCGAGCGGATGCCCAGCCAGCCGGCCAGGGCGAACAGCGCGAAGCCGCCGAGGAAGCCGGCCGCCGTCAGCAAGGCCAGCTTGACGTCGCCCGCCTGCCACAGCAGCAGCACGACGAAGGCGGCGATGCCCAGGCCGTAGGTCGCCAGGGCCAGCGCCCGCGGCGGCTCCTGTTCGCGGCGGATCACGCGGTTATGGGGAACATTGCGCAACTGCAAAATCGGCGGCAGGGCGAAGCCCAGCAGCAGCAACATGCCGGTGGCCACGCCCTGCAGCGCGGGCAGCACGGAGACGGGCGGCAAGTCGCTCTGCACCAGCTTGCCCAGCAGCTCCAGCAGCACCAGGTGGCCGCCGAAGCCCACCATCACGCCGATCAGGCTGCCCGCCAGGCCCACGCACAGAAATTCGATCACGTACATGGCCGTGACCTGGTTCTGCGTCAGGCCCAGGCAGCGCAGCATGGCGCAGGCGTCGAGGTGGCGCAGCATGAAGCGGCGCGCAGCCATGGCCACGGCGACGGCGGCCAGCATGGCCGACAGCAGGCCGACGAGCGACAGGAAACGGTCGGCGCGGTCCAGGGTCGACTGCATCTGCGGGCTGCCCGATTCCAGCGATTCGATGCGCACGCCTTTTATTGACTGCGCCTTGATCTGGCTTTCCAGCCAGGCTTGATATTGCGCAAGCTCGGCCGCCTTGGCGGGCGGCGCCGACAGCAGCAGCCGGTACGACACGCGCGAGCCGTTCTGCACCAGCGCCGTGGCGGCAAGATCACTCAAGGGCAGCATCACGCGCGGGGCAAAATTGAGGAAGGACGCGCCGCGGTCCGGTTCGCTGGCGATCAGCTGCGTGACGGTAAATGCCTTGTCGCCCAGGGTCACGGTGTCGCCCAGCTTCGCGTTCAGGCTGGACAGGATCGCCGCATCGACCCACAGGGTGCCGGGCGCGGGCACCTGGTCGGTGGGCTGGCCCACCGCATCCTGCGCTTCGCTGAGATGAGTGGTGATTTTCAGCTTGCCGCGCTGCGGGTAGCCGGGCGAGACGGCCTTGATGGACGCCAGCTGCGACGTCGACTGCTCGCCCTCGCCCGCCTGCGCCATGCTGGGAAAGGTCACCGTGTCGGCCAGGATAAAGCCGCGCTTCTGCGCTTCGGCGCGCCAGGCCGCATTGACGGGCTGGTCGGCGTTGATGACAAGGTCGGCCCCCAGCAGCTGGTGCGCGTCGCGGTTCAGGCCAGTGCGCAGGCGGTCGACGAAGAAGCCCACGGCCGACAGGGCCGCCACGGCCACGATCAGCGCGACGAGGAGGAAACGCAGTTGCCCGGCGCGCCAGTCGCGCCCGGTCATTTTGAGGGAGAGGCGCAGCATGGGCGGCGGGTCTTTATGCAAGAGTCAGTTATTGCGCCGCGCCGTGGGCGGCGGCGTGCTGCGCGAAATACGCATCGACGGTGGCAAGAAACGCGTCTTTCTGCGCCTGCGGCAGGAAGGCGGCGATGAAACCGTTGCGCGCCAGGCGCTGCGCGTGGGCCAGGCCCAGCGGCAAGGCGTCGAAGATGGCGTCGAAGTTGTCGTTCATGTAGCCGCCGAAATAGGCGGGATCGTCGGAGTTCACCGTCACCAGCAGGCCCGCGTCGAGCAGTTGCACCAGGTTATGGTCCTGCATCTGGTCGAACACGCGCAGCTTGGTGTTCGACAGGGGGCAGACGGTGAGCGCGATCTGTTCGCGCGCCAAACGGGCCGTCAGGTCCGCGTCTTCCAGGCAACGCACGCCATGGTCGATGCGTTCGACTTTTAAATCGTCGAGCGCCGTGCGGATGTAGGCCGGCGGGCCTTCCTCGCCCGCGTGGGCCACCAGATGCAGGCCCAGCTCGCGGCAGCGGGCAAACACGCGCGAGAATTTCTCGGGCGGGTTGCCCACTTCCGACGAGTCGAGGCCGATGCCGATGAACTTGTCGCGGTGCGGCAGCGCGTCTTCCAGCGTCTCGAACGCCTCTGCCTCGCTCAGGTGGCGCAGGAAGCACAGGATCAGGGCCGCGCTGACGGGGCTGTCCTGGCAGGCGCGGTGGATGCCGTTGATCACGTCGGCGATGGCCACGCCGCGCGCCGTGTGCGTTTGCGGGTCGAAGAAGATTTCCGTGTGCAAAACATTATCGGCTTCGGCGCGCTGCAGGTAGGCTTGCGTCATGTCATAGAAATCCTGCTCTTTCAAGAGCACGCTTGCGCCAGCGTAATAAATGTCGAGAAAAGACTGTAAATCTGTAAAAGCATAGGCGCTGCGCAAGTGTTCCACAGATTCATAGCCCAGAGGCACGCCATTACGCTCTGCCAGTGCGAAAATCAGTTCTGGCTCCAGCGAGCCTTCGATATGGATATGCAGTTCGGCTTTCGGCATGCCGCGGACGATCGCGCGCAATTGGGGGGGCATCATGGGGTTTCCTTCAACGGTGACGATAAAAATGCTGGCAGGCCCGCGCCAGGCGCGGCGCAAGGGCAACGCGCCGTGGCGGCCGCCATCAGACATGCAGGCATCTTAGCGCAAGATGGACGGCGCCACCGGCGCCGGGCCGCCTGGACGGCATCGGCACGGGCCAGCGAATTGTCGTATGATGATTAGACAGGTAGTGGAAAGTTCCTTTTCAAGCCGAATAAATTTGATGTTTTTTCCAATTAAATCAACAATTTACACACAAGTATTTAAGGATGATGACATATCTTTTGACTTCCTGATCCTTTAGAGCAATAATAAATTTCATGGGGTAATGGTAGGTGCAACAAGCGCTATCAACAGTGAAAAAAAGCCGGCTGGCCACGTCAGCACACGGCATCAAGCGCCAGTTTTTTGGTCCGGGCAATCCGGACTCGCAAAGACAGCCGGGCTTGAAACAACAATAAAAATCGATACGGGTACAGGAAAAGTTCAGACGGCAAGCCCAGGCGAGTGCCAGGCGGGCGGCCATGGTGACTGGCAGTTCAGGTTTACATTAAAGGACATTGACATGACCATTTTTGATAACTATGCAGCACGCTACGAGCGCACCCGCGAAGAGGAAATGTCGCTCACCGAATACCTGGCCCTGTGCAAGAAGGACAAGCTGACCTATGCCAGCGCCCCCGAACGCATGCTGGCCGCCATCGGCGAGCCGCAACTGGTCGACACGCGCAACGATACGCGTTTGTCGCGCATCTTCGCCAACAAGGTCATCAAGATCTACCCCGCCTTCCGCGATTTCTACGGCACCGAGGAAGTCATCGAGCAAGTCGTCTCGTATTTCCGCCACGCCGCGCAAGGCCTGGAAGAACGCAAGCAGATCCTGTATCTGCTGGGGCCTGTCGGCGGCGGCAAGTCGTCGATCGCGGAAAAGCTCAAGTCGCTGATGGAACATGTGCCTTTCTATTGCCTGAAGGGCTCGCCCGTCAACGAATCGCCGCTGGGCCTGTTCAACGAGGAAGAGGACGGCACCATCCTGGAAGAGGATTACGGCATCCCGCGCCGCTACCTGCGCAACATCCCCAGCCCCTGGGCCGTCAAGCGCCTGCATGAATACAATGGCGACATCAACCAGTTCCGCGTCGTCAAGCGCTACCCGTCCGTGCTGAAACAGATCGCCATCTCGAAAACGGAGCCGGGCGACGAAAACAACCAGGATATTTCCTCGCTGGTGGGCAAGGTCGACATCCGCAAGCTGGAAGACTACGCGCAGGACGACCCGGATGCCTACAGCTATTCGGGCGGCCTGTGCCTGGCCAACCAGGGCCTGATGGAATTCGTGGAAATGTTCAAGGCGCCCATCAAGGTGCTGCATCCGCTGCTGACGGCCACGCAGGAAGGCAATTACAAGGGCACGGAAGGCTTCGGCGCCATCCCGTTCGACGGCATCATCCTGGCCCACTCGAACGAGTCGGAATGGAAGACCTTCAAGAACAACCGCAACAACGAGGCGTTTCTTGACCGTATCTATATAGTCAAGGTGCCGTACTGCCTGCGCGTGTCCGACGAAATCAAGATCTACGACAAGCTGGTGGCCAATTCCTCGCTGGTGAAGGCCCCGTGCGCGCCCGGCACCCTGCGCATGATGGCGCAGTTCGCCATCCTGTCGCGCCTGAAAGACCCGGAAAACTCCAGCATTTTCTCGAAGATGCTCGTCTACGATGGCGAAAACCTCAAGGATACGGACCCGAAAGCCAAGTCCATGCACGAATACGTCGATTACGCGGGCGTGGACGAGGGCATGAACGGGCTGTCGACGCGCTTTGCCTTCAAGATCCTGTCAAAAGTGTTCAACTTTGACAATTCCGAAGTGGCTGCCAATCCCGTGCACTTATTATATGTACTGGAACAGCAGGTCGAGCGCGAACAGTTCGCGCCGGAACTCGAGCAGCGCTACTTCTCCTATATTAAAGAGCACCTGGCGCAGCGCTACGTGGAATTCATCGGCAAGGAAATCCAGACGGCTTACCTGGAAAGCTATTCCGAATACGGCCAGAACATTTTCGACCGCTACGTGACGTTCGCCGATTTCTGGATACAGGACCAGGAATACCGCGATCCGGACACGGGCGAAAGCTTTGATCGCGAATCGCTGAACAATGAGCTGGAAAAGATCGAGAAGCCGGCGGGCATTTCCAATCCGAAGGATTTCCGCAACGAAATCGTCAACTTCGGACTGCGCGCCCGGGCGTCGAACGGCGGCAAGAATCCCGCCTGGACCAGCTACGAGAAGTTCCGTACCGTGATCGAAAAGAAAATGTTCTCGAATACGGAGGAATTGCTGCCGGTGATTTCCTTCAATGCCAAGGCCAGCGCCGACGATGCCAACAAGCACGCCGACTTCGTCGCCCGCATGGTGGAAAAAGGCTATACGGCCAAGCAGGTACGCCTGTTATGCGAATGGTACTTGCGCGTACGCAAGTCATCCTAGCGCGGACAGCGGGCGCGCCCCGCCCGGAGACGGGCGGGGCGCGCAAGACGAGAAGCAAGGAGGCACCCTTTGACATACCTCATCGACAGGCGCTTGCAAAGCAAGAATAAATCCGCCGTCAACCGCGAGCGTTTCCTGCGGCGTTACAAGGGCCAGATCAAGGATGCCGTGGGGCGCGCCATCAAGGGGCGCTCGATCACGGACGTCGAGAATGGCGAGAAAGTCAGCATCCCCGTCAAGGACGTGGGCGAACCGTCGTTCGGCCACGCCCACGGCGGCGTGTGGGAAGTGGTCAATCCCGGCAACAAGGAATACCTGAAAGGCGACCAGATCGCGCGGCCGAAAGGCGGCGGTGGCAGCGGACGGGGCAAGGCGGGCAACAGCGACGAGACGACGGAAGACGATTTCATCTTTGAATTGTCGCGCGAAGAATTCATGAATTATTTCTTCGAAGACCTGGAATTGCCGCACATGGTGAAAACCCAGCTGACGGCCACCACGGAATTCAAGAACCAGCGCGCCGGCTACAATATGTCGGGCACGCCGTCGAACATCCATGTGCTGCGCTCCCTGCGCGGCGCGCTGGGGCGGCGCATCGCCGTCGGCGGCGGCGCCCGCAAGCAGCTGGCGCAGGCCGAGCAAGACCTGGCCGCCCTGCTGCTCGACGGCGCGCCCGAGGACGACGTGCTGGTGCAGGAATTGCGCCGCCTGATCCACCACATCCACACGCGCCTGCTGGCCATCCCCTTCATCGACCCGTTCGACTTGCGCTACAGCAACCGCATCAAGGTGCCCAAGCCCATGACGCAGGCCGTGATGTTCTGCATCATGGACGTCTCCGGTTCCATGGACGAATCGCGCAAGGACACGGCCAAGCGCTTCTTCATCCTGCTGTATCTGTTCCTCAAGCGCGCCTACGACAAGATCGAGGTGGTGTTCATCCGCCACCATACGGCGGCGGCGGAAGTCAACGAGCATGATTTCTTCAATTCGCGCGAATCGGGCGGCACCGTCGTGTCGTCCGCCTTGCACTTGCTCAATACTATTATTGACGAACGCTATGGCGCCGGGCAGTGGAACAGCTATGTGGCGCAGGCGTCCGACGGCGACAACTGGGACAACGACTCCGTGCTGTGCCGCCAGCTCTTAATTAATACCATCATGCCCAAGGTGCAGTACTACACCTATGTCGAGATCACGGACGGCCCGCAGCAAAACCTGTGGGAGCAATACGCGGGCGTGCTCGACCATCACGCCCATTTCGCCATGCAAAAGATCGTCACGCCGGCCGATATCTACCCGGTCTTCCGCGAACTGTTCAAGAAACAGGTGAAATAATGAGTGCAGCCTTTGACCGCGCCAGCAATACTCCGGGCGAACCGTTCGTGCGCCTGCGCCACCCGAACGCCCTGCCCGAGCAGTCGGAATGGACGTTCGAGCTGATCGAGCAAATCCACGAAGAAATCCGCCGCGTGGCGAAACAGTTCGGCCTCGACACCTATCCGAACCAGCTGGAAATCATCACGGCCGAGCAGATGATGGATGCCTACACCTCCGTCGGCATGCCCGTCTCCTACAACCACTGGTCTTTTGGCAAGCATTTTCTGTCCACCGAGAAAAGCTACAAGCGGGGCCAGATGGGCCTGGCCTACGAGATCGTCATCAACTCGAACCCCTGCATCGCCTATTTAATGGAGGAAAACAGCCTGACCATGCAGTCGCTGGTGATCGCGCACGCGGCCTACGGCCACAATTCCTTCTTCAAGGGCAACTATCTGTTCCGCGCCTGGACGGATGCGGACGCCATTATCGACTACATGGTGTTTGCCAAGAACTACATCAGCGAATGCGAACAGCGCCACGGCGTCGACGCCGTGGAATTGCTGCTCGACTCTTGCCACGCCATCCAGAACTATGGCGTGGACCGCTACAAGCGGCCGGCGAAGTTGTCGATGGCCAAGGAATATGCGCGCCAGAAAGAGCGCGAAGAATATGTGCAGTCGCAGATCAACCAGCTGTGGCGCACCCTGCCCCGGCGCGACGACGACGAGGACGAGGGCGAGCAGCGCAAGGCCGCGCCCCGCTTTCCGCCCGAACCCGAGGAAAACCTGCTGTACTTCATCGAGAAGTACGCGCCGCTGCTGGAACCGTGGCAGCGCGAGATGGTGCGCATCGTGCGCAAGATTTCGCAGTATTTCTATCCGCAGCGGCAAACCCAGGTCATGAACGAGGGCTGGGCCACGTTCTGGCACTACACGATCCTGAACCAGCTCTACGACGAAGGCGTGGTGGGCGACGGCTTCATGATGGAGTTTCTGAAAAGCCATACCAACGTCGTCTACCAGCCGCCCATCGACAGCCCGTACTACAGCGGCATCAATCCGTATGCGCTGGGGTTTGCCATGATGAGCGACATCCGCCGCATCTGCGAACACCCGACCGACGAAGACCGCGCCTGGTTTCCCGACATGGCCGGCAGCGACTGGCGCAAGAGCCTGGACTTTGCCATGCGCAATTTCAAGGATGAAAGCTTCATCGCCCAGTACCTGTCGCCCCGGCTGATCCGCGAATTCCACTTCTTTGCCGTGCTCGACGACGACAAGAATGAAAAACTGGCCATTTCCGCCATCCACGACGACGCCGGCTACCGCTACGTGCGCCAGCAGCTGGCCGAGCAGTACAACCTGGGCAACCGCGAGCCGAACATCCAGGTATGGTCCGTCAACACGCGCGACGACCGGGCGCTGACCCTGCGCCACACGCAGTTCCAGCGCCGCCCGCTGAACCAGCAGGCGACGGAAGTGCTCAAGCACGTGGCCCGCCTGTGGGGCTTCGACGTGCACCTCGACACGGTCGATCCGCAGGGCGTCGTGCTGGGCACGCTCAATTGCCGCCGGGAAAAACGCAACCGGCGCGACGACCCCGTCGTACGCACCTAGGGCCGGTCGCGGCGAACGGCCTTGCCTGCCGGAATGGCCTCAAAAAATGAACTTCCTGGCAAGAATTTTGGCAAGAACATAAGCGCGCGCTATGCCGGCATCACAATTCAGTATGGCTGAGCGGCCTCGAAAGGGACGCCGGAGCCGTCTTTTTTGACCTGTGCAAAGTTCTTTCCGCACCTGTTTGGTGCGAACGAAAGGCTAAGTGGTCTGGTTCCGAGGCAAAACATTTCCAAAAGGAAAGATTTTCATCCAAATTTAGCAGTTTCCATATTGGATATCACGAAATATAATTCCGCCAGATCGGCACATCGGAGAACTTAGCAGTGGTAGCCCAAAACGGCTGTAAAAAACCGATAAGACCGCCTTTTTTTCTGTCCGAAAGCGTGCAAAGATGACATAAGCAAGTACGTTTTCAGGGCGCAAAAGCGCCAAAAATTTAACCGGTTTTAGGCGTTAAAAATCTGTGTAAAATAAAGAATTCGTATGTATAATTCGGCGACGTCCCGGATACGGCTGGAGCTTTGTGTCGTCATTTTGGGGTTCAGTTGCAAGACAAGAGATGGTATTTGGAGAAAGCAGGCATGAATTTTTCGAACGAGAAAAGTCCCAAGAACTACACAGGCATCACTATCGTTGTCCTGCTGCACGTTCTCGCGGCTTACGGGATCGTGACGGGCTTGGGCAAGCGGTTGGTCACCAAAATGATGGAACCGGTTGAAACCAAGATTATCGAGGAAGTCAAACCGCCTCCACCGAAGGATCTTCCACCGCCACCACCGCCGCCAGAAATGAAGGCACCACCGCCGCCATTCATTCCGCCAGTCGAGGTGAACGTGCAGCAGCCGCCACCACAACAGAACGTGATTGCAAATACGACTGCTGTGAAGCCAGCCACGAATGTATTGGCACCGCCATCGCCGCCTGCACAGCCTGCGCCAACTCCTGGACCAGCCAAATCGGTGCGTACGCCGGCCGTGGTTGACTTCAGTGTCTGCGAAAAGCCGGCTTATCCAAAGTCGTCGCAGCGCAATGAGGAAACCGGTGTGGTGACACTGTCCTTCCTGATCGGTGTGGATGGCAAGGTCGCTGATTCGAAGATCGTGAAGTCAAGCGGCTTCAGAGACCTGGACAAAGCTGCGGTGCAAGGCATCAGCCGCTGCACATTTAAGCCGGCAACAGTCGACGGCAAGCCGGAACAAGGCTGGCAGCAAATGCAATACGTTTGGTCGCTGGATTAAAACCCGAGACAGTTATCCCCTGTCTCACACCATGATTTCGTTGTCATTACGTTCAGCGATCTGTTATTTTTAATTTTGGAGGAAGCATGTTTAAGAATACCCGTTTGTCCGCATTTTTTGCCGCGGTTCTGTTGTCCGTCACCGCTACTACCGCCCTGGTAGCAGCACCAGCTTTCGCTGACGCGCCAGCATCGGCAGCCGCTTCGGCTCCAGCGGCAGACGCTGCACCGGCAGCACCAGCTGCTGATGCCGCAGCAACTCCAGCAGCAGACGCAGCCGCTCCAGCCGCTGACGCAGCCGCGCCAGCCAAAACCGAAGAAGTGCACAACCCGTTCGGCCTGCAAGCAGTGTGGGACGGCGGCTTCGTGCCACGCGCCACCCTGATCATCCTGGCCATCATGTCGATCGGCAGCTGGTACATCATCATCACCAAGCTGATGGATCAAATGAAGATCTTCAAGCAAGCCAAAGAAACGGCTGCCAAATTCTGGAAAGCGCCTTCGATCGCTGCCGGCTCGGCAACCCTGACCGAAGGCTCGCCATTCCGCTTCATCGCTGAATCGGGCACCAAGGCAACGGCTCACCATGACGGCGCCCTGCTGGAACAAATCGACCTGTCGACCTGGGTGACGATGTCGATCCAGCGCGCTTCGGACAAAGTCCAATCGCGTCTGCAAGATGGCCTGTCGTTCCTGGCAACCGTTGGTTCGACCGCACCGTTTATCGGTCTGTTCGGTACCGTTTGGGGTATTTATGGCGCGCTGACCAACATCGGCATGACCGGTAACGCTTCGATCGATAAAGTTGCAGGTCCAGTTGGTGAAGCACTGATCATGACCGCTTTCGGTCTGCTGGTCGCCGTTCCTGCCGTTCTGGGTTACAACTGGCTGGTGCGTCGCAACAAAACCGCAATGGAAGACGTACGCTCGTTCAGCGCCGACGTTCACTCGGTACTGATCTCCGGCGCCATGTCGACCAGCGAAGCTGGCCGTGCTGCCGGCGCTAAAAAGATCGGATAAGAATCATGTCGATGTCCGTCGGCTCCGACAGCGGAGATGAAGATCAAGTAATGTCAGAAATCAACACGACGCCGCTCGTCGACATCATGTTGGTTTTGCTGATCATTTTCTTGATCACCAGTCCGGTTGTCCTCAAATTGCAGAAAATCGATCTGCCGATCGAGGCCAACCAAGCCCTTCAAAGCAAGCCAGAAAACGTCAACATCGTTGTCAACAAGGATGGCGAGATCTATCTGGGCCAGAAGAAACTGAAAGATACGAACGAACTGTTCGATTATCTGAAAGTTGAAGCAGTGAAAGTACCGCAGCCGGAAGTACACGTTCGTGGCGACCAAGAAACACGCTACGAATCGATCGGCCGGGTTATTTACACGACCCAACGCGCCGGAATCCAGAAGGTCGGCTTCATCACCGAACCACCTGACAAGGGCTGATAGCGGCTGACAGCGGCGTCCCGGCAACAAGGGACGCCACTGCCGGAAGCTTGCCGGGCGGCAGTCTCGCCCGGCGCTTCGTTGGACTTCTTAAAGGAAATACTATGAGTATGAATGTCGGTTCGGGCAGTTCGCCAAACGCGGATCCGGAACCAATGATGGAACTGAACATGACGCCCCTCATCGACGTGATGCTGGTGCTGATTATCATGTTGATCATCACGATTCCTAAGCAAAACCACTCGGTGAACCTGAACATGCCGGTCGGCACCCCGCCGCCACCGACAACGGAACCAGTGGTCGTCACGATCGATGTCGATTTTGACGGCACCATCTTGTGGGACAATCAGGTCGTTCCTGACCGTGCCTCACTGGAAGCCAAGCTGAGCAACATCGCCGCGCAAGCGGACCAGCCGGAAGTGCATCTGCGCCCCAACAAGCTGGTGGAATACAAAGTCGTCGCCGGTGTGATGGCGTCGGCCCAGCGTCTGGGCGTGACCAAAATCGGTCTGGTCGGCAACGAGCAATTCCAGTAAGCTGCAGCAATCAGGTTCTCTTTACATCCGAATAGGCAGGACTTCCTGCCTATTCGCTTTTTACTGAAAGACTTTCTCATGTCCAAGTTTCGTCTCGCTCATCTCGGCCTCGTCATGGCCGCTATCGGTTTTACCGCAGCAACTCCTGTAATCGGCCTGGGCTCGCTGGCATACGCCGCCGACACCGTGCGCGCCGAAGTGGGCAAGCCACTGCAAGAAGCGCAAAAACTCGCTAGCAGCGGCAAAAACAAGGAAGCGCTGGCCAAGCTGCGCGAAGCTGACAGCGTTGGCGGCAAGACCGCCTTTGAGAGCTACCAGATCGAACGCGTGCGCGCTTCGGCCGCCGCCGCAGCCGGCGACAACCCGACCGCCATCAAGGCCTTTGAAGCCGTCATCAATTCCGGCCGCCTGGGCGCCGCCGAAGCCCCCAAATTCACGCAAGCCCTGGCCGGCATGTACTACCGCGCCAAGGACTGGCCTAACGCCATCACCTGGATCAACCGCTCGCTGAAAGACCGCGAAGATCCACAGATGCGCGAACTGCTGATCCAGACCTACTACGTCAGCGGCAACTATGCAGCGGCGGCGAAAGAGCTGCAATCGCGCGGCGGCAACTCGGAAAGCAGCCTGCAGATGCTGGCCAACATCCAGTTGAAGCAGAATGACAAGGCCGGCTACGTGGCCACGCTGGAAAAACTGGCAGGCAACTATCCAAAGACCAGCTACTGGGCCGACCTGCTGAACCGCGTTTCGGGCAAGCCAGGCTTCTCGCAACGCCTGGGCCTGGATGTCCAGCGCCTGCGCCTGGCCAACGGCCTGTTCACCAAGCCCTCCGAATACATGGAAATCAGCCAGCTGGCATTGCAAGCGGGCAATCCAGGCGAAGCGCTGAAAATCATCGACCAGGGTTACAAAAAAGGCATTCTGGGTACGGGCGCCGATGCGGCCCGCCACCAGCGCCTGAAAGACCTAGCCCTGAAGACGCAAGCTGACCTGAAGGCCAACGCCGCCAAGTCGGAAGCCGAGTACATCAAGAACAAGGACGCCGACAGCTTGAGCAAGCTGGGCTTCGCCCTGGTTTCCGATGGCCAGGCCGACAAGGGCCTGGACCTGATGAACCAGGCCGTGAAGATGGGCAGCGCCAAGTACCAGGAAGAAGCACAATTGCACTTGGGCATCGCTTACGGCGTGGCTGGCAAGAAATCCAATGCCCAAAACGCCCTGAAAGCCGTCAAAGGCACGGATGGCGCAGCTGACCTGGCCCGCTACTGGTCGCTGATGCTGAAATAAGCCGGCATCAACCGAGGCTGCTGCGCGGCGCGCCTTGCCGCCTGCGCACCTCACCGGCTCGGCCCCCCGTATGCAAGTACGAGGGCGCTTCCGGGCCACAAATCACCGCCGCTCGCTACGCTGTTGTGCGATGTTGGTAGTGTTGCAATATGTCAAAAAGCGTTGCCCGCCCTGTGCCGGCAACGCTTTTTGTCCATTTCAGGGGGAAATTACCGCTCTGGCCGCCCTTGCGGCTGTGCATCCCTGAAACAGTCCGTATAATCTCCCATTTGGCACAGTTTTTCATCAGATTCCTATGAAGGTATTCCGCGGACTTCCCAATGCCCAGGCTCGAGCGCCCTGCGCTCTGACCATCGGCAATTTTGACGGTGTCCACATCGGCCATCAGGCCCTGCTGGCGCGCGTGCGCGAAGCTGCCACCGAACTCGGCATTGAAGCGGCCGTGATGACGTTCGAACCGCACCCGCGCGAATTCTTCGCCCAGCGCGCGGGCGACCTGTCGAAGGCGCCGCAGCGCATCGCCAACCTGCGCGACAAGCTGCAATCGCTGGACGACGCCGGTATCGACCGGGTCGTCGTCGAGCACTTCAGCGCCCAGTTCGCCGCCCTGACGCCGCAGGAATTCACGGAAAAAGTCCTCGTTGACGGCTTGCACGTGAAATGGCTGATGGTCGGCGACGACTTCTGCTATGGCGCCCGGCGCGCCGGCGACGTGGCCATGCTGCAGGAGGCGGGCCGCCAATATGGTTTCCACGTAGAAACTTTGGCGACGGTCATGAATGGCAGCACGCGCATTTCCTCGTCCGCCGTGCGCCTGGCCCTGGCCGCCGGCGACTTCCCGCTGGCGCAGCAGCTGCTGGGCCATCCCTACGCCATTTCCGGCCATGTGATCCACGGCCAGAAGCTGGGCCGCACCCTGGGTTTTCCCACCCTGAACCTGCGCGTGGCGCACCGCCCCGCCCTGTCCGGCGTCTTCATCGTGCAAGTGCACGGCCTGGGACCGCTGCCGCTGCCCGCCGTGGCCAGCCTCGGCGTGCGCCCCACCGTCGACGACAGCGGCCGCGTCTTGCTGGAAGTGCATCTGTTTGATTTCGCGCAATCGTGCTACGGCAAGCTGGTGCGCGTGGAATTCCTGCAAAAGCTGCGCGACGAAGAGAAATACGACGATTTGCCCACCCTGACGGCCGCCATCGAGCGCGACTCAAACCAGGCCCGCGCCTGGTTCGAGCAGCGCAGCGGCGCCATCACGGCCACCGACCGAATTTGATCCCGGCCAACTCCGCCGCCTGGCGGCGCCTGCCGCCGCAAACCATTCAATATCATTAAAGAAGACTATGTCCGATCAAAACAAGCCAGCCACGCCCAAGCAGAACAAGAAGCCTGAAAGCAAATACCCGGTCAACATGACGGAAACCCCATTCCCGATGCGCGGCGACATGGCCAAGCGCGAGCCGCAATGGGTACAGCAATGGCAAGACAAGAAGATTTACGAGCGCGTGCGCAAGGCTGCCGCCGGCCGGCCGAAATTCATCCTGCACGACGGCCCGCCGTACGCGAACGGCGACATTCACCTGGGCCACGCCGTCAACAAGATCCTGAAAGACATGGTCGTCAAGTCGCGCTCGCTGGCCGGCTTCGACGCGCCGTATGTGCCAGGCTGGGATTGCCACGGCATGCCGATCGAGATCCAGATCGAAAAACTGCACGGCAAGAACCTGCCGACGGCCGAAGTGCTGGAAAAGGCCCGCGCCTACGCCAACGTGCAGGTCGAGCGCCAGAAGAAGGATTTCATCCGCCTGGGCGTGCTGGGCGAGTGGGACAACCCCTACCTGACCATGGCGCACGGCAATGAAGCGGACGAATTGCGCGCGCTGGGCAAGCTGCTGGAAAAAGGCTATGTCTACCGCGGCCTGAAACCGGTCAACTGGTGCTTCGACTGCCAGTCGGCGCTGGCCGAGGCGGAAGTGGAATACGCGGAAAAGCGCGATCCCGCCATCGACGTCGGGTTCAAATTCAAAGAATTTGAACGAATCGCGCAAGCCTTCGGCCTGCCTGCACTGCCGACCGATAACGGCTTCATCGTCATCTGGACCACCACGCCGTGGACCATCCCGTCGAACCAGGCGCTCAACGTGCACCCGGAAGTGAAATATTCGCTGGTGAAGACCGAGCGCGACGG
Organism: Janthinobacterium sp. GW458P; assembly: GCF_002127585.1. Classification (GTDB taxonomy): domain Bacteria; phylum Pseudomonadota; class Gammaproteobacteria; order Burkholderiales; family Burkholderiaceae_D; genus Janthinobacterium. The sequence continues at coordinate 24,279 of NZ_NEGZ01000032.1, forward strand.
CCAGCCATTGCTGCTGATCCTGGCACAAGACCTGGTCGTGGCCAGCCTGGCGCGCTTCAAGCTCGATGGCACGACGATCGCCACCTGCGACGGCGCGGCCCTGGCCGGCATCAGCTTCCGCCACCCGCTGCACGCGTCCGACGCCTTCTATGACCGCCTGTCGCCGCTGTACCTGGCCGAATACGTGACCACGGAAAGCGGCACGGGCGTGGTGCACTCGGCGCCCGCCTACGGCCTGGACGACTTTATCTCGTGCAAGGCGCACGGCATGAAGGACGACGACTTCATCAAGCCCGTCATGGGCGACGGCAAATTCGCCTCGACCCTGCCCCTGTTCGGCGGCATGAGCATCTGGGAAGCGTCGAAACCGATCTGCAATGCCCTGAAAGAAGCAGGCGCCTTGTTCGAAGTCAAGATGTTCGACCACAGTTACATGCATTGCTGGCGTCATAAGACGCCGATCATCTACCGCGCCACGTCGCAGTGGTTCGCCGGCATGGACGTGACGCCGAAGGACGGCGGCGCGACCCTGCGCGAGACGGCCTTGCAAGGCATCGCCGACACCGAGTTCTTCCCGGACTGGGGCCAGGCGCGCCTGCACGGCATGATTGCCAACCGTCCCGACTGGACCCTGTCGCGCCAGCGCCAGTGGGGCGTGCCGATGGCCTTCATCGTGCACAAGGAAACAGGCGACCTGCATCCGCGCACGCCGGAACTGCTGGAGCAGGTGGCCAAGCTGATCGAAAAGGACGGCATCGAGGCATGGCAGGCGCTGGACTTGCGGGACCTGATCGGCGACGAAGCGGCCATCTACGCCAAGAACAAGGATACCCTGGACGTGTGGTTCGATTCCGGCGCCACGCACCAGACGGTGCTGGGCGGCCCGCAGGCCCACGGTTCGCACTCGACGCAGCTGCAATTCCCGGCCGACCTGTACCTGGAAGGCTCGGACCAGCACCGCGGCTGGTTCCACTCGTCCCTGCTCGTGTCGTCGATGCTGAACGGCCGTCCGCCGTACAAGGCGCTGCTGACGCACGGCTTCACGGTCGACGGCGAAGGCAAGAAGATGTCCAAGTCGCTGGGCAACACGCTGGCGCCGCAAAAGATCTCGGACACCCTGGGCGCGGACATCCTGCGCCTGTGGATCGCCTCGACCGATTACACGGGCGAGCTGTCGATCTCCGATGAAATCCTCAAACGCGTGACGGAATCGTACCGCCGCATCCGCAACACCCTGCGCTTCCTGCTGGCGAACACCTCGGACTTCAATCCGGCCACGGACGCCGTGCCGGTGGCGGAAATGTTCGAAATCGACCGCTATGCGCTGGCCAACATGGCCTCGCTGCAGCAGCAGATCGAGAACAATTACGCGCGCTACGAATTCCACCCCGTCGTGTCGAAGCTGCAGACCTACTGCTCGGAAGACCTGGGCGGCTTCTACCTGGACATCCTGAAGGACCGTCTGTACACCTCGGGCTTGACGTCGCACGCGCGCCGTTCGGCGCAGACGGCCCTGTGGCACATCACGCAAAGCCTGCTGCGCCTGATGGCCCCGGCCTTGTCGTTCACTGCCGAAGAGGCCTGGGCAGTGTTCGCCGGCGCGGAAGCGTATGCCGCCAGCGATGAAACCATCTTCACGCAAACCTGGTGGCAGCTGCCGGAAGTTTCGGGCGCGGCCGAGCTGCTGGAAAAATACACGGCCCTGCGCGCCGTGCGCACGGACGTCACGAAGCAGCTGGAAGACTTGCGCACCTCGGGCGCCATCGGTTCCTCGCTGCAGGCGGAGCTGACGATCAAGGCCGCGCCGATGAAATACAAGCTGTTGACCACCCTGGGCGACGACTTGAAATTCGTCTTCATCACCTCGCAGGCAACCGTGGCCGAAGTCGCCGACGAAGCGGCAGAGGAAGTGCTCGTGGCCGCGTCGACGGCGCCGAAGTGCGAGCGCTGCTGGCACTACCGCGCCGACGTGGGCACGGACGCCGCCCATGCCACCCTGTGCGGCCGCTGCGTCAGCAACCTGTTTGGAAAGGGCGAAGTTCGCCGTTTCGCCTAAACAACGTCGTCAAAATCTACTGCGCGTCGCGATTTGCGGCCTGCGATGCTCGCTGTACTAAAGTACAGCTGCGCGTCTCGGGCCAACGGGGGCGCCGAGCCTCGCTGCCGCTCGCTACGATTTTGCCCGTCGTTGTATGCTATGAGTCCAACCGCCGCCTGCTGCCAGGCGGCGGCTTTATCTTCCCTGGAAAAATATGGCCACTAAAAACCGTTTTTCATCGAAATCGTCCTCTTCATCGTCGCTGGTGCCCTGGCTGGGCATTGCCGCCATCGTCATCCTGTTCGACCAGATCACCAAGATCACGATCCTGAAGACCTTCCGCTATGCGCAGGAGATGGTCATCACCTCGTATTTCAACCTGGTGCTCGCGTACAACAAGGGCGCCGCGTTCAGCTTCCTGTCCGACCAGGGCGGCTGGCAGCGCTATTTCTTCACCGGCATCGCCCTGGCGGCGGCCATCTACATCATTTATTTGCTGAAAAAGCACGCCGGCCAGCGCATGTTCTGCTGGGCCCTGGCGCTGATCCTCGGCGGCGCGCTGGGCAACGCCATCGACCGCCTGGTGTACGGCCACGTGGTCGATTTCCTCGACTTTCACTGGAAGAGCTGGGGCCATTTCCCCGCTTTCAATATCGCCGACAGCGCCATCTGCATCGGCGCGGCCCTGTTCATCATCGATGAACTGCGCCGTGTAAACAAATAGACAAGCAGGAGAACGGCATGGAATTGTCCGGCAAAAAAATTGTCCTGGGACTCTCGGGCGGCGTCGCCTGCTACAAGGCGGCGGAACTGTGCCGCGCGCTGACAAAGGCCGGCGCCTCGGTGCAGGTGGTGATGACGGATGCGGCCAGCCATTTCATCACGGCCGTGACGATGCAGGCGCTGTCCGGCCACCCCGTGCACACCAGCCAGTGGGATGCGCGCATCGACAACAACATGGCGCACATCGATTTGACGCGCCATGCGGACGCCATCCTGATCGCGCCGTGTTCGGCCGACTTCATGCGCAAACTCGCGCACGGCGTGTGCGACGACCTGCTGTCGACCCTGTGCCTGGCCCGCCCGGCCCACCTGCCCCTGCTGGTGGCGCCGGCCATGAACGTGGAAATGTGGCAGAACCCGGCCACGCAGCGCAATGTGCAGCAGCTGCGCGACGACGGCATCCAGATCTTCGGCCCGGCGGCCGGCGAACAGGCGTGCGGCGAAACGGGCCTGGGCCGCATGCTGGAACCGGAGCAGCTCTTGACGGAGCTGATCGCCGCCTTCCAGCCGAAAGTCCTGGCGGGCAAGCGCGTGCTGGTCACGGCCGGTCCCACTTTCGAGGCCATCGACCCTGTGCGCGGCATTACCAATCTGTCCTCGGGCAAGATGGGTTATGCAGTGGCCAGGGCGGCGCGCGAAGCGGGCGCCGAAGTACTGCTCATTTCCGGTCCCACGGCGCTCGAATCGCCGTTCGGCGTGCGCCGCATCAATGTGCAAAGCGCGCAGCAGATGCATGATGCGGTATTGGCCCATGTCGAAGACCAGCATGTCTTCGTCGCCGTCGCCGCCGTGGCCGACTGGCGGGTCGTCAACGCCAGCGAACAAAAGATGAAAAAGCAGGCCGACGGCTCCGTGCCCGAGCTGCTGTTCGCGCAAAATCCCGACATCCTGGCCACCGTGGCGGCGCGCACCAACCTGGCCGGCTATCCGTATTGCGTGGGTTTCGCCGCCGAATCGGAAAACCTCGTGGAATTCGGCTCGGTCAAGCGAGAAAAGAAGGGCATCCCCCTGCTCGTCGGCAATATCGGCCAGAACACCTTTGGCCAGGACGACAACACCATCATCCTCTTCGACGAGGATGGCCATACCGTGCTGCCGCGCGCCTCGAAACTGAACCTGGCGCGCCAGCTGATCTCGGAAATCTCAAAGCGGCTGGCAAAAAACTCGCTCCTCAAGTAACCCTTTATACGCATTAGCTCATTTAGATTCATGAAAAATATCGACATCAAGATCCTCGACGCCCGCATGCAAGAACTGCTGCCGGCCTACGCCACCCCGGGCAGCGCCGGCCTGGACCTGCGCGCCTGCATAGCCGAGTCCATCACCATCGAGGCCGGCCAGACCGTGCTCATTCCCACCGGCCTGGCCATCCACATCGGCGACCCGTCGTATGCGGCCATGATTTTGCCGCGCAGCGGCATGGGCCACAAAAACGGCATCGTTTTGGGGAATCTGGTAGGCTTGATCGATTCCGATTACCAGGGCCAGCTGATGGTATCGACCTGGAACCGGGGCCAGAGCGCATTCACGCTCAATCCCATGGAACGCCTGGCGCAGCTCATCATCGTGCCGGTGCTGCAAGTGGGCTTTAACGTCGTCGAGGAATTCGGCGACAGCGAACGCGGTGTTGGCGGTTTTGGCAGCACCGGCAAACATTAACAGCGACTGACAAACCGCAGCGGGCGGGTGAGTTGTGGCTAAAAGCGGAGCGGTGCGTATGCACAGTGAACGTTTGAGGCCGCGACCGGCGCCGCGCAGCAGGTTTTGTCTGGAGCGACAAGAAGGAATAAGTTTATGCCAGGTTTCCGCCATCTGATCCCAGCCCCAACTTCGCTGCGCCGACTGGCCACGCCCCTCCTGCTGGCCGGCGCGGCCATTCTGGCCGGCTGCACCACGCCGGCGACGCATGTCAGCGGCCCGTTCAACGTCGTGCCGGCGCCCGACGCGCCGGCTCTGACGGCGCAGCAAAAGGCGGCGCAGGAAGAACTGGTGAAGATGGTGGCCCTGCAGGACCGCCTGTCGAAAGTCTCGGCGCCCCTGCTGATCAACAATGCGGACCTGTGCAAGACGTATGCGCGCAACCTGCTGGGCTTTACGGCGCAGAACAAGTATTCCTACCCTGGCATCTATGCCGACGCGGCGCAGGCGGCGCTCGGCTATGGCGAGCAGATGCAGGTCTCCGGCGTGCTGCCGGGCAGCGGCGCCGCGCGCGCCGGCCTGCGCAAGGGCGACGGCTTGCTGGCCGCCGAAGGCAAGCCGCTGCCGGCCGGCCCGAAGGCGGAAGGCCCGTTCGGCGCCATCGTCGGACCGCTGGCCTCGAAAAGCGCCAGCCTGAACATGACCATCGCCCGCGACGGCCAGCAGCAGGACCTGAAGATTCCCGTCACGCGCGCCTGCGCCTTCCGCGTCGCCCTGGGCAATGCGGACAATATCAACGCCTATTCGGACGGCGCGCGCATCATGCTCACGCGCGGCATGATCAATGCGGCGCAAAACGACGAAGGCATCGCCTTTGTCACCGCCCGCGAAATGGCGCACAACATCCTCGACCACGCGCGCAGCCAGCGCACGGCCGGTACGGCCGGCGCCATCATCGACAGCCTGGGCGCCGTGCAGCCCGACGTATCGATGCTGACGGGCGCCGCCGGCATCAAGGCCATGCCGCAGGAACTCGACGCGCAAGCCGACGCCCTGGCCATCTACCTGCTGGCGCGCGCCGGCTACAATATCGATAACGCCGCCCGCTTCTGGCAGCGCCTGGCCACGCAAGTGCCGGCGACAGTCGCCAACGGCTACACGGCCCTGCATCCCGGCACCAACTCGCGCATGGCGGCCATCAACCGCGCCGTCATCGACGTGCGCGCCAAGCAGGCGGCCAAGAAACCGCTCAAGCCTTAGCAAAGTGGCGCCTGACAAAACCGTCGCGAGCGGCAGTGATTTGTGGCTAAGAAGCGCAACCGTACTTTAGTACGGGGGCGCCGAGCCGGTGAGCATCGCAGGCCGCAAAGCGCGACGCGCAGCAGGTTTGCTCAGGCGCCCGGGAAGTTCGGGAAGTAGGTGCCCATGATCCAGGTCAGGGCGCCGCAGAACACCACGGCCAGGAACAGGATGACGAGCAGCTTGCCGAACTTGGGAATACCCTCTTCTTGCGTCTTGACTTCATTTGACATGAAAATTCTCCGCAGGGTGGTGGAACAGGTAGTATATCCACAATCTTGAATACTTTTCCATACTTTGCCGCAAACATACGGCATGTAACTCCCGCCCCCCATGGACAGCATCGACCTTGAAGTTCTGAAGACCAGCGCCGCGTGGCTCGCCGCCGGGCACCGCTGCGAACTGGTCACCGTCATCAAGACCTGGGGCTCCAGCCCCCGCCCCGTGGGCGCCACGCTGGCCATCTGCGACGACGGCACGGTGGTCGGCTCCGTCTCCGGCGGCTGCATCGAGGATGATTTGATCGACACCGTGCGCGTGCACGGCATCGTGCGCACGCGGCCCGACATCGTCAGCTACGGCATCAGCGCCGACGAGGCGCACCGCTTCGGCCTGCCCTGCGGCGGCACCATCGAACTGGCCATCGAGCCGCTGCATGCGGGCAGCCGCGTGGCAGAACTGCTGGCGCGCCTGGAAGCGCACGAACTGGTCGAACGCCGGCTCGACCTGGGCACGGGCGCCGCCACCCTGCAAACGGCCGCGCCGGGCGCCGTGCTGGCCCTGGAAAATGGCGTGCTCACCACGCAGCACGGCCCGCGCTGGCGATTGCTGATCATCGGCGCCAGCCAGCTGTCGCGCTTCGTGGCGCAAATCGCCATGGCCATGGATTACCACGTCATCGTCTGCGACCCGCGCGAAGAATACCGGGGCGGCTGGAACGTGCCCGGCGTGCCCCTGCTGCACGCCATGCCGGACGATCTCGTGCTCGATTTGAAGCTCGACAGCCGCAGCGCCGTCGTCGCCCTCACGCACGACCCCAAGCTCGACGACCTGGCCCTGATGGAAGCACTCAAATCCCCCGCGTTTTATGTCGGCGCCATCGGTTCGCGCGCCAACAACGCCAAACGCCGCGAGCGCCTGCTGCAGTTCGACGTCAGCGCGGACCAGCTGGCGCGCCTGCACGGCCCCATCGGCCTGTACATCGGCAGCAAGACGCCGGCCGAAATCGCCATTTCCATCCTGGCCGAGCTGACGGCCGTGAAAAATGGCGTGCCCGACGCCCTGCAGATCCAGCACGCGGCCGCCCTGACGCCGCCCAACCCTGGCCTCTGCGTGCGCTGACGCCTGAAAAGCAAGAAACAAGATGCGCCAGCGGCGCGCCCCTGCTACCTTCCCTGATTTTGGCCACCATGAATCTGCTGCACTGGACCCTCCCCCTGCCCGCCGGCTACCGCCGCGACGACGTGATCGCCTTCCACAGCCGCGACGGGGAAGCCGTGGCCGAACAAGTCACCGCTACGGGACTGCGCAAGGGCATCCTGCTTGACGGCGTGCCCGTGGTGCTGGACGTGGCCTTCACGGACGCTGCGGCCGTCTGCCGCGCCGAGATCGACGGCAGCGCCAGTGACGATCTGCAAACGGCGCTGCACGGCGCGCTGCTCAACATCCTCGGCCTGCGCATCGACCCGCAGCCGTTTGCCCGGCTGGCTGCAGGCGATCCGCTGCTGGCGCCTTTGATCCGCATCAATCCGGGCTTGCGCATCGTGCAATCGGCCAGCCCCTTCGAGGCGCTGACGTGGGCCATCATCGGCCAGCAGATCAACCTGCCGTTCGCCATCGCCCTGCGCCGCACGTTTATTTTGCAGGCGGGGCGCCGGCACGGCAGCGGCTTGTGGTGCTACCCGGAGGCGCGCGACGTGGCGCGGCTGTCCGTCGAGGATTTGACCAGCCGCAAATTCTCGCGCGCCAAGGCGGAAACCGTGCTGCGCCTGGCCCGCCTCGTCGACGAGGGAAAATTGTCGCTGGAGCTGCCTTCCTCCGGCGACGTGGCGGCCATTTCGCAGGCGCTGCTGGCCGTGAAGGGCATCGGCCCGTGGACCGTCAATTACGCGCTGCTGCGCGGCTACGGCTACGCCGACTGCTCGCTGCACGGCGACGTGGCCATCCGCGCCGCCCTGCAAAAGCTGCTCGGCGAAGAGAGCAAGCCGGACATGGCGCGCACGGAACAGTGGCTGCGCCAGTACGCGCCGCACCGCACCATGGCGGCCGCCCACCTGTGGGCCAGCCTGCATGCGCCGGCAAAAAATATGTCAAACGAGCGGGAATAAACGGTGGGCGGCATGCGTCCATCCCTTGCAAGCCCACCACACCTCAAGGAGACCATCATGCGCTTTACCACTATCGCCACCCTCGCCGCCCTGTTGTCCGCCCCCCTGGCTTTCGCCGCCGACGTCATGCCCGCCAACGGCATGCTGGTCAACGCCAGCGGCATGACCGTGTATGTGTTCGACAAGGATGTCGCCGACAGCGGCAAGAGCGCCTGCAGCGGCGGCTGCCTGGTCGCCTGGCCCGCCGTCATCGCCACCGAAGCGGCGCCCGCCGCCCCGTATGGCAGCATCAAGCGCGAAGACAACGGCGCCATGCAGCTGACCTACAAGGGCAAGCCCCTGTACCTGTACAAGGAAGACAAGAAGCCGGGCGACGTGGCCGGCGACAATTTCAAGAACGTCTGGCACGTCGCCAAGCCTTAAGCATCGCGCCGCGCCGCCACGATGACCACGCCAGAGGACAGCCGCCAGCTGCAAGCCTGCCTGCCGGGCCTGCGCCGCTATGCGCGCGCGCTGGCCGGCCCCCTGCACGCGGACGACCTGGTGCAGGACACCGTGGAGCGGGCCTGGCGCAAGCTCGATCAGTGGCAGCGGGGCGGCGAGATGCGGCCCTGGCTGTTTTCCATCATGCATAACCTGCACGTGGACCAATTGCGCCGCCCCGGCCTGCCCCTGCAGGAGCTCGACGACGACACCGTGCTGCCCGCGCCGGAGCGCGCGCCGGGGCAAGCCATCGCCATCGGCGAAATGGATGCGGCATTGGCCCGCTTGCCGCTGGCGCAGCGCGAAGTGATATTGCTCGTCGCGCTGGAACAGATGCCGTACGAGCAGGTGGCGGCCACCCTGGGCATCCCCGTCGGCACCGTCATGTCGCGTTTGTCGCGCGGGCGGGACAAACTGCGCGCGCTGCTCGACGGCCGCCCCGCCGGCGACAGCGGCGCGCCCACCCTGAAAGTCGTGAAATGACAAGGCAAGCCATCAGCGAAGCGCAATTGCACGCCCTGGCCGACGGCGTCCTGCCCGAGGAACAGCGCGCGGCCGTCGACGCCCACCTGCGCGCGCATCCGCAGGACGCCGCCCGCGTCGGCGCCTGGCGCGAGCAAAACCGCCAGTTGCGCGCCCTGTTCGATCCCGTGCAGGAAGAAGCCATGCCGCGGTCCTTGCTGCAGGCAGCGGCGCCGCCGGCGGCAAACCGTGCCTGGTACCGCCCCGCCATGCAGGCGGCGGCAGCCGTCGTGCTGGTGGTTGCCGGCGGCGCGGGCGGATGGCTGCTGCGTGGCGACGCCGGCAATGCGGATGCTGGCGCCAGCCCGCGCATGCTGGCGCGCAGCGCCGCCATCGCCCACGCCGTCTACACGCCCGAAGTGCGCCACCCCGTGGAAGTGGGCGCGGAACAGGAAGCGCACCTGGTGCAATGGCTGTCGAAGCGCCTGGGCGCGCAGCTGCAGCCGCCCGTGCTGTCGCCGCTGGGCTACCAGCTGATCGGCGGACGCCTGCTGCCCGGCGACGGCGACGGGCCCGTGGCGCAGTTCATGTACGAGGATGGCGGCGGCAAGCGCCTGACCCTGTATGTGGCGAAAGAGCGGGCCGGCAGGCAGGAAACGGCCTTCCGCTACACGCAGGAGAAGGAACTGAGCGTGTTTTACTGGATCGACGGCCAGCTCGGCTACGCCCTCTCGGCAAATCTGCCCAAAAAGGAGCTGGGCAAGATCGCCAACGCCGTGTACGCGCAGCTGGAGCAGCCTCGCTGAACCGCGTATCGCCGCCAGGACAGCGCAGGCTTACTGCGCCCGCTTGCGCCACAGCGCCAGCTGCAGCAGCACCGCCATGGCGGCCACCACGGCGGCGCCGGCTGCCAGCAGCCATGCGGGCCAGTCGAGCAGGAGCAGCAGCCCGCCCATGGCGGCGCCGATGGCGCTGCCCAGGTACAGCGCCGATTCATTGAGGGCGATGGCCAGGTTGCCGTCGCCCTGCCGCGCGCGCACGGCCAGCAGCTGCTGGTTCTGCGGCACTTGCAGGGCCCAGCCGGACGCGCCCCACAGCACGATGGGCGCCAGCATCAGCCACGCCGACCAGCCGGCCGCCAGCGGCAGCGCGCACAAGGCCAGCGCCAGCAGCAGCAAGATGAACAAGGTCAGCTTCGGCGGCCGCACCCTGTCGGCCCATGGCCCGACCAGCACGCTGCCAGCGATTCCCCCCACGCCCCAGGCCCACAGGAAGGGCGTGGCGGAAATCGCCGTCCCCTGCGCGGACCAGGCCAGCAGCGGCGCAATAAACGTGTACATGCCCAGGCTGGCGATGGCGGCCAGCAGCGACACGAGCAGGATGGCCAGCACCCGTCCGTCGGCCAGCAAGGCCAGCTTGCGGCGCAACGAGGACGCCGGTACTTCCGGCAGCACCGGCAGCTGCCACAGCAAGCCCGCCAGCGCCAGCGCGCCGAGGATGGCGACCAGCCACAGGGCAGCGGCCCAGCCCAGCTGCTGCGCCAGCAACAGGCTCAACGGCACGCCCAGCACCGTGCCGCCCGCCATGCCGCCCATGATCACGCTGATGGCCTTGCCGCGCTGCGGCGCCGTCGCCACGCCTGCCGCCGCCGCGATGCCCAGCGCCAGGTAGACGCCCGCGCCCACGCCGGCGACGGCCCGGCACAGCAGCAAGCCGGCAAAATCGCCGGCCAGCGCGCTGGCCCCGTTCGCCAGCACGAACACGCCCAGTGCGCCCAGCAGGCCGGAACGCTGCGCGCGCGCCGGCAGCAAGGCCACGACAAGAGGCGAGCCGAGGCCGTAGGCCAGGGTGAACGCCGTCACCAGCTGCGCCGCCATTGCCACGGACACGGAAAACGCGCCGGCGATCAGCGGCATCAGCCCCGCCGTCACATACGACGCCATGCCCAGCGCGAAGGCGCCCACGGCGATCAGGTAGACGGTGGCGGGCAGCGCGGCGGCGGCAGGCGCGGCGGCACGGGAGGAAGAATAGTCAGACATGGGCAAGCTTTCGGGAAGAAAGCAGGCATTCTGGAATACAATATAAACAATTACAATTTAACTGTTTATGCTATTACTGGCAGCAACAGGCTCACCGGAAAGACCGCACCATGCGTACCTTGCAACGCACCCGCCATGAACTGGCCGCCTACCTGCAGGCGCGGCGCGCGCGCCTGTCGCCCGAGGACGTGGGCTTGCCCGGCGGCGGGCGGCGCAGGACGCCGGGCTTGCGGCGCGAGGAAGTGGCGGCGCTGGCCGGCGTGGGGCTGACCTGGTACACCTGGCTGGAACAGGGGCGCGACATCGGCGTCTCGAGCGCCTTCCTCGACAAGCTGGCGCAAGTGCTCAAACTCGATGCGGCGGAACGCCGCCACCTGTTCCTGCTGGCCCATGCGCGCCCGCCCGCCGAAGAGGGCAAGACGTTTTGCGTGGTGCCGCCGCTGGTGCGCCGATTGATGCACGAACTGGCGCATCCGGCCTATGTGCTCAACCTGCGCTGGGACGTGCTGGCGTTCAATGCGGGCGCGGACACCCTGTTCGGCTTCGGCGCGCATGCTGGCGCGCGCCGCAACCTGTTGTGGCTGTTGTTTACCGACCCGCAGCTGCGCTCGCGCTTCGTGGCCTGGGAAGAGCAGGCGCCGCTGATGCTGTCGGGCTTTCGCCGCGACTACGCGCGCGCCACGCAGGAAGCGGACATCCATGCGCTGGTCGACGAACTGGAAAAAGTCTCGCCCGAATTCAGGCTATGGTGGCGCCGCCACGACGTGCATGCGCCATGCGACGGCGTGCGCCGGCTGACAATCGGCGGCGAGCAGGTCGCGTATGAGCACACTGCGCTGACCATCGACGCGGACCGCCACTTGCGGCTGGTCGTGTATGCGCGCCAGCTGCAGCAGGAAGCAGCGCCATAGAACGAAAAAACCGCTGGCCCTCTTGCGAGGAACCAGCGGCTTCGAATTGGTTGCGGGGACAGGATTTGAACCTGTGACCTTCGGGTTATGAGCCCGACGAGCTGCCAGACTGCTCCACCCCGCACTCGAATTATATACCAGATTGTTGCGCGGCGTAAAGGGCGTGAATTGACAATGTCACTGCTGCCCGCCTGGCGGTGCTTGCCAACGGGCAAAAATGGAAAAAGCCGCTGATCTTTTGCAAGAATCAGCGGCTTTCCGGTATTGGTTGCGGGGACAGGATTTGAACCTATGACCTTCGGGTTATGAGCCCGACGAGCTGCCAGACTGCTCCACCCCGCACTCGAATTATACGGGCAAAGGGGAGAATTAGGCAATAGCTATCTCAACTTCGACTGCAATAGAGCGATTTAATTTAAACGTTCGGCCAATTGCCGGTTGGCATTGTGTCCGCCCGTCACGCCACGGCGCACGCAATCGGTGTACAGTAAGCGTTACACTATCGTCTTGCCCGATGCCCTCTTTCCCGAAGCCTGCCCATGAAATTCTGCTCCGAATGCGCCCATCCTGTCAGCCTGTCCATTCCGGAAGGCGACAACCGTCCCCGTTATGTGTGCGCCAACTGCGACGCCATCCATTACCAGAATCCGAAAATGGTGGTCGGCTCCATCCCCGTGTGGGAAGAGGATGGCCAGCTGCAGGTCTTGCTGTGCAAGCGGGCCATCGAGCCGCGCCTGGGCTACTGGACCCTGCCGGCCGGCTTCATGGAAAACGATGAAACGACGTCGGATGCGGCCGAACGCGAAACGGTGGAGGAAGCGGGCGCCAATATCGAACTGGGGCCCCTGTTTTCGCTGCTCAACGTGCAGCGCGTGCACCAGGTGCACCTGTTCTACCTGGCGCGCCTGCGCGACCTCGATTTCGCGCCCGGCATCGAAAGCCTGGACGTGCAGCTGTTTACGGAAGCGCAGATTCCCTGGGATGACCTGGCCTTCCCCACCATCCGCGCCACCCTGGAACTGTTCTTTGCCGACCGCGTGAAAATCCGCGAAGGCGGCAGCTACGGCGTCCATACGGGCGACATCACGCGTCCGATGGCGCGCGCCGACGCCGAATAAGCCCCTCACCTGCCCCCTTTGACGCCGCATGATTCCCTGGCTCGATATCCATACCCCGTTTCCCGACGTCGCGTGCGCCCTCACCGACGAGGCGCCCGGCCTGCTGGCGGCCGGCGCCGACCTGTCGCCCGCGCGCCTGCTTGACGCCTACCGGCACGGCATCTTTCCCTGGTTTTCCGAAGGCCAGCCCATCCTCTGGTGGAGCACCGATCCGCGCATGGTGCTGATGACGCAGGATTTCAAGGTGTCCGACAGCCTGGCCAAGGCGATCCGCAAGGTCGAACGCAGCGCCGCCACGGACGGGCGCTGGCAGCTGCGCTTCGACGGCGACTTCGAAGCCGTTATGCGCGCCTGCGCCGGGCCGCGCAAGGACGGCCCGGGCACCTGGATTTCCGACGAGATCATCGCCGGCTACACGGGCTTGCACAAGCTGGGCTACGCGCACTCGTCCGAACTGTGGCTGGACGGCGAACTGGTGGGCGGCGCGTATGGCGTGTCGATCGGGCGCATGTTCTATGGAGAATCGATGTTCGCGCGCGTCTCGGACGGCTCGAAGATCGCGCTGGCGCACCTGGTACGCTTTTTGAAAGCGCGCGGCGTGGCCATGATTGACTGCCAGCAAGAAACAAAACACCTGGCCTCGCTGGGCGCGGCGCCCATTTCGCGCGCCCGCTTCCTGGCCCATGTGCGCGTCGCTATTGAAGCAGCGCAAATCACCGACTGGCATGCTGCGCCACCCGCATAAAAAAGCTATGATAGCTCCAGGCACACCGCCAGGCACAACGCCGCGGACAGACCAGACAGGATCAGCATGACGCACCTGAACGAACTACCGTTTGCCACCCTGCAGTTCTACACGACGGCGCCCTACCCGTGCAGCTACCTGGACGACCGCCAGGCCCGCTCGCAGGTGGCCACGCCTTCGCACCTGATCAACAGCGACGTGTATTCGGAACTGGTGCGCAACGGCTTTCGCCGCAGCGGCATTTTTACCTACCGCCCGTATTGCGACGGCTGCCAGGCCTGCATCCCCGTGCGCGTGGTGGCCGGCGAGTTCACGCCCAACCGCAACCAGCGCCGCGCCTGGACGCGGCATGCCAGCCTGCAGGCCGGCGTGGCCAGCCTGTCCTTCCTCGACGAACACTACGAACTGTATCTGCGCTACCAGAGCACGCGCCACGCGGGCGGCGGCATGGACCAGGACAGCCGCGACCAGTACGCGCAATTTTTGCTGCAAAGCCGCGTCAACACGCGCCTGGTGGAGTTCCGCGAGCCGGACGGCACCCTGCGCATGGTCAGCATCATCGACGTGCTGGCCGACGGCCTGTCGTCCGTCTACACGTTTTTCGATCCCGACGTGGCCGGCGCCTCGTACGGCACCTACAACGTGCTGTGGCAGATCGCGCAGGCGCGCGAACTGAACCTGCCGTATATCTACCTGGGCTACTGGATAGAACAAAGCCCGAAGATGGCGTATAAGATCAACTTCAAGCCGCTGGAAGCGCGCATCAAGGGGCAGTGGGTGATCTTGTAAATTAAACCCTACGGCGGACACTGGGGTCGTACCCTGAGGGTACGACCCCGGCCTTTGCTGCTGGGTTTGCATTGCCGCCTTATTTGCCCTCTTATTTGCTCTTGTCCGGAAACGCCGGACGCGCAGGCCGCACGGGCGGGTTTTTCGCCAGCTCGGCCTGGATCACCTCGATCGCCTTTTCCAGCTGCGGATCGCGCCCGGCGATGACGTCGGCCGGCGTCTGTTCGACTTCGATATCGGGCGGCACGCCCTCGTTTTCCACGCCCCAGCCGTTTTCGCGCGTCCAGAACGCCAGGTTCGGCGCCGTGATCGTGCCGCCATCCATCAGCACAGGGAAGCCGAGGATGCCCACCAGGCCGCCCCAGGTGGCCTTGCCGATCAGCGGGCCCATGTTGTTCTTGCGGAACATCCACGGCAGCAGGTCGCCGCCCGAACCGGCCGTCTCGTCGATCAGCATGGCGCGCGGCCCCTGGATCGAGGCGGACGGCGTCTTCATGTCGGCGCCGTAGCGCATGGTCCACCAGGCGATTTCCTTCTTCTGCAGGATCTCGATGTAGTAATCGGCCACGCTGCCGCCGCCATTGAAACGCTCGTCGACGATGATGGCCTGCCTGTCCGCCTGCGGGAAGAAATAGCGCTTGAAGTAGGTGTGGCCCAGTCCCGCCGTATTGGGCACGTACACGTAGGCCACCTTGCCATTGGTGGCCGCATTGACCTTGCGCATATTGCCTTCGATCCAGTCGCGGTTGCGCAGGGCGTCTTCCGTCGGCACGGGCACGACGGTAATCGTGCGCGCGCCCTTGCCGTCGGCCGAGGGTCCCACGGTCAGATCGACGGCCTTGCCGGCCGTGTTCTCGAAGGCGCTGTACAAGTTGGTCGGCGGCAACAACGGTCGGCTGTCGACGGCCAGCAGGTATTCGCCCGCCTTGACGTTCAGGCCCGGCTCCGTCAGCGGCGCGCGCAGGGCCGGATTCCAGTTCAAGCCGCCATACACCTTCTTGAAGCGGTAACGGCCGTCGCTGACCTCGTAATCGGCGCCCAGGAGTCCCCCCGGCACCTTCTTCGCCTCGATAAAGTCGTCGCCGCCGCCGCCGCGGTGGTGGCCCACGGCCAGTTCGCTGCACATCCACTGGATCAGGCGGTTCAGGTCCGCGCGGCTGGACAGCTCGGGCAGGAAGGCGGCGTACTTGTCGCGCATGGCCTTCCAGTCCACGCCATGCATGCCCGGATCATAGAAATAATCGCGGTTGATGCGCCACACTTCATTGAAAATCTGCGTCCACTCGGCGCGCGGATCGGCTTTCACTTCGATGGCGTCGACCTTGATCTTGCCTTCGCCCGGCGCCAGCAGCTTGCCCGTGGCGGAGCCCATGGCCCAGTTGTCCTTCTGGCGGTACAGCAGCTTCTTGCCGTCGGCCGAGACCTCGAAATCATCGGCTTCGGCCACCACGGTTTCGGCCTTGCGCTCCTTCAGGTCGAAGCGCTGCACGGCCTTCTTGCCGTCGCTTTCGCGCAGCAGGAAGATCTGCCCCGCGGCGCCGGCCGTCAGGCTGGAAAACTGCGCGGCCGGCAGCGGCAGGTCGACGATGCGCGTGGCGATGCCGTCGAAATCGATGGCAATCGGCGCCACGGGGGCGACCGCCACTTTCGGGTCGTCGCGGCCCGTCTTCGGATCGGTCTTCAGCTCGTTTTTCGGCTCCGCTTCCGCCTTCGCCGTGTCTTTTTTACTCTCCGCGCCGGCGGCCTTTTCCTCGTCGCTTTCCTTGATCAGAGGCGACGGCAGGTCGCGCCGCAGCACGGCCATCCACACGGTGCGCGTCACCAGGTTGTCTTCGTTCTGCTGCGAGAACCAGTTGTTGCTGGGGCCAGCATTCGTCGAGGCGAAGAAGTACAGGTATTTGCCGCTCTTGTCGAACACGGGCTGGGCCACGTCGGACAGGCCATCCGTGACGGGCATGGACTTGTTCTGCTCGACGGAATAGATGTAGGCGCTGCGCGTGTAGGTGGGCGAATTGAGCGTGTAGGCCAGCCAGCGCGAATCGGGCGCCCACGAAGCGCGCATGCTCTTGTCGACGCCGTACATCGGCTCCGTGGCGATCTTTTGCACCTTGCCGTTGCCGACATCGATCACATACATACTCCAGCCATTGTCGGCAAACGCGATCTTTTTGCTGTCGGGCGACCAGACGGCATTGTCATAGAAGCCGCTGCCATTGAGCTTGAACTTGCGCACGGCGCCCTTGCCGTCCTGCCCGCGCACATGCAGCTCGTATTCGCCCGATTCATCGGAAAAATACGCGACCGAGCGGCCATCGGGCGACCAGATGGGCGTGCGCTCGTGGGCGCCGGCCGTCTGCGTCAGGTTGCGCACGTCGCCCTTGTCGGCGGGGATGGTGACGATCTCGCCCCGGTATTCGAAGGCGATGCGCGCGCCCGACGGCGAAATCGAGGCGTCGCGGATGTATTTCGCGTTCTTCACCCAGCGGGGGCGCGCCTGGCCCAGGTCGCTGGCCACGCCGATGGTCAGTTTGCGCGCCTGGCCGCTGGCGATGTCAAGCGAGTGCAGGTAGCCGGCCTGCTCGTAGACGATGGTGCCGTTCGCGGCCGACGCGTTGAGCACAGGAAAGTCCTTGTGCTGCGTCAACTGGCGCACGGCTTTCGTCTTCACGTCGTAGGCAAACAGGTTGAACTCGCCGTTGCGGTCCGAGCGGAAGTACACGGTATCGCCTATCCACATCGGATCGACGTCGTTCGAGCGCGTCGTCGGCTGGGGGATTTTTTCGATCGATTTGTCGGCCGGGGAAAACAGCCACAGCCAGGAATTGGTGCCGCCCCGGTAGCGCTTCCATTGCTTGAAGGCGGGCGCCAGCGGGTTGTAGGCGATGCGCTGGCCATCGGGCGAATACGTGGCGCGCGAGGCGTTGGGGATTTCCAGCTGGGTTTCCACGCCGCCCGCCACGGGCACCGTGAACAGCTTCTGGAAGCGGTTGTTGAAGGCGGCGCGGGGCGAGGTGAACATCACGGCACGGCCGTCGGGCGTGAACGATTGCGCCAGATCAACACCAGGATGGAAAGTCAGGCGGCGCGGCACGCCGCCGGCCGCCGCGATCACGTACACGTCGACATTGCCGTCGATGTTCGCGCTGTACGCGATCAGACTGCCGTCGGGCGAGAACACGGGATTCGATTTGTCGCCCAGGTCCGACGTCAGGCGCCGCGCGCCGCCGCCGTCGAGGTTGGACAGCCACAGGTCGCCCGCATAGATGAAGGCGATGTGGCGGCTGGAGACGGCCGGTTCGCTCAGCATGCGGGTATCTTGCGTATTGGGCAGGGCCAGGGCCGGGTGGCTCAGCAGCAGTGCGCTGGCGGCCGCGATGGCGGTCAGGATGCGTGTCTTTTTCAATCGATGTCTCGCTTATGTAGTAAAGGGAACAGGGAAGAAACAGGATAGTCCACGGCCGGATGCAGATTATCAATGGATCAATATTGCATTAGACCAACAAGAACTATACACCCGTCCGCCGCGCGGAACACGGTAAAATACGCCACTTATTTCGCGCGCCGCCAGCCCTTCCCGGCAGCCCGCACACCTACTCAAAGCGCCCCATGTCTGAAAAATTCCTGTACTCCCTCGCCCGTCCCCTGCTGTTTTCGATGGATGCCGAAGCGGCCCACCACTTCACCCTGCCCGCCCTGAAACGCGCCAGCGCGCTGGGCCTGACGAAGCTGGCCGGCAAACCGGCGCCTGACCCGCGCACGGTGATGGGCATCACCTTCCCCAATCCCGTGGGCCTGGCTGCCGGCCTGGACAAGGATGGCGCCTACATCGACGCGCTGGCCGACCTGGGTTTCGGTTCCATCGAAGTGGGCACCGTCACGCCGCGCGCGCAGGCGGGCAATCCGCAACCGCGCATGTTCCGCCTGCCGCAGGCGCAGGGCATCATCAACCGCATGGGTTTTAATAATGGCGGCGTGGATGCGTTTGTCGCCAACGTGCAGGCGTCGAAGTTCTACCAGAACCGCGCCGGCGTGCTGGGCCTGAACATCGGCAAGAATGCCGACACGCCCATCGAGCGCGCTGCCGACGACTATCTGCTGTGCCTGGAAAAAGTCTATCCCTACGCCAGCTATGTGACGGTGAACATCTCGTCGCCGAACACCAAGAACTTGCGCCAGCTGCAGGGCGCGTCCGAACTCGACGCCCTGCTGTCGCAATTGAAGGAGGCCCAGGCCCGCCTGGCGGACAAGCACAAGCGCTACGTGCCGCTGGCCCTGAAGATCGCGCCGGACATGGATGGCGAGCAAGTGAAAAGCATCGCCGAGTCGCTCACGCGCCACCGCATCGACGGCGTCATCGCCACCAACACGACCCTGTCGCGCAGCGCCGTCGAAGGCATGCCGCACGGCGCGGAAGCGGGGGGGTTGTCCGGCGCGCCCGTGTTCGAGCTGTCGAACAATGTCATCCGTTTGCTGAAGGCGGAACTGGGCGACGCGCTGCCCATCATCGGCGTGGGCGGCATCATGCAGGGCAAGGATGCCGTGGCCAAGTTCGAGGCGGGCGCGCAGCTGGTGCAGCTGTACAGCGGCCTGATTTACGCCGGTCCGGCCCTGATCAAGGATTGCGCGCGCGCGCTGCGCGGCAAGCAGCCGGCATGATAGACAAGGTCAGACTCGGTTCCAGCAGCCTGGAAGTGAGCACGATCTGCCTGGGCACGATGACCTTCGGCGAGCAGAACAGCGAAGCCGAAGCGCACAGCCAGCTCGATTACGCGCTGGAACGGGGCATCAACTTCATCGACACGGCGGAAATGTACCCGGTGATGGCCAGCGCACAGACGCAGGGCAGCACCGAGCGCCATATCGGCAGCTGGCTGAAGAAAAGCGGCAGGCGCGGCGACATCGTCCTGGCCAGCAAGGTGGCCGGGCCGAACTCGCGCATGCACTGGATACGCAAGGGCAAGACGGACCACGACGCGGTCAACATCCGCGCCGCCGTCGAAGACAGTTTGCGCCGGCTGCAGACGGAGCACATTGACCTGTATCAGTTGCACTGGCCCAGCCGCAACCTGCCCATCTTCGGCGCCAGCGTCTACAACCCGCGCAAGGAGCACGCCTCGGTGGCCATCGAGGACACCCTGGCCGTGCTGGGCAAGCTGGTCGACGAAGGCAAGATCGGCCACATCGGCGTGTCGAACGAATCGTCGTGGGGCGTGTGCGAATACATCAAGCAGGCTGAACTGAAAGGCTTGCCGCGCATCGTGTCGATCCAGAACCTGTACAACCTGACGGCGCGCCATTTCGAGACGAGCTTGCTCGACGAGACCTGCCACCGGGAAAATGTCAGCTTGCTGGCCTACAGCCCGCTGGCGTTCGGCCAGCTGACGGCGAAATACCTCGACGATCCGCAAGCCAGGGGCCGCCTGACGATCTTCCCGCCCGGCTGGAGTCCCCGCTACGTGCGTCCCGCCACCATCGAGGCGGCCCGGCAATATGCGGCGCTGGCCCGCGCGCACGGCCTGACGCCGGCACAGCTGGCGCTGGCCTGGTGCTACTCGCGCTGGTTCGTCGCCTCGACCATCATCGGCGCCACCAGCGTGGCGCAGCTGCGGCAGAATATTGACGCCCATCAAGTCAGCTTGTCACCGGAACTGGTGGCAGCCGTCGACGCCATCCACGCCAGAGCGCCCAATCCGGGGCAGTAAGGCCCGCCGCCTGGCGGCACATGCCGCCGCCAGGCGCCCCGCACTCATCGCAGATAGTCGTATTTATACAACAGCCAGCCATTTACTGCTGTGCAGCATTGCAGCCTTGCCAAGCCGGTCGTATGCTGGAAACGAGGCCATATGCGCTACTCGCGCCATGTTGACGTGGTTCATACATTTATTGCATATCAATAGACAGAACTATTCGTAAGCACGCCATGTGCCCGCTGTTAATCTGCTGTCATCACCGGACCGCCACGGTTCGCGCATCCCCTAACCGAAGAGATATAGTCGATGAGTTCAAGCACCGCCCGCTCCCAGCTTCCCGCCCTGCCCGTGAAAACCGTTATCGCCGCCAGCCTGATCGCCTGCTTCAGCCTGCCCATGCATGTGCAAGCGCAGCAAGAATTGCCGGCCGAAGGCGAATTGCAGTCGGTGGTCGTCACCGGCACCTTCGCCAAGAACCGCCGCACCATCGATTCCGAATCGCCGATCGACATCCTCACCTCGCGCGACCTGCAAAGCACGGGTTCGGGCGAACTGGCCACCGTGCTGGCGCGCCTGCTGCCCTCGCTGAACTTCGCCCGCGCCACAGGCGCCGACGCCAGCGACGCCGTGCGTCCGGCCCAGCTGCGCGGCCTGTCGCCGGACCAGACCCTGGTGCTGGTGAACGGCAAGCGCCGTTATACGTCGGCCGTGGTCAACGTCAACGGCTCGCTGGGCCGCGGCTCGGCGCCCGTCGACCTGAACGCCATTCCGCTGGCCGCCATCGACCACGTGGAAGTGCTGCGCGACGGTGCGGCGGCCCAGTACGGCTCGGACGCGATCGCCGGCGTGATCAACATCATCCTGAAAAAAGGCGCTGCCGGCGGCGATGTCGAAGTGGGCTATGGCCAGACGCAGGAACGCGACGGCAAGCAAAAGTCCATCAAGGGTTCGGCCGGCTTCGCCCTGGGCGAGGACGGCTGGGTGCGCGTCTCGGCCGAAGTGGCGGAACGCGACCCGACCAACCGCGCCGGCGCCGATTTCCGCAATCCGCTCGAGCCGCGCTACGGCAAGGTCAACCAGCGCTATGGCKATCCGGAAAGCAAGCCGGCAACGATATTCCTCAACAGCGAATACCGCATCAGCGACAACCTCGACTGGTATGCCTTCGGCAACTATGGCAAGCGCGACACCTCGGCCGCCGCCACCTGGCGCACGGCCCTGATCCAGGATGCCGTCACCAAGGCCTACTCGCAGCGCACGCCGATCTTCCCGGAAGGCTTCTTGCCGCTGCAAAACAGCACCCTGACGGACCAGTCCATCGTCACGGGCCTGCGCGGCGAAGCGGCCGGATGGCGCTGGGATGCCAGCCTCAATTACGGCAGCAACAAGTTCGAGCTGGACCTGGACAACACGGTCAACCAGTCGCTGGGCGCAGCCAGCCCCACGCATTTTTATGCCGGCTCGCTGAAAAACGAGCAAACCGTCTTCAATCTCGATGCGGCGCGCGAATTTCCCGTTGCTTACTTTACGGGTCCGCTGACGGTGGCCGTCGGCGCCGAAGCGCGCCACGAAAAATACAGTATCGGCGCCGGCGACGCAGCGTCGTACACGGGCGGCGGTTCGCAAGGCTTTGCCGGCTTTCGTCCTGTCAACGCGGGCAGCCACTCGCGCCACAACGAGTCGATCTATGTGAACCTGGAAGCGGAAGCGACGAAGAAGCTGTCCGGCGGCGTGGCCCTGCGCCATGAGCGCTACAGCGACTTCGGCAGCACCACCTCGGCCAAGGGTTCGGCCCGCTATGCCTTCACGGAGGCCCTGTCCCTGCGCGGCACCGTGTCGAGCGGCTTCCGCGCGCCGTCGCTGGCGCAGCAGTACTACACCATCACCACCACCAACTTCCAGGTCATCAACGGCAACAATACGGCCATCGAGACGGGCACCTTCGCCGTCAATACGCCGCAGGCGCGCTCCCTCGGCGCACAGGACCTGAAACCGGAAAAGGCCCGCAACTACAGCCTGGGCCTGCAGTTCCAGCCCAGCCGCAACTTCACGACGACGGTGGACGCCTACCGCATCGACATCGACAACCGCATCCTGTTCTCGGCCAACCTGGCGCTGAACGACAAGCTCAAGGCCGAGCTGGCGACGCAAGGTTCGACCGTCGGCGCGGCGCGCTACTTCACCAATGCCGTCGATACGCGCACGGAAGGCGTGGACATTGTCAGCACCTACCGCATCGACCTGCAGGACAAGGACCGCCTGGACCTCACGGTGGCGTACAACCACAACAAGAGCACGGTACGGAAAATCGCCGACAATCCGGCCATCCTGACGGCCAACAACCTGAAGCTGATCGACCGCCAGAGCATCGACCGCATCACGGTGGCGTCGCCGAAGGACAAGTTCAGCCTGGCCGCCGACTACGGCTTCGGCATCTGGAATGCGCACGGCGTCGTGACGCGCTACGGCAGCTTCACCGTGCCGCAGAACGACGTCAAGCTGGACCAGACGTATGATCCGCAATGGGTGCTGGACGTGTCCGGTTCCGTGAAACTGGGCAAGAACTGGCGTCTGGTGGCCGGCATCGACAACGTCACCAACCGCTATCCGGCGCAAGTGACGAGCGCGGGCAACCTGAACGTCAACGGTACCCAGCCCTACAGCATCTTCGCGCCGAACGGTTTCAACGGCCGCTATTACTACGCCAAGGCTGGCTATAGCTGGTAAAAAGCGCCCTGCCATGCAAAAAGCCCGGAACGCATCGCGTTTCCGGGCTTTTTTTTCATGCTTTAGCGCAAGCGCCCGCAGGCGCCGCAGGCTCAGGCGCGGCGGCGGCGCGCGACAAAACCGACCAGGCCCAGGCCCAGCATCAGCATGCCGTAGGTGGCTGGCTCAGGCACGGCCGAGACGGAGCTGTAGGCGCGGAAGTTGCTCAGGCCGCGCGGCAGGTTGGCGATGCTGAAGAGCGTATTGGCGGCCAGCGGCGTATCCCAGTGGAACAGCAGTTCGCCACGGCCATAATGCACGGCCAGGTAGTCGAAGCTGGAGTTGACGGTGAACGAACCGGACTTACCGCTTTCCAGGTCGCCCTGGGCGGCAAAGACCAGGGAACCGGCGCCGCTGGACGGCAGGCCAAACTTGCTGCTGATCAAGCTCTGGATGGCGGCCGCGCTTTGCGCGCCGGGCGGATTGGCGCCGTCATAGACCCAGACCGAGTCTGCTGCCACGCTGCCATAGGTAACGGTCTTGCCGCCCACCGAGAAGCCACTCATGGCGGGATCGGTGAGTTCCACCCAGTTCGCCGCCTGGGCCAGCGGCGCCAGGCAAGCCGAAACGCTCAGGCACAGGCCCAGCAGCGCATGTTTGGTCGTGTTCATATATTCCCCTAATCTAAATATTTCAATAAATGCAATCTTGATTATTTTTTTGTCATATTCTGTACCACTGAGCAAAAGATATCACCCAGGAAATCAAAGTGCAATAAAAGAAACAAATTTTACCATTGGCATTTTCAATCGACCCCGGCAATTTACTGCCGGTGCCGGCTATCGCGGGGCGTGCCGCCATTCCGGCGACGGCCGGGCGGCGCTGCCGCACACGGGATTGTTGTAGATTGGCACATGCCGGATAGTGGAGTAGCCCTGCGGCAACAAGAATATGCGTGCTCATCCTGCCGCGCAATCGGCTACCATGGGTTTTGCTCTTCTTGATGACGGATAACCATGCCCAGCTGGCACCTGGCCGACGCCGCCGAACTGGCGGCGCGCCATCCCTACACTTTCTATAAATCGCCGCCCGAGGCCATCGCCCGGGTGCGCCCCGGCGACGTGGTCAAGCTGATCTTCGCCTTCCACAGCGACGACCCGCAGGCGCCGGGCGCCGAGCGCATGTGGGTGCTGGTCGATACGATCGGGCCGCATGGGCATTTCACGGGCAAGCTCGACAATAGGCCCGGCTACATCCGGGATTTGCAGGCCAAGGACACTATTGCCTTCGAGGCGCGCCACATCATCAATACGCGGCACGACGATGACGACAACCTCGTCAACCGCTATGCGGGCCTGTGCTTCGTCACAAAACGCGTGCTGGAGGATGGCGCGCCCGTCGGCTATCTGTACCGCGAGGAGCCGGACAACGCCAACGACAGCGGCTGGCGCTTCACGGCCAACGACGAGAGCGACGACTACGTCAACGACAGCGCCAACGTGGCCCTCGTGTCGCTGGGCGCCGTGCTCAGCGTGGACGACCGTTTTATTGCGCTGCTGGACGCTCCCGCCGGCGCGGCCTATGCCTTCGACCATAACACGCAACAATTCATGGCGGTTGACGAATGACAAGTGATGAACTGAAAGACTTTTGCGCGGCCCTGGCCGGCGCACAAGCCGTGCTGCACGGTGCGCCGTCGAACATCCTCGTGTATGAAGTGGGCGGCAAGAAATTTGCCTACTTTAAGACCAGCACGCCCGAGCAGTGGCGCTTCAGCCTGCGCGCCAGCGCCGAACGCTTCGTCGAGCTGACGGACATGCCGGGCGTCAAACCGGCCCGCTACATGGGCCGTTTCCACTGGGTAACGATCGTCGATGTGGGCCGCTTCCCGTCCGCTTACCTGGCGGAACTGGTACAGGATAGCCACGCGCGCGCCGTCGCCAGCCTGACGCGCGCGCAGCGGGCCGCGCTGGCTTAAAGCGCGTCCTCGCCCGCCATGGCGCGGTCGATGTCGGCGCGCGTCAGGTCCGGCGCCAGCTGCAGGATGAATTCATAGGCATACGAGCGCAGGTAGGCGCCGCGGCGCACGGCCAGGCGCGTCGTATTCGTGGCGAACAGATGCGACGCTTCCACGGCCCGCAGCCCCTTGTCGCGGCCATGGTCGAAGGCCATCGACGCCACGATGCCCACGCCCAGGCCCAGCGCCACGTATTGCTTGATGACGTCGGAATCCATGGCCGTCAGGATGATGTCGGTGGCCACGCCCGCCTTGGCGAACGCGTCGTCGATATGGCCGCGGCCCGTGAAACCCTTGTCGTAAGTAATCAATGGGTATTTCGCCAGGTCTTCCAGGCGAATCGGCGAATGTTCGAGCAGCGGATGGCCGTCCGGCACGACGATCAGATGGCTCCAGCGGTAGCACGGGAACGACACGAGGTCGGGAAACTGGCTCAGGCCTTCCGTGGCGATGCCGATGTCGGTCTTGCCCGACAGCACCCATTCCGCGATATGTTCAGGGGCACTTTGTTGTAGCGCAATACGCACGTCGGGATAGGCGGCGCGGAAACTCTGCACCACTTTCGGCAGCGCATAGCGCGCCTGCGTATGCGTGGCCGCGACGGATAAGGTGCCGCTGGTCTGGCCGCTGTATTCGAGGCTGGCCTGCTGCAGGTTTTCCGCCTCGATCAGGAGGCGGTCGACGATCTTCAAAATGCCCTTGCCCGGCTCCGTCAAGCCCGTCAGGCGCTTGCCGTTGCGCTCGAAAATCACCACGCCCAGCTCATCTTCCAGTTCGCGGATCTGCCGGCTCACGCCCGGCTGCGACGTGAACAGCGCGTTCGCCACTTCCGTCAGGTTATAGCCGCGGCGGGCCGCTTCGCGGATCGAACGCAGTTGTTGAAAATTCATAGTGTTCCAGTATATGAGTTAACTTTGCGACACCTGACAAAACCGTAGCGAGCGGCAGTGATTGTGGCTAAGAAGCGCAACCGTACTAAAGTACGGTGAGCATCGCAGGCCGCAAGCGCGACGCGCAGTAGGTTTGGTCAGGTGTTATCTTGCTGTCGGTTCGACGAACACATGTAAACGTTTCGGACGGACAACCAGGGTCTCGCCTTCCTTCAACTGCAGATGGCTGAAGCGCTCGTTCGACATCACCGCTTCGATCAGCTCGCTGTTATCGACGCGCTGCAAGTCCAGCTGGGCCAGCGGGCCGATCGCATGGGCGCGGCTCAGTTTCACGACGATGCCTTCCGCGCCCTGCGTGTAGCGGTCGATTTCCAGGTCGTGCGGACGCACATAGGCCGTGCCCTTGCTGTCGCTCACGCCCGCATAGTCGGGCACCTCGAAGCTGGCGTCGCCCGTCGCCATCACGCCGTCATGCACGCGGCCGTGGAACAGGTTGACGTTGCCGAGGAAACCGTAGACGAAGGGCGAGGCCGGGTGGTTGTAGACTTGCTCCGGGGAACCGAGTTGCTCGACCGTGCCCTTGTTCATCAGCACCACCTGGTCGGCCACTTCCAGCGCCTCTTCCTGGTCATGCGTGACAAAAATGCTGGTGACGTGCAAGTCGTCGTGCAAGCGGCGCAGCCAGCGGCGCAATTCCTTGCGCACCTTGGCGTCGAGCGCGCCGAACGGCTCGTCGAGCAGCAGCACGCGCGGCTCGACGGCCAGGGCGCGGGCCAGGGCGATGCGCTGGCGCTGGCCGCCCGACAGCTGCGGCGGATAACGGTCGGCCAGCCAGTCCAGCTGCACCAGCTCCAGCAAATCTTTCACTTTACGGCGGATCTGGTCTTCCGACGGGCGCTCGCTGCGCGACTTCACGCGCAAGCCAAAGGCCACGTTTTCGAAGACCGTCATGTGCTTGAACAGCGCATAGTGTTGAAACACGAAACCGACTTGCCGCTCGCGCACGTGGCGGTTCGACGCATCTTCCGCATCGAGCAACACCTGGCCGCTGTCCGGGTGCTCGAGGCCGGCTATGATGCGCAGCAAGGTTGTTTTACCGCAACCCGACGGACCCAGCAGGGCCGTCAATTCGCCGGCGGGAAAGTCCAGCGAGATATTGTCGAGGGCGACAAAATCGCCGAAGCGCTTGTGAATGTTCTTAACTGCGATGGTCATATCAGTGCTCCGTGGAACGTAAGGCGGAATCGTCGGCGTCGCTCTCGTTCAAACGCCACTCAATAAAGGCTTTCAGGGCCAGGGTCACCAGCGCCAGCAGGGCCAGCAGCGAGGCGACGGCAAACGCGGCGGCGAAGTTGTACTCGTTGTACAGAATCTCCACCTGCAAGGGCATGGTGTTCGTTTCGCCGCGGATATGGCCGGAGACCACCGAGACGGCGCCGAACTCGCCCATGGCGCGGGCATTGCACAGGATCACGCCATACAGCAGACCCCATTTGATATTCGGCAAAGTCACGCGGCGGAAGGTATTCCAGCCCGAGGCGCCCAGCACGATGGCGGCCTCTTCCTCTTCGCTGCCCTGCGACTGCATCAGCGGGATCAGTTCGCGCGCCACGAAGGGGAAGGTAATGAAGATGGTGGCCAGCACGATGCCGGGCACGGCGAACAGAATCTTGATGTCGTGCGCCTGCAGCCACGGGCCGAACCAGCCCTGGGCGCCGAACATCAGCACGTAGATCAGGCCGGAAATCACCGGGGAAACGGAAAACGGCAAGTCGATCAGGGTCAATAAAATGCTCTTGCCGCGGAAGTCGAACTTGGCGATGCACCAGGAAGCGGCCACGCCGAACACCAGGTTCAGCGGCACGGCGATGGCGGCCGTGATCAAGGTCAATTTAATGGCGGAAATCGCGTCCGGATCGATGATGGCGGCGATATACGCTTCCCAGCCCTTCTTGAACGCTTCCGCAAACACGGCCACCAGGGGCACGATCAGGAAAGCCGTCAGGAACAGCAGGGCTATGCTGATCAATACCGTACGCACCCACAAGGGTTCCAGCACGACGGGGCCGACGTTCGGTTCGAAGCGGCGCGCCGTTGGCAGCGCAGTATCCACGCCAGCGGCGGCAGTCGTATTCGTACTCATGATTTCTTCGCCTTTCCGCGCGTCCATGCTTGCAGCAGGTTAATCGTCAACAACAGCAAAAAGGACACCACCAGCATCACCACGGCGATGGCCGTGGCGCCTGCGTAATCGTATTGTTCCAATTTGGTAATAATGAACAGCGGCGTGATTTCCGACACCATCGGCATGTTGCCGGCGATAAAAATCACGGAACCGTACTCGCCCGTGGCGCGGGCAAAGGCCAGCGCAAAGCCCGTCAGCAACGATGGCAGAATCGTGGGGAAAATGACGCGGATAAACGTTTGCAGCGAGGAAGCCCCGAGGCTGGCGGCCGCCTCTTCCAGCTCTTTTTCCGCGTCTTCCAGCACCGGCTGC
The DNA here is from genome assembly GCF_002127585.1 of Janthinobacterium sp. GW458P. GTDB lineage: Bacteria > Pseudomonadota > Gammaproteobacteria > Burkholderiales > Burkholderiaceae_D > Janthinobacterium. The sequence goes on from NZ_NEGZ01000032.1 coordinate 52,711, forward strand.
ACGGTGCGCACGACAAACGGCAAGCCGATGAAGGTCAGCGCCACCACCACGCCCAGCGGCGTGAACGCCACCTTGATGCCCAGCACGCCTTCGATGAACTGGCCGAACCAGCCGTTCGACGAATACAAGGCCGTCAGGGTGATGCCGGCCACGGCCGTCGGCAAGGCGAACGGCAAGTCGACGAGCGCGTCGATGATGCGCTTGCCGGGGAATTTATAGCGCACCAGCACCCAGGCCAGGATGCCGCCGAACACCACGTTCAACAGGGCGGCGATCAGCGAGGCGCCGAACGTCAGCCGGTACGAGGCCATCACGCGCTCGGACGTGACGGCGCTGAAGAAGGCGTCCCATGTCATGGTGAAGGTTTTCAGGAACACCGACGACAGCGGGATGAGAACGATCAGGGCCAGGTAAAACAGCGTAAAACCCAGTGACAGCTTAAAACCCGGCATGACCCGAAACGGCGCCCCGCGCGCCTTGACCGGCGCTAGTGTTGCTTCAGACATGGAAACTCCCTCTTATTACATTTTTGAGTTATAGGCCGCAATAATCACATGCAATCGTTATAAAAAGAACTAACCATTTCTCATTTGCTTAGATGGATTTTGCATACTTGCCGGCGGAATCTGCAGGCGAAAAAAAACGCACGGGCGAGGTGCGTTTTTTAGGAACAAGAGTGCCGAAATAGAACGTTCAGGGCTAGGCGCGTTGCCGAAGACAGTACGAATGTACGGCGAGGCAATGCGACAACGCCATGGACGTTTTTTCGGTGCTCTTACTTGTTCGGCTGCGGCGTGAGGCGCAAGTATGGCTTGGCGGCCGTAAAACCCTTCGGATATTTCTGCTTGATCACCTCCGGGTCTTGCACGGTCAAGGGAATGATGACGTCGTCGCCGTCTTGCCAGTTGCCGGGCGTGGCCACCGTGTAGCCGTCCGTCAATTGCAGTGCGTCAATGACGCGCAGGATTTCATTGAAATTGCGGCCCGTGCTGAGCGGATACGTGAGGATCAGGCGTACTTTCTTGTTCGGGTCGATGATGAAGACGGAGCGCACGGTGGCCGTGACGGACTGTTCCGGGTGGATCATGTCGTACAGCACCGACACTTTCTTGTCGACGTCGGCGATGATGGGGAAGCCCACCACCGTGTTTTGCGTCTCTTCGATATCCTTGATCCAGCTCTTGTGCGACTCGGCCGCGTCCACGGACAGGGCGATGGCCTTCACGTTGCGCTTGTCGAATTCCGGCTTGAGCCTGGCCGTCAGCCCCAGTTCCGTCGTGCACACGGGCGTGAAGTCGGCCGGGTGGGAAAACAGCACCACCCAGGAATTGCCCGCCCACTCGTGGAACTTGAGCGGGCCGATCGAGCTGTCTTGTTCAAAATCAGGGGCGACATCGCCCAGGCGTAAAGTCATGGTGTTCTCCTCAACAGGTTTTTGATAACGATCAGTGTCCGTGTGTCCGTCAGGCTGCCTGACGGTGGCGTTTGTCGCTTTGCGCCAGATCAAACAGTGTCTGCAGTTGCGCCTGGCCGTAAATCCAGTCGCCCAGTCCCGATTCGGCATTGATGTGGCCGAGTTCTCCGCCATCGATGTATTTGCAATTCCAGCGCCGCGCCCACTGCGTGGCGTGCTCGGCCGTCATCCACGGGTCCGTCCGGCTGGCGATCAGGATGCCGGGGCAAGGCAGGCGCTTCTGCGGCAAGGCCTTGGCCACGCCGAACTTGTCCGGATCGGCCGGCCCCACCAGCAGCACGCCGGCCACGCCCTGCGGGTCGCGCGCCAGGCTGTGCGCCGTCGTCAGGCAGCCGAAGCTGTGGGCGACGATCAGGGTCGGGCGCGCATCCTGCCGCCGCACCCGGTCCAGGCGCGCCGACCAGGCGGCCAGGTCGGGATAGCTCCAGTCATCCTGCTCGACCCGCTCGAATTGCGGATACAGGCGCTGCCAGCGGCTCTGCCAGTGTCCGGGACCGCTGTTATGCAAGCCCGGCACGATCAGTACCCGGTAATCGGAAAAGCTGCGCAGCGCCATGATGGTTCCTTTTAGTAACGGTCTGGCAATCGTGCCATCCGGAATTACTTAGGCTGGTAAATCTGGTCGAAGATGCCGCCGTCGGCAAAGTGGGCCTTCTGCGCCGCCGTCCAGCCGCCCGCCACCTGCTCGATGGTGAACAGATTGACCTTGGCAAACTGCGCCGCGTATTTCTTCGCCGCCTTGTCCGTTGCCGGACGGTAGTAATTCTTCGCGATGATGTCTTGCGCCTCGTCCGTGTACAGGTAGTTCAGGTAAGCCTCGGCCACCTTGCGCGTGCCGTGCTTGTCGGCAAATTTGTCGACGACGGCCACGGGCGGCTCGGCCAGGATGCTGACGGACGGCGTGATGATGTCGAACTTGGTCGGGCCCAGTTCCTTGACGGCGAGATACGCCTCGTTTTCCCAGGCGATCAGCACGTCGCCGATGCCCCGTTCGACGAAGGTGGTGGTGGCGCCGCGCGCGCCGGAATCGAGCACGGGCACGTTTTTATACAGCTTGCCGAGGAAATCCCTGGCCTTCGCTTCGCTGCCGCCCGGCTGGCGCAAGGCATAGCCCCAGGCTGCCAGATGGTTCCAGCGGGCGCCGCCCGAGGTTTTCGGATTCGGCGTGATGACGGACACGCCCGGCTTGATCAGGTCGTTCCAATCCTTGATGCCTTTCGGGTTGCCCTTGCGCACCAGGAACACGATGGTCGAGGTGTACGGCGAGCTGTTGTGCGCCAGCCGCTTTTGCCAGTCGCCGGCCAGCAGCTTGTGCTCGGCCAGCGCGTCGATGTCATAGGCCAGGGCCAGGGTGACGACGTCCGCTTCCAGGCCGTCGATGACGGCGCGCGCCTGCTTGCCGGAGCCGCCGTGCGATTGCTTGATCTTGACGTTGTCGCCCGTCTTGCCTTTCCACTCCTTGGCAAACGCCGTATTCACATCCTGGTACAGCTCGCGCGTCGGGTCATACGACACGTTGAGCAGGGTGATATCGGCGGCTTGCGCCGTTTGCAGAACGGCAAACGCGCTGAGGGCGGCGGCAATGATGATTTTTTTCGACAGCATCTAAGATCCCCGTATGGTTGAACTTTCAGAGCCACCAGAGTACGGCGCCGCGACCGCAAAGAGAACGAAGCGTTTCGCCGTTCGATATGCATTTTTCGCATATGGACGGCGCGCAACGGGGATTTAGCGGTTAAGACCAGGGTCACCTGACAAAACCGCAGCGAGCGGAAGGGAGAGGCGGTCGAGAAGCGCAACTGTGCTTGGCACGGGGCCGCCGCGGCAGTGAGCATCACAGGCTGCCTATACCGACGCGCAGTAGGTTTTGACAGGTGTTCAATAAAAACGGTTGAACAGGATGACTGCCCAGGTGGCGAAGGCCAGGATGCAGGTCAGCAGCACGGCGGCGCTGCCGAAGTCCTTGGCATTTTTCGACAGCGGATGGCGTTCCAGCGAGATGCGGTCGACCACGGCTTCCAGCGCGGAATTGATCAGTTCGACGATCAATATCAGCAGCAGCACGCCGATCAGCACCAGCTTTTCAAACGCGGAGATACGCAACAGCAAGGCGATCACCGTGCCGACGAGGAACAGGCCCAGTTCCTGGCGGAACGCATGTTCATGGCGCCAGGCCGCCTTCAAGCCGTCGAGCGAGTAGAAAAAGGCGGAAAAAATCCGTTTCAGGCCACTTTTACTCTTGAATTCATTTACAGGTTGCATAATTTTCCATGGTTCAAAGCCTATCCGGTGCATGCATTATGCCGGGCGGCATAGGGATTGTGACAATTTAATCGCTTTATATCTCGGAACATTTCACTATTTTTTCACATCATGGTATAAAGAAGCATGAATACTGCATTGCACCAAATCCATCATGAAAATTGAACCGGTCGCAGCCCCGAAGACGACGATCCAGGTGATCGAGCGCATGGTCGCGCTGCTCGATGCCCTGGCCAAATATTCCGACCCTGTCAGCCTGAAGGAATTGTCCAAAGTTTCCGGCCTGCACCCCTCGACGGCGCACCGCATCCTCAACGACATGGTGCTCACGCGCTTCGTCGACCGCATCGAGCCGGGCACGTACCGCCTGGGCATGCGCCTGCTGGAGCTGGGCAACGTGGTGAAAAGCCGCCTCAGCGTGCGCGAAGCGGCGCTGGACTTCATGCGCCAGTTGCACAAGAAAACCCAGCAAACGATCAACCTGTCCGTGCGCCAGGGCGACGAGATCGTCTACATCGACCGCGCCTTCTCCGAGCGCTCGGGCATGCAGGTGGTGCGCGCCATCGGCGGCCGCGGCCCCCTGCACCTGACCTCGACAGGTAAATTATTCCTCTCCGTCGACGAGCCGAAAGCCATCCGCGCCTATGCCACGCGCACGGGCCTGGCCGGGCACAACAAGAATTCCATCACGGATCTGCAAAAGCTGGAGCGCGAGCTGAGCCTGGTGCGCGAGCGCGGCTATGCGCGCGACAATGAAGAGCTGGAACTGGGCGTGCGCTGCATGGCCGCCGGCATCCGCGACGATACAGGCAAGCTGATCGCCGGCCTGTCGATCTCGGCGCCGGCCGACCGCCTGCAGGATGAGTGGCTGGTGGACCTGGTGGAAACGGCGAACCAGATTTCAGTGACCTTGGGATTCATTCCCCAAGACTAAAGCACTGCCGTATAAAAATGTTCAGGACAAGGCGCACTAACGAAGACAGCACGACTAGTACGGCGAGTTAGTGCAACGCAGCCCTGGACATTCGCATTGAAACTTAATCAACCGCCGGGCAGGCTCATGTTGGCGGGTTTCAAGGCTTCCAGCCACTTGCGCATGCGTCCCGCGTCGGCCGTGCGCGACTGTTTCCCCTTGGAATCAAGGAAGACCATGATCACGGCCCGTCCTTCGATGACGGCCTGCATCATCAGGCAGCGGCCCGCCTCATTGATGAAACCCGTCTTTTGCAAGCCGATTTCCCAGCCCGGATTGGCCACCAGGTGATTCGTATTGCCAAATTGCATGGGCTGGCCGCTGGCTTCGACGATGGCTTTCGGGTCCGTCGAGTACTGGCGCAGCAGCGGATGGTGGAAGGCGGCCATGGCCAGCTTGCCCAGGTCGCGCGCGCTGGCCACGTTCATTTTCGACAAGCCGCTGGAATCGACGTAATGCGTATCCATCATGCCCAGCTGGCGCGCCTTGCTGTTCATGGCGTCGACAAAGGCGGGCAAGCCGCCCGGATAATTGCGGCCCAGCGCCGAGGCGGCGCGGTTTTCCGAGCTCATCAGGGCAATGTGCAGCATGTTGGCGCGTGTCAATTGCGAACCCACTTTCAGGCGCGAACTGCTGAACTTGGCGCGGTCGACGTCCTCGTCCGTAATCGTCAGCAATTCATCCATGTCCTGGCGCGCTTCGACTACCACCAGGCCCGTCATCATCTTGGTGATGGAGGCGATGGGCAGGGCGACGTTGGAATTCTTTTCAAACAGCACTTCCGAGTTGGCCTGGTCCAGCACCAGCGCCACGCTCGACTTGAGGTCGAGCGGATCGCGCGTGAGGTTCAGGCCGGCCAGGTCGCCCATGGTGGGCATCGGTGCGGCCATGGGCACGGCCACGCTGCTCACTTTCTGATAGATGACCTTGCGCTTGCCGCGCACCATGACGACCCGGCGCACGGTCTTTTCGCGCGGCGCGGCCGTCGCGCCCTTGCGCAGCACGACCTTGACTTTCTTGGTGTTGTGTTTCTTGGAGGCCGAGGATTTGCCGTTCGCTTCCCTGGCATGCACGGCCGCAGCCGGCGCCAGCGCAAACAGGAGGGAAGCCAGGACACCCAGCGCAAGTTTAAACTTAGCCATTCGATAATTCCCCGTGAAGCTGTTGCCTTATTGCAGTGTAGCGAAATGCAGAGTAATCGCAAGCCCATTTAACAGTTGGGACAGTATTTATTGCGGCAATGAAATACAAATCGTTGGCGTTCCGCAAACAAGCTCATCCTTAAACTCTTGTTTACTTGTGCATATTGCTATACCTCGCTAGACATCCATGAATTTAACAAAGCCGGACAGCGGCTCGCGTTCCGTGCTCAGGCGGTTTTCAATCTTGTCCGGGTCCGCATGGCCCAGCGCCATGCCGCACACCACCATTTCGCTGGCAGGCAGGCCCAGTTCGTCGCGGATGATGTCATGGTAATGGATGAAGGCCGCCTGCGGGCAGGTGTCAAGCCCGCGCGCCCGCGCGGCCAGCATGATATTTTGCAAAAACATGCCGTAATCGAGCCAGGAACCCTGCTCCAGCACGCGTTCGATGGTGAAGATCAGGCCCACGGGCGCGTCGAAGAACTGGAAATTGCGCCCGTGCTGGGCCGCCATGCCGGCCGTGTCGCCCCGTTCCAGGCCCAGCAGCTGATACAGGTCCAGGCCGATCTTGCGGCGGCGCTCGATGAACGGCGCCGTCCACTGGCGCGGGTAATAGGTGTACGAGGCCGTGCGCGCGGGCGCATCGGGCGCCCTGGGCGCCGCATACGCTTCCAGGATGCGGCGCGACAGGCGCTGGCGCGCCTCGCCCGACAGCACGTACACTTTCCATGGCTGCATGTTGGCGCCCGAGGGCGCGCGCGCCGCCACTTCCAGGATGCGCGCGATATCGTCCCGCGCCACCGGCGTGGGCAAAAAGGCGCGGATCGAACGACGCGACAGGATGGCCGCATCCACGGCTTGCTGCGTCGACGGTGTTTCTGATGCTTGCTTGCTCACTGCCCTGCTCCCTGCTATTTCTTGACGACGAAGACCACGCCGACCACGGCCACCAGCATGCCGGCGATGCCCAGCATATTAAACGCTTCGCCAAACATCAGCCAGGCCATCACGGCCGTCGTGGGCGGCGTCAGGTACAGCAAGCCCGTCACTTTCGTCGCGTCGCTGCGGCGGATCAGGGCGAACAGCAGGAAGATGGCGCCGATGGACAGCACGAGTACCGACCACAGCAAGGCACCGATGAAATTCGCCGTCCATTGCACGTTGCTGAAATGCAGGTCCAGCCCTTCGTAATACAGGGCAAACGGCAACACCACGACAATGGAGGCGGCAAACTGCACCACCGTGCCGGTGCGCAAGTCGAACTGGGGACAGTGGCGTTTTTGATACATGGTGCCGGCCGTCATCGACAGCAGGGCGAACACGCACAGCAGCACGCTTTCCACCGTCAGGCCCACCAGGTTGATCTTCGCATACACGACGAGGGCCACGCCCAGCAGGCCGAAGAACAGGCCCAGCCACTGGCGCGGACGCACGGATTCGCCGATCAGCGGCGCGGCGCAGGCCGTCAGCACCGGTTGCATGCCGACGATCAGGGCGGACAGGCCGGCCGGCATGCCCAGCTTGATGGCGCACCAGACGCCGGCCAGGTAGCCGGCCTGCATCAGGATGCCGGCCACGGCGATCTGGCGGAACTGCCCTACGGGCCACGGCGCGCGCAACAGCAGCACCAGCGGCAGCAGGATCACCAGCACGCCCAGGAAGCGCAGCAGCAAAAAGGTCAGCGGCGGCGCGTACGGCAGGCCGAACTTGGCCACGATAAAACCTGTGCTCCATAACAACACGAAGAAAGCGGGCAAGGCCATCGGCGCCACGGTCGTCAGGAAAGGGGTTTTGGGGGCTTTGCCGCTGGCGCCAGCCGCGGCGGGAGGATTGGACATGGTATCAACTCGGGAAACGGGGTCGGCACCGGGGCGCTGCGCCGGTGCGGGAGGCAAAGTCTAGCATGCTGCGCCGCGGTCGTCCCCGCAGCCCCTGGAAACGATAGTTTAAGTTCAAACCATTGACAGCCAGAAATCAAATATTTCTCTTTAGAAACAACGGCTTTTGATGCAAATCTATTCAATTGTTGCATCGCACAAGATTCGCTTGACTTCATTTTTTTTAACCGTAGAATAGGGTTTGTTGCGTTGCACAATTCTTGTTCAGCTTGAAAAATTTAGATTCACCTGCTTCCCAAACGGTACACGCAGCATCAAATTAACCAGATTTCAACATTTTGGAGATTTATATGTTTTCAATTCCTGAGCAATTTTCGTCCGCCACCAAAGCCAACCTGGAAGCCCAGTTCGCCCTGTTCTCGTCGCTGACGGGCAAGGCCTTCGAAGGCATCGAAAAGATCGTCGAACTGAACCTGACCGCCGCCAAGGCCACGCTGGAAGAATCGACCGCTGCCGCCAAGCAATTGCTGTCGGCAAAAGATCCGCAAGAATTCTTCTCGCTGAGCGCAGCGCAAGCCCAGCCTAGCGCCGAAAAAGCCATCGCTTACGGCCGTCACCTGGCTGCCATCACGTCCGGCACGCAAGCTGAATTCAGCAAAGCGGCGGAAGCGCAAATCGCTGAAACCAACCGCAAAGTCATTTCGCTGGTCGATGAAGTCACGAAAAATGCGCCAGCCGGCTCGGAAAACGCCGTCGCCATCCTGAAAAGCGCCATCGGCAACGCCAATGCCGGCTACGAGCAGTTCACGAAAACCAGCAAGCAAGCCGTCGAAGCCATCGAAGCGAACCTGGCGTCGGCCGTGAACCAGTTCACGCAAGCGGCTGAAAAAGTCGTGCCACGCACTGCTGCCAAGTAATTGTTTCATGGACCGTCAATGACGGTCCCGCAAGCCTCCTCCAGGCATCCATCCCGCTTCTCCGCACGGATGCCATTCTGCCCCGATACTTCGGGGCATTTTTTATACCTGAACGCTCATTCCGCCCGCTCACTCGCCCAGGTACGCCGCCTTCACGCGCGGGTCGTCGAGCATGTCGGCCGCGTTGCCGCCCATGGTCACCAGGCCGGAATCCATCACGTAGCCGCGGTGCGCCGCCTGCAGGGCCAAACGGGCATTCTGTTCGACCAGCAAGATCGTGATGCCTTCGGCCGATACCTTGCGGATGACCTCGAAAATCTTCTCCACCATGATGGGCGACAAGCCCATTGACGGCTCGTCGAGCAGCAGCAGTGTCGGGTGGCACATCAGGGCGCGCGCCATGGCCAGCATCTGCTGCTCGCCGCCCGACAGGGTGCCGGCCATCTGCGCCGCGCGTTCCTTCAGGCGGGGAAACACGTCGAACCACCTGGCGATATCGTCCTCGACACCGGCCTTGTCCGTGCGCGTGTAGGCGCCCATCATGAGGTTTTCGCGGATCGACATGCGCGTAAACACGCCCCGTCCTTCCGGCACCATCGCCAGTTTCTTTTCCACCAGGTGAAACGACTTCGTGCCCTTGAGCGACTCGCCCAGGTAGCTGATCATGCCTTCGACCTTACATGCAGGCAAGGTTCCCGTGATGGCTTTCAGGGTCGTCGTCTTGCCGGCGCCGTTCGCGCCGATCAGGGCGATGAGCTCGCCCCGGTTCACTTCCAGGTCGATGCCTTTCACGGCCTTGATGCCGCCGTAGGCCACGTGCAGGCCCGCCACTTTCAGTACGCTGTTGCTCATGCGTGCGACCCTCCCAGATAAGCCTCGATGACGGCCGGGTTTTGTTGTATTTCGGCCGGCAAGCCTTCGGCGATGCGCTTGCCATATTCGAGCACCGTGATGCGGTCGCACAGCCCCATCATCAGTTTCACGTCGTGTTCGATCAACAGCACGGTCTTGCCTTCCGCCTTGATTTTCACCAGCAACTCGCGCAAGGCCAGCTTTTCCGTCGCATTCATGCCGGCCGCCGGCTCGTCCAGGGCCAGCAGGGTCGGATCGGTGGCCAGCGCGCGGGCGATTTCCAGGCGCCGCTGGTCGCCATACGACAAGAAGCGCGCCGTGCGGCTGGCGAACTGGGCAATGCCGACGAAATCGAGCAGCTCCATCGCCCGCTTGCGGATGGACGCTTCTTCCTCGCGCGCCGCCTTGTGGCGGAAGATGGCGCCGAACACGCCCTGGTGCGAGCGCACGTGGCGCCCCACCATGACGTTCTCCAGCGCCGTCATGTCGCCAAACAGCCGGATATTCTGGAACGTGCGCGCGATGCCCGCCTTCGCCACCTTGTGCGGCGCGGACGGCGAATACGGCTTGCCGGCCAGCTCGAAAGTGCCCGTATCGGGCTGGTACAGGCCCGTGATGACGTTGAAGAAGGTCGTCTTGCCGGCGCCGTTGGGGCCGATCAAGCCATAGATCTGCCCTTGCTTGATGGTAATGCCCACATCGGTGAGCGCCTGCAGGCCGCCAAAACGCTTGTTGACGCCGGCAATATTGAGAATGATCTGTTCGCTCATGGTGCTTTCCCCTCCTTAGGCGGACACGACGCCGGTCGACTTGTTGGGCTGGTCGACGTCGTTGTCGGGCCGGTCCTCGTGCTTGGGCGCGGGCCACAAGCCGGCCGGGCGATTGAGCATGATCAAGACCAGGGCCAGGCCGTACAGCAGCTGGCGCAGCACTTCCGCTTCGATCACCACGTGGCCGAACAGCGCCTGCTGGGCCGGCTCCACCACATGGCGCAGCACTTCCGGTATCGACGCGAGGATCACGCCGCCGAGAATGACGCCGGGAATATGCCCGATGCCGCCCAGCACCACCATGGCCAGCACGGCAATCGATTCCGTCAGGGCAAACGATTCCGGCGAAACAAAGCCCTGGAACGAGGCAAACATGGCGCCGGCCACGCCGCCGAACGAGGCGCCCATGGAAAAGGCCAGCAATTTGACGTTGCGCGTGTTGATGCCCATGGCTTTCGCGGCGATCTCGTCTTCGCGGATGGCGACCCAGGCGCGCCCCAGGCGCGAATGCTGGAGGCGCTTGGTGACGAACACCACGGCGATGCACAGGAAAAGGAACAGAAAGTAATAGGCATTGACGGACGGCATGGAGAAGCCGCCGAGCACGACGGTGCTGTTGCTGCCCGCCTCGCCCGCCAGGTTGACGCCGAAGATGCGGATGGGATCGATCAGATTGATGCCTTGCGCGCCATTCGTGAAATTGATGGGGTCATTCAAATTGTTCATGAAGATGCGGATGATCTCGCCAAAGCCCAGGGTCACGATAGCGAGATAGTCGCCGCGCAGTTTTAATGTAGGCGCGCCCAGCAGGGCGCCGAAAAATCCCGCCACGGCGGCGGCCAGGGGGACGATGGCCCAGATCGACAGATGGATGCCGTGCTCGCGGATTTCCGGTCCCATCAGCCGCACCAGGGTTTCCCCCAGCACAGGATATTGATTCACCACCGATTCGAGCAGGATGGCGAACTGCGGCGACGCCAGCAGGGCCGTCAGGTAGGCGCCCACGGCATAGAAGGCGATGTAGCCGAGGTCGAGCAGGCCGGCAAAGCCGACGACGATGTTCAGGCCCAGGGCCAGCATGATGTACAGCAAGGCCATGTCGATGATGCGTACCCACGAATTGCCGAACTGGGCGGCAAAGAACGGGAACACCACCAGCAGCGCGGCCAGGGCCAGCATGCCGGCGTAGGCCTTGGCGGGGTTCTTTTTGACGTCGAAATCGAGTAGTGCCATGATGGTCAACTCCTTGTTTTGATGGGTGACGTCAGGCGCGGTCGGCCACGCGTTCGCCCATGATGCCGGACGGACGCAGGGTCAGCACGATGATCAGCACGACGAAGGCAAAGATATCCTGGTAGTGGCTGCCCAGGAAACCACCGGTGAAGTCGCCGATATAGCCGGCGCCCAGGCTTTCTATGATGCCCAGCAGGACGCCGCCCAGCATGGCGCCATAGATATTGCCGATGCCGCCCAGCACGGCGGCGCAGAAGGCTTTCAGGCCGGGAATGGCGCCCATCGAATATTGGATGGACGAATAGTTGGCGCCCCACATCACCCCCGCTACGGCCGCCAGCAGGGCGCCGATGGCAAACGTGGCGACGATGACCTTGTCGGAATCGACGCCCATGAGTCCGGCCACGCGGGGGTTTTCCGCCGTGGCCCGCATGGCGCGGCCCATGCGGGTTTTTTCCACCAGGACCACCAGCGCGCCCATCGACAGCGCGGCCAGGGCCAGCAGCAGCACTTGCGTTTGCGAAATGACGGCGCCGCCTATGTTGATGGGGTCGGTGGACAGCAGTTGCGGAAAGGGCAAGGGATTGCGCGTCCAGATCATCATGGCGAAAGTTTGCAGCAGGATGGAGACGCCGATGGCGGTAATCAGGGGAGCGAGGCGGGGGGCGTTGCGCAGGCGGCGGTAGGCGACCCGCTCGATGAGAATGTTGACCAGGATACAGACGGGAATGGCGCCGAGGATGGCGGTGGCCAGTTTCAAATAGCCGGGCCAGTCCGGCACGTAGATGCCCAGCAGCTTGAGGATGCTCAAGCCCACCATGGCGCCGATCATGAGCACATCGCCGTGGGCGAAGTTGATCAGGTTCAAGACGCCGTACACCATCGTGTAACCGAGGGCCACTAAGGCATACATGCTGCCCAGCACCAGGCCGTTGATGATTTGCTGGATGAATGTATCCATGGTCAGATTGCCCTATCAAATATGCATTTTTCGGGAACAACTTCCGCAGGAACTGCCATCGCTGATACAAAAACGGCACCGGAGGAAGAAATCCTGCAGTGCCATCCCTGGACCGTTCTCACCAGCATGGTGCACGCACTCAAAACGCGCGTGACCTTGCTTAGTCATAACGACAACATATTCAAGCTTGAGGCAATCATAACGATCTTTTGCAAAAACTAAACTTGGAATAAATCGATCATTTCCGAATTAAATTTTGTTTTGAGGTGACTCCTCATCGATACTCAATCGTCCCGCAGGCTCAGGCGACGTCGCGCTTGATGCCGTCGAGGCCTTTCGGCATCGGGAAAGTGACGGCTTCCTGCACGCCGTCGAGCGGTCGCACGCTCTTCACGCCGCACTCTTTCAAACGGTCGATGACGGCTTGCACCAGCACCTCGGGTGCCGAGGCGCCGGCCGTCACGCCCACGCGCAGCTTGCCTTCCAGCCAGGCGGGATCGATCTGCGACGCATTGTCGACCATATAGGCAGGCGTGCCCATCTTCTCGGCCACTTCGCGCAAGCGGTTCGAATTCGAGCTGTTCGGGCTGCCGACGACGATCACCACTTCCACCTGCGGCGCCATGAATTTCACGGCTTCCTGGCGGTTCGTGGTGGCGTAGCAAATGTCGCCTTTTTTCGGCTCGGAAATATTCGGATATTTCTGTTTCAGGGCCTCGATAATGTCGCGAGTGTCGTCAACTGACAACGTTGTTTGCGAAACATAGGCCAGGCTGTCCGGATTGGCGACCTGCAAGGCCGCCACGTCGTCGAGCGTTTCCACCAGATGCATGCCCATGTCGGCCTGGCCCATCGTGCCTTCCACCTCGGGATGGCCGTCGTGGCCGATCATGATGATCTCGCGGCCTTCGCGGCGCATCTTGCCCACTTCCATGTGCACCTTGGTGACCAGGGGGCAGGTGGCGTCAAAAATGCTCAGGCCGCGCGCTTCCGCTTCGGCGCGCACGGCTTTCGACACGCCATGCGCGGAAAACACGAGCGTATTGCCAGATGGAACGTCATCAAGGTCGTCGATGAAGATGGCGCCCTTGTTGCGCAAATCGGCCACCACATAGGCGTTATGGACGATTTCATGGCGCACATAGATGGGTGCGCCAAATTGCTGCAAGGCGCGCTCGACGATTTCGATCGCCCGGTCGACGCCAGCGCAGAAACCGCGGGGCTGGGCCAGTAACAGTTCTTTTTCCATCGCCATTCCTTCTTTACAGGACCGAAATGAGCCGGACTTCAAAGCGCAGCGGCTGGCCGGCCAGCGGATGATTGAAGTCGAACAGGGCCGAATCGTCGCGCATTTCGCGCAGCACGCCGGCAAAGCGGCCGCCGCCCGGCGCGGCGAAGTCGACCAGGTCGCCGATCTTGTAGTCGGCGCCCGGCACGGAGTTTTCGTCCAGGGTGGCGCGCGAGACCGATTGCACCAGCTCGGGATTGCGCTCGCCAAAGCCTTCGCCGGCGGCCAGCTCGAACGTCTCGTGCGTGCCTTCTGGCAAGCCCAGCAGGCGCTGCTCGAGGAATGGCGCCAGCTGGCCCTGTCCCAGCATCAAGGTGGCAGGATTTCCGCCAAAGGTAGTGACAATATCAGTACCGTCCACCGTGGCAAGACGATAATGCAGGGTGAGGTAAGCCGCTTCGGTGACGACTGCTGGTTGCTCGTTGGACATAGTAGTTTTCAGGTAACTGGTGCAAAACGATATTGTAAGCCACACTGGCCGCGCCTGCCCCATGGCTTCGTCAAAGAAGGCCACACCGGGGCGCACGCCGGTGCCAAACAGGAGAACAGCATGGGCATCAAGGATTGGCCGGCCAGCGAACGGCCGCGCGAACGCCTGATCGAGGATGGCGCGCACACGCTGTCGGACGCGGAATTGCTGGCCGTCTTCCTGCGCACGGGCGTGCGCGGCAAGAGCGCCGTGGAACTGGCGCGCGACACGGTCGAGCACTTCGGCTCCCTGCGGGGCCTGTTTGGCGCCAGCCTCGTGAGCTTTTCCGCCGTGCACGGCATGGGCAGCGCCAAGTTTGCCCAGTTGCAAGCGGTGATGGAACTGGCGCGGCGCGCCATCATCGAGGACTTGCAGGCGGGGCAAGCCCTCAATTCGCCGCACGCCGTGAAAGACTACCTGCGCCTGACCCTGGGCCACCTGGCCCACGAAGCATTTCATGTGTTGTTTTTGGACGTCAGGAACCGCCTGATCACCACCCGCGAAATGTTTCGCGGCACCCTCACCCACACCAGCGTGTACCCGCGCGAAGTGGTAAAACAGGCGCTGCAGCACAACGCGGCCAGCGTCATGCTGGCCCACAACCACCCGTCCGGCACGCCGGAACCGAGCGAAGCGGATTTATTGCTGACGCGCGCGCTGATGCAGGCCTTGTCGCTGGTGGACGTGCGCATCCTCGACCATTTCATCGTGGCCGGACGGCACGTGCATTCGTTCGCGGAACACGGCCAGATCTAGGCCGGCTCCTGCGCCACCGCAGTTAACCATGTGTAAACAAGGACATACGTCACAACGCCAGGCGACTTATCTAGCAGTAAACACACTGGTTTACCAGCGGCTGTCCCGTAAAAACACCTGAAAATCAAATTGTTAAATTTACTCACAACAACAAGACACAATTGTTTTTCGCAAGTCATTGATAAATCGGCTTATTTTGGATATACTCTCGTTTTTCCAATTTGGAATATCTTTAAGGAGTGCGCCATGGCACGTGTTTGCCAAGTCACTGGGAAGAAGCCGATGGTCGGCAACAATGTTTCCCATGCAAACAACAAAACCAAACGTCGTTTTTTGCCTAACTTGCAGAATCGTCGTATTTTTGTTGAATCTGAAAACCGCTGGGTCTCCCTGCGTTTGTCCAACGCCGGTCTGCGCGTCATCGATAAAGTCGGCATCGACGCCGTATTGGTCGATATGCGCGCTCGTGGCGAAAAAGTCTAATTAGCAGAATAAGGGAGCTATCATGGCAAAATCAGGCCGCGACAAAATCAAGTTAGAATCGACCGCCGGTACGGGTCACTTCTACACGACCACCAAAAACAAGCGTACGACGCCTGCGAAAATGGAGATCATGAAATTCGATCCTAAAGCACGCAAGCACGTAACGTACAAAGAAACCAAGATCAAGTAATTGATACTGTGTTCTGTAAAAAGAGCCGCTCCGATGAGCGGTTTTTTTTCGCCCTGATTTTTACGCCCCCTCCCCGTCAATGTGCCAGATCAAAAAAAAGGCCCTGGAATCCAGGGCCTTGATATGGCGCAACAGTCTAGTTATGCATAGCTGCGCAGGCGCAAGGAGAAATCCTGCAGCGACTGGATGCCTGACGCCTCGGCGCGCGCGCACCAGTCTTGCAGTTTCTGCAGCAATTGCTCGCGCGTAAAGTGCGAGCGCTCCCAGATGGCGCCCAGCTCCACGCGCATGTGGTGCATGGTTTCCAGTGCCTTGCTGTGCTGGAACAATTCCGACAGCTGCTCGTGGTGCGCGTCGGCCAGCTTGGCCGGTTCGCGCTGCATCAGCTTGCGCGATGATTTCAGGAAACGCTTTTCCAGTTCCGCCTTGTGCTTCAGGTGTTCCAGCTCTTCCTTCCAGGCATGCTTGATCGATTTCGCATACTTGGCCATCACGTCATAGCGGTTGGCGATGACGGACTGCAAGGTCTCGAAGTCCGCTTCCAGCTTGCCGTGGGAAAACTTCGGCGCCGGCGCCAGCTTTTTCACCTTGGCCAGGCCCAGCATTTCCAAGGCGCGGATATACGCCCAGCCGATATCGATTTCATACCATTTCGACGACAGCTTGGCCGATGTCGCATACGTGTGGTGGTTGTTATGCAACTCTTCGCCGCCGATCAGAATGCCGAACGGAATGATGTTGGTGGCCGCGTCGGCGCAGTCGTAGTTGCGGTAGCCCCAGTAATGGCCGATGCCGTTGATGATGCCGGCCGCCGTGATGGGGATCCACATCATTTGCACGGCCCACACGGAAATGCCGATCACGCCGAACAGGATGAAATTGATGACGAACAAGGACACCACGCCCAGCCAGCTGTATTTCGTGTACAGGTTGCGCTCGATCCAGTCCGTCGGCGTGCCGTGGCCGTACTTGGCCATGGTTTCCAGGTTCTTCGATTCGGCACGGTAGAGCTCGGCGCCTTCCCAGAAGACTTTCTTGATGCCGCGCGTCACGGGGCTGTGCGGATCTTCTTCCGTATCGCACTTGGCGTGATGCTTGCGATGGATGGCCGCCCATTCCTTGGTGACCTGGCCCGTCGTCAGCCACAGCCAGAAACGGAAGAAATGGCTGGGAATCGCATGCAATTCCAGCGCGCGGTGGGCCTGGTGGCGGTGCAGGTAAATCGTCACGCTGGCAATCGTGATATGCGTGACCACCATGGTGTACAGGAACACTTGCCATGCGGACAGATCAGTAATGCCAGTTGCCATGAACTGCAATACGTCGTGTAAAACGGAACTCAATGTCATTACTACTACTCCAAGTGGACAGGGCGTGCGCACGGTCGCTCCAGTGACTCTGGAGGTCCGGCAGAGTTAATTTTAGGCGTGATTGTACGCCCTAATGGGTGCTATCAGGCAAAAACGGCGGCAGGCAGCGAGGTCAAGGCTGGGTGCCGGAAGGCGCGGACTCACCGTCTGCAGCGCCGGCGAGCGGGGCAGGAGGCGTGGCAATAATACGCAATTCGCGTTGCGGAAACGGTACAGTGACCTTATGTTCCTGCAAGGTGCGCCAGATGGCGCGGTTCACATTCGACTTCACGCCGCCCGTGCCGTTTTCCGGGTCCGCGATCCAGAAACCGATCTGCAGATCCAGGCCGTCGGCGCCGAAACGCACGAGGGTGGCCGATGGCGGATTGCTTTGCGATACACGCGGCACACTGGCCGCAGCCGCTTCCAGCAAGGGGAAGATGACATCAAGGTCCGTTTCATACCCCACCGACACGGCCGTCGACAGCCACACCATGCGGTTGCTTAGCGACATGTTCTGCACGCCGCCGGAAATCAGCATTTCATTCGGCACGATGGATTCAACGCCATCGCCGCCCAATAACACAGTATAGCGCGTATTGATCTGCGTCACCTTGCCCGTAAATTGGCCGACGGTGATCATGTCGCCGATGGTCAGGCTGCGGTCGAGCAGGATGATGAAGCCGGACACGAAGTTGGCGGCGATCTTTTGCAGGCCGAAACCGAGCGCCACGCCGAAGGCGCCGCCGAATACGGACAGCACCGTCAGGTCGATGCCCACCAGCGACAGGCTGACCAGCACGGAAACGAGGATCAGCACGGCGCGGCCCATGCGCGACAGCACCACGCGCAAGGAGGTGTGCAAGCCCTGCATTTTCATCAGGCGCTCGTCGAGCGAGGTGCCGGCCCACATGGCCAGCACCAGCAGCACGGCCACGGAAATAGCGGCTTGCAAGATGGCAGCCACGGACACCTTGTTGCGGCCCAGCGGCACGATGATGCCTTCGAGGAAGGCATGCAAATCCGGCCACAGGCCCGTGATATACAGGGCCATGCCGGCCCACACGACCACCGTGAAAATCTTTTCCAGCAACAACATCGTGGGGCTGATGGTGCCGTGGCGGGTAAAAATACGCCGCAACACATAAAAGCCGAAGCGCACCAGCGCCATCGAGGTGCACAGGGGAGTGGCGATACTGAGCAGGTTGACTGACTGGAACTTCGCCAGGAAGTGCTGCGCAATGCCCAGCAGCATGGCCGCCAGCACGGGCGTCAGAATGCGGATGAAACTGTCCGTGCGCTGCAGGGTTTCCGGCGCTGCCGGCGTGGCCGCCGCTTCCGCCCGCTTGTGCAGGAATTCGCGCAACTGCCGCACCAGCAGCCAGCTCAGGGCCAGGCAGGCGATGATCGCCAGCGCCTGCCACAAAATGGCCGGTTGACGGAAATCGTCGACAAAGTCGGTGATCAGGTTGAGCAGCGGAGTTTCATTCATGGCGGATGGGGTCTGGAAGATGATGCGGGGAAACAAACGGGCGCGGCGCCCACAGCCAGCGCCAGACGGGCCGGCGCAGGAGAGTGGCCGCCGCTGCGAAGCTGCAGCGGCGGCCCGTGAGCAGCTTATTCGGCTTGCTCAGCGTCAACGTCGTCGGCCGGTTTTTCATCGGCGTAGACTTTTTTCGGCATGACCTTGCGTTCGAACACGGCGGCGAAGAAGCCGTCGGTCTGGTGCAGGTGCGGCAGCAATTTCAGGTAGTCGCCCATTTCCAGCTCGATCTTCTGCTCGGCCAGCACCTTGCTCATCGGCACCAGCGTGAAGTCGGGGTTGGCAGCCAGGAATTGCTCGGCGATCTGGTCGTTTTCTTCGTTCAGGAAGCTGCAGGTGGCGTACACCAGGCGGCCGCCGCCCTTGACCAGGCGCGCCGCGCCGGCCAGGATGGCCGCCTGCTTGGCTTGCAGTTCGACGATGGAGTTCGGCTGCTGGCGCCATTTGACGTCCGGATTGCGGCGCAGGGTGCCCAGGCCGCTGCATGGCGCGTCGACCAGCACGCGGTCGATCTTGCCGGCCAGGCGCTTGATCTTGGCGTCGCGCTCATGCGCGATCTGCACCGGATGCACGTTCGACAGGCCGCTGCGGGCCATGCGCGGCTTGAGCTTGGCCAGGCGCTTTTCCGACACGTCAAACGCGTACAAGCGGCCCGTGTTGCGCATCAGCGCGCCCAGTGCCAGGGTCTTGCCGCCCGCGCCGGCGCAGAAGTCGACCACCATCTCGCCGCGCTTGGCGCCGACGATCTGCGACAGGATCTGGCTGCCTTCATCCTGCACTTCGATGGCGCCGCTCTGGAACAGGGGCAGGTTTTGCAGCGACGGCTTCTTGATCACGCGCAAACCCAGCGGTGCAAACGGCGTCGGCGTGCTGAGGATCGGCGCTTCGGCCAGGGCCAGCATCACGTCGTCGCGCGTGGCCTTGAGCGAGTTGACGCGCAGGTCCAGCGGCGCCGGTGCGTTCAGCGCATCGGCCAGCAGCATGGTTTCCGCTTCGCCGAACTGGGCGATCAGCTTGTCGAACAGCCATTTCGGCATGTTGGCGCGCATATTCGCCGGCATCAGGCTGCGGTCAATCTGCTTGATGCGCTCCAGCCATTCCACTTCTTCTTCCGTCAGGCCGCCCAGCGAGTCGGCGCCCACGGCTTCGGCCAGGCCGAGGATGGTCAGGCGGCGCATGGTGGGGCCATTGCCCGCTTCGGCGAAATCCGTGAAGAACGATTTGTTGCGCAGGACGGCATAAATGCCTTCGGCGATGGCGCCGCGTTCGCGCGAACCGAGGCGCGGATGGTCGCGGAAATAGCGCGACAGGGTGGTGTCGGCCGGGGCCGTGAAACGTAAAATTTCGCGCAATACTTCTTCAGCATTGGCAAGTATCGCTGGTGGCAATCTCATTGTTATTCTTCCTGTAATATTTTATTGAGGGTCCACGCGGACCTGGCCATGCTCGACCGACAGTTTATCGTCAATGAACAGGCGGATGGCGCGCGGGTAAAGCAGATGTTCCTGTACCAGCACGCGCGCCGATAAGCTGTCTTCTGTGTCGCCCGGCAAGACGGGGACTGTCGCGCTCGCCACGGCCGGGCCATGGTCAAGTTCGGCAGTCACGAAATGCACGGTCGCGCCGTGTTCCGTCACTCCCGCCTCGAGCGCCTGGCGGTGCGTCGCCATGCCCGGGAACAGCGGCAGCAGCGACGGGTGGATATTGAGCATGCGCCCCGCATAGTGCTCGACGAAGGGCGGCGTCAGGATGCGCATGAAACCGGCCAGCACGATCAGGTCGGGGGCAAAGCCGTCGATCACGGCTTGCAGCGCCGCATCGAACTGTTCGCGGCTGGCATAATCCTTGTTGGCAACGACTGCCGTCGCTATCCCGTGTTCCGCGGCAAACACCAGCCCCTGGGCGTCCGCCCGGTTACTGATGACGGCGGCAATACGGGCTGGCCATTGCTCGGCTTGCGCCGCGCGCACGACCGCTTCCATGTTGCTGCCGCGTCCGGAAATGAGGATAACGATATTTTTCATAGCGCGCATTGTACCCGCTATGGCTAGGCGAATCTAGAAAGGCCGGTATTATTGTTGCGGCGCAACATATCCGCCGGGCCGCCGCCGCTGCCCGCTTGCTGCTCCCGGTAGCGGCATGGCAGGCCGGCCGGAGGCCGCCATGACAAGAGTAAGCGCTTACTCGAATGAATAGAAGACGCGGAACGGGACTTTCTTCTCGGCCCAGTAGTCGGCCGCGTCGCGGAACACGTCGAGCAGGATCTCGCGTGCTTCCTTGTCGAATTTTTGCGTATTTGGCAATTGCTCGAGCACGACCAGGAAACCCGTCTGCGGACCCGCCTTGAACATGGTATCCGTCAGGCACAGGCGCAGGGCATCGAAATTCTTCGCCAGATTTTTCGGAAACAGGAATGCTTCTGCGATAATGCCGATGACTTGTTGTTTGGTCTGCCCAGCGTTGCAATGCGCATATAAAAAGTGCTGCCCGAGACGAATCGCCTCGTCTTGTAATTCGGTCACGCGAAAGGCACGGATGGACTGGACAAGGTTGGGCGGCACGGTTAGTAACAAACTCATTTTTCCCTCAAATCGACCTGTTATGTATGGATTTTTTCTAGCTGCTCGTCTTATTGCATCCCCGCACGCGGGTCAATGCGCACGCGGTGATTCGATCTGTATCAACTTTTATGCGATTCAGTGCGATTTTGTATAAGCCATACGCGTATTAGGGTAACGTGTTGTCTTGCATGAATCAACCCGAATATGATGTCAAACGCAAGATTTGTTACAAACCGCCGGTTTCAAGCCATTTCAACATCTTGTATCGATTGAAAGTGCATGTTACAGACTGCGGGGCAAGGGACTCGGGCTGTTACATTTTGTTGCCATGCGAACGACAACCGGTCGGCGAGTCGGATTACTATAGGCTCAAGTTGTAAAAAATACCCTGAAAGATTCTCTAGATAACGAGGTTACAA
The DNA here is from genome assembly GCF_002127585.1 of Janthinobacterium sp. GW458P. GTDB lineage: Bacteria > Pseudomonadota > Gammaproteobacteria > Burkholderiales > Burkholderiaceae_D > Janthinobacterium. The sequence goes on from NZ_NEGZ01000032.1 coordinate 74,191, forward strand.
ATGAACTTGCAAGCCAAATTGATGATGTCAGCCCTTTGTATCGGTGCATTGCCACTCGCCCAGGCCGCCGACTTTGAAGATTTCGGCAAGGTCGTGCGCGTCGTGCCGCAAGTGGAGCAGATCAATCGTCCACGCCAGGAATGCCGTACGGAATACGTGCAAGTGCAGGCGCCGCCCCAGCAGCGCAGCGCGGGCGGCTCCATCGTCGGCGGCATCGCCGGCGCCCTGCTCGGAAGCCAGGTCGGCGGCGGCAATGGCCGCACGGCCGCCGCGGCCGCCGGCGCGATTGCCGGCGCCGTCGTGGGCGACCGTGTCGACAACCAGAACAACTACCAGGGCGGCGTGCAGGAACAAGCCGTCAAGCAGTGCCGCCAGGTCGACCACTGGGAAAGCCGCAACAATGGCTATCAGGTCACCTACGACTACCGCGGCCGCAACTACACGAGCATCATGTCCTATGATCCGGGCGAACGCATCCGCCTGCGCGTCTCGATCGAGCCAGCTCAGCAGTAAGCGCCGCAACCGGCCCATACCATGCCAGCCCCAGCGGCTGGCATTTTTTATGGCGCCCCGGCACGGGCTATAATGCGGCACACTTTCAGGCCGCCTTATGCTTATCAAACGAAAATCCATCGAACAAGTCGAATCCTCGCGCCCCGCGCGCAAGCCCCGCTACGCGCCTGTCACCCTGTCGGAAATGGATGGCGTGCGCTATCTGCATTTCGGCACGGAATGGGTGCAGGGCGCCATGCGCATCCGCAAGCCGGACTGGCCGGAGCTCGAATACGCGCAGCAGATGATGGCGTGGATGCTGTGGATCGAGCAACCGCAGCGCATCGCCCAGCTGGGCCTGGGCACGGCCGCGCTGACCAAGTTCTGCTACCGCCAGTTCCCGCAGGCACAGGTCGAGGCCATCGAACTGAACCCGGCCGTCATCACCATCTGCGCCTCGATGTTCAAGCTGCCGCCCAATGACGAGCGCCTGCGCGTGCGTGAAATGGACGCGCTCGACTATGTCAACGACGACGCCAACCACGGCACCCTGGACGCCCTGCAGGTGGACCTGTACGACGCCACGGCGCGCGGTCCCGTGCTCGACAGCGCGGACTTCTACGCCGCCTGCTGCGCCTGCCTGGCGCCGCACGGCATCATGACGGTGAACCTGTTTGGCGACCACCCCAGCTACGCAAAGAACATCAAGGCGATGAAGTTTGCGTTTGAACAGGTGATCTGCCTGCCGGAAGTCCATGATGGGAACGTGGTGGCGATCGCCTTCAAGACGAAAGTGACGCTCGATGCCGAAGCGCAAGCGGCCCTGCTCGAGCGCGCCAAGCAGATCGTCGCCGAGACCAAGCTGCCCGCCAGGACCTGGGTCAAGGGCATCGTCAGCACCCTGTAACCGCCGGCACTCCCAGGCAAGGCCGGCAGCCCTGAAAGGCGCCGGCCATGCCCGCATCCCTCCCCCCTGCGCCCGACACGCCGCTGGAACTGCCGCAACTGCTGGCCTGGCTGCAGGAAGACGGCTTGCTTGATGCAACGCAAGCGGCCGCCATCAGCGCCCAGGCCGCCCTGCAGCGGGCGCCGGCCCTGCATCCGCTGTGCCACGTCGCCCACGATGCGCTCACGCTCGACACCCTGTGCGCCTGGCTGGCGCGGCGGGCAAGCTTGCCGTATCTGCGCATCGATCCCCTGCACATCGACTTCAGCCAGGTGGCCGACGTCATGACGGCCGGCTATGCAGCCCGCTTCAACATCCTGCCCGTCGAATGCACGCTTGACCGCATCGTCATCGCCACGGCCCAGCCCTACGCGCTCGCCTGGCAGGCGCAGCTGGGCACCCTGGCGCCACGCAAGCTGCACCTGGCCATCGCCAACCCGTTGCACATCGCCGACGCCATTGCGCAGTTTTTCAGCCTGGCCAGCTCCGTCAAGGTGGCCAGGCAAGCGTCCACGCAAGACCTGGCGCTGCGCCAGAATGTGGAACAGCTGGTGGAACTGGGGCGCAACAAGACCAGCCTGGACGCCAACGACCAGCACGTGGTGCGCATCGTCGACTGGCTGTGGCAATACGCGTTTGCCCAGCGCGCATCCGACATCCACCTGGAGCCGAAGCGCGAGGCCGGCCTCGTGCGCCTGCGCATCGACGGCGTGCTGCACCAGGCTTACCAGGTGCCGCCCGTGGTCTTGCTGGCCATGACGGCGCGCATCAAGTTGCTCGGACGCATGGACGTCGTGGAAAAGCGCCGTCCGCAGGATGGCCGCATCAAGACGCGCAATGCGCAGGGACAGGAAATCGAGCTGCGCCTGTCGACCCTGCCCACGGCCTTCGGCGAAAAGCTCGTCATGCGCATCTTCGACCCCGACATCGCCATCAAGAACCTGCTCGACCTGGGTTTCCCGCCGGCGGACGCCCAGCGCTGGCGGCAGCTGACGGCGCGCACCCACGGCATCGTGCTGGTGACGGGCCCTACCGGCTCGGGCAAGACCACCACCCTGTACAGCACCCTGAAGGCGCTGGCCAGCAGCGAAGTCAATGTGTGCACGGTGGAAGACCCCATCGAGATGGTCGAGCCGGCCTTCAACCAGATGCAGGTGCAGACCCAGGCCGGCATCGAGCTGTCGTTTGCCGATGGCGTGCGGGCGCTGATGCGGCAAGACCCCGACATCATCATGGTGGGCGAAATCCGCGACCTGGCCACGGCCGAGATGGCCATCCAGGCGGCGCTGACGGGCCATCTCGTGCTCTCGACCCTGCACACCAACGATGCGCCGTCGGCCGTCATGCGCCTGCTGGAGCTGGGGGTGCCCGCCTACCTGCTCGAAGCGAGCCTGGCCGGCGTACTGGCGCAGCGGCTGCTGCGCTGCCTGTGCCCCGACTGCAAGCAGCCGGGCGCGGCGCCGACGCAAGCGCAATGGCAGGGCCTGGCGGCCGGCCAGCTGGCGCGGCCGGAAACGGCCTGGCGGCCCGCCGGCTGCGCCCTGTGCCGGCAAAGCGGCTACCGGGGCCGCGCCGGCATTTACGAACTGCTCTGCGTGACGCAGGCATTCAGCCAGCTGATCAAGTCCGGCGCCGACATCCACGCGCTGCGGCGCCAGAGCCTCCTCGACGGCATGACGCCGCTGCGCATCGCCGGCGCGCGCAAGATCGCCGACGGCACGACCAGCATCGACGAAGTGCTGAGGCTCACGGCAGCCCTGCATTGACGCAGTTCACACTTTCTCGCAGGAATACTTTGCATTCCTTTTCAACTGATATATAATGCGGCCTCTTTCGGGTCGTTAGCTCAGCTGGTAGAGCAGCGGACTTTTAATCCGTTGGTCGCAGGTTCGAATCCCGCACGGCCTACCACGAATGCGCAGTACCAAAAAGCCCCTCCCCACGGAGGGGCTTTTTGCATTTCCGGCCCCGCGGTTATACTGGCGCTTCGTCTTGCCAGCCCTGAAAGAACCGCATGAAACTTGCCGCCGCCCTCCTCCTGGCCACCGCCTGCCTGTCCGCCCGGGCGCAAGCGCCCATCGTGCTCGACGGCCAGTACAGCCTGCGCACGGACGAGATGAGCCTGGAAATCATCGGCAACCGCGTCTGCTTCGCGCCCGACAAGGCGCAATGGGGCCGTTTGCCCCGGCCGGCGGCTTCGCACGATGCGTGGTTCTGCTTTTCCAACGACGGCCAGGCGCGCCGCCTGCTGCGCGTGCCCGCGCGCCAGGCCGATAATTGCGGCTGGCAGGCGCGTGCGCGCATCGTCATTGACACGTATCAAGCGTACACGGAACAGGGCGACGGCAACGACATGGCACGCCTGGCGTCCGTGGTGAAAGTGGCGCAGCCGAACGCCATCGCCTGCGAATAAGCGCTAGTCGAGTTCGTATTCCCGCAGGTAGCGGGCAAACAGGTCGCCGTCGGCCAGCGGACACGCAAACCCCGCGCCCCAGTCGGCCAGCAGCAACTGCTCCTTCAAGGGCAGCAGCAACAGTTCCGGCATGCCGTCGCTGCACCACAGGTCGCACACGATGCCCTTGTCGTCCAGGCCGGCAAACAGGGTCTCCGTCTTGTCGCCGCCAAAGGCCAGCACGTTCTTGCATTCCACGCGGTAACTGCCGTAGCCCGTGTAGACGGCGCCATACGGCGGCAAGGCATCGGCCAGCGCCAGCCGCAGCCGGTCGGCCGTCATGCCCAGCGCGGACAGTGGCGACGGCGGCGCCTTGATGACGTACATGTCGGTCCAGCCGGCGCCGCTGCGGTGCGCATCGGCAAACGCCTGCTGCTCGCCCATCTGCGTCACACAGTGCTGCAAATTATCCAGCGGCAACAGTTCGATCATGCAGAAATCGTCTTCGTGGTAATAGGCTTCGCGCATGCGTCAATTCTCCAGTAAATCTTGCAATTGCGCATTGCGCCGCGCCGTCAGCAGGCCGGCCCACGTCTCGCTCGTCACGGATGGATAGCGCACGGCGCCAAGATTCATCCAGGCATCGCGGTAGGCGAGCCACAGGCGCTGGGTGGCGCGGATGCCATCCTTGTCCACGGCGCCCGCATAGGTGGATGCGGGCTTTTTCATCAGCTTGCCGTAGATGGCGTTGAGTTCCTTGTCCAGCGCCGCCGCCTGCGCCATCGACAGGGCCGGCGGCAGCTTGCCCGCTTCGTACTGGCGCAAATCCTGCGCCAGCAGGTCCAGCTCGGCCGTGCGGGCGGCGATGCTCATGGCGGCCCGCGCCGTGCCGCTCAGGTCCGTTTCATGGGCCGCGCGCGCGTCGGCAAACTTGCTTGCCGCCGCCTGCAGTTTTTGCAGCGACGCTTGCGCCACGGCAGGCCAGCCATCGCTGAGTTTACCGCTTGCCTGCGCGCGCACGCGCTGCTTTTGCCGCGCATCGATGGCGCTGCATACGCCCATCATATAGCCGCTGGTGATGTCGTCGCACAAGTCCATCATGCCGCGCCCGCTGGCATTGATCTGCTGCAAATGTGCTATGCGGCCCTGCATCTCGGCCGGCGCCGCGTCGATGCTGCACGCATACTTGAGCGCCAGCAATGGGTCCTTCTGCACGCCCTGCCCGTTCTGGTACAACATCATCAGCACGGCGCTGTTCTGCGTGGCCATGGCGCAATGACGCACGGGACGCCAGTCGGCCGGCTTGGGCGAGGACATACTCTTGGTATCGTAATACAGGTCTGTCGCCTGGCACTGCTGCAAGGCGGCCACGGCGGACGGCGCCGGCAGGTCGGCCGGCGGCGGCGCCGCATCCTTGACCTTCAGGCAGCCCGCATACCAGGCCGTGCTTTCCGCGTGGCCCACGCCCATGGCGCTGGTGTTCGGGTAAGGAGCTGCCGCGGCGGCAAAGCCATGACCGGCAAGCAACACACCTGCGCCCAGCAATGCCGTTTTCAATAAGGGTAGACAATTTTTCATGTTCTATCAGCGCCAGCGTGAGTAAAGCGGCAAGTTTAACTGATCAGGCATGCCGCGCCCGCCCGATACGCGGCCATCCCGCCTGGTAAGTAACGGTCCATGGCCTTGGCAGCGGCCGAATCGATGGGCAATAATGTTGCCCGCTGTACTTTTTTCACTACCCGGACCACGCCCATGACCTTACCCCGTCTTCGCCGTTCCCTCGGCTCCCTGCTGATCGCAGCGGCCTGCGCCTCGCTTGCCCATACCGCCGCCGCCGCGCCTGCCGCCGCCCCGCAAACGCCAGCCAGACACGCCATCACGCATGAAGACGTGTGGCTGATGAAACGGGTGGGCGCGCCCGTCGCCAGCCCGGACGGGCGCTGGGCCGTGTTTTCCGTCGTCGACAGCGCCTACGACAGCAAGGACCAATGGTCGGACCTGTGGATCAAGTCGCTGCTTGACGACAGCCCCGCGCGCCGGCTCACGTATTCCAGGGGCGGCGAAAGCGCCGTGGCCTGGTCACCGGACAGCCGCCAGCTGGTCTTCGTTGCCAAGCGCGACGGCGATGAGGCGGGCCAGATCTACCGTCTCGACGTAGCCGCCGGCGGCGAAGCGCAGCGCCTGACCTCGCTCACCCTGGGCGCGCGCATGCCGAAATGGAGCCCGGACGGCAAGCAATTGCTGTTCATCAGCGATATCTACCCTGGCAACAAGACGGAAGCGGACGTCAAGCAAAGCGCGAAGGAGCGCAAGGAGCGCAAGGTCAGCGCCCGTTCCTATGAAACGACGGCGCCCCGCTATTTCGACAAATGGCTGACGGACAAGCAGGTGCGCCTGTTCGTCGTCGACGCGCAGCCTGAAGCGAAAGGTGAAAACACGCCGCGCGACATCCTGTCGGGCACGCAACTGGTGGCCCTGCCGGGCTTTGGCGGCGGCCAGGGCGACGAAGGGCAATCCTTGGACGCCGTCTGGACGCCGGACGGCAAGGCCGTCGTCTTCAGCGCGGCCAGCAACCGCGACGCGGCGCAGCGCGAGGCCGTCTACTCGCAACTGTATCTGCTGCCCGTGGCGGGCGGCGAAGCCCAGCGTTTGACGCAGGACAAACACAGCTACGGTTCCTTGAAATTTGCCGCCGACGGCAAGACGCTGTTCGCCCTCAGCGACGCGCAAACACCCGGCAAGGTGTATGACGTGAAACGCCTGGCCAGCTTTGCCTGGCCGATGAGCAACCCTGCGCCGACGATTTTGACGGCCAGGCTGGACCGGTCGATCTCGCGCTACGTGCTGCCCGACGGCGGCAAGCGCGTCATTTTCAGCTATGAACATGCGGGCCTGGAAAAGCTGTATTCGATCGACGCCAGGGGCGGCGAGGTGCGCGAGGAGCCATCCTTGCCGACCGGCACCATCAATTCGCTGAGCAGCGGCGGCAAGTCGCTGGTGGGCGTGTGGGAGTCCGCCATCAATCCGCCGGAAATCTATGCCTTCAACGGCAAGCAGCCGAAACGGCTGACGGCTTTCAATACGGACAAGGCAGACAAGATCGACTGGCAGGCGCCCGAGCACTTCTGGTTCACCACGGCCGACGGCCGCCGGATCCACAATATGCTCGTCAAGCCCGCGAATTTCGACCCGAGCAAGAAATATCCGCTGTTTACCGTCATCCACGGCGGCGCGGCCAGCATGTGGCGCGACCAGTTCGTGCTGCGCTGGAACTATCACTTGCTGGCCAAACCGGGCTACGTCGTGCTGCTGACCGATTACAAGGGTTCCACCGGCTACGGCGAGGAATTCTCGCGCTCGATTCAATTCGATCCCTTGAAGGGTCCGGGCGATGAGGTCAACCAGGGCGTCGATGAAGCCATCAAGAAATATCCGTTCATCGACGGCACCAGGCTGGCCGCCGGCGGCGCCAGCTATGGCGGCCACCTGGCCAACTGGCTGCAGGCGACCACCACGCGCTACAAGGCCATCGTCTCGCACGCGGGCGAAATGGATTTGATCATGCAGTGGGGTACCAGCGATGGCGGTTTCGGCCGTGAAACGAATGCGGGCGGCCCCGTCTGGTCGAACCTGCCCGTGTGGCGCGACCAAAGCCCGGTCATGCAAGCGGGCAACCACGAAAAAGGCACGGGCTTTACCACACCCATCCTGATCACCGTGGGCGAGCTCGACTACCGCGTGCCGGCCAACAATGCCTTGATGAACTTTGCGGTGCAACAGCGCCTGAACGTGCCGGCGAAACTGCTGGTGTTCCCGGACGAGAACCACTGGATCTTGAAGGGCGAAAACAGCCGTTTCTTCTATAGCGAAGTCGAGGGCTGGCTGGCGAAGTATGTGAAATAAGCGCCTGACGTAAACGCCGCACCCGCTGGGCGCGTCTTCCGCCGGCCGCCCATCCGGCGCGCGCCCGCAGCGCAAGAAACAGCCAGGCACCGCCTATGCGGACCTGGCTGTTTTCATGCGGGCAGTCTCCCTGCCCCATGGCAGGCGCAACCAGGCTTACTTCACCTTCAAGCCATTCTTCACGTCCTTCACGCCTTCCACGCCGCGGGCCAGGTCGCCCGCCTTCTGCACTTCATTTTGCGATGGCACAAAACCGCTGAGCATGACGACGCCGTTGACGGTTTCCACATGGACATCCAGCGCTTTCAGGGTGGAATCCTTGACCAGGTCCGCCTTGATCTTGGTGGTGATGACGGAATCGGCCACGGCCGTCTTGGTGCTGCCGGCCGCATTGCGCGTCATGCAGGCGGCCTTGGCCGTCGCATCCATGGCGTCGCAATTCTCCTTGGCAACGGCAGGCGGATTCTGCGCCACATTGGTGCCGGCCTTGGCACCCGTGCTGGCATCGGCCAGGGCGGCAGTTTTTGCTGCCTTGGCATCGTTCATGCATGTGGTTTTATCGGCGCCCGTGCGGTCGCTGCACTTGGCCTTGGCCAGGTCATACTCGGCATTGGCCACGTCCTTGCGGGCCTTGGTCAGCTCGCGCGGCGTGTTGCGGTATTGCGCCACGGCATCGGAATCGGCCTTGGCGCGGGCCACCCGGGCCTCTTCCACGCAGACTTTTTTCGCATTGCCGCTCTGGGCGTCGCAGGCGGCCTTGGCCTGCTTGTAATCGGCTGTTGCCTTATCGGTCAGGCTCTTGTACGAGGTGTCCTGCGCATAGGCCGGTGCGGCGGCAAGCAGGGCGCTGGCACTGGCGGCCAGTACGAAGGCGATCATTTTGTTCATGATGGTTCCTCTCTGGTTTGGTGGATGACCAGATTAGACCCCTGCCGCGCCCAAAGCTCCGTGCGACAACACACGCTGGCAGGCTATCGCGGCACAAATTCGCCTCTATTTGTCGCCGCTCAAGCCCATCCGCCATAAAACTTGCGCCTGTTCAAATGGTGAAGCGGCCCCATCAAATACACCCTCGCCCTCCGCCAGCGCCAGCCATGCCTGCGTGGCGTGCGACCCGGCTGCCGTCGCGCCGCCGGCGCGCACGCCGCGCATCCAGGCCAGCACGTCGCGGTACTGCTCCCTGTGCTGGCCATGCATCCACGCCAGCGCCACCAGGTCCGCATAGCCCTCCTCGCGGCGCGTGTCGCGCAGCTCCCGGTCCAGCCGCTTCAGCTTGCCCCGCTGCCCGCTGGGCGGCTCGACGAAGCCGCGCGGCAGCGCATGCCAGTCGCCCTGGGCGTAGCGCCGGCAATGGCCGATCTCATGCGCCGTCATCGCTTCGATCATCAGGTCCTGCTGCGCGGGCAGTGCCTCTTGCAGGACGCTTTGCGCCTGGGCATTGCCGCGCAACGACAGCACCAGCTTGCAGCGCCCCGCCTCGAAGCCCAGCGCCAGCGGCACGGCCCCGGGCGCGTCCTGCGGCTGGACGATGATGTCGAGCGGCAAACCTTGCGCGCGCGCAAACGCGATGACGGGCTGGCCCGCCTGCAGCCAGCGCGTTTCCAGTTCGGTGAGCTGGGCGGCAGCCACTGCAGGCAAAGGAGATAAGGCGATGAGCAAGCTCATCAGCAAGAGCGGTTTCAACATGGGACAGGCGGGAAGAAAGGAGGATTTACCACTGCAGAGTAAGCGGTGGACGTATTTCCACAAGGAAAAACTGGCAACTTTTCGCAAATAAAGACGAAAAAAAACCGGTGCAGCAGCACCGGCTTTTCACTCTGCCAATACGGCATCGGGTTTATTTCTTCGTCGCTTGATCCAGCGCGCGGGCCGTGACGAATTCCGGGCGGATATCGTTGGGCACGGCCTTCATCTTGTCGAGCGCCACCTGCACTTCAGGGCGGATCACCACGTATTTCGTCATCATCGCTTGCGCGCGCGCATAGTCGCCCGTCGCCTCGATGGTCAGGAATTCGCGGTCCAGGTCGATCACGGCCTGCTTGATCTTCGCAAAATCGACGCCGAACTTGCCGTCGCCCAGCGAGACGAAACCGCCCTTGTCGAGGATGTAATTGATCTGGATGGCCATGCCGCGCGCATGCGAATCCGTCAGGCCGAAATGCAGGGTGCGGAAACCGGAGGCAAGGAAGGTGTTGTACAGCTTTCGCTCGGCCGCCTCGCCCTGGCCCAGGGTGTCGTTCAGCTGGCCCTTGTCCATCATGTAGCGCAGCGCGAACAGGCCCGTGATGTCCGCCTTGGCCTCTTCGATGGTCGAATAGGCTTCCTTCAAGTCCTGGCGCGGCGTCGATGGCTTGCCGTCGACGACGGTCGCGTGCGGGCCCAGGCCGTGCATGATTTCATGCGCGAGGATGTGCGTGAAGAAGGAATTGAAATCGACGTCCTGCTGCGCTTCGGGCGTGAGCACCAGTTTCGAGATCGGCGTCAGGGTGGCCTTGAACTTGGCTTCCTGCACGTTCTTCAGCATCACGCGCTTGGAGCCGCGCGCGCTGATGATGCGTTCGTCGTTGGGCAGGTTGTAGGCGGCCGTCTGCACGGCCATGTTGCCGTCGCCTGCGCCATACACCTGGTTGACCACCACCATCGGCGCCAGCGCGCCCACTTTCGGGTTGCGGTAGCGGGCGTCGAGCGGCAGGTTGTCTTCCAGTTCCTGCATGTGTTTGGCGAAGAAATCGAGCTTTTGCGTTTCCGCCTGGTCACGGATGTTCACATACGCTTCGAACGCGGCCTTGTAGCCGAACAGTTCATCGTTGTATGTTTCATACGGGCCGATGGTAATGTCGACGGGCGAATCGAGGTCCATCCAGGCGAAATCGGACGGCAGATAGTCGTTGTCGAGGAAAGCCTTGGCGCGCAAGGTCAGAAATTTCTTCAGCGATGCGTTGTCCGTGGCGGCCGCCGCTTCGTCGAGCAATTTGGCCAGCTGTTTCAGCTCCACCTTGTATTCGTCCGAATACTTGACGGTCTGGTACTTGCCGTCCTTGCCCGCGCGGATGGTGGTAAAAAACCATTGCGCCTGCTGCTTGTCGTCTGGCGACAGGCCATTCATCCACGTTTCCAGGCTGGCCTTGGTGGCGCCCTGCGGATAGAAATTGCCCGCTTCCGGCTTGTGCGCGGGAATGGCGATGCCGGCGTAGCTGGCCGGCATGAAGGAGGCGTGCGCGTCGAGCACCGACCATGGCCCCTTGTTGATCCAGAAATAGTTCAGGCGGGCCTGGCCCAGGGCCGACTTGTCCTTCTTCAAGGCCGCCCACAGCGCTTCATTGCCGGACCAGCGCTGGCGCAGCTGCAGCACGTCGACCAGCCTGGCCGCTTCGACCAGCTTGGCGATGGCCTGGCGGTCGCCCGCGGACAGGTGCGTGACGTCGGCCGTCAGCGCGACGGGCGCGTAGCGGGCGCTCATGGCCGTCAGTTGCTGCGCGGTGGCCGGGGCGGCTGGCGTTGCGGCGCAGGCGCTGCCGACGGCGGCGGCCATCAGCAGGGGAATCAGGAGTTTTTTCATGGAGGTCTCGGTTGGATTTTTCTCAGACGCGGCTGGCGCGGATGGCGCGCTACCGCTTTCTTGCTCAGCCTGCGATTGTCCCACCTGCCCCCATGGCATGGCAAGCGGCTTACCAGACCTTGTACACCTGCCCCGTCTGCGCCCCTTCCACGCTGCGGCTGTAAGCGAGGGCCACGCGGCTGGCGGCGGCCGGCTCGAAGCCGTAGAAGAAGGGGCCGTACGACTCCAGCGACTCGGCCAGCACCGTCGGGCTGACGACATTGATGCGCACGCCGCGCGCAAGCTCGATGGCGGCGCCCCGCACGAAGCCTTCCACGGCCGCATTGGTCATGGTGGCGGCCGCGCCGAAGCGGATAGGCTGGTCGGCCACGATGCCGCTGGTGAGCGTAATCGAGCCGCCGTCGTTCAGGTACTCCTGCGCCACCAGCGCCACGTTGACCTGGCCCATGAGCTTGCTTTCCAGGCCTACCTGGAATTGCTCAGGAGTAAATTCGCTCAGCGGGCCGAAATGCAGCTTGCCGGCCGTCACGACGACGGCATCGACCTTGCCGATGCGCTTGAACAGGGCGCGCACTTGCGCGATGTCGCCCATGTCGGCCTGGTGCGTGCCGCTGCGGCTGCCCACTTCGATGATTTCATGGCGCTGCGCCAGTTGGGCGGCGACGGCCGTGCCGATGGTGCCGCTGGCGCCGATGATGACGATTTTCATGCTGCTTCCTTGTGTGGGTTGAACGATGGAGCCAGTATGCGCCGCTTACAAGAAGGAATAAATACGCTAGAATTTACATGATTACCAACCCACAGTTTGCAATCGGGACGCCATGGATAAATTGCGCAGCATGGAAATTTTTGTCGCCGTCGTCGATGCAGGCAGTTTCACGGCCGCCGCCGAGGCGTTCCGGATTTCGCCCGTGATGGTGGGCAAGCACATCAAATACCTGGAAGAGCGGCTGGGCGCGCGGCTGCTGGCGCGCACCACGCGGCGGCAAAGCCTGACGGAAATCGGCCAGCAATATGTGGAACAGTGCCGCCAGATCCTGGCCAGCATCAACGCGGCGGAACGGGGCGCGGAAGCCATGCGCGCGGCGCCGCGCGGCAAGCTCAAAATCACGGCGCCCGTGTCCTTCGGCAGCGAGTGCATCGCGCCGCTGATGGCCGACTACCTCGATGCGTATCCGGAAGTGAGCCTGGAACTGAACCTGAACGACAGGACGGTGGACCTGGTGGAGGAAGGGTTTGACGCGGCCATCCGCATCGGCAAGCTGGAAGATTCCGCCATGGTGGCGCGCGTGCTGCGGCCGTATGCGATGGTGATCTGCGCCGCGCCCGCCTACCTGGCCAGACACGGCACGCCGCGCACGCCGGCCGACCTGGCGCGCCACGAATGCCTGGACTTCATGCAGTGGACGCGCCATGTGCGCTGGCGCCTGGCCAGGAGCGGCGACGACGATGGCAGCCCCGTGCGCGAAAGCCGCTTCCGCTCGAACAACGGGCAGGCGCTGCGCGTGGCGGCGCTGCACGGCTTCGGCATCGTCATGCAGGCGGAAATCCTGATGGCCGGTGATATCGCCGCCGGCAGGCTGGTGCCGCTGCTGGCCGACTACGTGCCGGCGCCGCGCCCCATGCACCTCGTGTACGCGCGCGACCGCCAGCCCACGCCGAAGCTGACGACCTTCATCGATTTTCTGCTGGAACGCTACGGGCCGGCGGCGACACCGCCACCGGCCACGCTCACGTAATCGTCGTACTTAGTTGACCTTTGCGGCGGGCGCCGAGGCCAGCCTGGCCAGCTCGCCGTCCGGCTGCCAGCCGGCGCCGAGAGACCTCGCTACGGCAACCGTCGCCAGCAGGCGCTGGGTCTTGATCTGCGCGGCGGCGCGGTCCGCCGCCAGCGAACTGCGCTGGGCATCGGTGACGTCGAGGTAGGTCGAGATGCCGCGCTCGTAGCGCGTGCGCGCCACCAGGTAGGCGCGCGCCGCCGCTGCCTGCGACAGGGCCTGGGCGTCGCCCTGCAACTGGCGCTGCTCCACGTCGGACAAGGCATCTTCCACTTCGCGCAAGGCCGTCAGCAGCTTCGTTTCGTGGTTCGCCACGGCTTCCGCATAGCGCGCCTTGCTCAAATCCAGATTGGCCTGATTGCGGCCGCCGTCGAAGATGGGCAGGGACAGGGCCAGCGGGCCAAAGCTGAACTGGCGCGAGCCGCCCTGCGCCAGGTCGCGCAGCTTTTCGGACGCGTAGCCGAAATTGCCCGTCAATTGCAGCGACGGGTAAAACGCGCCTTCGGCCACGCCCACTTGGGCGTTTGCCGCGCGCAGGCCCGCCACGCTGGAAACGAGGTCCGGGCGGTGCGCCAGCAGGCTGGCGGGCAAGCCGACAGGGATGGCGGGCGGCAGCGGCAAGCTCGATGGCTCGGCGGCCAGCGGCAATTGCAGCGCCGACGGCGGCTTGCCCGTCAAGGTGGCCAGGCTGTTTTCCAGCTGGTTGCGCTGGCGCTTGACTTCATGCAGGTCGGCCTGGGCGTTCGACAGTTCCACTTTCGCGCGCGCCAGGTCCAGCTCATTCGTCAGGCCCGCATTGAAGCGCGCCTCGACGAGCTGCGCCGACTCGCGGCGCGTGTCCAGGGCGCCATTCAGAATGGCCATTTCCGCATCCAGCCCGCGCAGCTGCCAGTAATTGCTGGCCACTTGCGACGACAGCATCAGCAGCACGCCGTCGCGGTCGGCCTGCGCCGCCAGCGCCTGCGCGTCCGCCGCTTCGACCAGGCGCTTCACGCGGCCCAGCAGATCGACTTCATACGACAGCGAGCCGCCCACGGAGAAGTTATTCCCGCTGATCGAGCGGTTGCCCAGGGCCAGGCCCTGCGAGGTGTTGGCCGAGGTGCGCGAGTTCGAGATACCCGTGCTGACGTTCACGCTCGGGCCCTGGTTGGCGCGCGCCGTGCCGCTTTGCGCCAGCGCCTGCAGCAATCGCTCGCCGGCCGCCTTTACACTCGGATTGTCCTGCAGCGCGCTTTGCTCGAGGCGGTTCAGGGTGGCGTCGCCGTAGATGCTCCACCAGTCCTTGGGCAGCTGCGCGGCGTCCGCGGCGGCCGCGCCGTGGCGGAAGGTGTCGGTGCCGGCCACGTTTGCCGGGGCGGTGAAATCCTGGCCCACGGTGCCGCAGGCGGACAGCGCCACGGCAAGGGAAGCGGCCAGCGCGATTTTCGTCAATACTGTTTGCATGATGATTACCTTCTTGTTCTTGAGGTGGCTGCGTGCGGCGCTCAATGACCGCCGCCACCGCCACCGGGAGCTTTGAGTTTGTCGGCCAGCCACAGGGGCACGATGCAGGCCAGCAGGATGGCGCCGACGAGGAAGAAGCCGTCGTTGTAGGCCATCACGTAGGCTTCGCGGCGCACGATGCCGTCGATCGCCTGTAAGGCCTGGTTGCCGGCCGTGACGGCGTCATAGCCCTTGGCCATGAACGAGGACGTCAGCTGGTCGATGCGCAGCTGCGTGGCGCTGGAATACGCGTTGATCGCCTCGCCCAGGCGCTGCGAGTGGAAATGCTCGCGCGTGCTCAGGGCCGTGGCCAGCAGGGCAATGCCGATCGAGCCGCCCAGGTTGCGCGTCATGTTGAACAGGCTCGAAGCGGACGCCATGTCCTTCGGCGCGATGCCCTTCATGGCGAAGTTCGACAGGGTCAGCATGACGAAGGGCTGGCCCAGCGCGCGCACCACCTGCGACCACAGCAGCTGGTCGTAGCCGGTGGAGGCGTCCATGTAGGCATTCATCATGCACGAGCCGCCGAACAGCAAGAGGCCGAACGAGCACAGGATGCGGTTGTCCACCTTCGACGACAGCTTGGCAACAAACGGCATGATGAACAGCTGCGGCAAGCCCACCCACATGATGACTTCACCGATCTGCATCGGCGAGTAGCCGGCGATCTGGCCCAGGAACAGGGGCAGCAGAAAGGCCGAGCCATACAGGCCCATGCCTGTCACGGCCGACAGCACGGTGGCCACTAAAAAGTTGCGCTGGCCGTACAGGGCCAGGTTGACGAACGGCTCGGCGCGCGTGGCGCTGGTGACGACCCAGCCCAGGATGCCCGTCAGGGCCAGCGCGGCGAAGGCGATGATGAAGCCCGAGTCGAACCAGTCCTTCGAATTGCCCTCTTCCAGGAAGATGGTCAGGCAGCCCAGGCCCAGGGCCATGAAGAAGATGCCCAGCCAGTCGGCCTTCCAGAACAATTTGAGCTGCATCGGCTCCTTGTCCAGGCCATAGATCATGCCGGCGATCAGCAGCACGCCAGGCACCCAGTTGATGTAGAAAATCGAGGGCCAGCCATACAGCTCGGAGAGGTAGCCGCCGAGGGTCGGGCCCATGGCCGGCGCCAGGGTGGCCGTCAGGCCGAAGATGGCCATGCCGACGGCGCGCTTGGAGGCGGGCAGCTTGAGCATCACCAGCGTGAACGCCATGGGGATCAGCGCGCCGCCCGTAAAACCCTGCAGCATGCGGAAGACGATCATGCTTTCCAGGTTCCAGGCCGCGCCGCACAGGGTGGAGAACAGCAGGAAGAAAGCGGTGGTGCCTATCATGTAGGCGCGCAGTCCGAATACGCGCGCCAGCAGCGCGGTGAGGGGAATGACGATGATTTCCGCCACCAGGTAGGCCGTGGAAATCCACGAGCCCTCTTCCTGGGTGGCCGACAGCGAGCCAAGGATGTCCTTGAGCGAGGAATTGGTGATCTGGATGTCGAGCACCGCCATGAAGGCGCCCAGCATGCCGGCGGCGACCGCCAGCCAGGTGCGCCCGGAGACTTTCTCGTCAATCACGGGAAACGCCGGCGGCTTCGCCAGCGTGGTGGAAGGGCTGCTCATGGAAGCTTAGCGGGCGGCGGTCTGGGCGGCAGGAGCGGCGGCGTGGCGCGGTGCCTCGGCCTTGTCCTGGGCCGACACGGGCTGGTTCACTTCCACTTCGGCGATCACCGACATGCCCGGCACCAGGCGGCCATTCATGGCCTTGATGTCTTCCGGCTGGAAGACGATTTTCACCGGTACGCGCTGCACGATCTTGGTGAAGTTGCCGGTGGCGTTATCGGCCGGCAGCAGGGCGAACTGCGCGCCCGAGGCAGGGGCGAAGCTGTCCACCGTGCCCACCAGTTTCTTGCCCGGCATGGCGTCGATGGTCACGTGCACGCTCTGGCCGCGGTGCAGGTCGGCCAGCTGGGTTTCCTTGAAGTTGGCGGTGACCCAGACGTTGTCCTGCACGATGGCCGTCAGCTGCTGGCCAGGCTGCACGCGCATGCCCGTTTCCACGTTGCGCTTGCCGATGCGGCCGGCGACGGGCGCCAGGATGCGGTTGTACTGCAGCTGCTGTTCCGCGTCCTTCAGTTGCACGCGCAGCACGGCCACCTGGGCCTTGGCCACGTCGCGCGCAGCTTGCGCCGCGCCGATCTGCGCCTTGGCGGCGGACGCGCTGTCGCGGCGGGCGGCCAGGTCGGCCACGGCGCTGGAGCGGGCCGCGTTGGCGGCGTCCAGTTCCGCTTTCGAGACGGCTTTCATCTGGCTCGTGTACAGCTGGCCGAAGCGCTCGGCATCCTGCTTGGCGCGCAGCAGCTGCGCGTCGGCCTGCGCCACTTGCGCCTGGGCGGCGCTCGCTTGCGCCTGCACTTGCGCGATCTGCGCGTCGGCCTGCAGCACCTGCTGCTCGGCACTGGCGATCTGCGCGGCGATCTGCTCGGTTTTCACGCGCTGGTCGAAGGGATCGAGTTCGGCGATCACGTCGCCCTCTTTCACGATTTGATTGTCATCAATAAAAACCTTGGTGACGACGCCGGAAATGCGCGCCGACACCGGATGCACATGGCCGGCCACATAGGCGTTTTCCGTTTCCACGAAATAGTGGCTGCGGTACCACATGCGCGCGCCGGCGCCCAGCGCGACGAGGACGATCAGGCCGGCGATGATTTTCACGCGGTTGTTCGGGGGGGCGGAGCTGGCGGAAGCGGCGGGCGTGGAAGGCACGGCCGGGGCCGCGGGTGGGACGGCGCTCAGCACCTTGTGCTCTGCTTGGCCTGGCTGGTTGGACATACTCGCTCCGAAAATGAAATGACGTAGATTCATTATTAGGCAAAGAAAAGCGCTTGTCAAGAAATGAAACGATTGCATTTCATTTTAATTTGCACTACAGTGTGAGCCGTCACTTACCCTTCAACTCATAAAGAGACCCAGACCATGTCCGATCCCGGCCTCAGCGATACCCTGCCTACCGATACAGACTCCGGCAACGCCGCCACCGAACTGACGTGCTGCGGCAAGCCTGCCGGCCGCCCGCGCGCGGCCGACATGGAAGCGCGCATGGAAAACCTGCTGCACACGGCCGGCTGCCTGTTCCTGGAAAAAGGCTATGGGAAAGTCAGCCTGGAAATGATCGCGCGCGAAGCCCACGTGGCCGTGCGCACGATTTATGTGAAGTTTGGCGGCAAGTCGGGCTTGTTCAATGCCGTGGTGGAACTGCGCCGCGCCGCGTATTTCTCGACCATGCCGGCGCTGGAAACGGATATGCGGCCCCTGCCCACCATCCTCGGCGAGTTCGGCCTGCTGTTCGTGCAACTGGTGACGATGCCGGCGGCGATACGCCTGAACCGCATGGTGGTGGCCGAAGCGGCTACGCACCCGGAACTGGCGGAAACGTTTTACAAGGTGGGACCGGGGCAGACGCGCGAGATGCTGACCAAGTTTTTCAAGCGTCCTGATATTGCACCGCTGTTTCGCGAGGAATTGACGGCATCCATGCTGGCCTTGCACCTGCTCAATTGCCTGCTGGGCGACCAGATGTCGCGCCTGCTGTTTCCGCCCCAGGCGCAGCCTGATGTCGCACAATTGCGCGCCAAGGTCGAGGTCAGTCTCGACCTGTTCCTGCGCGGCACCCTGCGCGCGCCGCTGCCGGCCTGAAACCCGGATCAGCCAGGGCGGCTGCAGTCCTCGGGCGCAGACGTCTCTGTCCGGACGGCCTCGATGCGTTCACCGCTGAGGCCCAGTGCGCGCAGGAAAGGCTGGGCCGCCGACGCGCCGTCAATGCTCAGTGAGGACTCACTGCCATCATAGCGTTCCGGGCCGTAGCGCATCAGATCAAACGACGTTTCAAAGCGCTGCGCCAGGAAATAGGTGCGGAAGTAATCGAAGGAAAACGCCACCTGGCCATCGGCGCGCAGCAGCAGGCCGTGCGCATACAGCGGCGCCAGCCAATCGCCCGCCCCCATGTCCCAGCCCTTCACGCCGCAATAGTCGCAGGCAAAGCGCTGCAACTCCGCCTCGCTCAGGAACAGGGTCTTGGCTTCGAACATCACGAAGGCCAGTTCGATGAGGAATTCGCGTGCCGCCACGGCGTCGTCGGACGGCCCGCGGTGCGGCATGCCCGCCTTGCCCAGCAAGCCGTCGAGATAGACGCGCTCGTCGGCCAGTTGCGGCAACAGGGTGGCAAATACATAGTCGGCATCCATCTGCCCCGTTTCCTGGCCATTCGGCGTGTACAGCACCGACAGGGCGAAGTGTTTACTCACTTCGTCGAACTCGCGCAAGGCCACCGTCCACTGCGAACCGGGTGCGCCGTCGGCGCCACTGTTGCCGAATTCCAATACGGCAAACGCCGCCATCTGGCCATGAGCACCGTACAGGCTGCCAGGATTGCTCTTGAACAAGATACCCAGCGACTTCATCAGCGAGCTGGCGTCGCCCGTATGCTGGTGGCCATGGAACACGGCGTGGATATTCTTGTAGCGCGCGCGCTGCTCGGCACTGGCGTGCTCATCGGCAGCGAAAAAGCTGAAACCGGCATTGCCCAGCGCGGCGGCGGCGACACCCTGCTGGCGGCTGCCCGGCACCAGGTAAAAGCGCGCGCCCGGCAGGCTGGCCGCCTGCAGCAGCGGACGCAGAAAATATTCGTAGACATACACGGGCGTCGTGCCGGCGCAGGCGTCAGGCGCCACCAGCTGGCCCGTAAAGAAAATGGCATCGATCTGTTTTCCCGCCGCCAGGATGGCGGCCACATCCTGATACAAGGCGTGCAGCATCACGGCCTGCTCTTGCTCATCGGCCCGGCGTAAGCGCACATCGGCAATATGGAGGGCGGTAAATTTTTTCATTGTTGCAAAACTTTCTCAGCACAGCCGAACTTGACCGGACACTGGCAACGTTCAGGGAAAAATCACACACCCCGGGTCAAGCGTGAGCGAAACATAGTTACAGACTTCCATTCTGCCATTTTTTCCATACGGCAATACTCACCAATTTTCACATGGGACGTATCCGCCACAGATCGCGTGCATTTTACGCCGCCCAGGTCAAAGGAAATAAAAAAAACGCGCGCACTTTCCCGTTTTTTTGTACTGGAAGTTAACTATTTATCAGCGCTTGCGCGGCGGCGGCAGGTCMGTGCATACGCCTTCGTACACTTCGGCGCGCTCTTGCCAAGCTGCCGATCGACTCGGCATGGGTCGCATGCGGGCGGCGGCAGAAGCCAATAAAAAAMCCCGCAATCGCTTGCGGGGTTTTTAGTGTTACAGCGCTACAACATCAGCGCTTGCGCGGCGGCGGCAGGTCCGTGCATACGCCTTCGTACACTTCGGCGGCCATGCCGATCGACTCGCCCAGGGTCGGGTGCGGATGGATGGTCTTGCCGATGTCGGTGCCGTCGCAGCCCATTTCGATGGCCAAGGCGATTTCGCCGATCATGTCGCCCGCATGCGTGCCGACGATGGTGCCGCCGATGATGCGGTGCGTTTCAGCGTCAAACAGCAGCTTGGTGAAGCCTTCGGCGCGGCCGTTGGCCACGGCGCGGCCCGAGGCGGCCCACGGGAAGTGGCCTTTCTCGACCTTGATGCCCTTGGCTTTCGCTTCGTCTTCCGTGATGCCGGCCCATGCCACTTCCGGGTCCGTGTAGGCGACCGACGGAATCACCTTGACGTCGAAGTGCGACTTCTGGCCGGCAGCCGCTTCGGCGGCCACGTGGGCTTCATGCACGGCCTTGTGCGCCAGCATCGGCTGGCCCACCAGGTCGCCGATGGCGAAGATGTTCGGCACATTGGTGCGCATCTGGCTGTCGACGTTGATGAAACCGCGGTCCGTCACCTGCACGCCGGCCTTGTCGGCAGCGAGCTTCTTGCCGTTCGGGCTGCGGCCCACGGCAACGAGCACCAGGTCATAGACTTGCGGCGCCGGTGCCGTGGCGCCCGCTTCGGCCGCTTCGAACGTGACCTTGATACCTTCCGGCAACGCCTCGACGGCGACCGTCTTGGTCTTGGTCATGATGTTGTCGAAACGCTTCTCGTTGAACTTCTGCCACACCTTGACGGCGTCGCGGTCAGCGCCCTGCATCAGGCCATCCATCATTTCGACCACGTCGATACGCGCGCCGAACGTGGAGTAGACAGTCGCCATTTCCAGGCCGATGATGCCGCCGCCGATGACCAGCATGCGTTTCGGAATCTGGCGCAACTCCAGCGCGCCCGTCGAATCGACGATGCGCGGGTCTTCCGGCACGAAGGGCAGTTTCACCACGGACGAACCGGCAGCGATGATCGCCTGCTTGAACTGCACGACCTTTTTCGAGCCGTCGCCTGCCGTCACTTCGATGTGGTTGGCGGAGAGGAACTGGCCCACGCCGGTGACGACTTGCGTCTTGCGCGCCTTGGCCATGCCGGCCAGGCCGCCCGTCATGTTCGAGATGACGCCTTCCTTGTACTTGCGTACTTGATCGATATCAATGGTCGGTTTGGCAAATGTCACGCCCGTGTTCGACATGTGCGCCGTTTCATCGATGACGGAAGCGACGTGCAGCAGCGCCTTCGACGGGATGCAGCCCACGTTCAGGCACACGCCGCCCAGGGTGGCGTAACGTTCGACGATAACCGTCGACATGCCCAGGTCGGCAGCGCGGAACGCCGCCGAATAGCCGCCAGGACCGCCACCGAGCACCATCATGTCGACGTCGATGTCGACCTGGCCGCTGTAATTGCCGGCCGGGATGGCGGCAACGGCCGCAGGTGCTGGCGCTGCCGCAGCTGCCGGAGCGGCTGCAGCAGGCGCAGGCGCTGCTGCCGGCGCCGTTGCTGGAGCAGCAGCCGCGCCATCAGCCGCTTCCACCACCAGCAGCGCGCTGCCTTCGGCGATCTTGTCGCCGACCTTGACCTTGACTTCCTTGACGACGCCCGCGTGGGTCGACGGAATCTCCATGCTGGCCTTGTCCGATTCGACCGTGATCAGGGACTGGTCCACCTTGATGGTGTCGCCCACCTTGACCATCAGTTCGATGACTTCGACTTCCTTGAAATCGCCGATATTCGGTACTTTTACCTCTACTGTGCTCATCAATCGCTCCTTACAGCAGAATTTTGCGCATGTCGGCCAGGACTTCGCCGAGGTACACGGAGAATCGCGCGCCCATCGCGCCATCGACCACGCGGTGGTCGTAGGACAGCGAGGTGCCCATCATCAAACGTGGCTGGAAGGCCTTGCCATCCCATACCGGCTTGATCGAGGCTTTCGACAGGCCCAGAATGGCCACTTCCGGCGCATTGACGATAGGCGTGAAGTGCGTGCCGCCGATGCCGCCCAGGGACGAAATCGTGAAGCTGGCGCCCTGCATGTCGGCCGGTTTCAGCTTGCCTTCGCGCGCCTGCAGCGACAGTTCCGTCATTTCGCGGGCGATCTGCGAGACCGACTTCTGGTCCGCGCCCTTGATCACGGGTACTACCAGGCCATTCGGCGTGTCGGCCGCGAAGCCGATGTTGTAGTACTGCTTGAGGATCAGGTTTTCGCCCTTGGCGTCAAGCGATGCGTTAAACGCGGGGAATTTCTTCAGCGCGGCGACGGAGGCCTTGATGACGAATGCCAGCATGGTCAGCTTGGCCGCATCCTTGTTCTTCGCATTGGCCGCGTTGGTATCGACGCGGAACGCTTCCAGGTCCGTCACGTCCGCTTCGTCGAACTGCGTGACGTGCGGGATCATGACCCAGTTGCGGTGCAAATTCGGACCCGAGATTTTCTTGATGCGCGACAGCGGCAGCAATTCGGTCGTGCCGAACTTGCTGAAGTCCAGCGACGGCCATGGCAGCAAGTCCAGGCCCACGCCGGAACCGGCCTTGGCGACCGGCGCATTTGGCGCGGCGACGGCGCCCGACATCACGCCCTTGACGAAGTTCTGCACGTCTTCCTGGGTGATGCGGCCCTTCGGACCGGAACCGCCGACCAGCGCCAGTTCCACGCCCAGTTCGCGCGCGAACTTGCGGATCGATGGCGATGCATGCGCCAGCTTGCCGTTCGCTGCAGGGGCGGCGGCAGTTGCCGGGGCAGCAGCAGCGACCGGCGCCGAAGCGACGGCGGCGGCTGGCGCGGCGGCAGCTTGCGCGGCCGGTGCAGGCGCGGCG
>NZ_NEGZ01000033.1 GCF_002127585.1 Janthinobacterium sp. GW458P
CGGCGGCTGGCGCAGCGCGCGTTCGGCCTGCACGCCGCGCATCTGGCGCGGACCGCGCGTCGGGCGTGCTTCGGCCGGCTTGTCAGCGACAGCTTCCGGCGCAGCTTGCGCCTCGGCAACGGCGGCCTTGGCGGCGGCGCGGGCGCGCGGCGGACGAGGCGCAGGGGCGCTGGCAACTTCGGCAACCGCCTCGGCAGCCGCTTCGGCGGCATCGGCGACAGCCTTCAGGGCCGGCTTGGCGCGGGTTTTCTTGACGGCTGGCGCAGCTTCTACAGCAGAATCGGCAGCGGCGACGGGCGCGTCGGCGGCCACGTCGGCTTTCGTGCGGCGCTTCGGCTTGGCGGCGACAGCGTCGCCAGCAGTGCCTGCAGCCGCCGCGTCGGCTTCGATCTGGGCCTTGGTGCGGCGCTTGGGCTTGGCAACGATGGCTTCGTCGCTGGCGGTTACTGTCTCGGGTGTGTTCGGATTATTCATTGTTCGTTTCTTGGCTGTGCTGACCTGGCGCAGCGTCAACCGTTAGTTCTGGCGCAGGGTCGTGAGTGTAGGCTTCGTCCATGGGCGAAGCATCGGGGCCGGCATCAAGGCTTGCTGTCACATCTGTCACAGCCGTATTGCTACCTGCACCAAGCTGGGGGGCAAGCTCATTGCTTGCCTTGTCAAAATTTTCCTGCAGGGCCGCTTCCAGGGCTTCGAGCCCATTGCCCTGCATTTCGCTGATTTGCTGCAAAGGCGGCAGCTGGGACAGCGAATGCAAACCCAGGTCATCCAAAAATTGCTTGGTGGTGGCCAGCAAGGCCGGCCGTCCCACCACGTCGCGGTAGCCGATGGCATCGACCCAGCCGCGGTCTTCGAGCATCTTGATCGTCTGCGAATTGACGGCAACGCCGCGAATCTCCTCGATATCGCCGCGCGTCACCGGCTGGCGGTAGGCGATGATGGCCAGGGTTTCCAGGGTCGCCCGCGAATACTTGGGCGGCCGCTCGGGCGTCAGGCGATCCAGATACATCTTCATTTCCGGCCGGCTTTGAAAGCGCCAGCCCGAGGCGAGGCTGACGATCTCGATGCCGCGCCCCTCCCACTCATCGCGCAACTCTTCCAGCAGTTGCTTGATCGTGTCGGCGCCAACGCCGACGCCGCGCACGCGACCGTTCTCGTCCGCATCGACGAACAGCTTTTTCAGGCTGTGGATCGTCAGCGACTCACGAGCGCACAGCAACGCGGTTTCGAGGACTTTTTTAGCCTCAATTGTATTCATAGCAATTCTGTGCGGATGTGTGTTGCAATTCGTATGCAGAGAAAGAAATCAAAACGTTCATTTCAACGTAACGGATGGCAGACATCGGTGACGACGCCATGCTGGTGTTACAAGTTGAGGCTGTTTTTCCGACGCCTTGGCCGATGCGCGCAAAGCGGGACTGATGCGGATGCAGTGAAAGTCCTGCGATCCATGGTGCTGGCCTTAAATAACCAGCAATGAAACGATATCCGGAGCAGCTGCTTCTCCCGTGGCGGCGGACCAGCCAGACAGGTGAGCGACAGTCGTCGTTTCATCCAACGATGCCAATTGTACCTGATAAAAAGAGGAAAAGCGCAAAACCGGGCAAAACACGCGTTTTACCCGGTCCTGTAGCGACACATCGCCCTGCCTGCGCATCACAGGGAGGCGAGTTTCTCCGAGAGAATGGCCGATGCCCCCAGGAAAGCTGGGTATTGGGCCGTAATCACGAAAGTCGGCACTTGCGACACATAATTGGCAAAACGCCCCTTGCGCTCGAAGCGGGCGCGGAAACCGGAGCGGTCGAAGCGCTGGCCCAGGCGCGGCACGATGCCGCCGCCTATATAGATACCGCCCAGGGCGCCCAGGGTGACGGCGACGTTGCCCGCCACGGTGCCCAGCATGCAGCAGAACGCTTCGATGACGTCGTCGCACAGCGGGCATTCGCCGGCCAGCGCGCGGCGCGTGATTTCCGCCGCCGGCAAGGCTTCGGCCGGCACGCCCGCGCGGTCGGCCAGGGCGCGGTAGATCAGTTCCAGGCCATCGCCGGAAATCAGGCGCTCGGCCGAGACGTGTTCGTATTCGCGCCAGGCAAATTGCAGGATGCTCACTTCCGTTTCATTGAACGGCGCAAAGCTGACATGGCCGCCTTCGCTTTGCAGGGCGATCCAGCCGCCGTGCGACGGGATCAGGCCCGACACGCCCAGGCCCGTGCCCGCGCCGATCAGGCCGATGGCCGTGTTCGGACGGGCCGTGCCCGCGCCCACCTGGTGCTTTTGCTCGCTCGACAGCTGCGGCAAGGCGCGCGCCAGGGCCGTGAAATCGTTGACCACGTCCAGGGTCGTGAAGCCGCACTCTTCGCGCATGGCGCGGATCGAGAACGACCAGTGGTGGTTCGTCATGCTGAGGAAATCGCCGTCGACGGGGTTGGCGATGGCGATCATGGCATGGCGCACGGCTTGCCCGCCTGCGGCCGCCACGTGCGGCAGGGCCAGGTAGGCTTGCAGGGCGGCGGACAGGCTCGGGTAATCGGCACAGGGCAACACTTCCACCAGGGTGATGTGGCCGGCGGCCACTTCCAGGGCGAAACGGGCATTGGTGCCGCCCACGTCGGCCAGCAGGCGCGGTCCATCGGCGAAGGCGGAAGTCGGCAGTACGGGAGAAGACGAAGCGCTCATGATTTTAAATGATGAAGTGGGACGCATGGGACGCCAAGCTTAAAGGATGAATGCGCCCGGAGGCAAGCAAAGTTTGTAGTTTAAGTACATCAAAACAAGCCTTTATTGGTAGTTCCACTCCAAATGCAACAGGCAAGGCTAAAGTTGCTCGCAAACAATTATTTATAGTAAGTACTTGCACTCAGCAGGCACGCGAGAAGCATGCTGCATAGCAGCAGGAATCGCCCGAAAAGAAGAGTATGCCGCAGTTTGCGCAAAGCCGCTTTGTAAGGGGCGGCACAGGCGTGGCGCTGCCGTCCCGATGGCACGGCGACGGTGTTTTCGTATTATTACTACCGGTTTTTTACTGATCAGGAAGGCAAGCCTTCGCCCAGCAGGCTGGCGGGCGAAGGCTGGTCCGAGCGGTAGGCGGCGTTCCATGCGTCAAGGCCGCCATGCAGGGGCTTGGCGCGGTGAAAGCCGTGCTGGTGCAGCAGCTTGGCCACCTGCGCGGCCGTGACGTCGTTGGGACAGCTGCAATACACGATGATGTGGCGGTCCTTGTCCATGGCGATCATGGCAGGCACCGGTTCCTTGCCATTGAAGAACAARGCGCCCGGCACGGCCGGCTCCAGCGCCTGCGCCGTGGCGCTGCGCGCGTCGACCATCAGCGGCTCCTCGCCCAGCTCTATGAGTTCGAGCAATTCATCGATGCCGATGCGCTCGATCTGCAGGGCCTGGCGGAAGCGCCGGCGCTCCAGGTATTTATACAGCAGGAACAGGCCCAGCAAGGTGGCCAGCATCAGCAAGGCCGTGCTGCCCATGGTGCTGAGCAAGTCCAGCACCTGCTGCACGCTGGAATGGAAAATCACGCCGACGACGATGCCCGTGCCGCTCCACAGCAAGGCGCCCAGGCCCGCATACAGGAAGAACAGGCGCGGCGGCGTGCCCAGCGCGCCCGACATGGGCGCGGCCACCGTATTGAATCCCGGCACGAACTTGGAAACGATCAGGGCTTTCGGGCCCCAGCGCTTGAACTTGTCTTCCGTCTGGCTGACGCAGTAATCGGGCGACAGCGAGATGCGGCACAGCAGGCGCAGGATGCGCTTGCCGAAATGGCGGCCCGCGCGAAACCACGTAAAGTCGCTGATCAGGCAGGCGCCCAAGGCGGCGGCCAGCACCAGCCCCCCGTTCATGTCGCCATCGACGGCCAGCGCCCCCGCCACCACGAGGATGGGAAAGGCGGGAATCGGCAGGCCGAGCTGCTCCACCAGCACGATGCCGAAGACAATCAGGACACCGTAATGTTCGAGCAGGTAAATGAGGTTGGGCATGGCCGCTATCTTACCGTAAAAATGCCCCTACACCTGGACGCCCTTCGGTATGGCGCTCAGTAGGGTGCGCGTGTACGGATGCACGGGATTGCGGTACAGTTCGTCCGAATCGGCCAGCTCCACCACCTGTCCCTTGTGCATCACCATCACCTGGTCGGCGATGTATTTGACGACGGACAAATCGTGTGAGATGAAGATATACGACAATCCAAATTCATCCTGCAAGTCCTGCAACAGGTTCAGTACCTGCGCCTGCACCGACACGTCCAGCGCCGAGACGGACTCGTCGCAGACCAGAATTTCCGGCTGCATGGTCAGGCAGCGGGCAATGGCGATGCGCTGGCGTTGGCCGCCGGAAAACTCGTGCGGGTAGCGGTGAAAAGCCTGTTCCGGCAAGCCGACTTTATCGAGCAGCCAGTAGGCCTTGGCGATGCGTTCCTTGTCATCGGCGCCGATTTTGTGGATGCGCATCGGTTCGAGCAAAATCTGCCCCACCGTAAAGCGGGGATTCAAGGAGGCGTACGGATTCTGGAAGATGATCTGGATGCGGCGCTTGTACGGCAAATACTCCTTGTCCGGCATGGCAATCAGGTCCTTGCCGTGGAACATGGCCGTGCCGCCCGTGGCCTGATGCAGGCGCAGCAGGGTCAGGCCCACCGTCGTCTTGCCGGAACCGGATTCGCCCACCACGCCCAGCGTTTTTCCGCGTGGCAAGGTAAACGATACATCCTTGACGGCCTGGAATTCGCGCTTGCCGAACAGGCCCTCGCGCGTATAAAAGCTTTTACTGAGGTTGTTGACCACCAGCACGGGTTCGTCGCCCGGCGTGTAGCCGCGCGTGCGCTGTTTCATTTCGATACCGGGGCCCGCCTTGCCGTCCATGTAATCAGCGATCACCGGCAGGCGCCACGGGCGCTCGTCCAGCGAAGGGCGACAATGTAGCAATGCTTTGGTATACGGGTCTTGGGGGCTGTCGAACACTTGCCGCACCTCGCCCGTCTCGCGCACTTCGCCGTGGCGCATGACGATCACCTGGTCGGCGATCTCGCCCACCAGGCCCAGGTCGTGGGTAATGAAGAGCACGGACATCTGGTGCTTCTTTTGCAGCGCCGCGATCAGGTCCATGATCTGCTTCTGGATCGTCACGTCCAGCGCCGTCGTCGGTTCGTCCGCGATCAGCAGTTTCGGTTCGCAGGCAATCGCCATGGCGATCATCACGCGCTGCTGCTGGCCGCCCGACATCTGGCTCGGGTAGGCGTCGATCTTGGTGGCGGGGTCGGGTATGCCCACTTCTTCCAGCAGCGCCAAGGTGCGCGCGCGCGCCTGCTTGCGGTTCATGCCCATGTGCTGGCGCAACACTTCGGCGATCTGAAAGCCGACGGTAAACACGGGATTCAGCGACGACATCGGCTCCTGGAAGATCATCGAGATATCCTTGCCGCACATGGTGCGCCGCTCGGCGATCGACAATTTGAGTAAATCTCGCCCGCCAAAATGGATGCTCGATTGCTTGTCGATGATGGTGTTATCCGGAGGCAACAAGCCCATCACGGCCAGCGAGCTGACGGACTTGCCGCTGCCCGACTCGCCCACCAGGGCGACGGTGCTGTTGCGCGGCACGTTGAACGAGATGCCCTTGACGGCTTCGAACGTGGTCTTCTTGTCCAGGCGGAAGGTGACGCGCAGGTCGCGCACTTCCAACAGGTTATTCTGGTCCATGAGCAACTCCTATTTCACTTTGGGGTCGAGCGCATCGCGCAAGGCATCGGTAAACAGCGAGAACGCCGTCACCAGCACGGCCATCGCCGTGGCGGCGGCCGTCAGCTGCCACCATTTGCCCAGGATCAGTTCATTTTGTGCCTCGTTGAGCATGCTTCCCCACGAAACGGTGCCCACCGGCACGCCAAAGCCGAGAAAACTCAATATCACTTCCGCCTTGATGAAGCCCACGACCAGAATCGACATTTGCACCAGAGCAACGTGACTGACGTTCGGGAAGATGTGCGAAAACATCTTGCGCCAGTGCGAGGCGCCGATGGCGTCGGCCGCCATCACGTATTCGCGCGCCTTGTGCTTGATGTATTCGGCGCGGATCAGGCGGTACGGCCCCGTCCAGCCCGTCAAGCCGAGGATCAGCACGATGGTCAGCACGCCCTTCTGCTGCAGCACGGCCGCGACCGTCAAGATCATCAGAATCGATGGAATTGAGGTAAAAATGCTGTAGAACCAGTTAAAAAAGTCATCGACGATGCCGCCGAAGTAGCCGGACACGGCGCCGAACAGGGTGCCCAGCACCACGGCCAGCAAGGCCGCCACCAGGCCGACGACGATCGACGTTTCGCCGCCCTTGATGGTTTTCTGGATAATGTCGTGGCCCCACTTGTCGGCGCCGAACGGCAAGGTCGCCGCCTTGTGCGCGATCAGCTTCTTCGTCTTGCCCATGCCGGCGCGCAAGGCCGTCAAGTCCTCGGCCAGCGGGTCGGTGACGCCGTACATCTCCACGCCGGCAGAGGGGTTGCTGCCCATCTGCGCGCGCAGTTCCGCAATATCGTCGGCCAGCGGGTCGAGCACGTTGACCGGTGTCGGCGCGCTGCGCTCGTCGGACTGGGGAATGGCGCCGTCGACTGGCGCGTCGTTGTCGGCGCCGACAAAGGTGGGCGGCGCATAGCTGACGGCCACTTCGTCTTCCCAGTTCGCCGCCACCAGGCCGCTGGCCGAGGCCAGCACCAGCAGGAAAAAGGCGCCGACCACGGCCAGCGATACCATTGCAATCTTGTCGCCGCGCAAACGGCGCCACGCCAGGGCCCACAGGCCGGGCGATGTATGAGGTTTCGACATCGTCTCTTTCTACTTCAGTTGTACGCGAGGATCGACCGCCTGGTACAGCAGGTCGGTGAGCAGGTTGAAGAGCATGGTGGCGGCGGCAACATACACGGTGATCGCCTTGATCACCGGAAAGTCGCTGCGCTCGACGGCCAGGATCACTTCACGCCCGATGCCGGGGATGCCGAAGAAGCGCTCGAGCAGGAAAGCGCCGATCAGCAAGGCCGGCAAGTTCGACATCACATAGGTAATGATGGGAATGGCGGCATTGCGCAGCACGTGCACCCACATGATGCGGCCTTCCTTCAAGCCCTTGGCGCGCGCCGTGCGCACGTAATCCTGGTTGGCCTCGTCCAGCACGAAGGTGCGGAACAGGCGCAGGGTCGGCGCGATCGACACGGCCAGGCCGATCAGAATCGGCAGGGTCGAATAGCGCAAGAGGTTTTCCCAGAAGCTGTCGCCCCAGCCCTGCACGGGGAACAGGCCCAGCTTGTAGGCGAAGCCGTACTGGAAAACGATAATGTAGACGAGGATGGAAATCGACATGCCCACCGTGCAGGCGATCATCACCATGCGGTCCGTCAGCGAGCCGCGGACAAACGCGATGGCCAGCGCCAGCGCCACGCCGAAAAACGTTTCGAGCACGGTCAGCGGGATCAAGACCATCATCGACGGGCCCAGGCGCGAGGTGATGATGTGCGACACGGTTTCGCCCGTGGCCCAGCTTTGACCGAAATCAAAGGTGACGATCTGCTTGATGAAGATCCACAGCTGTACATAGTATGGCTGGTCGACGCCGAGCTGGCGGCGGATGTTGGCGATGCTTTCCGCACTGGACATCTTGCCGGCCAGGATGTAGGCAGGGTCGCCGCCCACCCAGTTAAACAAGATAAACACCAGCAGGACCACGCCCAGCATGGTGGGCAGCATCTGCCACAGGCGGCGCAGGATATAAGCAAACATAATGATTCCTTGTTTTTATAAGCGTCGCTTATTTATTCGCCGAGGCCGCAGGGGCTGGCGCCACTGGCGCGCCCGTGCTGTCGATATCCATATACGCCCATTCCTGGAACAGGATGGGGTGTTTCTTGTAGCCCAGCACCGACTTTTGCGCCAGCATGTTGCGGTAGCGCGCATAGCCGATCAGGGCGCCCGCATTGACTTCCAGGCGGCGCGCCATCTTGTGGAACAGCTCGTCGCGCTCGGGGCTGGCCGGCATGGCCTGGCTGGCCGCGTACCATTTGTCGTACTCGGGGTCCTGGTAACAGCCGTTGTTGTTCTGGTGCGTGTTCGGGCCATAGAACAGCTGCATGAAGTTGTCGCCGTCCGGATAGTCGGCCAGCCACGGCGCCGTGCGCGTCTGCATCTTGCACTGCTTTTCCGTCTTCAAAATGTCGGAAAAGATCATGCGGTCGTTTTCCATGCGGATGCCCAGCGAGTTGTACGTCTTGCGCCACATTTCCGCCTGCAGCACGCCATTGGCTTCGTTGCGCGAAGCGTAGCGGATCAGCAGCGGCTTGCCGTCCGGCAAGGTACGCCAGCCGTCGGCGCCCTTCTTGTAGCCGAACTTGTCCAGCAATTTGTTTGCCAGCACGGGATCGTATTGCAGCAGGGATTTATAGTGCGGGTCATAGCCGACGACACCAGGCGGTATCGGATAGTCGAGGCGCTTGGCCTGGCCATTCCAGATGATGCGGATTTCCTCGTCGATATTGTGCGCCATGGCAATGGCGCGGCGCAGGGCGATCTTTTCCTTGCTGAAGCCGCCCAGGGTCGGATCTTCCATGTTCCAGTAGTAATAGCTGATTTCCGGGTCCAGCAAGCGCGACAGTTGCACGCCCTTCTCCGCCAGCTCGGGCCGCAGTTTGCCGTTCAGCAATGCCTTCGGCGCCAGCGGGCCGTCGAGCCAGAACACGTCCGTGCCGCCGCTCTGGAAGGACAGCCAGCGCGACTGGTCTTCGATCATCACGGAAATTTCGATGCGGTCGATGGCGGGAATGCGTTTACCCTGCATCTGGCGCACGATGCGCTGGTCGTCCGGGTCGTCGCCGGCCATGAAGTTCCACGTTTCCGGCAAGTGCTGCGGGTTGCGGTTGAGGACGATGCGGTTGCCGCGCGTCCATTCACCGAGTGTGTAGTAGCCGGTGCCGACGGGATTCGAGCCCACTTCGCCCTTCACGTCGCCGTATTTGTCCACCACTTCGCGCGCCACGGCGGCCGTCGGCACGTAGGCGAGGATCATGGGGAAATTGAAATCGGTCTTGGTCAGCGTGATGCGCAGGGTGTAGGGGTCGAGGATTTCCAGGCCGGCCACCTTCTTGCCGTAATCGAGCTTGTTCGACTTGGCCGCCTCCTTGGCCAGCTCGTCCAGGCCCACCACCTTGCCTTCGAACAGCCAGCTGTGCGGCGACGCCAGGCGCGGGTCGAACAGCCGCTTCCACGAATACACGTAGTCGGCCATCGTCAGTTCGCGGCGCTTGCCGCCAAACGCGGCGTCGGGCGTGTACAGGATGCCTTTTTTCAGGCGGATGGTGTAGGTCTTGCCGTCGGCGGACACTTCCGGCATGGCGGCCGCCGCGCCGGGCACCACCTTCACGGGGCGCGCCAGGTAGTCATAGGTGTACAGGGTGTCGAAGACGGCCTGCGTGATGTGGTTCGAATACAGGTCGCGCGCGGTGGCCGGGTCAAAACCCGTCTCGGCGGCCGGCAGGATATAGCGCAAGGTTTTGACCGGCGCGGCCGCGGGGCCAGCGTCAACGGCAGTGGCGGCCAGCGGCAGGGCGGCCAGGCAGGCGAGCAGCGCCACGCGCCGCATCCATGGTGACTTCATGTAATACCCTTCATCTCGATTATCCGTCGCACCGTATTGGTGCGCTTGTACTGGCTTCCTCCTGGGGTACAGGAGTCCACCGCCAAAACCAGTCCATCCTCGCAAGATCTATGCCTTGTTAGCAGCCAGCCGCGCCTGTGCTTTGACGTGCTGGAAAACGCGTAACGATAACGCATATTTTGCATGCCGGGCGAAAAGCCGCAGCACTTCTGGCGTGCGCAGCAACAAGCACCCGCGCCACCTGAGAAATTTTCCGCACCGCAACATAGCGGCGCCGATGCCACGCAAAAGCGCATTGGTAGAAACCCTTACGTCCACGAATGAGCGCATTTTTTAGCGGCGGGAGGAAAACGCATAGCGCAGCGCAACATTGAAATAATTACCAATATGAAAACATCGCAACATTATAAAAAACACTGTTGTTTCCATGCTGAAAGTCCAGATGTGCGCGTTGACAAGGCTTCTCGGCAAATGATCTTATCGGTTGCGGCCACACAAAATGTGCCGGAGTACCCACAGCGATTGCCGACGCAGCAATCTTATTCAGACTAGCGACGTTGTGCCTTAAAACGGCCAACCTGGCTTTTTTCGGAGTTTCGAGAATGATGATGGAAACAGTTATATCCCGCTCCGTACGCCTGATTTTTTCGGGTAGCGTAGCAGCGCTCAGCCTTGGCATGATGGCTGCGCCGGCAATGGCGCAGGACGCCAATGTGCAGCGCGTGGAAATTACAGGATCGAGCATCAAACGGGCCACGGCCGAGACCGCATCGCCGGTACAGCTCATCACCCGGGACGACCTGATGAAATCGGGCAAGGCCACCGTCGCCGAATACCTGCAAACCCTCACCGCGGATGGCGCCGGCTCCCTGCCGACGGGCTTCGGCAACGGTTTTGCCGCCGGTTCGACCGCCATCTCGCTGCGCGGCCTGGGCGCCACCTCGACCCTGGTCTTGCTCAATGGCCGCCGCATGGCGCCGTTCGCGCGCGCCGATGACGGCCAGAAGAGCTTTACCGACCTGTCCACAGTGCCGATGCAGATCGTCGAGCGCATCGAAATCCTCAAGGACGGCGCTTCGTCGACCTACGGCGCGGACGCCATCGCCGGCGTCGTCAACATCATCCTGCGCAAGGACTTCGAAGGCCTGACCCTGAAAGCCGACACGGGCATGTCCGGCGACCGCGACGCCAAACAGCACCGCGCCTCGCTGACCTTCGGCAAGGGCAACCTGGATACGGACAAATTCAACGTCGTCGTCAATGCCGAGTACAGCAAATCGGACATGCTGATGAACAGTGACCGCGCCGGCCGCAAATGGATAGGCAAGGCCGACCTGCGTCCGTACGGCTATGCGATCAACACCCAGTTCGCCGGCGGCTACATCAACAGCAACAACGACGCCAATCCCTCGCCGACGGGCCTGATCCGCGACCCCGTCACCAACAACTATGTGTCCCTGCCCGGCTGCTCCAACTTGTCCGTGTCTTCACCGCAAGATCCGAAAGGCGGCTGCCTGTGGCACCATGACCAGTTCCGCTCGATGCAGCCGAAGATCGAATCGATCAACCTGTACACGCGCGGCACCTGGCAAGTCAATGCCGATACCCAGGTGTATGCGGAAGCGGGCTACTCGAAACGCGATACGGCCTTCACCATGATCCCGCCATCGGTCACGCCCACCGTCGCCTTCCCGCCGAACGCCGGCAACAAGGCCGGTGTCATCAACTACGCCAGCGGCACCGGCACCAGCATCGTGCTGGCGGCCAACCATCCGCAAAATCCCTATGGCGTGCCGGTGCGCGTGCGCTACCAGGCTTTCGACGTCGGCCCCAGCACGCGCCAGGCCAACAACGAGTTCAACCGCATCGTGCTCGGCGTCAAGGGCAATGCCATGGGCTGGGACTACGATGCCGGCTACACGCATTCGGAATCGAAACTGCACCTCGATTACAGCAACATGCTGAACATGGCCGTCGTCAGGGATGCCCTGGGCGATTCCAGCCCACAGAGCAAATATTTCCCCTACTACATCGGTGCACAGGCAAGCAAGAATCCCGCCTCGCTGTACGCGGCCATGGTCACCAACGCCACTTCCGATTCGACGACCAAACTCGACATTATCGACGTCAAGGCGACGCGCGAGCTGATGCAGTTGCCAGGCGGCGCCCTGGGCCTGGCCGTGGGCGCGGAACACCGTCGCGACAAGCTCGACAATCCTTCGCTGTCGGGCACGCAAGACGGCTCCATCAACGCCAGTTACGTGGCGGCCAAGGGCGACAGCAAGGTCTCGGCCGTGTTCCTGGAAGTGCTGGCGCCCGTCATCAAGACGGTGGAACTGTCGGGCGCCCTGCGTTACGACAAATACGACCGTTTCTCGTCGACCACGCCGAAACTGGGCGCCAAATGGACGCCGCTGAAAACCTTCGCCGTGCGCGGCACGTACTCGGAAGGCTTCCGCGCGCCGGGCCCGGCCGAAAGCAATGCCGATTCGCAATCAACGGGCACCTCGACCGTGACCGACCCCGTGCGCTGCCCGGGCGGCACCCGTTTGCCGGGCGCCAATGCCAGCGACTGCGAACTGCAGGTGGCGGCCGTCAAGGTAGGCGACCCGAGCCTCAAGCCGGAAAAGTCCAAGGGCTACACCCTGGGCATCGTGTGGGATCCGTTCAACGATACCAGCCTGTCGCTCGATGGCTGGAAAATCAAGCGCGAAAACGAGATCAATCCGCTGCCGTACAACGAAGCGGCCGCCCTGCCGACGGCCATCCGTTCCGACAACAACCTGACCATCAATGGCGTGGTGGTGCCGAACACGGGCACCTTGCTGATCACCAAGGCGCCGTACCGCAACTCCAGCTACACGGAGATCAAGGGTATCGACCTGGACGTCAAGCAGCGCGTGCGCCTGGGCGAATACGGCCGCGCCACGTTCGGCCTGACGTGGACGCATATCGCCTCGTGGGTGCGCGCCGAATCGGCCGCCGTGCGCTACCAGTTCGCCGGCACGCACGGCAATTGCGATACGTCAAACTGCGCCGGCACGCCGAAGGACAAGATCAATCTGACCGGCTCGTGGGACCTGGGCAACTGGAACGTCAGCGGCGTTGTGAACTACCGTTCGGACATGAAAAATATCAAGTTTGAGGGCGACCCGTGCGCCTCCAAGCTGGCCAACGGCACGCCGGCGCCGAACGGCTGCAAGCTGGCCTCGTTCACCACGCTCGACCTGTCGACCCGCTGGAACGTCAGCAAGCAGCTGCAGCTGTTTGCCTCGATCAACAACGTGACCGACAAGATCGCGCCGCTCGACCCCCTGACCTACGGCGGCATGAGCTACAACCCGATGGACGCCAGCGGCGCCATCGGCCGCTACTTCAAACTGGGCGCCAGCTACAAGTTCTTCTAAGCCGACACCCGCATCCTGACGCCAGGCGGTGAGCAATCACCGCCTTTTTTTTCGTCGGCGACTGTGGCCCAACGTCGCTCATCCGCACGTCTATTGCGCCAGCGCAAACCTGACCTCCCGCCCGCCTGTAAAACTCCCTTGCAGGCCATTTGGCCGTGACCACGCCACAGGAGTGTCAGATGACGCACACCCGCAGTCCCTCCCCTACCTTGCGCCTGCTGTGCGCAGCCCTGCTCGGCGCGTATGGCCATGCGGCCATGGCGCAGGATACCGGCGCCGCCGGCGCGCCGCCCGCCATGCAGCGGGTCGAAGTCACCGGTTCCTCCATCAAGCGCCTCGTGTCGGAAACGGCCACGCCGCTGTCCGTCTTCAAGGCCGAAGATTTTGCCAAACAGGGCCTGACGACGGCCCAGGAAGTACTCAGCAAGATACCCGCGAATGCCTCCAGCATGGGCAGCGGCAATGCCGTCGGCGGCAACACCAGCGGCTTGCCCACGGGCGGCCAGGCCAGCGCCGACCTGCGCGGCCTGGGCGGTGACAAGACCCTGGTGCTGCTCAATGGCCGGCGCATCGCCAACCACCCGTATGACGGCGCCAGCGTCGACCTGAACATCATCCCCATCGCCGCCCTGGAGCGCGTCGAAGTGCTGCGCGACGGCGCCTCGGCCATCTACGGCACGGACGCCATCGGCGGCGTCATCAACTTCATCACCAAGCGCTCCGTCAACGTCACGAACATCACGGCCGAAGTCATCGCTCCCCAGCACAAGGGCGCGGGCGAGCACCGCCTCAACCTGTCGACGGGCTTCGGCAAGCTCGACGCGGATGGCTACAATCTGTTCGGCGTGCTCGACTACCACAAGCAAAATATGCTGACTTCGCAAGACCGCGACTTCTCGGCAACCGGCATCATCCCCTCGCGCGGCCTGTCCATTACCAGCGGCACTACCTTCCCTGGCAACTATTTTGATGCGGCAGCCAACGGCGGCAAGGGCCTGGCCGGCAATCCGTATGCGGCCAGCGGCTGCCTGCCGCCGCTGTCGGTGCCGGCCGTGCCGGCGAACGGCACCTGCCGCCAGGACTACACGCGGCAGATCGACGACTTGCCGGCGCAGGAGCAAGTCGCCTTCTTCGGCAAGGGCGCTTTCAAACTGGGCGGCGGCCACCTGGCCACCGTGGAATACCTGCATTCGGAAAACAAGGTCAAGGCACGCACGGCGCCGCCGCCGCAAACGG
Organism: Janthinobacterium sp. GW458P; assembly: GCF_002127585.1. GTDB lineage: Bacteria > Pseudomonadota > Gammaproteobacteria > Burkholderiales > Burkholderiaceae_D > Janthinobacterium. The sequence goes on from NZ_NEGZ01000033.1 coordinate 14,283, forward strand.
GATTGATCTTGCCCAATACCAGCAAATACTATCCGGGCAATGCGGGCGGCGTGCCGGCCCAGCCGGGGCTGTCGGGGCAGCCCCTGAGCGTCAACTGGCGCCCCGTGGAGGCGGGCCAGCGACAGATCGATTCCGACGGCAAGGCCGACCGCCAGGTGCTGGCGCTGGAGGGGGAGCTGGCGGGCTGGGATTACAAGACTGGGCTGAGTCATGCCATCAGCAAATCGTCGGAAAAATTTACCAACGGTTACGTGCAGGACGCCTCGTTTGCCGCCGGCGTGCTCAACGGCGTCCTGAACCCGTTTGGCGAGCAGGATGCGGCCGGCAAGACCTACCTGGCCAGCACGGCGCTGCGCGGCGAAGTCCAGAACGCCAGGGTCACCACCACGGGTTTCGACGTCAAGGGCAGCCGCGACCTGACGCAGCTGGCCGGCGGCCCGCTGGCCATCGCTTTGGGCGGCGAAGTACGGCGCGAAAAGGCCGACTTCAACGTGAACCGCGACATCGCCGGCCAGGCTGCCAGTTCCGGCCTGTCCGGTTCGCTCTCGAAGAGCGGCGGGCGCACGATCCAGGCCGTCTTCGGCGAAGTCAACTTGCCGCTGATCAAGGACCTGGAAGTGCAGCTGGCGGCCCGCTTCGACCATTACAGCGACGTGGGCAGCACCACCAATCCGAAGCTGGCCCTGCGCTACCAGGCCAGCAGCGCGCTGGTGCTGCGCGGCTCGGCCAGCACGGGCTTCCGCGCCCCGACCCTGTTTGAAAAGAACGCGCCGCCATCGAAGAATGATACCAACGATACCTACAACGACCCCATCCTGTGCCCGGGCGGCGTGCCCCAGCCGGGCGCCAATCCCCTGCGCGACTGCGACCTGCAGCAGTTCAAGCTGCAAGGCGGCAACGAGAAGCTGAAACCGGAAAAATCCACCACGTTTGCCGTGGGCGTGGTGCTCGAACCGGTCAAGGAAGTCACCGTCGCCATCGACTACTGGAACATCCATTTGAAGGACAAGATTTCTTCCCTGCCCGAACAATCGATCTACGGCAACTACGAGAAATACAAGGCCTTGTTCCTGCGCAATCCCGACGGTTCGCCATTCGCCATTCTCGACATGAACGACAACATCGGCGAAGTGAAGACGGACGGCATCGACGTCAGCCTGAATGCCCGCCTGGGACGCGGCGCCTACGGCGACTTCAGCGTGTCGGCGGACGGCACCTGGACCCACAAGTACGACTACCAGAACGAGCGCGACGGCCCGTTCATCGCCAACGTGGGCCGCTATGCGGACAACAATCCCGTGTTCCGCTGGAAGCATACGGCCGCGCTGAACTGGCGCATGGGCAACTGGGGCGCCACCGTGTCGCAATCGTTCAAGTCCGGCTATACGGACCAGAACAATGTTGCTGACCAATACAAGCACGATGTGCCGTCATACAGCCTGCTCAATGTGTCGGGCAGCTACGCATGGAAGGGCCTGCTGCTGACGGCCGGCGTGAAGAACCTGCTGGACAAGGAGCCGCCGTTCTCGAACCAGGGCACCTTGTTCCAGAAAGGCTATGACCCACGCTACACGGACCCGGTCGGGCGCGCCTGGTACTTGCGCGGCAGCTATACGTTTTAAGGGGGGTTTTCAGATCACTAGATAAAACAGGCAGCGCTGGCAACAGCGTGCCAGCAACAGAAGAGCGGCGCCATCAGCGATGATGTGCGCCGTTTTATTTTACGCATCTGAGCACGGCTGACAAGGGTCCACGATATTTTATTCCTGAAGCAATGCAAAAAAAATAGCAATATGTTGCATTTCGTCCAAAAAGTCTGCACGAAATTGACAATCTGAATCATGAATGTTTTGATGAGGGCCCGGAAAATTTACAGAATTTTCATTGGTGGATTTTCAAAAAGGCAAATAAATTGTTGGTAAGCAACAAGTTATTTCAAAATAATTGCCGCCTTTATCACAATAACAAGGAATTTCAGATGATGATAGAAAATGTAATATCGCGGTCGCTGCGCCTGATGTTTACTGGCAGTTTGGCCCTGGGCATGCACGCCGCGTACGCACAAGAAACAACAGAGGGCACCATGCAGCGCGTGGAAGTCACGGGTTCGAGCATCAAGCGCCTGGCATCGGAGACAGCGCTGCCGATCACCTCGATCAAGGCTGACGATTTCGCCAAGCAAGGCTTGACGACGGCGCAGGAAGTCCTGTCCACCATTTCCATGAATCAGAGCTCGCAAAGCAGCTCGCAATCGGTCGGTTCGGGAACGGGCGGCCAGTCCGTCGCCGACCTGCGCGGCATCGGCGGCGACAAGACCCTGGTCCTGCTGAACGGCCGCCGTATCGCCAGCCACCCGTTCAACGGTTCGTCCGTCGACCTGAACATCATCCCAATTTCTGCCCTGGAACGTGTCGAAGTGCTGCGTGACGGCGCCTCCGCGATCTACGGCACGGACGCCATCGGCGGCGTGATCAACTTCATCACCAAGCGTTCCGTCAAAGGCGGTTCCGTCACGGTCGAACATTACGAGCCACAGAAAGCGGGCGGCGGCGACGAGTCGCGCCTGAACCTGTCCGGCGGCTATGGCGACCTGAACAAAGATGGCTTCAACGTCTTCGGCGTTGTCGACGTGCATCGCCAGTCGGCGCTGAGCACGGCCGACCGTTCCTTCTCGAAGAGCGGCTACATCCCGAGCAAGGGCGTGGATAACCTGAGCGGCACCACCTTCCCGGCCAACTTCTACGATACGGGCAATGGCCTGATCGGTAACCCGGCCTTCGCCGGCGGTTGCGTGGGCGAGAACCTGTACAAGAATACCTCGGGCAAGAGCACGTGCGCCATGGATGTCACGCCATTCATCCAGGCCATTCCGAAAACCCAGCAGGAATCCTTCCTGGGCAAAGCCAGCTTCAAGCTGAACCAGGATCACCTGGCCACCATCGAATACCTGCACTCGCGCAGCACCAACGAAGCACGCATCTCGCCGCCGCCGATGTCGAACATCGGCATCCTCATGTCGTCGAGCTCGCCTTACTACCCAGGCGGCAGCGGCGGCGTGCCGGCCGTGGCAGGCCTGTCGGGCGAGCCGCTGGACATCAGCTGGCGTCCAGTGGCGTCGGGCCAGCGCAGCGGCTTCGACACCAGCACCTCGGACCGCCTGGTACTGGCTTCCGAAGGCGTTCTGGGCGCATGGGACTACAACGTCGGCCTGAGCTACTCCGTCAGCAAGGCCACCAGCGCCTTCACGGGCGGCTACCTGAATGACCAGCGCATCATCGACGGCATTGGCAATGGCATCCTGAACCCGTTCGGCGAACAGAGCACCGCCGGCGCGGCATACCTGAAGGATTCCGTCCTGAAAGGCGAGTACCTGAGCGCGAAGATGACCAGTACCGCGGTCGACGCGAAGATCAGCCGCGAGCTGTTCAACTTGCCGGCTGGCGCCGTCGGTTTCGCCGTCGGTACGGAATTCCGCAACGACAAGGCGGAATACAACGTGAACCGCGACCTGGCCGGCCAGGCATCGAGCTCCGGCTACGCCGAAGCGCAGAACCAGTCGGGCAGCCGCAACATCTCCGCCATCTTCTCGGAACTGAGCATTCCTGTCGTGAAAGACCTGGAACTGTCGCTGGCAGCCCGTTATGACCACTACAACGACGTCGGCGGCAGCTTCAACCCGAAAGTCGGCGTACGCTGGCAGCCAACGAGCCAGGTGCTGCTGCGCAGCTCCTACAACACAGGTTTCCGCGCGCCAACGCTGTATGATCTGCATGGTCCGCAAACCAAGACCTTCACGGCCAACAAGTACGACGATCCACGCCTGTGCCCAGGCGGCGTACCAATTCCTGGCGCCAACAGCAACGTGGCCTGCGGCGCGCAGCAATACATCCGTTCGGGCGGCAATCCGGACGTCGGCCCGGAAAAATCGAAAACCTTCAGCGCCGGTATCGTCATCGAGCCAACCAAATCGCTGACCGTCTCGCTCGATTACTTCCAGATCAAGCTGCGCGACAAGATCGGCACCGTGGCCGAACAGACCCTGTTCGACAACTATGCCAAGTATCAAAGCAACTTCATCTACACCGCTGACGGCAAGCTCGATTACGTGCTCGCCACCCTGGGCAACCTGGGCGAAATGCACACCTCGGGCATCGACCTGGGCCTGAACTGGAAATTGCCACGCAGCCAGTATGGCAACTTCACGTTCAACTTCGATGGCACCTGGGTGCAGAAGTATGAGTACCAGAACGAACGCGGCGGCGAATTCTTGCAAAACGTGGGCGTGTATGGCGACAAGGCACCAGTATTCCGCTGGAGACATAATGCATCGCTGCAATGGAATCTGGACAAATGGAACGCCACGCTGTCGAACAAGTACATGAGCGGCTACCGCGACCAGAACTATGTCGATCCGCAATTCGAGCAAAGCGTCAAGGCTTACTCGGTATGGTCGCTGTCGGGCGCGTACTCGGGCTTCAAGAACACCGAAGTCACCGTGGGCGTGAAAAACCTGCTGAACGAAGATCCACCGTTCAGTAACCAGATCGGCACCTTCCAGTCTGGCTACGATCCGCGTTACGCCGATCCGCTGGGCCGTACTTTCTACGTGCGCGCCACGTACAAGTTCTAAGCCCGATAGGCGCTGAAAACTGAAAAGCCCGGAAAGCTTAGCTTTCCGGGCTTTTTTTCATGCTGCGCGCCACCCTATTCCGCGTCGCCCTGCAAGCGGCGCTGCTTCACGGCCGCCGCCAGGTTTTCCAGCACGGCCACGCTGGCGCTCCAGTCGATGCAGCCGTCCGTGACGGATTGGCCATAGATCAATTCCTTGCCCGGGATCAAATCCTGGCGCCCTGCCACCAGGTGCGACTCCACCATCACGCCAACGATGCGGCCATCGCCGCCCGCCACCTGGCTGGCGATGTCGGCGCACACGGGGATCTGGTTTTCCGGTTTTTTCGAGCTGTTCGCGTGCGAGGCGTCGATCATCAGGCGCGCCGCCAGGCCCTGCGCCGCGATGGCCTTGCAGGCCTCGTCCACGCTGGCCGCGTCATAGTTCGGCGTTTTGCCGCCGCGCAAGATGATATGGCAATCCTCGTTGCCGTTGGTCGACACGATGGCCGAATGGCCGCCCTTCGTGACGGAGAGGAAATGGTGCGGCTGCGAAGCGGCCTTGATGGCTTCCACGGCAATTTTGACATTGCCATCCGTGCCATTCTTGAAGCCGACCGGGCACGACAGTCCCGATGCCAGCTCGCGGTGCACCTGCGATTCCGTCGTGCGCGCGCCGATGGCGCCCCAGCTGATCAGGTCGGCGATGTATTGCGGGCTGATCACGTCGAGGAACTCGGTGCCGGCCGGCAAGCCCAGCTCATTGATATCGCGCAACAGTTCGCGCGCCATGCGCAAGCCGTCGTTGATGCGGAAGCTGTTGTCCATGTACGGATCGTTGATCAGGCCCTTCCAGCCCACCGTGGTGCGCGGCTTCTCGAAGTAGACGCGCATGACGATTTCCAGTTCGCCCGCAAAACGCGCGCGTTCCTTGACCAGCAGGCGCGCATATTCCATGGCCGCCTTGGTGTCGTGGATCGAGCAAGGCCCGATCACCACCATCAGGCGGTCATCCTGGCCGTGCAGGATGCGATGCAGGGCGATACGGGCGCTGGCGGCGGTCTGTTCGGCTTGCTCCGAGCAGGCAAATTCGCGGATCAGGTGGGACGGCGGAGTCAATTCCTTCATTTCGCGAATACGCAAATCATCTGTGCGGGGCATCATTTTCTCCAAAATTTAAGGAAGGGTAAAACATCTGGGTAAAAAAAAACCGCCATCAGTGGCGGTTTTTCAGAATTTGCTGGGATCTCGTTTTGCTGCTACGTGAACCGACCGCTACTCCACCGCCTTTGGGTTGGAATTGCTAAAGTAAAAATACGCGGTAAAAAAGTGGCGAGCGAACATGCGATTCATCCGTAAGTGATGAACGACTATAAACCTAAATTGCAAGGGTTGGCAAGCATATTTGTCGGCAAAGCCGCATGCCGCTGCCGTTTTACACTGCAAAGTGGGGAAAAAAGCATAAAAAGTTGCGCGCCGTTTATCCCGCAAGCGTGCGCCAGCGCTGTGTCCGTCGTGGCGCACGCGCCACGCAAGCCCCTTTGCGGCGGCGGCAAGCGACACACTACTGATCAAGATCTAATCCCGGGCAGACCGGACGGACAAGACTCAAGAGTGCATCGACGACCTTTGTGTGCTTGACCTTTCCGGAGAACAACATGACCCCTAGACCTTCCTTACACCCCGCCGCCTTTGCGCCGCCACGCCTGGGCCTGGCCCTGGCGGGCGCACTGCTGAGCCTGCCCGTGCTGGCGCAGGACGCCGCCCCGATTGCCCGCGTGGAAATCACCGGCTCCAACATCCGCCGCGCGCAGGCGGAAACGGCATCGGCCGTGCAAACCCTGAACGCGGCCGACATTGAAAAATCGGGCAAGTCCAGCGTGGCCGAACTGCTGCAGACCCTGGCCGTCGACAACCAGGGCTCCGTCCCCACCACCTTCGGCAACGGCTTTGCCGCCGGTGCTTCCGGCGTGTCGCTGCGCGGCTTGGGCACGGCCTCGACCCTGGTGCTGCTCAATGGCCGCCGCGTGGCGCCGTACGGCCTGGCCGACGACGGCCAGAAGGTGTTCGCCGACCTGAACATCATTCCCCTGGAAGCGGTGGAACGGGTGGAAATCCTCAAGGATGGCGCCTCGGCCATCTACGGCTCGGACGCCATCGCCGGCGTGGTCAACGTGATCCTGCGGCGCGACTACCAGGGCACGGCCATCAAGGGCAACTACGGCAAGACCAAGGACTGGGACGGGCGCGACGCGCGCGCGGCCATCACGCATGGCTTCGGCAACATCGACAGCGACCGCTACAACGTGCTGCTGAACCTCGAATACAGCGAAAAGGCCGCCATCTGGAACCGCGACCGGGCCGGACGGGGCGCCGTCGGCCGCAGCGACTTGCGCGACCTGGGTTTCAGCGCGCAGGAGTCCCTGAGCGGCGCCGGCGCCATCACCACCAACAACGCGGCCGGCAGCGCCGTCAACGGCAACGTGCGCAACCCCGACACGCTCGACTACTACAACCGCGGCAACCTGGCCGGCGTGGGTTTTACGCGCACCTTTCCCGGCGCCGCCTGCGGCAACTTCACCAGCCATCCGCAAGGCGACCCGGGCGGCGGCTGCCTGACCGATGCAGCGCAGCAATACGGCCAGATCCAGCCCAAGCAAAAAAACATCAACTTCTTTGGCCGCGGCGCGTGGCAGCTGACGCCGGCCCTGCAGACGTACGCCGAGCTGAATCTGTATCACAGTGAATCGAACTCGGCCACCACGCCATCGACCGTCAGCGGCTCGGTGGGTTTCCCTGGCGGTCCCGTCAGCAACGCCGGCGTGGCGCTGGGCGCCGAGCATCCGGACAACCCGTATTTCGGCACGGCGGCGCGGCTGCGCTACCTGGCGGCCGATGTGGGGCCGCGCCTGTCCGAGGTCGATTCCACCTTCACGCGTTTTGTCGCCGGCATCAAGGGCACCGTGGCGGGCTGGGATATCGACAGCGCGCTGCTGTACTCGCAAAACAAGGTTTCGAACAAGCTCGACGGCTACCTGCAGCGCGACGTGGCCTTCGCCCTGCTCAACCCCACCGCCGCCAATGTGGCGGCCGCCAGCGCAAATCCCGCCTATGCCGCCCTGCCCGCCGGCAGCCTGTGGCGCATCGCGGAAAACGCCAGCCTCAATTCAGCGGCCCTGTACGCGGCCCTGTCGCCGCGCATCTCCAACGACGCCAGGACGCACATTGCGCAGATCGACTTCAAGGCCAACCGCGAAATGGGCAAGCTCGAGGGCGGCGCACTGGGCGTGGCCGTGGGCGTCGAACTGCGCCACGAAGCGACGGAACTCAAGCCCACCACGGGCACGGAGCGGGGCAATATCATCGGCCTCGGCTACTCGGCCTACAAGGGCAGCCGCGACGCCTCGGCCATTTATGCGGAAGTGCTGGCGCCCGTGCTGAAGACCCTGGAACTGTCGGGCGCCCTGCGCGCCGACCATTTCACCGACGTGGGCAACTCCTACACGCCGAAAGTGGGCGTGAAATGGACGCCCGTGCGCGAACTGGCCCTGCGCGGCACCTTCGCCAAGGGTTTCCGCGCCCCCAGCGCGGCGGAAAACGGCGTCGGCGGCCTGGCCGCATTTTCCACCGCCAGCGATCCCCTGCGCTGTGCGCTGGGCGTGGAAGCGGCCTGCGATCCCGCGCCGATCGCCGTCATCACCTCGCCCAATCCGCGCCTCTCGCCCGAGCGCTCGCGCAGCTATTCCGTGGGCGCCGTGTGGGACCCGCTGCCGCGCACCAGCATTTCCCTTGATCTGTGGCAAATCCGTCGCAAGAATGAAATCAACCAGGAGCAAACGGACGCGGCCATTGCTGCCGGCAGCGTGGCGCGCGACCCGTCGACGGCCACCGCCATCCCCGGCGATCCGGGCGCCATCACGGCCGTGCTGGCCAGCTATGTGAATTCCGCGCAAACGACGGTGCGCGGCCTCGACGTCGACGCCCGCCAGCGCTTCAACCTGGGCAGCGACTATGGCAACCTGGTGTTCGACCTGAAGTGGACGCATTTGTACAAATGGCTGCGCACGGAACAGGATGGCACGCAGCGCGATTTTGCCGGCACGCATGGCAATTGCGATGTATCAAACTGCATGGGCACGCCGGCCGACCGCATCAACCTGGGCGCCACCTGGGAGCGCCAGAACTGGCGCGTGTCGCTCAACGTCAACTACCGCGCCCACCTCGACAACGTGCTGTTCAAGCATGACCCGGACGGCTGCGCCACGCACTTTGCCGACGGCACGGACGCGCCGCGTGGCTGCCGCATCGCTTCGTTCACCTCGATGGACCTGACGGCCCGCTGGCTGGCCACGCCCAAGCTGGAAGTATTTGCTACAGTGCAAAATCTGTTCGACAAGATCGCCCCGCTCGACCCGCTCACGTATGGTGCGACGGGCTACAACCCGCTCGATTACGCGGGCGCGGCGGGGCGCTTCATCAGTGCGGGGGTGAAATACAAATTCTGAGAAATCCAGCAGCTTTGTCGGCACGGCCGCTGGTCTTGGCGTGCTGGTGGTGTCGGGTTACGCGCTTTGCGCTAACCCGACCTAGGCGAGCGCCTTCTTAGAAAAAAGTAGGTCGGATGAGCCCTGAGGGCGTCATCCGACAATCGCGTTGGCCTCACAGTGCCCAAAAAATCAGGCCGTGCCGCCGACCGTGATGCCATCAAGGCGCAAGGTCGGCTGCCCCACGCCCACGGGCACGCTTTGTCCCTCCTTGCCGCACACGCCCACGCCCGAATCGAGGCGCATGTCGTTGCCGATCATGGAGACGCGGTTGAGCACGTCCGGGCCATTGCCGATCAGGGTCGCGCCCTTCACCGGGTAACTGAGCCTGCCATTTTCGATCATGTACGCCTCGCTGGCCGAGAAGACGAACTTGCCGTTGGTAATGTCGACCTGGCCGCCGCCGAAGTTGACGGCATACAAGCCATTTTTCACGGAAGCAAGAATTTCACCCGGGTCCCTGTCGCCGCCCAGCATATACGTGTTCGTCATGCGCGGCATGGGCAGGTGGGCGAACGATTCGCGGCGCGCATTGCCCGTCACGGGCATCTTCATCAGGCGCGCATTCATGGTGTCCTGGATGTAACCCTTGAGAATACCGTCCTCGATCAGGGTCGTGCACTGCGTGGGGTTGCCCTCGTCATCGATATTCAGCGAGCCGCGGCGGCCCGCCAGGGTGCCGTCGTCGACCACGGTGACGCCCCTGGCGGCCACGCGCTCGCCGATGCGCCCCGAAAACGCGGACGAGCCCTTGCGGTTGAAATCGCCCTCCAGGCCGTGGCCGATGGCTTCATGCAGCAGGATGCCGGGCCAGCCCGGCCCCAGCACGATGGTCATGGGGCCGGCCGGCGCCGGGCGCGCTTCCAGGTTGACCAGCGCCGAATTGACGGCGTCCGCCGCATATTGTTCCAGCACGGCATCGCTGAAATAGTCATAGCTGAAACGCCCGCCGCCGCCGGCCGAGCCCGTTTCGCGGCGGCCGTTCTGCTCGGCGATGACCGTCACCGACACGCGCACCAGCGGACGGATGTCGGCCGCCAGCACGCCGTCGCTGCGCAGCACCAGCACCACGTCGTATTCGCCGGCCAGGCCCGCCATCACCTGCACCACGCGCGGATCTTTCGCGCGGGCCATCTTTTCCACGCGTTCGAGCAATTGCACCTTGGCCGTGGCGTCCAGCGAGGCGAGCGGGTCATCGGGCAGGTACAGCGAGCGCCCGCCCTGCGCAAGCGTCCGGCCCGCCACCTTGACCTTGCCGGCGCCCATGCGCGCGATGCTGCGCGTGGCGGCCGCCGCTTCCAGCAGGGCCCGCTCTGAAATATCGTCGGAATAGGCAAAGGCCGTCTTGTCGCCGGACACGGCGCGCACGCCTACGCCCTGGTCGATGGAAAAACTGCCGGTCTTGACGATGCCCTCTTCCAGGCTCCAGCCTTCGCTCCTGGTCGACTGGAAGTACAGATCGGCATAATCGACCTTGTGCGTAAACATCGTGCCCAGCGCTTTCAACAGCTTGTCTTCGTCCAGGCCGAACGGCGTGAGCAGGATGTCGCGCGCCACGGCCAGGCTGGACAGATTGGGTTCAAATGGAATCATGGCTATCTTTTCTCAACATTCAATTTACATCGTCCGATGGCTTAGCGCTGGCAGCGATTCGCGCACGCCGGCCAAAAACACCAGGTCGATCCCGCCGCTGACCACGCCCTCGCCTTCGGGCAGCACGGCCTTCACTTCGCCCCAGGGGTCGATCAGCATGCTGTGGCCCCAGGTGCGGCGGCCGTTCGGATGCAGGCCGCCCTGCGCCGAGGCCAGCACATAGCACTGGTTTTCGATGGCGCGCGCGCGCAGCAGCACTTCCCAGTGGGCGCTGCCCGTCGTGTGGGTAAACGCGGCCGGCACGACGATCAATGCGCAATCGCCCATGGCGCGGTACAGTTCCGGGAAGCGCAAGTCGTAGCAGACGGACAGGCCGACGCGGCCGAACGGCGTCTCGATGGCGCGCACTTGCGCACCCGCCACGATGGTGCGCGATTCATTGTAGGATTCGGCGCCGCGCGTAAAGCCGAACAGGTGGATCTTGTCGTAGCGGCCGGCCGGCTGGCCTTGCGGGTCGTACACGAGCGTGGTGTTGAGCACTTTGCCTTCCTGGTCAGAGCTCAGGGGCAAGGTGCCGCCGATCAGCCAGATGCCGTGCTGGCGCGCCATCCGCGCCATGCCATCCTGGATGGGGCCGCTTCCGGGCTGTTCCGCGTGGGCCAGCTTGTCCGTTTCCTGCCTGCCCATGATGGCCCAGTATTCGGGCAACACAACCAGTTCGGCCCCGCCGGCGGCCGCCTGCGCCACCAGGCGCTGCGCCGTGGCCAGGTTGTCCGCCACGGAAGGCGAGGAAATCATTTGTATTGCTGCAACTGTATGCATCATTTCACCTCTTGTACATTCGACCTTGCCGAATGGCACTTATTTCGCCACGGCATCGCTCGCCGCCGCTGCAGGCATGGCGACAGGCTCCAATTTACCACCATCGAGCTTGGTCACCACGGGCGCCTTCCACGGCCCCGCGATCCGCATGTGGTAAGTGAGCGCCTTCATCACGGGCGCGCGCAGGAACAGCTGCGCCAGGAAGCTGCCCAGGCCGATGACGGGGTTGACGGCCAGTGCATACACGAGGGGTCCCGTGCCCAGGTTGAATTCGGGGATCACCACCACATGCAGATTCGTCGTTTCATTGGCGATATCGGCCGTGCCATCCATCAGCACGGTGGCCGCCACGCCGTGCATTTTCAGGTTATCGGTAGTTACCACGCCGCGCTTGATGCTGGCATTGGCCGTGATGCCGTCGAAGGCCAGGCCTTCCGAAAACACGTCGTGGAAATCGAGTTTCAGCAAGCGGGGCAAGGCTTGCAGGCTCAGCACGCCCAGCAGCTTGGCCGCGCCCGGATCCTGCTTGAGGAACTGGCCCGACTCCACGTTCATTTCGATCTGTCCCGACAAGGTGGGGATGTCCAGCGAATACGGCAAGCCATTCCAGGCGATATCGCCGCTCAGGCGGCCCTTGCCGCGACGCACCGTATCGGCAAAGCCGAAGCGGTCCAGCAACTTGCCCGCGTCGACGATGTCGAGGCCGAATCGCAGGCTGGTCGTGCTTTGCCCATCCTTGATGACCCATTTGCCGCTGCCGCTCAGGGCGCCGTCGGCGTTCGATAATTGCAGCTTGCCCACGCGCCACTCGCGCCCGGCGGCCGCCATGGTGTTATAGGCCTGCAACTCCAGCCGGCCGATCTTCTTGTTGAACAGCTCGAACTGCTCGGCGACGATATCGAGCGAAGGGATGGACTGGGCGCCGCTCTTGCCTTCGAGCAGATTTTTCACGTCATTGGCGGCCGATTCCGGAATGATCAGCGATGACAGTCTGGCCGTCATCTTGCCCAGGCCGGACGGCGTTTCCAGCCATGTCACATAGCCCGACACTTGTTTCGCATCAATATTGGCTTGCCACACATCCTTCTGGTGGGTGGCGCCCACGACCACGTTTTCCAGCTTGCGCTCACCCAGCATCAGTTCGCTGGCACGGGCCGCCATCATGTCCGGCACCACGTATTGCGCGATATCGGGCGCCTCGTCGGCGCCGCCGTCGGCGGACGCCGCGCCGCTGCCGGCGATTTCGCTGCCGGCAGCGATCCAGCTGTCCACGTCCAGCGTCTTCATATTCACGTTGAGCATCATGCCACTGTCGGGCTCGGGCGCCGGCGCGTTCACGCCGATGCCGCCGCGCACCAGGCGCCACGCGTCCTTGCCCTGCTTCTGGCGCTGGTAGCGGGCGGCGATGCCGGCACCGAGCGCGATGCGGATATCGTCCGTGCGCAGGCCCGCGCCATTGGCCGCGTTGCCCGTCAGGGTAAATTTCACGGGCAGGCTGTCGGCCGCCGGTTTTTTCAGGGGGGCGGGGAAATCCAGGCCCAGCCCCGTCAACGGCGACTCCACATTGACGACCACCTGGTGGTCGCGCGCCGTGATCAGGCCGTTGTAGCGGGCGCCGCCGCTCAAATGTTTCGCCAGGCGCTGCAGCACGGGCGCCGGATACGTCTTGCGCAAGCCGTCGACGGTCATGTTGCCGGCGATTTTCACCTGGATGGAATTGTCGGGCTGGCTGCCGCCCGAAATGGCCAGCGGCCCGCCCAGCAGGCTGCCATTCAAGCCATTCAGGTTGACGCCCTTTTCATTGAACTCGATCTTGCCCTGCGTGCCCAGCACGGGCGGCATGTCGTGGAACAGCACCACGTCGTTGCCCGCCAGTTGCAGGCTGCCCTGCACGGTCGCTTCCAGCATGCGCTCGATGGGCAAATGCAATTTCAGCGCCAGCCTGGCGTTGCCCGTGGCTGTCGTTTCATCGGTGAAATGCTCGATCCAGCCCAGCACGGGGCTGGCCGTCACGTACTTGAGGAATTCCTGCATGGGGCCGGCAGCGCTGCCCTCGATATCGAGCAGGGTGTCGAAGACGGTCAGGTCGGGGATCACGGCTTTGACATTCGTCAATGCCACGCCGCCCGTGGTAGCCGTGTCGCCGCGGATTTCCATGCGCGCCCGCTCGAAGACGAAGCTGCCCTTGATCTTTTCCGCCTGCGGCCACAGCGGCGCCTTGCCCGCCTGCGGCCCGTTTTCCGCGAATTCGCCGGGAGCGTAGTTCAGCTTGCCATTCTCGAGCTTGCCGGCCACGCGGAATTCGCCGCGGCTGCGCTGGGCCGGAGTATCGGCCTTGAACGGAAAATGTTCGAGTTCGCCCCGCAAGCGCAGGCTGGCGTCGCGCGCCACGCCGCCTTCCAGCGCGCCCGTCAGCCAGTGGCGCAGGTGCTCGGGCGTCTGCACGGGCAGGTAGCGGCCGATGGTGTTGATTTCAAAATTGTCGATGGACCCCGTCAAGTCCACCTGCCCCAGGTTCTTGCCGTCGAGCGGCATGCGGTGCGTGCCGTGCAAGGCCACGCGCAAGCCCTGTTGATTGAAATCAAGCTTGTCCAGCGCGACCTGCAGCATATTGTCCGCTTCGAAGGTCCAGCGCGCCTGCATCGCGAATTGCTCGAATGGCAAGGCCGGTTCGCTCAGGTAGGAAGGGAACTGCAGCACCAGGTCTTGCGCATCGATATAGATGCTGCCGCCCTTGTCGCTGGCGTCGATGCTGCCGCTCAAGTGGTCGAAACCGGGGATGGCGGGGGCGGCGGCCTGCGCGGGGCTGGTCGCCGTCTTCGCCACGGCCAGGCGCGCCGGCTGGGCATCGAGACCCAGTTCGATGAGCTTGCCGCGCAGGCGGTAGCTGGCGGGCGTCGCCATGTCTCCCTCCCATTGCGCGGAAAAATCCTGCAGGCGGCCGCGCGGCGCCAGGGCGTCGAGGCGCTGGCGCTGCTGCGCGCCCAAGGGCAATTTGTCGGCCAGTGCGGCCAGGGTCTGCAAATCGAGGGACTGGGCCGTGACTTCCGTCTGCGCCGGCTTGCGCCTGGTGGCGGCGACATAGCGTTCGGACAGCGTCGTCGGCGGCAGGCTGAGGCCATCGCGTGTTTCCAGCGCGAAATTCGTCAACGCCACCTGATGGCCGTTCGCGCCAAACGTCGGCTTGCCGGACGGCACCTCCACCGACAGGTCTTCTTTCGCGGAAATACGCCCGCTGACCGTCAGCAGGTCGAGCGGGGCGATATGTGCACCCAGCTGCGCCTGCACATCGGTCAGGCTCACGTCGGCCGTGAAGCCGGCCAGGCGCGCATGATCCAGGCTCAGCCAGGCACGCAGGGCGCCCTTGCCCTGGCTCAATTCAAATGGATAGTCGAGATAGCTGCGCCAGGCGGCCAGGTCGGCGTTTTTCAGGTCCGCATACAGCTCGCCCCGCCACATCGACACGTCCGAGATGCGCGTGCTGAAAGGCGGATGCATGAAGTGAGCGCGCACATCGATGGGCGCGGCCAGGCTGGCCGGCGGCGTCGCCTGCAAACCCAGGCGGTGGCTGCGCCAGCGATTGCGCAGCAGGAGGTTGACCTGTGTCAAAGCAAGCTCGGGTGTGCCGCGCGCCTCGTCCGTCCAGCGCACCTTGCCGTCGCGGATGACGATGTCGTGCTGCGACAGCAGCCAGTCGGCGCCCTTGCCATCGCTGCCTTGCGTGTTGTCGACCAGCACGCCGGCCACGTACAGCTTGCCATCCTTGCTGCGCCGCACATCGAGGTCGGGCCGCGTGATTTCCAGCGATTCGAAACGCACGGAACCGAGCACGCTCCACCACGACACGGTGGCCGACACGCTCGGCAGGCTCAGCGCCTGGCGGCCCGCCTGGTCGCGCAGGGTCACGTCGCCGAGGAACAGATTCGGCCGCACGCCGTGCCAGGAGGCGTAAATGCGCGCGATACTGACGGGATTGCCCAGCGCGCGGCTGGCCGCCCGTTCGATATCGCCCTTGTAGTAATCGATATTCGGCAGGATGGCGTAGCGCAGGAACAGGAACAGGACGGCGAAGACGAAATACGCGAGCAGCACGCCTTTGATGGCAAAGCCCAGCACGTGGTGGGTGGCCAGGTTGGCCAGGCGATAGGCGGCACGCAGCCGCTGCCAGCGCAGAGCCAATGGCACATGTTCTGTCACGCTTGCTTCTGGCGGTTTTTGCATCAATACGCTAATAAACTGGCCCGGCACCAAATAATGGCAAAAATCGTCTGAATTCGTGGGGTAGCGGCGCGTCCGAATCGTGCGCGCCTGCATCCTTGCGCTTGCGTCTGAACAAAGCCTCCCTTACCATCGTCCGGGAGGTCGCGCAAACTGCCAGGCAGCATTATCGCCTGCAGCACAATTTTACCGCATCCCCCGCCGTTCGCATCCAAGTTAAACAAGAACCATGCACGCAGCATCCACGAGACACTGACCGACACCATGAGCCAAACGCCTTTGATTTCCGCCTCCCGTTTCTACCAGCGCTGGCTGGACGCCGCCCCCGAGCGCGCCGCGCAGGTAGCGCAACTGGTGCGCGCGCCGCTGGACGGGCTCGACTTTGCCGCCGAGTTGGCCGCCCAGGCGCACGCCGCCACGCCGCCGCTGCCCGCGGAACGGGCCATGCGCCGCCTGCGCAACCTGCTCGTCTGCGGCCTGATCGCGCGCGATCTGGCAGGCCAGGCGGACTTGAACGAAGTCGTCACGGCCATGACGGGCTTCGCCGATTTCGCCATCCGCACGCATGTGGACGCCATCATGGCCGAGATGGTGGCCCTGCACGGCGTGCCTGTCGGCGAGGAATCGGGCCAGGAACAGGCATTGATGGTGTTGGCGATGGGCAAGCAAGGCGGCGGCGAGCTCAACGTCTCGTCCGACATCGACCTGATCTTCGTCTACCCGGAAGACGGCGACACGCGCGTGAGCGAGCCGGGTCAGCGCAGCCTGTCCAACCATGAATTTTTCATTCGCATGGGCAAGAAGCTGATAGCCGCCCTGGCCGAGATCACGCAGGACGGTTTTACTTTCCGCGTCGACATGGCTTTGCGGCCGAACGGCAACTCGGGGCCGCTGGCCGCCAGCCTGGGCATGGTCGAGCAATACCTGATCGTGCAGGGCCGCGAATGGGAGCGCTACGCCTGGGTCAAGGCGCGCGCCGTGACGGGCAAGCCCGAGGACATCGCCGCGCTCGACGCCATCGTGCGCCCTTTCGTCTTCCGCCGCTACCTCGATTTCGGCGTCATCGACGCCATCCGCACCATGCACGGCCAGATCCGCGCCGAGGTCAACCGCCAGGAGCGGCTGCACCCGGACCGCAGCAACAACGTCAAGCTGGGCCGCGGCGGCATCCGCGAAATCGAATTTCTCGCGCAAGTGTTTCAATTGATACGCGGCGGGCGCGACGCCGAGCTGCGCGACCGTTCCACGCGCGCCACCCTGCGCACGGTGGCGGACAAGGGCTTGCTGGAAGGGGCCATCGTGGAACAGTTGCTCAATTCATACACTTTCCTGCGCAACCTGGAACATCGGCTGCAGTATCTTGATGATGCGCAAACCCACACCCTGCCCGCCAGCGACGCCGACCGCCTGACCGTGGCGCAGATGATGGGCTTGCCCGACACGGCCACCCTGCTGGCCCGGCTGGAAGCGCACCGCGTGTTTGTCGCCGCTCAATTCGACGAAATGTTCAGCGACAAGAGCAACGGCGCGCCGCCGGCCGACACGGGCATCGACCCGCAAACCTCGAACGACTGCGCCGCCTCGGACCAGCAGGAAGCCATCGAAGCCCGCTTTGCCGCGCTGGGCTTTGACGAGCCGGCCGCCTGCGCGCGGCGCTTGCTGGCCACGTGGCAGGCGCCGCGCCTGCAATCGCTGCCCGAGGCAAGCCGCACGCGCCTGGTGGCCCTCGTCAATTCCGCCCTGCCCCTGATCGCCGACTGCTCCGTCACCTCAGGCAAGGCCAGCCAGCTGGCCACGCTGGGACGCCTGCTCGATTTCCTGGAAGCCATCGCGCGGCGCTCGGCCTATCTGTCATTATTGACAGAATATCCACACACGCTGGAACGCGTCGTGCGCATGGTGTGCGCCAGCGGCTGGGCCGCCACCTTCCTCACGCAGCACCCTATCCTGCTCGACGAATTGTTAGACGAGCGCATCCGCAACACGGTGCCCGATCCGGCCGCGCTGGCGCTGGACCTGCAGCGCCAGCTCGACGACGCGCCCGGCGACACGGAGCGGCAGATGGATATCCTGCGCGAAATGCACCACGCGCAACTGTTCCAGTGCCTGGCGCAAGACCTGGCGGGCGACCTCAGCGTGGAAAAACTGGCCGACTACCTGTCGCAACTGGCCGACATCATCGTCGCCGCCACCGTGCAAGCCGTCTGGCAAACGTTGCCGACACGCCACCGCGACGTGCCGAAATTCGCCGTCATCGCGTATGGCAAGCTGGGCGGCAAGGAACTCGGCTATGTCTCCGACCTGGACGTCATCTTCCTGTTCGACGACGACGATCAGGACGCGCCGGGCCTGTATGCCAAGCTGGCGCAGCGTTTCATTACCTGGATGACCTCGCACACCTCGGCCGGCATCCTGTTCGACATCGACATCGCCCTGCGCCCCGACGGCGCCTCGGGCATGCTCGTTTCCAGCGTACAGGCGTTCGAGCGCTACCAGGGCAGCGCGGCCTGGGTATGGGAACACCAGGCGCTCACGCGCGCGCGCTTCTGCGCGGGCGACGTCAGCATCGGCAAGCACTTCGAGCGCATCCGCGACACGATCTTGCGCAAGGAAAGACCGGAAAACGGCCCGCTCAAGGGTGAAGTCGTGGCCATGCGCAAGAAGATGCTCGACGCCCATCCGCCCCGCCCCGACAGCTTTGATCTGAAACAAGATCCGGGCGGCATGATCGACATCGAATTCATGGTGCAATACCTGGTGCTGCAGCATGCGGCGCAATATCCGCAGCTGACGGCCAACTCGGGCAATATCGCCCTGCTGCGCCTGTGCGGCGAACTGGGGCTGATCGACGCGCAACTGGCGGCCCTGGTCGCCGATGCCTACCGCGCCTTGCGCAAGCTCCAGCATCAATTGCGCCTGCAGGGCCAGGACCTGGCCCGGGTGGCGCCGGAGCGCGTGCGCGCGCATGCGGACAATGTGATGCGCCTGTGGCACACGATCTTTCCCGCAACGATTGCATAAGCCCGGCGGCGGCGTATGATACGTACAGGCAACTCCACTTCCGAGTAGTGCCGTAGAACAGGCCGCGCCGGGGTTGCCTATCATCCCAGGAGACAGCGTATGAAGACTAGTGTAAAAACGGGCATCAATGCCCTCGTTGCCAGTTTCATCATCTGCGCCATGCCGGCAGCGGCATGGGCCGCCCCCAGAGGCAGCGCGGACGAAGCCATCGCCATGACCAAGCGCGCCGTGGCCATGATCAAGGCCGATGGCAAGGAAAAAGCCTTTGCCGCCATTGCCGATCCCGCCAACACCAGCTTCCATGACCGCGACCTGTACATTTATGTGTACGACATGAACGGCGTCACCCTGGCGCACGGCAACAATCCCAAGATGGTCGGCAAGAACCTGATCGACCTGAAGGACAATGAAGGCAAGGCCGTCATCAAGTCGCTGATCGCCACGGCCAGCACGCCGGCCGGACGCGGCTGGGTAGACTTCAAGTGGCCCAATCCGCTGACCAAGGTGGTCGAACAAAAATCCGGCTACATCGAACGGGTCGACAATATGATCGTCGGTTCCGGCATCTATAAATAAGCCACGGCAAGAGAAAACCGCACCCGCATGCCGCTCCACTACCTGTCCCGCCTGAGCGGATCGGCGCGCGATACGCAAGCCAACCTGCAGCTGGGCTGCGTGCTGGCGCTGGTGGCCGGCGCCGTCAACGCGGGCGGTTTTCTCGCCATCGGCGGCTATACCTCGCACATGACGGGCATCGTCTCGGGCATGGCCGACGACCTGGCACTGGGCAACGTGACCGTGGCGCTGGCCGCGCTGGGCGCCTGGCTGGCCTTCGTCAGCGGCGCGGCCGTCACGGCCATCATGGTGAACTGGGGCAAGCGGCGGCGCCTGCACAGCCAGTTCGCCGCCAGCCTGCTGCTGGAAGCGGCCCTGTTATTGCTGTTCGGCCTGGCGGGCAACTACCTGGCCGCCATGCCGGACGTGCTGGGTCCCGTCACCATCTTGCTGCTATGCTTTGTGATGGGTTTGCAAAACGCCATCATCACCAAGATTTCCGGCGCCGTCATCCGCACCACCCACGTCACGGGCCTGTCGACCGACATCGGCATCGAACTGGGCAAGATGGCGTATTACAACCGCAGGCAATTGCCGGACCGCGTGGTGAAGGTCAACCGGGGCAAGCTGAGGACGCACTGCCTCTTGATCAGCTGCTTCTTCATCGGCGGCGTCAGCGGCGCGCTGGCTTTCAAGCATATCGGCTTTCCCGCCGCCACCATCATTCTCGCCGGCGTGCTGTCCCTGCTGTCCGGCGTGCCCGTGCTGCGCGACTTGCGCCTGCTGTGGCGCTTCTACCGGCGCCGGCTGCGCATCTTGCGTTAGTGAAAATATTTTTCTTTGTAGCAACAATCGACCGGCTTTAGTGCTAATATTTTTCTGCGCCTGGCCGGTTCACCATGCCTGCCCTGGCGGCCTTTTGATACGACACCCTACCGTTGTCCAATTCTGAAAGCGAGAAAAATGACTTCCATCAAAAAAGCCCTGTTTGTCTTTGCCGCCGCCGTCGGCATCGCCGCCTCGTTCTCCAGCAGCGCCGCCGTGCGCGCGTGGATTCCGTCGGAAAACTGCGACTACATTCTCAGCATGTGCCACCAGGGCGTCGAGGCGTCGTGCGAGCAATGGCGCAACCAGTGCGAACCTAAAGAGTAAGCGCAGGCAACAGACGAAAAAAAACGCCCAGGCAACTACCTGGGCGTTTTTCTTATGCGGTCAACAATTACTTGGCCGACATCAGTGCAACGGTGGTGTCCAGCATGCGGTTCGAGAAACCCCACTCGTTGTCATACCACGACGATACTTTCACCAGGCGGCCCGACACTTTGGTCAGGGTCGAATCGAAGTTCGACGAAGCCGGGTTGTGGTTGAAGTCGATCGATACCAGCGGTTCGGTCTGGTACGTCAGGATGCCTTCCAGCGCGCCTTCCGACGCCGCTTTCATCAGCGCGTTGACTTCTTCCACGGTGGTGTCGCGCTTGGCGATGAAGGACAGGTCGACCAGCGACACGTTGATGGTCGGCACGCGGATGGCGAAGCCGTCCAGCTTGCCATTCAGCTCAGGCAGCACCAGGCCCACGGCGGCAGCGGCGCCCGTCTTGGTCGGGATCATGCTCATGGTGGCCGAACGGGCGCGGCGCAGGTCTTCATGCATCACGTCGGACAGCACCTGGTCGTTGGTGTAGGCGTGCACGGTGGTCATCAGGCCCGTTTCGATGCCAATGGCGTCGTTCAGTGGCTTGACCAGCGGTGCCAGGCAGTTGGTGGTGCACGAAGCGTTCGAGATGACGGTGTCGGTCGATTTCAGCACCGAGTGGTTGACGCCGAACACGACGGTCGCGTCGACGTCCTTGCCGCCTGGCGCCGAGATGATGACTTTTTTCGCGCCGCCCTTCAAGTGAGCCGAAGCTTTCTCTTTGGTGGTGAAGAAGCCCGTGCATTCCAGCACGACGTCCACGCCCAGCTCGCCCCATGGGATTTCAGCCGGATTGCGCTGTGCAAATACGCGGATCGGATCGCCATTGACGATCATGTTGTCGCCTTCGACGGTGACCGTGCCCGGGAACTTGCCGTGCGCGGTGTCGTAGCGGGTCAGGTGGGCATTCGACTTGGCGTCGCCCAGGTCGTTGATGGCAACGATCTGGATATCCTGTTTCTTGCCGCCTTCGTAGAAAGCGCGCAACACATTACGGCCGATGCGGCCGTAGCCATTGATTGCAACTTTGATCGTCATACTCTGCTCCTGATTAAAAAAAAAGGTATCAGCACAGCCCCCCGGCATTACCTTGCCGGGGTCTGCTCAAAATCAATATTAGCCAGCGATAACGGCTTTAACCTTGGCTACGACGTTCTCGACCGTGAAGCCGAAGTGCTTGAACAGTACGCCGGCCGGGGCCGATTCGCCGAAGGTATCGATACCGACGACGGCGCCTTCCAGGCCCACATACTTGTACCAGAAGCTGGTCACGCCCGCCTCGATGGCCACGCGCGGCACGCCCTTCGTCAGCACGCTGGCCTTGTAGGCGGCGTCCTGGCGGTCATACACGTCGGTCGACGGCATCGACACGACGCGCACATTGATGCCTTCCGAGGCCAGCGCGCTGGCGGCGGCGACGGCCAGTTCCACTTCGGAACCGGTGGCGATCAGGATCGCCTTGGCATCGGCCACGTCGTTCAGCACATAGCCGCCGCGGAAGATGTTGTCGATCTGTTCGGCGCTACGCTCCTGGTACGGCAGGTTCTGGCGCGAGAAGATCAGGGTCGACGGGCCATCCTTGCGGCGCACGGCGGCACCCCAGGCTGCAGCCGACTCGACGGTGTCGCATGGACGCCAGTTGTCCAGGTTCGGGATCAGGCGCATCGACGAGACGTGCTCGACCGATTGGTGCGTCGGGCCGTCTTCGCCCAGGCCGATCGAATCGTGGGTAAACACGAAGATCGAACGCAGCTTCATCAGGGCGGCCATGCGCAGCGCATTGCGGCTGTAGTCGGAAAACGTCAGGAACGTGGCGCCGAACGGGATGTAGCCGCCGTGCAAGGTGATGCCGTTCATGATGGCGCTCATGCCGAATTCGCGCACGCCGTAGTTGATATGATTGCCAGGCTGGCCCGAACGCACGGCCACGCATTCTTTCCAGTTGGTCAGGTTCGAACCGGTCAGGTCGGCCGAGCCGCCGAGGAATTCCGGCAGGGATGAAGCCAGCGCCTGGATGGCGTTCTGGCTGGCCTTGCGGGTGGCGATGTTTTCTTTCTTTTCCACGCAGGAAGCGATGGCGGCGCTCAGGGCCGCTTCGAATGCCTGTGGCAGTTCGCCCTGCATGCGGCGCGACAGTTCAGCGGCTTGCTGCGGGAATTCGCGGCCGTAGGCGACGAAACGCTCGTTCCAGTCCGCTTCCAGCAGGGCGCCCTGTTTCTTGGCGTCCCACGCGGCGTACACGTCGGCCGGCATCTCGAACGGCGCGGCGTCCCAGCCGATGTATTCGCGCACGGCGGCGATTTCCTTGTCGCCCAGCGCGGCGCCGTGGACCTTGTCGCCGCCCTGCAGGTTCGGCGAACCCTTGCCGATGATGGTCTTGCAGCAGATCAAGGTTGGCTTGCTGGCGGTCTTGGCGGCGGCGATGGCGGCAGCCACGGCGGCCACGTCATGGCCGTCGACGGCGCGGATGACGTTCCAGCCGTACGCTTCGAAGCGCGCCGGGGTGTCGTCCGTGAACCAGCCTTCCACTTTACCGTCGATGGAAATGCCGTTGTCATCGTACAGGGCGATCAGCTTGTTCAAGCCCAGGGTGCCGGCCAGCGCGCACACCTCGTGCGAAATACCTTCCATCAGGCAACCATCGCCGACGAAGGCGTAGGTGTAATGGTTGACGATGTCGTGGCCAGGCTTGTTGAATTCAGCGGCCAGCAATTGCTCCGACAGGGCCATGCCGACGGCGTTGGCGATGCCCTGGCCCAGCGGGCCGGTGGTCGTTTCCACGCCTGGCGTGACATCGACTTCCGGGTGGCCCGGGGTTTTCGAATGCATCTGGCGGAAGGCCTTGATGTCATCCATCGACAGGTCGTAGCCGGTCAGGTGCAGCAGCGCATAGTGCAGCATGGAGCCGTGGCCGTTCGACAACAGGAAACGGTCGCGGTTCTGCCATTTCGGGTTCGCGGGATTGTGGCGATAGTGACCACTCCACAGGGCGACTGCGATCTCGGCCATGCCCATCGGCATGCCTGGATGGCCGGAATTGGCCTTTTGTACAGCGTCCATTGCCAGTGCGCGGATCGCATTGGCCATTTTGGTAGTCGGGAGCGTAGTTGTCATGATGGTGTGGGTCAGTCGCGAGTTTGGAATTCGTTTGCAGCGCAGCTGGGCGCAGTCAGAGCTATGTATTTTACCAGACCAACAAGGGGAAAAATCAAACCGCGCAACGCCGCCGCAGCAGCTTGTGCCACTTGCGCCCGGCAGGGGCGAAAAAAAACCGGGCCAGGCCCGGTTTTTCGCGACGTACGCCGCTGCGGAGCGCGCCGCAAATCGGCCCGCCCCACCCGTCAATCTACCCTCACGTCATTTGAAGGAGTACGACGCCGACACGTAGATGTAGCGGCCACGCGGATTGCCGTAGGCGGTATCGTAGCCGATGTTCGACGATGGATCGAACGCCGGCGCACGGTCGAACACGTTATTGACGCCGCCACGCAGCACCAGGTTCTTGAAGCCGCTGTAGGACAGCGAGGCGTCAACCAGGGTCGCGCTCGGGATCATCAGGCCGTTCGCGTACTCATCGTAGTAAAGGTTGATCGTCGCCGACGGTGTCCGGTCCACGTGGTAATGCGAGGTGAAGTTGGCGCTCGTCGTCGCCGCCCAGGCACCGCGGTCCCAATTGACACCCAGCTTGGCCAGCAGCTTAGGATAGCCGTATTCACCGGCCTCGCAGGCCGTGTTGTTGGCGCAATTGATCGCCGGATCGTCAGGCAGCAGCGTGCGGTTGTAGGACAGTGTGTAGCTCGCCTCGCCGAACACCTTGAAACGCCCCATCTCGGCCGTGCGCAGCGTGTACGACGCTTCGGCATCCAGACCGTCGGTGACGACCTTGCTGCGGTTGATCAGGCCAACCTGCAGCTGCTTCAGGCGGCCTACCAACGGACCCAGCGTCGCGCGCTGGGCGGCGCTCAGCGCGTTGTATTTTTCTTGGTCTTCCGCCGTCACGGCGTAGCGCGTGACGGCGTCCTTGTACTGACCATCCTCGCCCGCCAACACGGTTTCGTTGTCAAGATTCTCGACCCGATCGTTCCACTTGATGTTCCAGTAGGTTAAACCCAGCGTCAGGTTCTTGATCGGTTCGGCGACCACGCCCAGGTTGAACTGCTTCGATTTTTCGGGCTTCAAATCCTTCGTGCCGGACAGCAGAGACAGCGCCGAACCGCTGCAAGCGATGTCAAAATACGCGTCACCGACGATGCAACGCTTCGGATCCTTGGTCGCGACGAAACCGCCGCGGCCTTCGTTAAAGCGCTGCGACAGCGTCGGCGCGCGGAAACCGGTGCTGTAGCTGGTGCGGAACATCAAGGTCGGCAAGGCGGTCCAGCGCAGGCCAAGCTTCGGGTTGGTGGTACCGCCAGCCAACTGGTAGCGATCATAGCGGACGGCCGCCTGCGCTTCCAGGTTTTTCAGCAGCGGCAAGGCCAACTCGCCGAACACGGCGCCGAGCGACTCAGAACCGTCGATGCCGCGCAGGGTCGAATAGATGCCGATCGCGCCATCGCGCCAGGCCTGCGACGGATCGTAGCTGAGCTTCTCGCGCTTGTACTCGGCACCGACGGCCACACCGATCTTGCCACCGGGCAATTGGCCAAATTCGCTGGAAGCAGTCACCTTGGCAAAGTCCGTCGAGGACTTGGTCTTGGTGTACTGGTCGGCCGTCAGTTCGTTGATGATCTGCTCCGAATTATGATTGCCGCCGAAGGGGTTGAACTTGCCCTGCGCCAGGTAACTCTGCAATTTATCGTGCATGAAGGAGCCGTACACGCGCGTTTCGCCCTTCTCCTGGCTGTGGCCCACAGACACGGTCCAATCCCAGTTGGCTGCGCGGCCGGTGGCGCCGCCGACCAGCCAGGTGGTGTCAACATTGGTGCCCGTCCCCCCCTCGGCGGCAGGGAAGAGGCGGCGGATCGTGACCGGCACGCCGTAGGTGTTGAAGGGGTTGTTCGCCGCCACACGCAGCACGCTGGAGCGGTCGGCATTTTGGATCCAGGCCGGCGAACCCTGGATGCGCGTGTCGAAGTGGTTGTAAAACAGATTGGCGAACAGCGACACATCCGGCGTCAAATCCCAGTTCGCCGTGACCGCGCCGCCGTAGCGCGTGGACGGGCGCACCAGGTCGATCGACTCAGCGGCGGCATACATGCAGGAGCTGCGATTCGGCGCAGCCACCCATTCCGGCGCATCCGGATAGGGCTTGCTGTGGGCCGCGTCGCACTCCGGATCGGGCATGCGCTGCGAACCGCCCAGCGATATGGTGCCTGGATCGCGGCCCTTGGCGCCGTACACGCCCCCCTGATACAGGCCGCCCTTGTGGCCGGTGAAATCGGTACTGTTCGCCCAATCGCGGTCGACGCCGTGGATGGCCTTGGTTTTTTCGTACGAGGCCGAATAAGTCACGTTGAATTTCTGTGCGTCACGGTCGCCGAAGCCGCCGGACACGGACACCTTATGGTTTTGCCCGTCACCATAGGTAGTCGAACCGGTGCTGGCGTCGAGGGTCAAGCCCTGGTAATCCTTGCGCAGGATGAAGTTGATGACGCCGCCGACGGCATCGGTGCCGTAGATGGCCGAGGCGCCGTCCTTGAGCACATCGATGCGCTCGATGGCCGACAGCGGAATGGCGTTCAGATCGACCGAGGTCTGGCCGCTGTACTCGTCCGAACCGGACGCCGGCAGGCGATAGCCGTTCAACAGGATGAGGGTCGGCAGACCGCGCAGCGAGACGCTGGTGGCGCCGTTTCGGAAGGAACCCGATGTCGCCAGCTCACCGCCGTTACCGCCCGCAGAAGTCAGGTTGCGCATCAGATCCAGCACCGACGTCGCGCCCGAACGGGCAATCGATTCGCGCGTCATCACGGTGATCGGGGAAATACCTTCGGCTTCGATGCGTTTGATACTCGAACCGGTGATTTCGACGCGCTGCACCTTAGGCACCGGCGCATCGACCGCGTCCTGCGCGTGCACGCTCATCGTTGCGACGCCAGCGAACGCGGCCAACGCCAATCTCACCACCTGCACACTCTTTTTTTCGCGAAACATCATAACTTATTCCTTTTCGTGATCCCTGATAAGCGATTAGTTTGTATTTTTATAATCACTTAAATCTCGCGTGGTCTTGCGAAAAACTGCAAGACCCCTCCCGTTACAGCGACAGTGCCATGCTGTTTCAACCAATTTAAGCTGGCCGCAACGCGCCCAGGGTCATAGGCCCAGGCATTGAAACGTGCGGCGTCTCCCCATACCATACCGGATCACATCACGGACGATATTGCCGGAAACAATTGATGTCGTTCAACACAACTTGTATAGTCATCAAACCACGCTAAAAGTATCACTGTCAATAATGCAATGATTTACGAAATCAAAAAACAACATTTCGTTTTTAGTCAGCTTGTTATCGTCAGCTTGTTATCGTCAGCTTGTTATCTCCACGCAATTTCCCGCCCCGGATGCGCCGCGCGCAGGCCCGGCGGCAAGAATTTCACCCGGCCGCGCGCAGCGGCACTAAAATTGCACCCTCGAGTCGCAGCCGCGCGCGCCCTACCCGCGCGCGGCGCGACACCTCCCATTGATTCTCTCCGCCAGGATGTTGCATGCCGCGTTTTTTCTGTCCCCAGCCACTCGCCATAGGCGCCACCATCGCTCTGCCCGACGCCGTCGCCCACCACGTCCATGTGGTGCGCCTTATGCCGGGCGAGGCCATCACCGTCTTCAACGGCGAGGGCGGCGAGTACGCGGCTGTCTTGTGCAACGTCGAGAAAAAACGCGCCAGCGCCGAACTGAAGTCCCACACGGCGCGCGAAGCGGAACTGCCCTACGCCGTGACTCTGGCGCAGGCGCTGCCGGAAGCATCCAAAATGGACTGGATCATCGAAAAAGCCATCGAGCTGGGCGCGGCCGGCATCGTGCCGCTGGCGGCGCAGCGCTGCGTGGTGCGCCTGTCCGCCGAGCGGGCGGAGAAGAAACTGGCCCATTGGCAAGCGATCATCGTGTCCGCCTCGGAACAATGCGGGCGCAACCGCCTGGCGCAGCTGGCGCCGTTGCAAGAGTTTAATAGCTGGAGCAAACAACAGGATTTACATAAGCGCATCATTTTGACGCCGCGCGCGGAGCAGTCGCTGGCCGACTGGGCGCGTCACCAGCCGCCGCAGGCGATCACCGTGATGGTGGGGCCGGAAGGCGGATTTTCGGAGGCGGAAGAAAAAGCGGCCCTGGCCGCCGGCGCCATCGGCCTGTCCATGGGGCCGCGCATCCTGCGCACGGAAACGGCGGGCCTGACGGCGCTGGCCACGCTGGCTGCCCTGTGGGGCGGGATGTAATACGCACACAATAAAAAAGCGCAGGGCGGTTACCCGCACTGCGCCAGAGCTTGCGCGTAGCAGCTACGCGCAAGCAAGTCATCAGGCGGCCCGTTCCGGCGCCGCCCTGCTCTTTCCTATTAGAACGTGTACTCGGCACCCAGTTTCAGGGTACGTGGACGCATGGCGTAGCCGTCACGCACGTTGATAGGACGCGGCTGATCGAAGACGTTGTTGATATTCGCCAGCAAACGCAGGTTTTTGAAGCCCGTGTATGCAAAGTTCAGATCCGTACGTACATCGCTGGCCACCTCGCATGGCAGATCGGCACCCTTGAGTGCGGCACGGCAACCAGCCTCGCCCCAGCTTGTGGCTTCGGTGGCGGTCTCGTTCTTGATCAGTTCCTGCTTCGAGATATAGTTCACGCGCACGCCGGCAGTCAACGGACCCTTGCGCCATGCGGCACTCAGTACCGACACCACGCGCGGGTTGCCCAGCTTGCCAACCTGGTTAGGACGGTATTTATTGGCATCGATATCCCAGGAACGCAGTTTCAACGCAACAGTCGTAGCCAGGCCCAGGCTGACAGTACCGTACTCGCCAGCCGAAACACGGCCGTTGACGTCGATATCGACGCCTTGCGAATCGGTCTTGCCGAAGTTTTCATAGCTCATCAGCATGGATTGCAGCGAACCTGCGGTCCAGTCCAGGCCGGTGGCGCCAGGGGCCAGTTGCTTGGCGCGGGTGCTAAAGCGGCGATCGGCGTCGCTGATGCTGTTGCGCACCATCTTGTCCGCATAGCCCGCAGCGCCTTCGCGTTCGAGCACATACGATACATCGCGCGTGCTGATTTCATCCTTGCGTTCGATCTTGAAGTAATCGACAGCCACGCTCAAGTTCTTGATCGGTTCGGCCACGAAACCCAAGGTCAGGCTGCGCGAGGTTTCCGGCTTCAGGTCCGGGTTCGAGGAAATCATGACAGGGATCGATACCGAGCAGCCAGCGTTATAGGCCGTTGCCGCATCGAGCTTGTCAGTGGCATTGCCGGTTTTCAAGACATCGCGCAGCGCGGTAGCCGTGGCACAACGCTTCGGATCGATCTGACGGTTGTAGAAACCGGTCAGGCCCACTTTACCCAGCGTCTCTGGAATGTTCGGGGCACGGAAACCACCAGCGATAGTACCGCGCAGCAATAACTTAGGTGTGATCGTCCAGCGCGCGCCCAGTTTAGGCGAGACGTGGGCCGAGAAATTCGGCGCCTTATCCATGCGCAAGGCACCGTTCAGCTCCAGGCCTTTCAGCACTGGCGCGTTCACTTCCATGAACGCGGCGCTCAGGTTGCGCTGACCATCGATCCACAGCGAACCAAGACCGATGATTTCCGCGTTCATCACATTGTCAAGCGACTTGATGGACATTTTTTCCTGGCGCAACTCAGCACCGAATGCGAAACCCATGGGGCCGCCTGGCAGTTGCATGATTTCGCCGCTCAATTTTGCATCGATGAAATTGGTCGACAGGTCGGCATCCGTGCCGACCTCCGGGAACATGCTTGCCAACAGCGCGTCGCTGTTGCCGCCACCGAGCTTGTATTCGCCGCTGACGATAGCCGCTGGCATGCGGTCGCGGTGTGCGCCGCGGTTGCGCGATTTGCCGTCGCC
This sequence comes from Janthinobacterium sp. GW458P, assembly GCF_002127585.1. GTDB lineage: Bacteria > Pseudomonadota > Gammaproteobacteria > Burkholderiales > Burkholderiaceae_D > Janthinobacterium. Next base: position 43,849 of record NZ_NEGZ01000033.1, read on the forward strand.
GCCGGTGCGGCCGACCGTGGCTTCCCAGTCATAGGTGCCGACCGTCCCTTCCAGGCCCGCCATGACGCGGTACTGGCTCGCTTTCGATGGCGCGGACCAGTCCAGGTTGTCATCCATGAAGCGGTAGTCAATGCCAACCGGGAAGTTATACGGATTGTAGGCGGAATTGGCCGGCAGCTTGGGTTTTTGCACCGTCTGCGATTTCTTGGCATTGCCGTCGAACCAGCTCCACGGCGAACCTGCGGCCATACCGAACGGCAATGGATGGTAATCGGTGCGGGTTTGCGAATACGACACTTCGGCGTAGCCACGCGTGGTCTCGTTCAGCTTGAAATGCAGCGCGCTGTACAGATTGAGACGTTCGGAAGGATCGGACTGCTGGTTGATGCCATTCAGATCGCTGGCGCACAAGCCAGTGGCGTTGAGCGTGGTACAACCCTTCACGGCCTGGCGGATGCCCTTGGTCGATTCGTTCAGATTGCCAGGGAAGGAGGTCAGGCTTGGATCGCCAAACGCTGTATTGGAAATCTGCTTGTGCCAAGCCGGATATTCATTGAGGACGTCACGCAGATTGTAACCCTGGCGCTTGTAGCCTTCGACGTTGAAGAAGACGTTGTAGCGGTCCTTTTCCAGGTCGCCATAGCCGGCCAGCAAGCCAACAGTTTGCTGTTTGCCAATGTTCGGATCGATGCCTTGCTGGTAATTGGCGCTGACGCTCACGCCTTGATAGCTCTTGCGGGTAATAATATTGATAACGCCGGCCAGTGCATCGGAACCGTAAATGGCGGAGGCGCCGTCCTTGAGCACTTCGACGCGGTCGATCACGTCGGCGGGAATCGAGTCAACGTTGACAAAGGTATCCTTGCCGCCGTCGGCGAACGCATAGTTGGAAATACGGCGGCCGTTCAGCAACACCAGGGTCGCGCCCGTTCCCAGGCCACGCATCGATGCGCCGGACGCGCCACGGGCAAAGCTGTTGGTATTGCCGTCATCCTTGATCGCGCTCGTGTCGAACGAGGTCAGCGTATCGAGAATCTGGCGCACGGTATTGGCGCCAGTCGCCTTGATTTCATCACGGCGCAATACGGTCACTGGCGAGGCAGTCTCGGTATCCATGCGCTTGATGTTCGAACCAGTCACTTCCACACGTTGCATGACCGGCTCTGCGGCAGCTACCGTGTTTTGTGCGTGGGCGGAGGCAGCAATGGCGCTCAAAGCAAAAAACACCGCCTTACTGATAGGGCTTAATTTTGGTTTACTCTGCATCATGTTTAGCAATCTCAACTTGTAATTTTTTTAATGAACACCAAGCGACTGGATCACAGTGACTCACGTGGCACTTTATGCATCAAAATTTTTGACACAAGTAAGTATCTGTAACAAGAGAAACATTGTCAATTAACATGGCCCATTCCTTAATGCATTAACGAAAAAACTGTGGGTTTTTTCCTTTTTGTTGTTTTTTGACATTACAATTCGGAAACATTTTTGTATTTTTATAACGTTTTACCCTATCCCGCCTCGATTCACGCGCACTGCCACGGCAGCTCGCCGGCGACCAGTTGCGGCAGCCCCATCGCCTATTTCCCCTATGAGAAGCGCAAAAAGACATGGTGCGGACGTGGTGCGGCGGCGCCGCGCCGCCGCTGCGCCGCCGCGCCAAAAAATGTAAAAAAATAGCGCATTGATGTAGAACAAGATTTTTGCCGGATAAAGGAGAGACTATCAAAATGAAATGCTGTTCGCGCCAGATTTTCCGTCAAAAGATCCGTATCTGGAAAGTGAATTGTTAAATCGCCCGCCTGCCGCAAGCTCCCCGGCCTTGCCAGTCAGCGCGGACCGGCAAGAAGATTATTGACTGGGTGCAACATCGCTTCAGCTTTGCAACAGGGGCATCTGCATGGCGGCGCCGGATACCCGGCGCCGGGCGCATCCGTGCTCCAGAACATAATTGAAAGCAACGCTGAGAGCGCTCCCACTGCTGGCGCTGACATAACCCAAAAAAAATGCCCCGCAAGCTATGCAGCTTGCGGGGCACCAGACCGGCATGGACTGGCCGGTCTGTGCATTCCAGCTTCCGCCAGTTGACTATCGTCAACCGGCGAAGGCAGAGTCACATCAGAACTTGTGGCTGTACTGGGCCGACAAGCGCACGGTACGGGGGCTCGAGTAGGAATTGATCATGCCGGCGGTTGGGCTGACAACGGTGCCAGCGGCAGTCGTGTTGTAGGCTTCATCGATCGATTGCGCCACCTGACGGTTGGTGGCATTGAGTACGTCGACTTTAAACACGATGCCCTTGATCTGCTCTGGCTTGTAGATGAAGTTCAAGTCCAGGCGCATTTCCGTAGGCAAGGTGCCGTAAGCGCCACGGCCGTTCGGACCGGTTGGGCACAGGAAGAAGATCGAGCCGTATTGGAACAAACTCAGGCCCTGGTTATCCATTGCCGCCGGGATATTGCAGGTACGCGACATCGGACGGCCCGTCGCCACCAGCAAGTTGCCGCCAACGCCAAACTGGCTCGTGAACTCGTAGTAGCCGTAGGTTTTCAACTGATGCGTACGGTTGTTCGGCAACAAGCCACTGCCGTTGATCATCGTTTCCGGGAAGTCCCAGCTCGAGCTGAAGCCCACGTCGGCCTGGCCGTTATCCGACTTGGTCTGGCCTTCCTGATTGCCTTCGCTGCGCGACCAGGTGTAGTTCATCTTGCCATACCAGCCATTGCGCATCGGATGTTCCAGCATGAATTCCAGCGACGTATAGGTACGCTTGGCTTGCTCCGGGAAACCGGCATCGGCAGCCGTAATCGTCACCGCGCGCTGCGCGCCGTTCGGTCCCACCGGGATCATGAAGGTATTGTCCTTGCCTGGATTGAACAGGGCGCCGTTCCAGCCATGATCATCGAAGTAGGCTTTTTCAGCGCCCGTCAGCTTGGCGGAAATGGCGCGCGGATCCGAGTAGTCATCGATCGTGTTTTTCAGCTTGCGATACGTGAACTTGACGCCGCCGTTGAAATCAGGCGTCAGCGCCTTCTCGAAGCCCAGGTTGATCTCATCCTGGAAGTGGGCCTTCAAGTTGGTCGAAGCCAGTTCATTGGCGCGTTTTTCCTGGCCAAATTCATTATTCGCCGAAAGCACATTGCTGATCGGGCTCAAACCCAGCGGTGCACCGGTGGTCGGATCAACGCCGGTATAGGTATAGAAGCGGTCCGTATTGAGCGAAGCGCCGGCAAAACGCACGGCCATATTGGCCGGCAATTGCATGAAGTAGCGGCCAGCCGTACCAAAGACTTTCAGGGAACCGTCGCCATACACATTCCAGGCCGCATTCAAGCGCGGCGCCAGCATGTTTTTCTGCTCCACGAAGGTTTCGCCGATGCCGTTCATGTTCTTGAACGATTCATTGCGCAAGCCCAGGGTCACGACCAGGTTTTCGGTGGCTTGGTAACGGTCCTCGATGTACTGCGCCGATTGCACGACGGACGGGGTCGAACCGCCGCGTTGCAGGTTTTCACGCACGTAGTAACCTTGCGTACCGTAACCGCCGCCGGCCGCAGGGGAAATATTATGTCCTGCCATGACGGTATTGGGGCTGGCCGCCTTGTCGATTCTCAGATAGGTCCAGGTACCGCCGCCGGCCGCTTCCGTGCCGTTCAGGGCATTGATCTTGTTATGGTCAAGACCGCCGCGTATCGTATGCTGCTTGGCCAGTTTGTATTCCAGGTCCAGGCGATAGCCGCGGTTGGTGTCTTGCGCGCCGTCGCGCAGCAGCGCCGAGCTGAAGCCCTGCACCTGGCTAGGCGAATAATTCACGCCTGGCGCCCGGTTTTCTTCAATGGCAACGATTGGGCGCAAGCCGGGAATGTAGCCGAACGGGTTCTGCTCGCGCTGGGTCTTCGCCTGTCCAACCAGGGCCTGCACGGTCAGATCATCGTTCACATAGCTGGTCAGCTTGAGGATATCGATGTTGGAACCCTGGGCTGCCGCCAGCGCGGCGCCAGTGGCGTTGAGGAACAGCACGCCCGCCGAATAGTTCTTGAATTTGGCGCCGCCCTGCTGCACATAGCCACGCTGCTTGGTGGCATAGTCAAAGCTGTAGTACTGATCGTCGACATTCGACTCGTCCGAGATGTGCGTGTATTCGAGGCGGTTGTTGTCGGTGATATTCCAGTCGATCTTGGCGATATAACGCGGCACGTCGGATTTCTGTACCAGCCAGCCGGTCTGCTTGTTCACCGTGCTGCTCGATCCCAGGCGCGCCGTTTCGCGGTCCATCTTGGTAAATTCGCCACCCAGATAGATGAACAGCTTGTCCTTGATCAGCGGGCCGCTGACATAGGCGTTGTAGACTTTCTCGGTCAGCTTGTCGCCTTCACGGTAGTTGAAGATCGTGCCGTCCGTCTTATTGGCGCCCGTGTTCGGGAACATGATGTTCTTGGCCTTGCCGCGCAGCGAATCAGGCGCATAGGTAAAGCCGGCGCCGAACTCCCAGTTATTCGTGCCGCTCTTGGTGGTGATATTGACCACGCCGCCCGTCGAGCGACCGAATTCGGCGCCGTAGCCGCCGGTGATGATTTGCGCTTCAGCAATCGAGCCGAAAGGCAAGGAAGAGTAGCCAACCTGGTACAGGCTGTTGGTGACAGGGAAACCGTTGATATACGCCGCATTTTCCGACGCGCTCGAGCCGCCGAAGCTGGCGGCGTTGTTGCCGTAGCGCGAGTCAGCGCGCGTGGTGCCGCCTGCCAATTGCACGATGTTGGCAACCGTAGGCGCCAGTGGCAGGGTAGCCAGCTCGCGCGAATTGAAGGAAGAACCGGAGTTGGAACTGGTGACATCGATCGCGCGGCGGCGGCTCGTCACGTTCACGGTTTGCACCTGCTGCAGCGCCACTTCGCTTTCCTGGCCGATGCGCACTTCCACGTCCTGCGTGCTGACGACGGAAGAACCCTTCATCAGAGTCACTTTGTAGTTGCCGACCGGCAGCGAGGTGATACGGAAAGCGCCGCTTGCATCCGGTGAAATAGTCCGTTTCAGACCATTGTCTGCACCGACGATCGACACCGAGGCACTGGCATCAGGCGCAATCTTGCCGATGATGTTGCCGGTGGCGTTCGACTGTGCCATTACCGCTGGAACAATCGCAACGCTCAATACCGATGCGCTGAACGCTATCGTTAATGCGCGTGCTATTACAGTTTTTCTCAACATGTCATTCCCTATTATTTATATGAGCGCAGTATTACTGCTTTGGTAAAGGAGTTTTTCACTCACGCTTATGCGTTTTTAAACGCTTTCTACTCTCATCGCCTTGCTATCCCACCACACAAGACATCCTCTCGGTCTCCATTTTGCATACGCAAAATAAAACAGAATGGCACATCGGAACATATTGAATCGGGCTGGTCAATAAAATTAGAGAAACTGTTATGTTGACGCAACACTTCAATTAAACAAACAAACAGGCGCAAAAAATCCCGCCCCGGCTAAATAAAAACATTCGCGGGCGACAAGGACATTGCTTGAAATAGCTGCAAACGCTGGCTTCAGGCCAATGAAAGCAAAAAATACCGGATGGGAATAGCGTCTTGAGAACGATTAACAGGAAGAGCCGGAAAATAAATGACAGACAAGAAAAACTATTTCTCCATGAGAGGCAACATATATGGCAAAGCTACTGCGCAACAGATTAACAGCACTTCATTTCAGAAATGCGGTCTTATTAAAATAAAATCCTCGACATGAGTAAAAACAAAACCCCTTCCTCCATTGAGACATTCACAGGTGACAAAAGACAACGCTGCTCACTTCCCAAAATGGATGCGGGAGAAAGATACACAATTGCATCTGCAAGAAGCAAAATGCTATCAAATCACACGCAATGGCAAGGCGTCAACAAAATCAGGTGACCACAACAAAAAAGCAACACAAATTCGCCTGAAAAATGAGGCCCGGATTGGCGCGCCCCTACATGGACAGGCAAACGCACCAGCAGCGCGCCGATGTGCACCACTATGGGGCGGCAGGAAAGCGCCTCTGCGCCGCCACCGTGGCGCGGTGGCGAGAAGGTTCGCCAGGCGGCCTTGCCGCCGCTTGCATCCCGAAGACCGCTCAGGCAAGCGATACGGTGAGCCATGTGGAGGTAAAATAGCGGCCTGATGCCCTCACGCGGCACGACACACTCTCCGCTAGATACGGAGCCCGGCAATTTTTAAAAAATACACACCATGTTGCGACTCAACGAAGTAAAACTCCCCCTCGAACACGACGAAGCGGCCCTGCCCGCCGCCATCCTGGCGCGCCTCGGCATCGCTGCTGCCGACCTGCTCGGCTTTACCGTCTTCAAGCGCAGCTATGACGCGCGCAAGCGCAGCGCCGTGGTGTTGATTTACTCGCTGCATGTTGAAGTAAAGAACGAAGCGGCCGTGCTGGCGCGCCTGCGGCACGATGTGCACCTGATGCCCGCGCCCGATACCGAGTACAAATTCGTCGCCGGCGGCGAACAGCTGGCCGGCCACACCAGTGAGCCGCGCCCCATCGTCATCGGCACGGGGCCCTGCGGCCTGTTCGTGGCATTGATCCTGGCGCAGATGGGCTTGCGCCCCCTCATCCTGGAGCGCGGCAAGCAGGTGCGCGAACGCACGGTCGACACCTTCGGTTTCTGGCGCAAGCGCGAACTGAACCCGGAATCGAACGTCCAGTTCGGCGAAGGCGGCGCCGGCACCTTTTCGGACGGCAAACTGTACAGCCAGATCAAGGACCCGAAACACTACGGCCGCAAGGTGCTGACGGAATTCGTCAAGGCCGGCGCGCCGGAAGAAATCATGTACGTGAGCAAGCCCCACATCGGCACCTTCCGCCTCGTCAAGATGGTGGAAGAAATGCGCGCCAATATCGAGCAGCTGGGCGGCGAATACCGCTTCGAGAGCAAAGTGGTCGATCTCGACATCGCGCCCGGCCCGGACGGCGGCCAGGTGCGCGGCGTGGTGCTGGCCAATGGCGAAACCATCGCCAGCAACCACGTCGTGCTGGCCATCGGCCACAGCGCGCGCGACACCTTTGAAATGCTGCACAAGCGCGGCGTGTACATCGAAGCGAAACCGTTCTCGATCGGTTTCCGCGTGGAACATCCACAATCGCTGATCGACAGCTGCCGCTTCGGCCCCAGCGCCGGCCACCCGATTCTGGGTGCGGCCGACTACAAGCTCGTGCACCACGCCAGCAATGGCCGATCCGTCTACAGCTTCTGCATGTGCCCGGGCGGCACCGTGGTGGCGGCCGCCTCCGAACCGGGCCGCCTGGTGACGAACGGCATGAGCCAGTACTCGCGCAACGAGCGCAACGCCAACAGCGCCATCGTTGTCGGCATCACGCCGGCCGACTACCCGGGCGACCCGCTGGCCGGCATCGCGCTGCAGCGCGAACTGGAAGAACGCGCCTTCGCCCTGGGCGGCGGCAACTATGATGCTCCAGGGCAATTGGTCGGCGATTTCGTCGCGGGCCGCGCCTCGACCGAGTTCGGCAGCGTGATTCCATCCTACAAGCCTGCCGTGCATCTGACGGACCTGGCGCCGTCCCTGCCTGAGTACGCAATCACGGCGCTGCGGGAGGCGTTTCCTGCGTTCAACAAGCAGATCAAGGGCTATTACAAGGCCGACGCCGTGCTGACGGGCGTGGAAACGCGCACCTCGTCGCCGATCCGCATCAAGCGCCGCGACGACGACCTGCAAAGCCTGAACACGCGGGGCCTGTTCCCCGCCGGCGAAGGGGCCGGCTATGCGGGCGGCATCCTGTCGGCGGCCGTTGACGGCATCAAGGTGGCCGAAGCGGTTGCCCTGTCGATGGCGGCGCGCGGCTAAGCAGCCAGGCGCCGCGCCGGCACATAAAAAAACCGGCACAGCGTGCCGGTTTTTTTGCGGCTGCGCAAGACGCAGCCATATTTCCCGTTTAAAACTTGTACGAGGCGTTCAGATAACCCGTACGGCCGCGCGGATCATAGTAGCGGTCGTCATACCCGAATTGCTGGCCACGGTTGGCGCCGGACGTCGATGGCACGAATGGAGGGCTCTTGTCGGTCAGGTTCAGCACGCCTGCGGTAAGCACCCAGCTCTTGCTCGGCGTCCACACCGTTTGCCAGTCGAGCGTCGAATAGAAGCCGACACGCATGCGGATATCTTCCTGGCCCGTCACGGCGCCGGAGGAGTCGAGCACATCGACCGTCGTTTTCTGGTCCTTGTAGCCGGACACGAAGTTGACCGTCAGCGAATTGGCCCAGTTGCCCGTTTTCAGAGTATTCGTCCACTGGCCGCGCGTGCGGAAGGTAACGGTACCGAGCTCGGCGAAGTTACCCAGCGCCGAATAATAGTTGCCGTTGCGTTCCAGCTGGATATCTTCGCGCAGCATCTGCGTCGCGTTCAGCTGCGAGGTGAACAGGCCGATACCCGAGCGGTAACGGGCGCTGACGTCGATATCGACACCGGTGGCGAACGACTTGCCCAGGTTCTGGTTGTCGGCCAGGAAGGCCAGATAGGTCTTGCCCGTGCCCACGTCCGTGTTGACGCTCCACGCTTTCGGATAGGCGGCGGGATTGGCGAACACCAGCTGCTCGGTCAGCTGGCCGAAAGAATCGCGGATTTGCACATGCCACAGGTCGGCGCCCAGGGTAATGGCGCTGATCGGCTCGTAGCGGAAGCCTATGGTTGCCTGTTTCGACTTTTCAGGCTGCAAATTGCGATTACCGCCTGCCAGCTGGTCGTACTGGTGGTTGCCTGGCTGGCATTGCGCGTTGAGGCGCGTGGCGATGGCTTGCAGGGCCGGCGTACAGGTGTACTTGTCGCTGGTGACGCCATAGCCGCGCTGCAGGGCATTGACTTGCGGTACCGTTGGCGCATGGAAGCCATTGCCGACGGAACCGCGGATCAGCAAGGTGGGGGCTGGCGTCCACTTGAAGCTGGCCTTGGCCGTGGTGGCGCCGCCAAAGTCCGAGAACTCGTCGAAACGCAGGGCCGCGCCCAGTTCCAGCTCTTTCAGCACGGGCGCGATGACTTCGCCAAAGATGCCCTTCGAGGTGCGGCTGGCGCTGTACGGCTTGCTGCTGGCCGCATCACCGAAACGCTGGTCGCACTCCAAGCCGGTCGTGCCGCCGCACAAGGTACCCTTCACGGGGTCGGCCAGGATGCCTTGCGCAAACGGGCTCGGTTTCGAAGAAAATTCCTCGCGGTTGATGTTGGCGCCCACGCCCAGCATCATCGCACCGCCCGCCAGGCGCCGCAGTTCCGTCGAACCGTTCAGGTTGATGGTTTGCAGGCGCGAGGTGCCGCCGTCCCAATAGCCGGTAAAGGTGGCCGCCTTGATGGCGTCCTGCGCCGCGGTGGACTGCTTGCCTGGTCCGACGAAGGGGTCGAGCAAACCGCTCGCGGTGAGGTTGCTGACGGCAATCGCGCCAGGATAACCGGAAATACTGCCTTTTACACGGCTTTCCGAGAAGTTATAGGATGCGTTGTAATCCCAGCCGGCAGCCACGCCGCGCGTGCCTACCACCACGCTGGCGAAGTCCGCCGTATCCTTCGAGGTGCGCTGGCCCATGTCGAACAGACGATAGGCCGCCAGGCTGCCGCCAGTAATACCGATTGGCAACAAATACTTGTCGTGCAGCGGCGTCCCCGCGTCAATGGCGATCTCGCCCGGCACGGGGGCGATACGCGACGTTTGCTTGGTGCGCGACAGGAGCACATCGGCATACACCTCGTGGCCGGCGATCTTGAAGGTGCCCGACGCCATGAAATTGTCGCGCTTGCGTTCCGGATAGATTTCCAGGTCCTTGACGAAATCATAACCGCAGTAATCATTCAAGCGCGGGGTGCCGTCCAGATCTTCATACGGTTCCAGCACGCGGAAAGTCTTGGCGGGACAGGAGCCAGTGGTTTTTTGATATGGACTGATCAGTTGGCCATTGTCATCGATGGCATTGGCGGGAATCGGGCTGACGGAAAACTGCTGTTTCTGATAGCGCTTGCCATTGGCCGAGAACTGTACCTGGCCCGTGCTGGCGAATTTGCGGTCAACCGAAGTCAGCTTGTCGCGCTCGTCGTGGCCAAAGGTCAGCACCACGTTGTAGCCATCGTCGTCCAGGTTGCCGAAGCCCTTGGTGGCGCTGAGACGTTTCTCGCGTGCACCATTTTTCGGCGCGGAATAGCCGATGCTCACATCGCCCATCGTCGTATCATGCTTGGTGATGAAGTTGACCACGCCGGCGATGGCGTCGGCGCCGTACAGGGCGGAGGCGCCGTCGGTCAGCAGCTCCACACGCTCGATGGCCGAGATGGGAATGGAATTCAAATCGAAGCCGGCCGCAAAACCTGTCAGCGTCTGGCCGCCGAACTGGGCCAGGCGCTTACCGTTCAGCAAGACCAAAGTGCGCGTCTCACCCACGTTGTGCACGGAAATACCGGAAAAACCAAAGGTGCTGCCACCTACTGAAGAGCTTTCCGTCGTGGCCCCCTGGGCGGAAGACAGTTTTTTGACCAGGTCGGTGACCGAGGTCGCGCCCGACGTGCGGATGGCTTCGGCGGTCAGCACGGTGACAGGCAAGGCGCCTTCGGCGGCGATGCGCTTGATCGACGAGCCGGTCACTTCCACGCGCTGTATCGGCGCATCTTGTGCCACTGCGGACTGCGAAGCGACGGACAAGGCCGCTACCATGCCGCCGGCGCAGACAATGCGAACGGCACGGGAGATGACGGTTTCTTTAAGCATGGTAAACCCTTTTCAATTGTACTTTTATTAAGTTACGGATCGACTATCCGGACTTCAATCGTTCATTTCAAGGTATTGCACTGCAGGTTCTAAGGTTGGACGTCCAGAAATGGCGCTGCGATGCTTGCATGGCAAAAAGACGGATGCCAGCCAACTGAAAGTTAGCTAGACAACTACATAGAATCACGGGGACATTCTTGATGTCAACAGAACTCACGATGTGTATGGTGTACATACAACGTTGTGAAAATAAAAAGAGCGCCCGGGAGAACGCACTCCGCCGAAGACGGCGCCGTCAGTGTGTCAGCGGCAAGCGGATATGAATGTGGCAGCCGGGCGTGGCATCGATGGCGCTGACCTGGCCGCCCAGTTGCTGCACGATGGTGTAGACGATATGCATGCCCAGGCCGGAGCCGCCCTGGCCCCGCTTGGTGGTAAAAAACGGTTCAAACATATGCTCGCGCACGGCGGGCGCCAGGCCGACGCCGTCGTCGGAAAACTCCAGCAGCAGCCATGGCGCCCCCGCATCGGCCGCCTCGATGCGCGCGCGTATCGTGATGCGCCCCGGCCCGCCATGCGGATAGCCGTGGCGCGCACTGTTCATCAAGAGGTTCGAGAGGATTTGCGACAGCTTGCCGGCCGCCAGGCGCACCTGGCAATCGGGCGCGATGTCGAGCTCCACGCCCAGCGCCGCCTTGCGCAGTTCCGGGCTGTGCGCCGACACCAGGCCGTGCACATAGTCATGCAGCGCCAGGTCGGCCACGTATTCGCTGACCTGGTCGACGGCCAGCTGCTTGAAATTGCCGATCAGGTCGGCGGCACGCGCCAGGTTGCGCTCGATCAAGGCCGCCGCGCCCTTGAGCGCCTCGGCAATGTCGACCAGTTCGGTGCGGCTGACCTTGGCGCCGCCCAGCAGGTGCACCAGCTGGTCGGCATAGCTGCCCATGCTCGACGCCGCAGTCAGGGCCACGCCGATGGGCGTATTGACCTCATGCGACACGCCGGCCACCAGCGAGCCGAGCGCCGCCATCTGCTCCTGCTCGATCAGGTTGGCCTGCGCCGCCAGCAGCGACTCGGTGCGCACGCGCACGATTTCTTCCAGTTGCTGCGTGCGTTCCTGGTGCTGCAGCTCGGCCGCGCTGCGGGCCGAGAAGATCGACAGCAGCAGCAAGGCCAGCAAACGCTTGTTTTCGTCGATGGGACGCGTGTCGATGGCCGACAGGATGCCCAGGGTGCGGCCTTCGGTATCGATCAGCGGCATGCCGACATAGCTTTCCGCGTGCATGTCGACGAGGAGGGTATCGAATGGAAAGCGACGCTGGATATCACTGCCATGAAAACACATGCTCTGGCACGTCACATCCTGGCAAGGCGTGTGCTGCAGGCTGTATTCGATGTTGGGCTGGTAGCTGTCGCCGCCCCACAGGGCCAGGGTGCGGATGCCTTCGCTGCCGTCGTCCATGCTGATCAGGCGTCCGGCGATCACGTATTTGACGTCGAGCGCTTCGGCCAGGTCCTTGACGAGGATGCGCAGGAAGTCGTCGCCGCGGGCGCGCGCCGTCGAGGCGGTAATCGAGCGCAGGGCCGCTTCCGCCAGCGTACGCCGCTGCTCGGGATCGAACAGGGGTTCTTGCGAATTCACATCAAACAACGGAATACTCATGAATGCTCCTGCGCAGCACGGAAAGCGCAGGCACGGCTGCCGGCGCGGCGATCCTCAGCAAAAGCCCGTGTCAACGGACTTGCCGCGATTGTACCCCTGGCTATTGTTTAATAATACAGATCTGTGGAAATTTTTATAGCCAGCCCGAGCGCTTGAACAGGTAATACATGTAGCCGCAGACGCAACTCATCAATCCCACGGCCACGGGATAGCCGTATTGCCAGTCCAGTTCCGGCATGAACTTGAAGTTCATGCCCCACACACCGGCAAACGCCGTGAAGACGGCGAAGATAGCCGCCCAGGCCGCCAATTGCTTGTTCACTTCGCTCTCGTCGATGGCCACCATCGACAGATTCACCTGGATGGCCGTGCTGATGGTGTCGCGGATGGTGTCGAGCGTGCCGTTGATGCGCGCCAAATGGTCGTGCACGTCGCGGAAATACTCCTGGGTATCGTGGCACAGGGGCGGCACCCGGCCGCCGTGCAGCTTGCCCACCGCTTCCATCAGAGGCGCCACCACATGGCGCAAGACCATGACCTTGCGTTTCAGCTGGTACAGGCGTTCGATATTGTCGCGCTCGGTGCCGCGGTCGAAGATGCGGTCTTCGATCAGTTCCAGCTCCGATTCCAGCGCGTCGAGCACGGGGAAATAACGGTCGACGACGGCATCCATCAGCGCGTACAGCACAAAGGCGGAGCCCTGGCGCAGCAAGTGTGGTTCGCGCTCGGCGCGCGCGCGCACGCCAAGAAAACCCTGCGAGCTGTTGCTGCGCGACGAGAGCACGTAATTGGCGCCAACGAAAATATCGACTTCGCCCAGCACCAGTTCGTTCTCGACCATTTCCACGGTTTTCACGACGGCAAACAGGGAATCGCCATATTCCTCGATTTTCGGGCGCTGGTGGCCCCGCTGCGCATCCTCGACGGCCAGTTCGTGCAGGCAAAACTCGTGCTGCATCTGTTTCAGCTCGTCCGGCGTGGCGTCGAGCAGGGCGACCCAGACGAAGCAGTCGGGCCGCTCCACGTAATCGCTGATATCGTCAATCGGCAAGTCGGCCAGTTTTTTGCCATCCTGGTAGGCCACGCAGTTAATCAGCATACAGTTCCACAATGAAAGTTAAAACCGGACGAAACCATCCGGCAAGCGCCAGCTTACCTGATTGCCCCCCTTCATTGTGTTTTGTCGCGTGCAACAGACGCCGCGCGGGAACGGAAGGAAAAGCGGCCGGGGCGGCCGCCCCGTCCGCAGGATCGATCAATCGTCCTTGGCGCCGTCGATGCCCAGTTCGGAAATCTTGCGCGTGATGGTGTTGCGGCCGATGCCCAGGCGCACGGCCGCGTCATTCTTGCGCCCATGCGTATGCTTGAGCGCCGTCTTGATCAGGGCCGACTCGAATTGCCGGCCCAGCACGGCCATGACTTCCTGCTGCCCCGCGCCCAGCATTCCGGCCGCCTGCAATTCCAGCAGGCCGATCCAGCCCGGCGGCGCGCCGTTGGCGGGCGCGGCCGCCTCGAACACCTGGCCGCCCTGCGCGTGCGCCACGGCGGGCGCCGCGCCCTCGCCGGAGACGACGGCGGCAGCGCCATCGCCCTGCCCCTGCGTCAATTCCAGCGGCAAGTCCTTGATTTCCACCGTCTGGCCCGGCGCCATGACGGTAATCCAGTTGCACAGGTTTTCCAGCTGGCGCACATTACCCGGCAAATCGAGGCTGCTCAGGAACTGCATCGTCGGCTCGCTCATGCGCTTGGCTTCCACGCCCAGCTGGCGCGCGCTTTGCACCAGGAAGTGGCGCACCAGGATGGGGATATCCTCGCGCCGCTCCCGCAAACTGGGCAGGCGCAGGCGGATCACGTTCAGGCGGTGATACAAGTCTTCGCGGAACAGGCCGTCGCGCACGCGCTGCTCGAGGTTCTGATGCGTGGCGGTAATGACGCGCACATTCGCCTTCATGGGCTGGTGGCCGCCGACGCGATAAAAATGCCCGTCGGACAGCACGCGCAGCAAGCGCGTCTGCAAATCGAACGGCATGTCGCCGATTTCATCGAGGAACAAAGTGCCGTTCTCGGCCTGTTCGAAACGGCCCCGGCGCGTCGTCTGCGCGCCCGTAAACGCCCCCCGTTCATGGCCGAACAGTTCCGACTCCAGCAAATCCTTGGGTATCGCCGCCGTGTTCAGGGCAATGAAAGGCTGCGCCGCGCGCGGGCTGTGCTTGTGCAGCGCGCGCGCCACGAGTTCCTTGCCGGAACCGGATTCGCCCGTGATGAGGACCGTCACATTCGATTGCGACAGGCGGCCGATGGCGCGGAAGACTTCCTGCATGGCCGGCGCCTGGCCAAGGATTTCCGGCGTTTCCGACGGTCCCGATTCGACGCTGGTCTCGCGCAGGCTCTCTTCCAGCGCACGACGGATCAGCTCGACGGCCTTGTCGATATCAAAAGGCTTGGCCAGGTATTCGAAGGCGCCGCCCTGGAAGGCCGCGACGGCCGAATCGAGGTCGGAAAAGGCGGTAATAATGATCACTGGCAAGCCGGGAAAGCGCGACTTGACCGTCTGCAACAATTCCAGGCCGGATGCGCCCGGCATGCGGATGTCCGACACGAGCACTTGCGGCGTGTCAAATTCCAGTGCGGCAATGGCGTCGCGCGCATTGGCAAAACTCTTGGTGGCGAGGTTTTCCCGCGCCAGGGCTTTTTCCAGCACCCAGCGGATTGATTCGTCGTCGTCAACTATCCAGATTGGCTTCATTAGTGTGTGCGTCCCGCAATGGATTTCATGGGTGGGATACTCCCCCCGCTTATGGCAAGGGTAAAACGATCCTGAAATCGGTGTATCCAGGCCGGCTTTCGCACTCGATCACGCCCAGGTGCTGTTGCACGAAGGTTTGCGCCAAGGTCAGTCCCAGCCCGCTGCCGCCTTCCCTGCCCGACACCAGCGGGTAGAAAATCCGGTCGCGGATCTGGGGTGCGATGCCCGGTCCGTTGTCAATGATATGCAAGTCTAATGCCAGGTTGTAGCGGACCTTGGCCAGGGTCACCTGGCGCGCCACGCGCGTCTTGAACGTCAGCTCCGCGTCGCCTGCCTCGATGCGTTCGGCCAGGGCCTGCGCCGCGTTATGCGCGATATTGAGCACGGTCTGTATCAATTGCTCCTTGTCGCCGCGAAACTCGGGGATCGAGGCATCGTAATCGCGCGAAATGGTCAAGCCGCTGGGAAATTCGGCCAGGATCAGGCTGCGCACCCGCTCGCACACTTCGTGGATATTCACGTCGCCCACGATGTGCGGACGGCGGTGCGGCGCCAGCAGGCGGTCGACCAGCGTTTGCAGGCGGTCCGCTTCCTTGATGATGACTTGCGTGTATTCGCGCAGCTCGCTCAGATGCAGGGCCGGCAATTCCAGCTCCAGCAGCTGGGCCGCGCCGCGGATGCCGCCCAGCGGATTCTTGATTTCATGCGCCAGGTTGCGGATCAGCTCCTTGTTGACCTGGCTCTGGTCGAGGATGCGCTCCTCGCGGTCCAGCTTGAGCTGCTGCACGTTTTCGCGCAGCTCGATCAGCACGCCGTCGCGCGGCGCGTCGAGCGCGCTGACGATGCTGTGCACGCGCAGCGGCTCGCGCCCCAGGCGTTCCAGGCTCAGGTCCTGGCGCAGGTCGGAAAATTTATGTTCGAGCGCCTGCGCGCAGATGCTCGCCAGCTCGTCGGGGTTCAAAAACAGCGCCGTCAGTTTTTGCCGCGACAGGGCTTTGAGCGAACTTTCCAGCAGGTTTTCCGCCGCCGCGTTGGCATAGCCGATGCGGCCGTCGCCGTCGAGCAGAATGACTGCTGAAGCGAGCAGATCAAGGCCGGCCAGGTGCGCGGGGCGGCTGGAATGGTTGTCTAGTGTCATGTGCTTTACCGAATATTCGCGATCTCGCGTTTCAGGGCGTCAATGTTTTGCTGCGTGCGGCTGATGTTGTCCTTCAACTGCGCCACTCTTTCCTGATATTTCGCATAGTTGCGCTCATTGCCCTGGCGTTCGGGCTGGCCCTCGTTGAATTCCAGGCGCTGCGCCGCCAGCTTCTGCTCTTCGCTGCGCAATTCATCCTGCAGGATCTGGCGCCGGTCCAGGTCGCGCGCGCGCTGCTCGGCGCCATCAACCCTGGGAAACGCGCCAGCGGCCGGAGCCGCCGTGGCCGCCGCCT
>NZ_NEGZ01000034.1 GCF_002127585.1 Janthinobacterium sp. GW458P
TGCTGCTGGCGCGCGTGCCGGCCTGGGCGGCGCCGGCCTGGGGGCCGCGCGCTTCGGCCGCGTCGGGTTCGGCTTCCGCGTCCGCATACGTCAGCACGGTGCTGGCGGGCTGGTCGCGGGTGCTGCCGATTTGAAAAGAGGGGCGGGGATTGATGCCGATCAAGGTCAGGGGAATCTCAGCGCCCGGCTGGGCGCCGGCGGGCAGCTGCATGCGGGCCGGCGTGCCGGCCACGCGCACCAGGAAGCTGCCGTCGCCCATGCGGGCCAGCACCTGGCCCTGCATGGCTTTGCCGATGAGCCCCTGCAGCGAGCGCTGGAACTCGGCCTGGCGCGGGTCGGCGACCGTGTCGGCCGGGCGCGTGCCCTTGACCGGGGTCAAGGGCGTCATGCCGATCGCATCCATCTTCGGCAACATGATAGGTAACCTTGCCCCGGGGGCGTCTAGACGCCGTAGGCGTTGGCCAGGCGCCGCTCGGTGCCGGTGCTGTTGATCAGCTTGGACAATTGCGCCATCCACGGCATGGTCAGGTCGCGGATCTTGCGGTCGTCTTCGAGGATCTGCTTGATCAGGGCGACCTTGCGCTGGCGGCCGGCGCTTTCCAGCACGACTTTTTCTTCATTCGCCTTCAGCGCGGCCACATGCGTGCTGATGCGCTGTTCCAGCTCTTCCAGCGCGTCCCAGTCGGCGTTGGTGGCGGCGGTGACCATCTGGCCCGTCAGGGTCTGCATGGCTTCGTAGGTGGTCAGGACTTCTTGATTCGTCATCATGGGTCAGGCGCTCACAAGGCTGGGCATACGTTTCAAATCGGCGCCAGGCATGGCGGCGGGGGTGGCGCCTATGGCGTTCCAGGTGTCGCGCAGGTCGGTCAGCAGGCGCTGCACTTCTTCCAGCATGCCAAGATCGTTGCGGATATTGGCCGCCAGCAGGCGCGCGCTCATATATTCATACAGGGCGTCGAGGCCTTCGGCGATCTGGCCGCCCGCTTCCTTGTCCAGGCTGGCGCGCAAGCCATTGTCGATGATCTGGATGGCTTTCGAGATGGACTTGCCTTTTTCCGGCACATTGCCCGATTTCATGTGCACTTGCGCACTGAGCACGGCCACCAGGGCGCCGTCGTACAGCATCACGATCAGCTTGTGCGGCGAGGCCGAGACGATGCCCGTTTCCAGGCCCACCTTGGCATAGGCGTTGACGCCGAGTTGTTGGGTTCCAAACATATATTCTCCTGATGATGGCGCTTAACGGTTGGCGGCGATGGACGCCAGCTGCTGGGTCAAATAGGTTTGCGTGGACTGGAGTTTGCTCAGCGTCACGTCGAGGCGCGTGTATTGGGCGCGGTAGCGCGCTTCGATGTCGGTCAGTTTCGCGCTGAACTTGTCGCGCTGCGCCGCCACCGACTTCAGGGTTTCATTGATGCCGTTCGTGCGTCCGGTGATCATGCCGTCCGTGCCCAGGAAGGACGTGGCCAGGTTGTTCAGCTGGTAGGCATAGCCTTGCGAGAAGCTGACCGTGCCGCGCGAACCGGTGACGCCGCCCGTCACTTCAATCTTCAGGCCTTCGGCCGGGGAACCGGCGGCGCCCGTCAGGGTCTGACCGGAGCCGATGACCGGTTGTCCTCCCAGCGTGCCGGCCACGTCGGCGCCTTTGAGGGGGGTGGCTGCACCGAACAGGTCACTCACCGCCGTGCCCGTATTGCTGCTCAAGGCCAGGTTCGATACCGAACCAAATCGGCTCGACGCCAGGACCAGTTTGCCGGTGCCATCGATCGAAGCCGAGACCGATGCGCCATTGTCCGAAAAGGCTTTCACGCCGTTGATGGAGGACTGCATCAGCGACGCCATCTGCGCCGGAGTGTAAGTACCTGCCGGTATCGTCACCTGGGCCGTGTTCTTGGCCGCCGAGGGATCCGTATCGTTCAGCGTGACGTTCCAGACGGTATCGCTGGCAATCGTGGTGCTGGCGGGCAGCACGCCGAGCGACGTGAGTGAGCCCTGGCTGGCCATGGTTGTGATGGTCAGGTCATAGGTGCCGGGTTTGGTGGCGGCCGTCGAACTGGTGAAAGCCACATTGCTGTCGGTGGTTGCTCCGATGGCTGAAAACAGGCCGGCGATGTTGCCGAAGTTCGTGCTGATTGCCTTGTCGAGCTTGCTGGTATCCAGGCTCAGGCTACCATCTTTTTGGAAGGAAATACCCACCTGGCTCAAGGTGCTCATGCTACTGTTCAGACCGGTAATCGGCGCCCCCAGCTGCCTGCGCAACTGGCTCTGGATCGATTTAACGGTTGCGTCTCCCAGTAACACCCCACCCGTCTTGGTGTCGGGATTGTATGCCGTCATCTTGCTGATCGAGGTATTCAGGTCGTTGTAGGCCTTGACGAAGGCGGTGATGCTGGTTTTGACCGTCGTGGTATCTTTTGCTACCGATAAATTGGAAGTGCCTATCTTGGTAATGCCCAGGGTGACGCCTTCGATGGCCGTATCGACGCTGTTCGAACTGCTGGTAATGGCAATGCCGTTGACGCTGAACATCGTGTTCTGCGCTGCACTGTTCTGCTTCAGGTTTTGCGTGCCGGACGCATCATAGGACAACAAATTGGTCAGGGCGCTGTCGGCGGGCTGGCCATCGCTGCCGCTGAGCGAAATCTTCATGGCCGAATTGGCGCCTGTCTTGGTCGAGCTGAGCACTAGGTGATACGGCTTGTCGCTACCGTCGGACACGATGCTGGCGGTAACGCCGAGGCCTGCGTTATTGATGGCGTCGCGTATGCCTTGCAAAGTGTTGTTGGTGGAGTCGATCACCACCGACCCGGTGGCCTGCGTACCATCCTGGGTAAAGTTGGTATTCATGTAGGCGCCGCCCGAGCCTGCCGTGAGTCCGGCTGCTGCCGGATTGCTGCCGGCGATGGTGATGGGGCTGGCATTGCCCGAGGCCAGGGTGATCGAACTGGCAATGGTCACGTTCGAGCCGTCGTTGGTGGAATTGGCGGCATGGCCGATGCCGCCCGTGACGCTGCCCGTGACGACTTCCTCGATATTGATGTTGGAGCCATCGGCGCGGGTAAATTGCAGGTTGCCGCCGGCTGCCGTGCCGGTGACGGTGATATTCGCCGCCGCCAGTGCGTTCGAGACGGCGTTCGGCCCAGCCAGTGTCGTATCGAGCGAAGCGGCCGTGATGCCGCCGCCCGCAGCGACGCCGTTGCCCTGGGTGACGATCTCGATGCCGCCCACCGACAGTGTATAGGTGCCGTCCGCGCCGGTGGCAATACTGCCGAAACCGGTGAACATGCTGGCGCTGCTGGCCGTCGGCTGGGCCGTGGCTGTCACGCCCGTGGTGCTGCTCTTGGCATTGATGGCGTCCGCCAGCGCGCGCGCGCTCTTGGTGCTGGCATCCGTCGGGATGGCAGTGCCATTGATGATCACGGAGCCGTTGCTCACACCCGTGAGCAGGGTGCTGCCGCCCAGCGTCGTGCCCGTTACGCCGAAGGTGCCGCCGGCGAGCGAACCGAGCTGGAAGGATACCGTCGTCTTGGCGCCGCTGCCGATGGTCGACAGTTTGCTGGCCATGCCGCCCGACGTCAGCGTCTGCGCCTGGGCCAGTTGGGAGACATTGATGTTATAGCTGCCGGCCACGGCCTTGGCGCCGGCACTGGCCGTCAGGACCAGCGGATCCGATGGCGTGGCGCTGACGGCGCGGAAGTTATTCGAGTTGGTCAGTGCCGACAGCGAGCTCTGGAAGCTGCTGACGGAGCCGCTGAGTGTTCCTAACGCACTGAGCTTGGCCTGGTAGGATGCCGTTTTTTTGTCAAAAGTACCCAGTGGCGCCGCTTCTGCGTTCATCAGCTTGTCGATGATGGCGTTCACGTCCAGACCGCTGGCGCCGGCTGCGATGCCAACGGATGATATTGTAGGGGTGATGGCCACGGAATGCTCCTAGGAAAACGCTAATATAAGCTGTTATCGGCAGAATCAATCAGGACTTGAGAGGGGGATTTACCGCGCTGTTTTCAGCGGGAACAAAAAATCGGGAGCGGGGCTGGAAATGTTATTGCAATTATGGTAAAAATGCGGGGCCGGATAGCCAGGCTATCGGGCCCCGGTGTCATGCAGATGCGTATCGCCACGAAGCTGTATGTCTGTGGGTAATCCCATCTTCATGCGCTCTGACTGATCAAGGAGCCTTTGGCCGAGTTGAAGGTCTTGGCCAGTTCCAGCGCCTCCTTGGTGGGAATCTGGCGCAAGACTTCCTTGGTTTCCTGATCGATGACTTTGACCACCGTGCGCTGGCTGTCTTCGTCGATGGAAAATTCCAGACCCTGCGTTTTTATTTGCGACGACTGGTTCAGCTCCGATACCGCCTTGTTCAATTGCTCGCGGCTCGGTTCCTTGCTGGCTGGCTGTGATGCAGCCGTGCCGTTTTCCGTTGCTGCACGTGGCGTTGCCGGACGCGCCGGCGGCGTGTCCGCAGACACGTAACTCTTGTCTATCCTGGCCGCGGAGGCGGCCGCTATCGTGTCGATAGTCATGGTGCTCTCCTAGTGAAAATTCCCCTGCCAAAAAAATCCGGCAGGGGAATCAGGGTCCAACGCTGTTGCCTGGCTAATCGGAGATTAGCCGCGCAGCAGGCTCAGGACGCCGTTTGGCAGCGAGTTCGCCTGTGCCAGCATCGCCGTACCAGCTTGTTGCAGGATCTGGCCGCGGGTCATGTTGGCCGTTTCCGATGCAAAGTCGGTATCGACGATGCGGCTGCGCGATGCGGACAGGTTCTCCGTCGTCGATTGCAGGTTCGAGATCGCTGAGGCGAAGCGCGACTGCAAGGCGCCGTACTGGGCGCGCTGGCTGTTGACCGTCGACAGGGCGGCATCGGCGATCTTCAGCGCCAGCTGGGCGCCGGCGAAGGTGGTGACGTCAAGCGAAGCAACCGAATTCAGCTTCGAAGCCGAGCCGCCTGCAACCAGAGCCAGGCCGGAGCCCGCATCGCTGGCGGAGAAGCTGCTGTCCGAGTCGAACGTGACGGTTCCGTTGGCAACGGCCGTAGCACCTTTGGCATCCACGCCAGCAACAATGCCGCCGGCGGTGGTGTAGGTATTGACTTTCAACTGGTTGGCACCGCCGGCAGCGGTGTCGGCGATGGCGATGTTGGCGCCGTTGGAGTTGCTCAGTTTGATGCCGCCATTCGTGTTGTCGAACTGGGCAGTGACGCCGGTCTTTGCTGTTTGGGCATTGATGGCGTTGATACCGGCAGCAAAGTCAGTTGCGCTGGAGGCGCCAGCGGCGACGTTGAACGAGACGGTGACCGGGCTTGCGCTGTTGTCCGAAGCGATCGTGAAGGCGTAGTTGCCGGCGACCAGGCCCAGGTTGGCCTCAGTCTTGGCGGTTGCCGTCACGCCGGTGGCCGACGTTTTCTGGTTCAGTGCGGCGGCGATCGTTTGGGCCGTATCCGTGGCTGTGGTGGTATAGGTGGCGGAACCGAGCTTGCCGCTGATACCGATTGCCTTGGCAGCGACCACGCTTGACGAGGCGGTTGTTGCAACTGCATTGTTTTCAATGCGGTTGTTGCCATAAGTGCTGGTCAGGAAGTTCGCGCCATTGGCCGAAATCAACTGGTTGGCATCGGCGCCGACCTGGAAATTGGCCGTACCCATGGTGCCGTCCAACAGCGCCTGGCCGTTGAAGGAAGTGGTAGTGGCGATACGGTTCAGTTCGGAGCCCAGCTGGCCCACCTCGGTTTGCAGCGCCTGGCGGTCGCTCGACGAGTTCGTCGAGTTCGACGATTGCACGGCCAGTTCGCGGATGCGTTGCAGGATGTCGCCCGAACTCGACAGTGCGCCCTCGGCCGTCTGAGCCAGCGAGACGCCGTCGTTTGCATTGCGGGTCGCTTGGGTCATGCCGCGGATTTGCGACGTCATGCGGTCGGAAATCGCCAGACCAGCGGCGTCGTCCTTGGCGCTGTTGATGCGAAAGCCGGAGGACAGGCGTTGCAGCGAGGTGCTCAAGGCCGACTGCGAGGTCGACAGGTTGCGTTGCGAATTCAGGGATGAAATGTTGGTATTAATTACTGCAGCCATGATAATTCTCCAGACAGGTACTACATTGCGCTATGTGCTAGTCACTTTGGCCTGCCCCGTTGTTCTGGGGCAATCAAGCCGCTGTTGTAATGTTTATCGGTTACTGTCTGGAAAAGTTGATAGAGAAAAACATTCTTTATTTTATTTTTTTCCTTCAATTTTTAAAATCAGGGCCCGCCTATCGGCAATCCTGCGGAAAACTTGAGGGGCTTAAAAAAATATTTTACCTTTGCTTCGCCATGTTCTTTTGCGTCGGACGTTCATTCCATCGTCATGGCAGCGTTTCTCAGCGTGAAGATAAGCTGCTAAGATCGTTGCCACCATGTATTGATGCCTGTCATGGTACTAATTGATATGGTGGGGCGCTCATGGTGGCCGGGCAGTTGTATGGATTGTATGGATACCCTAATAAAATGATGACTGATACTGCTGCTGGCCATGCTGCCGGCCTGCCTGAGAGCAGCGAAATCGCGTTGGCGGTGGCGCAAGCCATATTATCGGCTGAGACATATTTGCGGACGGGCCGTTTTTCCGAGGCTGAGCAGCTATATAAAGCAGTATTGCAACTTTCCCCCTTGCACGCGGAAGCCAATCGCCAGTTGGGGTTGCTGGCATTAAAGGCGGCCGAGGTTGAGGCAAGTTTGCCTTTCTTTGCCGCTGCACTTGAGGCGCGTCCCGATCTGGCCGCTGGCTGGCTGGACTATATCGAGGCCTTGATCCTGGCTGGCCAGCATGAGGCGGCGAGGCAGGTGTTGCAGTTCGGGCGCGAGCGCGGCCTCGATAATATATGGGCCGACCAGTTGGCCCGCCGGCTCGATGGCGGCGGACCAGGGACGCCTGCCGCCGATGTCGTTTCTCTGGACAATGTTTTCGCCGGCGATGGATCGGGCGGCGGAGACCCCGGGGAAGACGATTTGAACACCTTGTTCGAGCAAGGCCGTTATGCCGAAGTGGAGCAGGGCGCGCGCGCCTTGACGCGGCGCCGGCCGCGCGACGGCTACGGCTGGAAATTGCTGGGCGCCGCGTTGCAGGAGCAGCGCCGTTCGCGCGAGGCGCTGCCATGCATGCAGAAAGCGGCGCGTCTGCTTCCGGGAGATGGCGAGGCTCAGCACAATCTGGGGCTGATCTTGCAGGAACTGGGCAATATGACAGCTGCCGAGAATGCTTGCAGGAATGCCATGGCCATGCAGCCTGGCTTAATGTTGGCACACAGTAATCTCATTTTGATGCAAAACTATCACTCCCGTGCAACGCCGACCAAGCGTCTGGCCGAAGCGCGGCGTTTTGGCCAGGAAGTCAGTTGCTTGGCGAGCGCGCCATTTACGGCTTGGTCTTGTAGCAAGCAGCCGCAGCGCTTGCGTATCGGCATGGTTTCAGCTGACCTGAGGAACCATCCGGTTGGACTTTTCCTAGAGGCATTGCTGGCGGCATTGGACCCGCGTCGTGTGGAATTGATCGCTTACCCGACTGTTCTGCACGCCGATTCGGTGACGGCGCGCCTGCGGCCCCACTTTGCCGCATGGCGCCCGATTTCCGGCATGGATAATGCTGCGGCGGCGCAGTTGATTGAAAGCGATGGTGTGCACGTATTGTTCGATCTGGGTGGCCATACAGGCAACAATCGTTTGCCCGTATTCGCCTGGCGTCCGGCACCCGTTCAGGTGAGCTGGCTGGGTTATTTTGCCACCACGGGCATGGCGGAAATGGATTATTTGCTGGCCGACCCCCATGTGGCGCCAGCGGGAGAGGAGGGCGAGTTCACCGAGACGCTGTGGCGCATGCCCGACAGCTATCTGTGCTTCACGGAGCCGCGTGAGGAAGTGTCTGTGACGCCGTTGCCGGCTGTGTCGAATGGTTATGTCACATTTGGCTGTTTCAACAATCTTGCCAAGATGACTGATGCCGTCGTCGCCCTGTGGTCACGCGTACTCAAGGCCGTGCCCGATTCCCGGCTGTCGCTCAAGACCAAACAGCTGGATGACGCGGCCGTGCGTGCGCGCACCCTGGCGCGCTTTGCTGCCCATGGCATCAGTGCCGGGCGTCTTTCCATGTCGGGAACCGGGACCCGCCTGGCCATGCTGGAGGCCTATCAGCAGGTCGATATCGCACTCGATCCTTTTCCGTATCCCGGCGGTACTACCAGCATGGAGGCCCTATGGATGGCCGTGCCCATCGTGACGCTGCGCGGCACGCACTTTTTGTCGCATCTGGGAGAGTCGATACTGCACAATGCAGGCTTGCCGGACTGGATCGCCAGCGACGATGACGATTATGTGGCCGTCGCCCGGCGCTGTGCCAGCGACATCGATGCGCTGGCGGCTCTGCGGGGGCGCTTGCGCCAGCAGGTCGTGAACTCGCCGCTGTATGACGCACGCCGTTTCGCGCGTCACTTCGAGGATGCGGTCTGGGGCATGTTTCATGAGAAGAACAAAAAACTGGCTGAATCCTGCGGCATACCCCAAGGAGAACAATGATGCCCCGTACCACCCTGATTACTGGCGGCGCCGGTTTCCTCGGTTCGCACTTGTGCGACCGCATGATTGCCGATGGCCACGATGTGCTGTGCGTGGATAATTTCTACACGGGTAGCAAGGACAATATCCGGCACCTGCTGGGTCACAAGCGCTTCGAACTGCTGCGCCACGACGTCTGGCTGCCGCTGTACGTGGAAGTGGACCGCATCTACAACCTGGCTTGCCCGGCCAGTCCTGTGCATTACCAGAACGACCCTACCTCGACCACCAAGACCTCGGTG
This sequence comes from Janthinobacterium sp. GW458P, assembly GCF_002127585.1. Lineage (GTDB taxonomy): Bacteria > Pseudomonadota > Gammaproteobacteria > Burkholderiales > Burkholderiaceae_D > Janthinobacterium. The sequence continues at coordinate 8,821 of NZ_NEGZ01000034.1, forward strand.
CTGGGCGCCATCAACATGCTGGGCTTGGCCAAGCGCAAGCGCGCGCGTATCTTGCAGGCGTCCACCTCGGAAGTGTATGGCGATCCGCAGGTGCACCCGCAACGTGAAGATTATTGGGGCCATGTCAATCCTATCGGTCCGCGCGCCTGCTACGATGAAGGCAAGCGCTGCGCCGAAACCCTGTTTTTCGATTATCACCGCCAGTCGGCCGTGGATATCCGCGTCGTGCGCATCTTCAATACCTATGGCCCGCGCATGCATCCGAACGATGGCCGCGTGGTCAGCAACTTCATCGTGCAGGCGCTGCGCGGCGATCCGATCACCCTGTATGGCGATGGCCAGCAGACGCGCTCGTTCTGCTACGTCGATGACTTGATCGAAGGCATGGTGCGCATGATGAACCAGACCCAGGAAATCGGCCCGATGAACCTGGGTAATCCTGCCGAATTCACGATCCGCGAACTGGCTGAGCTGGTGCTGCGCCTGACGGAGTCGAAAAGCGAACTGGTTTTCCGTCCCTTGCCGGCCGACGACCCCGTGCGCCGCCAGCCCGATATCGCCAAGGCGCGCGCCGCCCTGCAATGGGAGCCGGCAGTGAGTCTGCACGATGGCTTGAAAGAAACTATCGCTTACTTCAAGAAAGTGATCTTTGCATGAAACAGCAATTGCTCCCGGCCGTGTGTCCGGTCTGCGCCCACACAGTGGCGGCAGCGTTTTTCGATGGTGGCCAGCAAGCACTGGCCACTCTGGGTTGGCCGGCCAGCGCTGCCGACGCGCAGGCAATGGCCGTGCAGCCGCACGATTTCGTGCAGTGCCCGCAGTGCACGCACGTGTGGAACCGCGCGTTTTCCTATGACGCCATTCCTTACCAAAACAATCCTAACCGCATGTTCAACAAGGGCGGCATCTGGAAAGGCCATCTGGCCGATACGCGCGACGTGCTGCTGGCCCGGTTGCCCGCCTCGCCCACGGTGATCGACATCGGTTGCGGCGAAGGCCATTTCGTGCGCGCTCTGGCCGATGCCCGCAGCGAGCAGGGCCGTTTCATCGGTTTCGACCCGAATGCGACGCCGGAAACGGGCCGCGGCGTGGAGTTTCACGCGCGCTATTTCCAGCCGCTGCAGGATGTGCCCGAATTCGCGCCCGATGCGCTGGTGATCCGCCACGTGCTGGAACACCTGACCGATCCCGCTTCGCTGGTCGAGCAGATGGCGTGGGCCGCTTCGCGCTCGGACAAGCCGTGCTGGCTGTTTGCCGAAGTGCCGTGCATCGACCGGGTCTTCGCCACGGGCCGCCTGGCCGATTTCTTCTATGAACATATGTCGCATTTCACCACGGAATCGTTCCGCACCCTGATGCAGCGTGCTGGCGAGGTGGTGCAACTGGCGCACGGCTATGACGGCGAAGTCGTGTATGCGCTGGTACGGTTGCAGGTGCCCAAGGCGCTGCGCGACCAGGCGCGAGAAAGCAATGCCTTTGCCGCCGCCGCCCGGCGCAGCCGGCAAGCCATTGCCGCGCAACTGGACGCCCTGGCAGCCAGCGGCCAGCGCGTGGCCATCTGGGGCGGCACGGGCAAGGCCGCCGCGTTCATGCACCAGTTTGGTGCCGATGCGCAGCGCTTCCCGCTGGTGGTCGACTCCGACCCGGACAAGGCCGGCACTTTCGTGCCTGGCCTGGGCCAGGAAATCGTCTACCGCGACGTGCTGAAAGCGCGGCCGGCCGATGTGGTCATCATTCCCACGCAGTGGCGTGCACGCGATATCGCTGCGGAGATGGTGCGCGAGGGCATTATTGCCAAGTCCATCCTGATCGAGCACGAGGGCGGCTTGATCGATTTCTTTGCCGACGAGCATCCTTACCGCTGAGGCTCCTGCCATGTGCCCAGCGGGCGCCGGAATGCAAAAATGCCGCTCGATGAGCGGCATTTTCATTGGCGCGTACCGTGTAAAGCGGTTCAGTCGGCCACCACCACCCGGTTCTTGCCCGTCTGCTTGGCCTGGTACATGGCGCGGTCGGCGCGCTTGACGAGTTCGGCCTGGTCTTCGTTGGGCTGGCGCAGGGCCACGCCGGCGGAAAAGGTGATCAGGACTTTTTCGTTGTCGTGCAGGAAGAAATGCCGGGTCAGCTCGCGTTGCAGGCGCGTCATCGTCGATGAGGCGGCCTCGACCGTCGTTTCCGGCAGCAGGATGAGGAATTCCTCGCCGCCGAAGCGGGCGATGACGTCCATCGAGCGCAGGGTTTCCTTGACGATCTTCACCAGGTGTTTCAGCGCGGCATCGCCGGCCAGGTGGCCATAGGTGTCGTTCAGGCGCTTGAAGTCGTCCAGGTCCAGCATGGCGATGCACAGCGGCGTGCCGCGGCGGTCGGAGCGGGCCGTTTCGCGTTCGAACACGTCGTCCAGGCCGCGGCGGTTCAGGCTGCCCGTCAGCTGGTCTTCCCGCACCAGCTCGCTCATATGCTGGAGCTTCGCTTCCAGGGTGTGGATGCGCTGTTCCGCATCCTGCACTTCCTGGCGCGCCAGCACCATTTTGTCGCGTGCGCGCAACGCTTCGTTCTGCACCATGCGCGTTTCGCGCAAGACTTCGTCGAGAACGCTGTTCAGTTCGCTGATATTTTCCGCCTGGCTGATCTTTTCCGAATAGCCGCCGATCTTTTCGTGGAAGTCGCCCGTGCTGGCCGCTACCTGGCCCAGGCGGTCGATGAAGGTCATCATCATGTTTTTGACCGTCAGCTTGACGTCGGACAAACTGTGCTTGAGCTGGCTTTGCTTGTAGATGACTTCCTTCAGGCTGCGCGTGGCGTCTTCCAGCGCGCGCTGGTCGAGCGGGCCGGCGATCAGGTTTTGCACGGCGTCGACCTGGCCGCGCAGCCAGCTGTCGTCGTCGAGCAACTGGCTGACGTTGTCCAGCAACAACTTGAACAGACGCAACAGCAATTCCTGCTGCTCGGCCGTGTCGCCGCTCTTGAGTTCGATCTGGTAGCACAGCTGCTTCAGGCGCAGGGCCGCTTCGTTCAGCGCTTCCTCCGTGTGCGCCTGCTTGATGGCCGCGCCCAGCGATTCGGCCTCTTCCACCAGCGCGGGCGTGCCCGTCAGCAGGGTGGCGACGGCAAAACCCAGGGTGCGGCTGAGCAATTCGCGCAGGGTGCGCGTCTGTTCGCCGTCCGGCAGGGGCGGCAATTCGATGCCGCCGCCTTTCTTGACCTGTTTTTCCGCCAGCTGCGCCAGGATGCGCGCATAGCTGTCCCAGTCGCGCGCTTTCAGGGCGCGCTGGAAGCGGCGGCCGAAGTCGCCCAGTTCGCCCGCCGATTCGCTCATCCTGGCGGCAAACTGCGTCAGCACGTTTTCCGCGCCGCTCTCCGCGCCTTTTTCTACATTGGCGCTGGCGGCCAGCACGGCCGCCGGGGCGGCAGGCGTGTCGGCCGGCTCGCTGATGCCGGCGATTTCATTGTAGATTTCGCGGTAGGCGCTGGGCGTGGGGGCGATGCGGCGCGTCGCCAGGCGGCGAAACGCTTCGCGGGCGATATCGGCCGGATTCATCGCAGGGACGGCGGCGGAGTTCGTGGCGCCAGCGGGAGCGCTTGCTGGCGGAGATGGCAATTTACTGGACATGTAGGCACAGCCTTTTTAGATATTTTCTAATTATCCTCATGATAGGCTAGTTGGCAAAGAACTTATTGTGCGAGAAGCAAGGATAAGTCCGTCCAATTCGCCCGATGCCAGCGCCCATGCCGCCTCGGCGGCGTCCGGCGCCACTTTGCCGCTAGTCGACCAGCTGGTTGCGGATGGCGTAATGCGTCAGTTCCGCGCTGTTCTTGAGTTTCATTTTGACCAGCAGGCGCGCGCGGTATTCGCTGACGGTTTTCACGGACAATTTCAGCTCTTCGGCGATGGCGCCCACCGTCTTGCCCGAGGCAATCATCACCAGGGTCTGGTATTCGCGGTCCGAGAGGGTGTCGTGCAGCGCCGTGTCATGGTCTTCGCCCACCGTGTTGGCCAGTTCCTGGGCCAGCGAGGCGCTGATGTACTTCAAGCCCTCGGACACCTGGCGGATGGCCGTGACCAGTTCGCGCGGGGCGCTCTGCTTCGTCAGGTAGCCGGCCGCGCCCGCCTTGAGCGAACGGATCGCATACTGGTCTTCGCGGTGCATGGACAGCATCAGCACGGCCAGTTCCGGTTTTTCCTTCTTGATCTGCTTGAGCACGTCGATGCCGCTGCGGTCGGGCAGGGAGATGTCGAGCAGCATTACCTGGCATTTCGAACCGCGGAACAGCTTGATGGCGTCGTGGCCGTTTTCCGCTTCGCCCGCTACGACGATGTCGCGGGTATCGGCCAGGATCTGCTTCAAGCCTTCGCGCACGATCGCGTGATCGTCGGCGATGAATACCCGGATGGTGGCTTTTTCTTTCATGACTGCATTGTTTCCTATCTGATTCGCCTGCGCCGGGCGATGCCGCGTTCTTTATGGCGGTCCGCTGTGGGCAGGGGTGCTGGCTGCAGCCGCTATTATCGCCTCTCGCGGCGTGGTCAGCCGGATTTTTATGCTCAGGACCGTGCCGCCGTCCGGCCCGTCCATCAGGGTCAGGGTGCCGCCCAGCGCGCTGGTGCGTTCTATCATGCCGCGGATGCCGAACGATTGCGGCTTGGCGCGGTCGGACAGGCGCATGCCGACGCCATTGTCGGCGATGGACAGGCTGATGTGCTGGCGCTGGCGCGCCAGGCGCACCGTCACCGTGGTCGCCTGCGCATGCTTGGCGATATTCGTCAGCGCCTCCTGGGCAATGCGGAACAGGCTGGTGGCCAGGTCCAGTTCCAGGTCGATGTGCTGGCGGTTCGAGATGAAGCGGCATTCGATGCCGGCCTGGCGCGCGAATTCCTTCACTTGCCAGTCCAGCGCGGCGACCAGGCCGAGGTCCAGCATGGAGGGGCGCAAATCCAGGGAAATGCTGTGCACGGCGTCTATGCTGCGGTCGACCAGGGCGTCGACATACTCGGCTTTTTCCTGCAACTGGGCGTCGTCCGGCGGCAGGCGGCGCACCAGCATGGCCAGCGCCATCTTGATCGCCGTCAAATTGCCGCCCAGGTCATCGTGCAGTTCGCGCGCCAGGCGCGTGCGTTCGTGTTCCTTGACCTTGTCGATATGCGCCGTCAGCTCGGCCAGGCGGGCGCGCGACTGGCGCACTTCGATCTGTTCGAGCCGGCTTTCCGTGATATTCGTCATGATGCCTTCCCACTGCACCGTGCCGTCCGCCAGCGCGCGCGGCGTGGAGCGCAGGTTGATCCATTTGACGTCCTTCCAGGCGTCGACCCAGATGCGGCCTTCCCAGTTCCAGCTCCACAGGGCGGCCTTGGACGCCTGCATCGATTCGAGGTACGAGGCGCGGTCGTCGGCCAGGATCAGCTGGTAAAACAGTTCCGGGCGCGCATGCAGCTGTGCGGGACTCAGCCCCAGCAGGGCCTGGCAGCCGTCGCTCAGATAGGGGAAGGCGGCGCGCCCGTCCGCATGCAGGCAGAACTGGTACACGAGGCCGGGCGTATTCGAGACGATGGCGTTGAAGCGCGACTGCACCTGCGCCAGGGCGGCGGCCGTTGCCTGCGGCGTGCGCAGGTCTTCGCCCACGCCCAGGATCAGGGGCCGGCCATGGTGGCTGGCGCGCGACAGGTGCAGGGTGAGCGAATACTGGCTGCCGTCGCGCCGTTGCGGCTGCAGATGCATGACGGCTTGCGCGCCGACGGCGTCGTCGAGGGCGGCCAGTTGGCGCGCCGGCGCCTGCAGCGGCGGCGCCAGCGCCAGCAGTTCCTCGCGCGCATAGCGGCGGTTGGCGCAGGCGCTATCGTTGACGTCCAGCAATTGCAGGCTGGCCGCGTCGTACAGATAGATTTCCGGCGCCGCCGCGCGCATGGCGGGGGCAAGCTGTGCCGGGGCAGGGGTGTCGGGCATGGCGGTCTGTTTCTTCATCAGCGGCGGGCGCGCCAGAAGGCGGCGAAACGGCGCAGTACTCTGGCCGGACGGGAATGATGACGGCTCGGCGTGCTTTTGCGCAAGCGCTGCCACCAGGCGCGGCGCGCGCGGCCCAGCGCGGCCGACAGGCGGCTGACGCGGCGCCATGGGCGCGTGGCGCGCAGGCGGGCGATCCAGCGGTCCTTCGTTTCCATGAATACACCGTGCCAGCGCGCAAACCAGGGCAAGGTCAGCAGGGCGGGGCGCGTCAGGGTGTACAGCCGCGCCACGGCCGCGGCGCCGCCCAGCTTGGCGACGATGATCACGCCGATGCCGGAAAACGCATGACCGCGCGCGATCGCCAGCAGAGCCAGCAGTTTGACGGGGAACAACAACACGGCCGGCAGCACGAAGACGGCCAGCGCCCAGTATGGCGGCAGGCGCTTGATCCACGCTTCCAGCGCATGCAGCGGCGGAAATTGCGCCACCACCTGCATGATGCGCGCGCCCGTCGTCCACAGCCATTCCTCGATCAGCAGGAAAATGGCGGCCAGGTAGACCAGCGGCGCGAACAGCCAGCGCCTGACTCTGTAGAATTTTTTCATCCGTCTCCATGTGGCTGCCCGGTATGGCTGCCATTGCCTCGATGATACGATAAATCGCTGTGTCCGACAGTCCTTGACGGGGCTACAATAGCCGCATGAATAAAGCCTTTGTAAAAGAATCCGACAACGACGACGATGAAGAAGCGGCCGCGCTGGCGCTGGCCATCCCCGCCGGCGCCAAGAACTACATCACGCCGGCCGGCTACCAGCGCATCAAGGATGAGCTGCTGCAGCTGATCGACGTCGACCGCCCGGAAGTGGTGCGCATCGTCCATTGGGCGGCGTCGAATGGCGACCGTTCGGAAAATGGCGACTATATCTACGGCAAGCGGCGCCTGCGCGAAATCGACCGCCGCATCCGCTTCCTGACCAAGCGCATGGACCTGGCCGCCATCGTCGACCCCAGCGTGCACCACGGCAACGACCAGGTATTCTTCGGCGCCACCGTCAAGTACCGCACGGAGGACGGGGCAACGCACACCATCACCATCGTCGGCATCGATGAATTCGATCCCCTGAACGGCAAGATCAGCTGGGTCTCGCCCATGGCCCGCACCATCACCAAGGCGCGCGAAGGCGATTTGATCACCCTCAACACGCCGCAGGGCGAGCAGGAACTGGAGTTGCTGGAAGTGACGTATCCGGCGCCGGGGGAGGGGTAAGCTTGCGGTGACGCAGGGTTAGTCCTGGTAAGTCTGTCACGCTGGAACTTTCCTTTACGGGAGAGCGATGATGGCCCGCATCCAGCGTTTGTTTATGCCTGGTATGCCCTTGCATGTGGTGCAGCGTGGGGCGGACAGGCAAATCTGTTTTTTTGAACCGGCTGATTTTCTCTGGTATTTGCAGCAACTGCAGCGGCACTCACATGCGCAAAGCTGTCTCCTGCATGCCTATGTCCTGATGACGAATCATGTGCATTTGCTGCTCTCCGCAGGTAGTGTTCTGGCAGTTTCGCGCATGATGAAGGCCTTGGGGCAAGAGTATGCACACTACATCAACTGGCGCCACCATCGCAGCGGACCGCTATGGGACGGGCGCTACAAATCCTGTGTCGTGCAGGATGAAACCTATCTGCTGGTGTGCCAGCGCTATATCGAACTCAATCCCGTGCGAGCCGGCATGGTGCGCTATCCGGGGCACTACCGATGGTCCAGCTATCGTTGCAATGCGGAGGGGTGCGAGGATGCTTTGATACAACCACATCCGCTCTATTTAAACATGAGCAGGAGCAAGGGGGAGCGGCAGCAGGCCTATGCCGCTTTATTTCATGAGGATGAGGAAGCGGCGCTCCAGGCATTGCGTGCCGCCAGCCGTGGCAATGCGGCGGTTGGCAGTGCCGAATTCGTGAAAAAATTGCAAACCCGCAAAGCATAAGGGCCGGGTCGGACCCTGAGGGGCCGACCCCCAGTATTTGCCTTGGGGTCTAATTACGCTCGCGCAGGATGCGGTTCACGCCGGCCACGCGGCGCACATTGCGCAGCAGGGCGGCCAGGTGGACCCTGTCCTTGACCTGCACGGTGAAGCGCAGCTGGTCGAGCACGTTGTCCTTGTCTTCGTCCATGCCCACATAGATGATGTTGGCGTCCGATTCGCCGATTTCGGCGGCCACGCGGGCGAGGATGCCCCGTTCGCTGTTGATCAAGACCTTGATGCGGCAGTCGAAGCGGCGGTTCAGTTCGGTTCCCCAGCGCACGGCGATCCAGCGGTCCGGTTCCTTGGCGCGCTGGCGCTTGGCTTGCGAGCAGTCGCTCGTGTGCACGAGCAAGCCCTGGTCGCGGCGCAGCTGGCCGATGATCTGGTCGCCGGGAATCGGCAGACAGCACGGCGCCAGCTGCACGGAAACGCCTTCGCTGCCGCAGATGGTGACGGGGTCCAGTTCGCTGCCGCTATTGTGTTCCACCGGCATGCTGGCCGCTTCGCCGCCGATCAGGCCGAAGATGTGGCGCGCCACCAGGGTGGCCATGCGCTTGCCGATGCCGATGTCCGCGTACAGCTCGTCCATGGAGTTGGCGCTCGATTCGTTGAGCAGGCGTTCCACCAGCGGCGCCGGCAGGTCGGCGTCGATATTGAGCGTCTGCAGCGCCTGCGACAGCAGCTGCTGGCCCAGGGCGATCGATTCAGGCAGGTTGATCGTGCGCAAATGGTGGCGGATGGCCGAGCGGGCCTTGCCGGTGCGCACGAACGACAGCCATGTGGGGCTGGGGCGCGACGAGGAATCGGTGATGATCTCGACGATGTCGCCATTGTGCAGTTCGGTGCGCAAGGGCGAGGTTTCGTTGTTGATTTTCACGGCCACGGTCTGGTCGCCGATGCCCGTGTGGATCGAGTAGGCGAAGTCGATGGCCGTGGCGCCGCGCGGCAGGGCGATGATCTTCGACTTCGGCGTAAACACGTAGACGGAATCGGGGAACAGGTCGACCTTGACGTGCTCGAGGAATTCGGCCGAGTCGCCCGTCTGCTGCTGGATGTCGAGCAGGGACTGCAGCCACGCATGCGTGCGCTGCTGCAGGTCGGACGGGTTCGATTCGCCGCTCTTGTACAGCCAGTGCGCCGCCACGCCCGATTCGGCCGTGCGGTGCATGTCCTGCGTGCGGATCTGGAATTCCACGGGCGTGCCGTAGGGGCCGATGACGGTCGTGTGCAGCGACTGGTAGCCGTTCAGCTTGCGGATCGCGATGTAATCCTTGAACTTGCCCGGCATGGGCTTGTACAGGCTGTGCAGGGTGCCCAGGGTGACGTAGCAGTCGGCAAAGCTGCCCACCACCACGCGGAAGCCGTAGACGTCCAGAACTTGCGAAAACGACAAGTGCTTGCTGCGCATCTTTTTATAGATGTCGTACAGGGTCTTTTCGCGGCCCGTGACCTCGGCTTCGAGCTCGGCCATGGACAAGGTGCTTTTCACCGCTTCCATGATCTTGTTGACCACTTCGCGCCGGTTGCCGCGCGCCGCCTTGACGGCTTTCGCCAGGGTGCGGTAGCGCATCGGATACAGGTGCGAGAACGACAGGTCCTGCAGTTCGTGGTAGATGTTGTTCAGGCCGAGGCGGTGCGCGATCGGCACGTACACTTCCATGGTCTCGCTGGCGATGCGGCGTTTTTTTGCCGCCGTCATGAAGTCCAGCGTGCGCATATTGTGCAGGCGGTCGGCCAGTTTGATCAGGATCACGCGCACGTCCGACGCCATGGCCAGCAGCATCTTGCGGAAGTTTTCCGCCTGCGCCTCGATCTGGCTCTGGAATTCGATCTTTTCCAGCTTCGACAGGCCGTCGACCAGGTGCGCCACGGGCGCGCCGAAGCGCTCGATCAATTCTTCCTTCTTGACGTCCTGGTCTTCCATCACGTCATGCAGCAAGGCGGCCATGATGGCTTGCGCGTCGAGCTTCCAGTCGGCGCAGATTTCGGCGACGGCGATCGGATGCGAAATATACGGCTCGCCCGAGCGGCGCATCTGGCCCAGGTGCATTTCGTCGGAGAAGCGGTAGGCTTCCTTGACTTTTTTCAGGTCGGCGGGGGACAGGTATTCGGCCAGCTTGTCGGCCAGGTGGCTGACGGAGGCCACGCCCAGGGCGGGCGCCGCTGCGGCGCCGCCTGCGGACGTGCCGGCACCGGGCGCGGAAGCGCCCTGCGATTTTGCCGCCTGGCGCGGGGCCAGGGGCGGCAGTGCTGCGGAAGTCGTGTCGGCTGGGGTCAGACTCATAAAACGTCGCGTTGCTTCACAGTGTGAATAAAGGATACGGTAGAACCAGGGGTCAGCACTGTTCCGGCACGCGGCTTCCCAATTACATCGGGACCTTTTTCAGCATTTCGATGCCGACTTTACCGGCAGCGATTTCACGCAGTGCGACAACGGTAGGCTTGTCCTTGGCTTCCACCTTTGGCGTGTGGCCTTGCAGCAACTGACGTGCGCGATAGGTCGCAGCCAGGGTCAGCTGGAAACGGTTCGGGATCTGCTTCAGGCAATCTTCGATTGTGATACGGGCCATAGTAACTCCTAAAATTTTTGCGTGGTGCTGTGTGAACCGGCGTGCGCGAGGAACCTTGGGGAAGGCTTATTCCGCGTGCAGGCCCAGCTGGGCGAATAGCGATGCGTTGCGGGCCGCTTGTTGCGCAAACCGGCAACGGGCCGCTCTCACGATCGCGCTCAGTTCGGACAAAGCGACCGTAAACTCTTCATTGATAATAACATACTCGAACTCGGGAGCGTGTGCGATTTCGCCGCCCGCCGCCAGCAGGCGGCGCGTGATCACGTGCGGCTCGTCCTGGCCGCGCTTGTTCAAGCGTTCTTCCAGCGCGTCGATCGACGGCGGCAGGATGAAAATGCCGGCCGCGCGGGGGAATTGCTTGCGCACCTGGCGCGCGCCCTGCCAGTCGATTTCCAGCAGGATGTCGGTGCCGGCCAGCATCTGCTGCTCCACCATGATGCGCGACGTGCCGTAGTAATTGCCATGCACTTCCGCCCATTCCAGGAATTCGCCCTGGTCTGCGCGCGCCACAAAGTCTTCCGCCGTCGTGAAATAGTATTCGCGGCCGTGCTGCTCGCCCGGGCGGGGGGCGCGCGTGGTGGTCGAGATCGACAACTTGATGCCGGGCTCTTGCGCCAGCAATGCATTGACCAGTGTCGATTTGCCGGCGCCCGATGGCGCGGCAACCACGAACAGGCTGCCAGAGAAGGCGGTAGGGTGGCTCATGCGGATCTTTCCATATGCGTGTGATGGCGGCGTGTGCGCTTGCGCGCGCGTCGCCCAATTCAGTATTTTACCAAGAGGCAAGGCGGCCAGCCAGTCCAATGATGGCCTGCGCCGCCGCGTGCGGGCCTGCAGCGCATATTTTGCTTGTTATCTTGCGGAAATAGTTATTTAATTTGGCATGTATTTTTCTCAATAACCATTCTTGACGGACAGGGCGCGCGCATGAAAAATTTCCCGTTTCTCAGTTTCCCACAGGCCATGCTGTTGCTGCGCGTGGCCATCGCCGTCATGTTCATGGCGCATGCCATCACGCGCATCGCCAATGGCACGATGCCCCGTTTCGCCGGTTTCCTGGAAGATAAGGGGTTTATCTACGGCATGGCCGTCGTGTGGGCGATTACCGTCGTCGAGATCGTTTGCGGCAGCCTGCTCATCATCGGCATGTACACGCGCTGGGCGGCGGCCGGGCTGATGGTCATCTGCCTCGGCGGCATCGCCATCGTGCATGCGGCCAAAGGGTGGTTCGTGGGCGAACATGGCGCCGGCGGCGTGGAATACAGCATCGTGCTGTTTGTCGCCTGCGTCGTCATCGCCGCCAGCGACCAGGGGCGCGCCGGCACGCGCCTGGCGTAAAACGCGGGCCCTGCCTCAGCGGGGCAGCCGGCCCAGGGCGATTTCACCGCTATTGAGAACGATGGACCGACCATTTACATCGGTGCAGTCGCGGTTGCTGATGCGCACGATGGCGCTGTCGACCGATATTTCGGCGCCCAGGTTGCTGCGCGAGCAGATGCGGTAGGAGGCGGCGTCGGCGCCCGTGTAGATGGCGGCGCCGCGTTCCTTGAGCGCGAAGCAGCCGGAGGCGCAGCCTTCGATCGCATACGGCGACGGCTGCTGCGCGGTTTGCGCTTGCGCGCCGGCCGCCAGCAGCGCCAGGGTCACGCTGGCGAGTGTCCAGATGCGTGTTGCCGTCATGGTTTACTCCAGGTTCTGTACCTGTTCGCGCATCTGCTCGATCAGCAGCTTCAAGTCCATCGACGCGTCGGCCAGTTCCTTCACGGACGCCTTGGCGCCCAGCGTGTTGGCTTCGCGGTTGAGTTCCTGCATCATGAAGTCCAGGCGCTTGCCCACTTGGCCGCCCTTGGTGAGAATGTGACGCGTTTCGCCCAGGTGGGCCGACAGGCGCGCCAGTTCTTCCGACACGTCGATGCGGATGCCGTACAAGATCACTTCCTGGCGGATGCGCTCCATGGCGTCCTGGCGCGACAGGGCCGAATTCGAGCCCTGGCTGGCCAGGCCCAGCGCGTCCTGCATGCGTTCGATGGCTTTTTGCTGGAAGGCCGCCACCACTTGCGGGATCAGCGGCGTGATGCGCTTGACGATGGCTTCCATCGCCTCGATGCGCGACAGCAGCACCGCTTCGAGCGCCGCGCCTTCGCGCTTGCGGCTGTCGACGAAGGCGGCCACGGTGCGCTTGGTCAGCGCGCCCACGTCCGCCTGCAACGACTCCTGTCCCACTTGCGCTTCCTCAATGACGCCAGGCCAGCGCAGCAGTTCGGCCACCGTCATGACGGGGGCGGAGACGAAATGGTGGCTCACTTCCGTTTGCAGGCGCGCCAACTCGGCCAGCAAGGGCAGGTTCAGCGCCTGCGTGCCGGCGGTGGCGGCCTTGCGGCCAAAGCTCAGGCGGACTTCCACCTTGCCTCGTGTGATGGCGGACATGACGGCGGCGCGCAAGTCAGGCTCCAGCGCCCGCAAGTCGTCATTGATGCGGAATTGCAGGTCGAGAAAGCGCGAATTGACGCTCTTGATTTCAATTGTCAGCGTGCCTGCAGCACCTTCGCTGGTGGCAACCGCGTAGCCTGTCATGCTTGAAATGCTCAAAGGATTCCCCGATTTGGTCTTGTATACAGTCACTTATACACTTAATCAGCCAGCGCAGGCAATACCGCCCGCATCGTAAAACAGTGCCAGATCGCATGATGGCCTGAAAATTGCTGAATAGTGTGCGTTTTACGGCATTGTAAAGAAAATTGTGTATGGCGGGGCAGGATTGTAGGGATCATGTGCGCGGCACTGCCATTGCGCCCTGCGCTGTTGCATGACTGCAAATAGACGGGCACGCGGTGGTAAAATCGCTGCCGCAACCCCAATCACACAGGACCTCCCATGACATTTGAATCCCGCCCGAGCGGCCGCGCCGTCGACGCGCTGCGCGCCATCCGCATCACCCGCCAGTACACCAAGCATGCCGAAGGCTCGGTGCTGATCGAGTGCGGCGACACCAAGGTCATCTGCACCGCCAGCATCGAAGACAAGGTGCCAGGCTTTCTGAAGGGCAAGGGACAGGGCTGGCTGACGGCCGAGTACGGCATGCTGCCCCGCTCGACGCATACGCGCATGGACCGTGAAGCGGCGCGCGGCAAGCAATCCGGCCGCACGCAGGAAATCCAGCGCCTGATCGGCCGCTCGCTGCGCGCCGCCTTCGACCTGCAAGCCTTCGGCGAGCGCACCTTGCACCTCGATTGCGACGTGATCCAGGCCGACGGCGGCACGCGCACGGCGTCCATCACGGGCGCCATGGTGGCCGCGTATGACGCGTTTGCCCAGCTGCAGGCGCGCGGCGCCATCGCCGCCATCCCCGTGAAAAGCTTCGTCGCCGCCATTTCGGTGGGCGTCTACCAGGGCATGCCGGTGCTGGACCTTGACTACGTGGAAGACTCGGGCTGCGACACGGACATGAACGTGGTGATGACGGAAGCGGGCCACTTCATCGAAGTGCAGGGCACGGCTGAAGGCGCCGCCTTCGACCGCGCCGGCATGAACCGCCTGCTGGACCTGGCGCAGGGCGGCATCGCCGACCTGATCGCCCTGCAGAAGCAAGCCCTCGGCATTTGATCTTTACATAGATTTACGTGTCATTGCCCGCCGCGCCGGGCAAAAAACCCACAGCTGCCGCTTTTCGCGGCGGCGGCAGGGCGAGGTGAGGGGCGCGCAAAAGGTTTACAATATCGGCACTTTACGCCGCCGAACGGGTGGCCGTTCAACCGGATATTGTCAATGACCCAAGCCCTGATCCTCGCATCAAACAACGCCGGCAAGCTCAAGGAATTCAACGAGCTGCTCTCGACCATCGGTTTTTCCGTGCACGCCCAGGGCGAGTACGACGTCCCGGAAAGCGACGAACCGTTCCACACCTTCGTCGAAAACGCCCTGCAAAAGGCGCGCCACGCGTCTCGCCTGACGGGCTTGCCGGCCCTGGCCGACGATTCCGGCGTGTGCGTCAATGCGCTCGGCGGCGCGCCCGGCGTGTACTCGGCCCGCTATGCGGGCGAGCCGAAGTCGGATGCCGCCAACAGCGCCAAGCTGATCGCCGACCTGGAAGCGCATGCCGACAAGTCCGCGTACTACTACTGCGTGCTGGTGTACGTGCGCCATGCGGACGACCCGCAGCCGGTGATCGCCGACGGCCGCTGGAATGGCGAGATGATCGCCTTGCCGCGCGGCAACGGCGGCTTCGGCTACGATCCGCATTTCTATATTCCCGCGCTGGGCAAGTGCGCGGCCGAACTGACGTCCGACGAAAAGAACGCGCTGTCGCACCGTGGCCAGGCCCTGCGCGCGCTGGTGGAAAAGCTGCGATGATCCCGATCAAACTGGTGGGCGCCAAATCTGCAGCCAAGCCCGGCGCCGCCCCGGCGCCGCAGGAAGGCATTTCCGGCGCGGCCGGGGCAGCCCTGAAATACCTGCAGCCGGGCGCGCTGAACCTGACGGCCCTGCCACCGCTGTCGCTGTACATTCACTTTCCGTGGTGCGTGAAAAAATGCCCGTATTGCGACTTCAATTCGCACGAAGTGCGCAGCGACTTGCCGGAAGCCGAATACCTGGCGGCCCTGCGGCTGGACCTGGAAATGGCGCTGCCGCTGATCTGGGGCCGCAAGATCCACACCATCTTCATCGGCGGCGGCACGCCGAGCCTGATGTCGGCGGCGGGGCTGGACCGGCTGATGTCGGACGTGCGCACCCTGCTGCCACTGGAACCCGATTGCGAAATCACCATGGAGGCCAATCCGGGCACCTTCGAGGCCGAGAAATTCAAGTCCTACCGGGCCAGCGGCATCAACCGCCTGTCGATCGGCATCCAGAGCTTCAATGGGCGCCATCTGCAGGCGCTGGGGCGCATCCATGACGACAACGAGGCGCGCCGCGCGGTGGAGATCGCGCACGCCAACTTCGACAATTTCAACCTCGACCTGATGTACGCGCTGCCCACGCAGACCCTGGACGAGGCGCAGCAGGACCTGGAAACGGCGCTGTCGTTCGCGCCGCCGCACCTGTCGCTGTACCACCTGACCCTGGAGCCCAATACGCTGTTCGCCAAGTATCCGCCGGTGCTGCCGGACGACGACGAGAGCGCCGACATCGCCGACATGGTGGCTGCGCGCGCGACGCAGGCGGGCTACGGCCGCTACGAAGTGTCGGCCTACGCGCAGCCGGGCCGCCAGGCGCGCCACAACCGCAATTACTGGGAGTTTGGCGACTATATCGGCATCGGCGCGGGCGCGCATTCGAAAATCTCGTTTCCGCACCGCGTGCTGCGCCAGGCCCGCTACAAGCAGCCGCGCGCCTACATGGACGCGGTATTGGCCGGCAATCCCGTGCAGGAAGAGCGCGAGCTGGCGCGCGAGGAAATGGGCTTCGAGTTCATGCTTAACACGCTGCGCCTGACGCAGGGTTTTTCGCCCAACCTGTTCGCCGAGCGCACGGGGCTGGCCATCAACGCCATCGACAAGCCGCTCGACGCGGCCGAAGCCAAGGGCCTGCTGTACCGCGACCACCAGCTCATCCGCCCGACGGAACGGGGACTGTGCTTCCTGAACGACCTGCAGCAGATGTTCCTGGAAGATTAATGCGTGGCGGCGCGCAGCCGCTGCAGCTTGGCCGCATATAGCGAGTGGTCGCTGCGCGTGGTGCTGTTATCCATGGCCAGCTGCAGCTGCTGGCCCGCCTGCGCCAGCTGGCCCATGCGCGCATAGGCTTGCGCCAGCCAGAAGTGGAATTCGTGGTAGTACGGATCGCGCGCGATTTCGCGCTTGAACAAGCGCACCGCTTCCTGGTAGTCGGCGTTTTTCATGGCCAGCTGGCCCAGACTGAAGAAGTGAAAAGGCGGCTCCGGCTGCAGTGCCAGCAGTTTGCGCCGCATGACTTGCGCTTCGTCCGCGCGTCCCAAACTGTCGAGCGCCTGTGCCATGTTCGATAGCAGCACGGTGTTCGAAGGCGAACGTTCCAGCGCATAGGCCAGCGTACGGCGGGCAGGTTCCAGGTCGCCGTGGCGCAGCTGGATGATGCCCAGTGTGTTCAAGGCGCCGGCAAAGGCGGGGTCTTGCACGATGGCGGCACGGGCAAACCAGTACGCCTGAACGAGGTCGCCAGCGGCCATGTTTTCGGCGGCGCGGTTGTTGAGGTACATCGCCAGGATGGTTTCCTCGCTGATCGTGCGCGTGCGCTGGCCTGTCAGATCCTGGGGCGGCAGGAAGTCGATCAGCAGTTCCGTGTCGACGTCATAATTGCCGCTTTCCTGGGCTATTCGGCGGCCCAGCACCAGGTTGACATGGCCGGCGACAAAGTACATGTCGCCGCTGCGGCTCCAGCTGTCTTCGCCCAGCACCGTCTGATAGCGTACCTCCAGCCCCATTTCCTTGGCCAGTGCGGCCGTCATCAGCACCAGCGACAGGCAGTTTCCGCTGCGCTCATCGAAGGTCTGCGCCGCCGTGCGCGTCATGGCCGCATCGTATTCCAGCTGCAGGCCGGCCTTGTTGTACAGCGCGTTGGCGAGTGCGCGGCGCGGATTCTTGCCGCGCGCCTCGCGCGCGATGTCGATGCGCACATAGCGTTGCATGGCCTCGCTGACGGCAAATGCCTGCTGCGGCTCGACCGGCGTGGCGGGAGGGGCAAAGCTGGTGTCGTTGAACAGGTCGGGCGGCGGCGGCGGGGAGGGCGCGGTGGCGCAGGCGGCCAGGGCCGTGCACAGCAGCAGGGGGAAAAGGAGGCGCAGACGCAATTGCTCTCTGATGCGTATCATGTTCGTGCTCCCGCAGAACGATGCAAGGCGCCCTTGTCCAGCGGCCGGTGGCGCGCCATCCCACCTGAAACAAGTATCCGCGCGCGCCACGCCGCTGTCAAACTCTTTCAAGCGGCGGCGTTGCGCGCCTTAAAACTCTTCCCAGTCCTGGTCGCTTGCGATGTGCGTCGGGGTCTTGCGCACCGGTGGCGCGCTCGGGGCGGCGCTTTGCGGCCTGGCCAGCGGTTTGTGGGCGGGCTGCGGTTTGGCCTGGTGGACGGCGGCCGGGCGCGCCTTACGCGCCGGCTGCGCCGCCACGGCCATGTGTTCGAGCTGGAAGCCGGCCGCCACCTGCGCCAGACGCCCCGCCTGATCCTGCATGCTTTCGGCGGCCGCCGCCGCTTCTTCTACCAGGGCCGCGTTTTGCTGCGTCACCTGGTCCATCTGCGCGATGGCCTGGTTGACCTGGTCGATGCCCATGCTTTGCTCGGCGCTGGCGGCCGTGATCTCGGCCATGATGTCGGTGACGCGGCGCACGCTGTCGACCACTTCGCCCATGGTGCTGCCGGCCTGCTGCACCAGCCGCGTGCCGTTGTTGACCTGTTCCACCGAGTCGCCGATCAGGGCCTTGATTTCGCGCGCCGCCGCCGCCGAGCGCTGCGCCAGGTTGCGCACCTCGGTGGCGACGACGGCAAAGCCGCGCCCCTGTTCGCCGGCGCGCGCCGCTTCGACGGCCGCGTTCAGGGCCAGGATATTCGTCTGGAAGGCGATGCCGTCGATGACGCCGATGATGTCGACGATTTTCGTCGACGCCGTATCGATGGCGCCCATGGTGTCGACCACCTGGCTGACGATGCTGCCGCCCCGCTCGGCCACGCCGGACGCGGCCACCGCCATCTGGTTGGCCTGGCGTGCATTGTCCGCATTCTGCTTCACGGTGCTGGTCAGTTCTTCCATCGACGAGGCCGTCTCTTCCAGCGAGCTGGCTTGCTGCTCCGTGCGCGCCGACAGGTCGGCGTTGCCGGCGGCAATTTCACCTGAAGCCGTGGCGATGGCGTTGGTGCCCGTCTGTACCTCGGAGACGACCTTGCGCAGCGCCTCGTTCATGCCTTGCAGGGCGCGCATCAGGTCGCCAATTTCATCGCTGGCGGCCGGGCCGAAATGCGTGCGCAGGTCGCCGTCGGCCACCGTTTCGGCCACCTTCACGGCCGCCTGCAAGGGCGCGGTGATCGAGCGCGTGATCAGCCAGGCGCAGACGCTGCCCAGCGCCACCACCAGGGCGCACAGCAGCAGCAACAGGGTGAAGCTGCGTTCATTGGCCGCCTCGATGGCGTGCGCCGTGGCGTCGATGGCCTTGCGCTGCTGCGACAGCAGGGCCTTGACGTTGTTCTGGTACCTGGTGGCGGCCGGGGCAAAGCTGTCGCGGTACGTACTTTCCGCCTGGGCCGCGTTGCCGCCCTTGCGCGCGTTCATCACCTGTGTCTTGGCGTCCTGGTATTTGACGCGCTCCTCGATGGAGGCCTTGAAGATGCTTTTTTCCTCCTCGCTGACGAGCAGGGTTTCGATTTGCTTCAGCAGTTCGCCGCCCTGCTTGGTGCTGTCGGCAATGGTCTCGGCAAACACGCTCGACAGGGTTTCATCCGTACTCCTGGCGATCATCGAGGTGCGCGCGATGGCCGAATAAATGAGTACATACCAGTCTGATACCAGACGTTCCTTGGCCAGCGGCTTTTCCATCATTTGCCGGGTCGCTTCGGCATTCGCATGGGCGCTGTACAGCGCGTACGCGGTGGAGGCCACGGAGAGCAGCAGCACCAGCGCGAAACCTGCTGCCAGGCGCGTGCCGATACGAAGGTGGGAGAGAGCGTGCATGGTCGGACTCCTGGCGCAAAGGGAAATTAAATTGCCTGTGCGACATAGTATGCACTGATAAGTGACCAATAGGCGAGGGAAAAGCGCGCTTGTTTTTGCGCCTGTTGCAGTCTCGCCCGTGCTACAGGTCGAACGCCTGGCGCAGGTCCGGCTGCTCGGCCCAGCGGGCGAAGGCGGCCGCCATGCGCTCGCTTTCCGCGATGGCCCGGCGCCAGTCGCGCATGCGCGCCGCGTGGTCCTGGCCGTAATGGGGAAAGTCGCGCCGGTCCGGCAGTTTGCCGTTCGGCAGGCTGGCCACGAAGGCGGGCGAAGGCGAGACGAGGATCATGTTGTCGAATGCGCTGTCGCCGCTGCGCGCGCGGCGCCAGGGCATGGCTTTGTCCAGCCAGCCCGGCACGATATGGTCGGCAAAATGCGGATACAGCACCAGGTCCGGTTCGCGCTGGTAGGGCAGGTGTAAATGATAGTCGACCAGGCCGCCGTCCCAGTAGCGCCCCGGCGGCGCGCCGGCGATGTCCGTCACCGCATCGAGCACCAGCGGGATGGAACCGGAGGCCAGCAAGGCGTCGCGCAGGTTGTCTTGCGCCAGCGGCACGAAATGCGAATGAAAGGCGTCGAAGCGCGAACGCAGCCAGCTGGCGCCGTCCGGCCCGGCATGGAATACCGCGCGTTCGAGCGAAGCGGCCAGACGCGCGCGCGCCACGGCATTGCCGGCGGCGGCCAGCAGGAAGCCGCGCCGGTCGCGCCACTTGCCCGGCTGCGCCAGCGCGCCGATGCCGCGCACGGCCAGCACCGACAGGCTGTGCTGCGCATGCTGCAGCAGTTGCGCATCCTGGCCATCGAGCACGGCGTCGAGCAGGGCGCGGCAGGTGCGGCTGACGTGCGCCGCCCCGGGCTTGTCGGGATAGCGCTGGCCCACGTATGCGCGCACCAGGCGGCGCTGCGCGGCGACCGGGTCGGGGAACACGGCGGCGGCCATGCGCCAGGCGCCGATCGAGGCGCCGACGAAGTGGCGCGGACGCGGCGCCTGCGCCAGGAAATCGCCGAACAGCCAGCAATCGAGCTGGTGCAGGATCAGGCCTTTCGGTCCGCCCGCGGCGGCTGGGACGATGGCGACGTCGAGCGCGCGCAAGCCGTTGTCGGCGATGCGGGCGCGGGCGCGGCGGCCCAGGCGGATGGTGATGGCGGACGAAGTAAGCAACATGCGTGGGCGGCTGGTGGCGGTTGTTTATTGTAGCGCCATTGCGCCCGAGGGCGCTGCCATGCAAAAAGCGGCGCCGTGCACTGCACGGACGCCGCTTTTCTGCGGGGAGAGCCGGCGCTTAACGCAGCGCCGCGATCATCTGCTTCAGCTTGCCGGAATCGACGCAGAAGGCGCGGATGCCTTCGGCCAGTTTTTCCGTCGCCATCGCGTCTTCATTCATCATGAAGCGGAAGGCTTCTTCGTTCAGCGACATTTGCACGATGTTGGTCGATGGCGCCGCTTCGGCGCTCAGCTTGCGCTCCACGGGCGCATCGCTGTCGGCCAGCTTTTGCAGCAGGTCGGGGCTGATGGTGAGCAGGTCGCAGCCGGCCAGTTCGAGGATTTGCGAGGTATTGCGGAAGCTCGCACCCATCACCTCGGTCTTGTAGCCGAACTTGCGGTAGTAATTGTAGATGCGGCGAACCGATTGCACACCCGGGTCTTCCGCGCCCATGTAGTCGATGCCCGTCGATTTCTTGTACCAGTCATAGATGCGGCCGACGAAGGGCGAAATCAGCTGCGCGCCGGCTTCCGCGCAGGCGATGGCCTGGGCCAGCGAGAACAGCAGGGTCATGTTGCAGCGGATGCCTTCCTTTTCCAGGATGGCGGCGGCGCGGATGCCTTCCCAGGTGGAGGCGATCTTGATCAGCACGCGTTCGCGGGCAATGCCGGCGTTCGAATACAGGGCGATCAGGTCGCGGCCCTTGGCGACAGTACCTTCCGTGTCGAACGACAGGCGCGCATCGACTTCGGTGGAGACGCGGCCGGGGATGGTTTGCAGGATTTCCACGCCAAACGCGATCAGCAGGCGGTCGATGATTTCGGCGGTCGAGGCGTTCGGATGGTCGCGCACGGCCTTTTCCAGCAGCGGCTTGTATTCATCCTTCTGCACGGCCTTCAGGATCAGAGAAGGATTCGTCGTCGCGTCGCGCGGCGTGTAGGCCTGGATCGATTGGAAGTCGCCGGTGTCGGCCACCACGGTAGTAAATTGCTTCAGTTGTTCGAGTTGGTTCATGGCTGGACGGGAAAGAGTGAAAGGGCTTGCCGAAGTATTGTACCGAATCCATCGCAGGTGGGACCCACTATTGTCTTGTCTGTGCACTACTTGTTCAATTGAATCTTGCTTTTTTGAGAACTCGCGCATAATTGGCTGAACTTGTTTATTTTGCACATTGTTTTTATAAGCAATATGCGATGCCACCATTCAGATGAAGAGCATCCTTTTGACACAAGATATCGTTAGCGCATTGGCCGCCTTCAACGGCGCGACACGCCTGTATGCATTGTCCATCGGCAAGGATGACCAGGACAGCGGCCTGCTGGTCGAGGCCTTTGCCAGCGATGATCGGCTGCAGGAAGTCGGCGCGCGCGACATCATCGCCTTGTCGGTCAGCGCCCATGTGCCGCTGGCGTCTCTGCTGGGCCAGCCTGCCAGCCTGCATGTCAGCCTGGCCGACGGCACGCGCACGTCCTTTTCCGGCTACATCAGCGCCGCCGCCATGCTTGGCAGCAATGGCGGACTGGCGCGCTACCGGCTGCGCATCACGCCGTGGCTGTGGCTGCTGACGCAGGCGCGTAACAGCCGCGTCTGGCAAGACAAAACCGTGACGGCCATCGTCGACGAAGTATTGCAGGCCTACGCGCCGCACGCACTGTGGCGCTGGAGCGACGAGGTGGCGTCGTTCATGCAGGAAGCGGGCGAACGCAGCTATTGTTGCCAGTACCGCGAGTCGGATTTCGATTTCGTGCGTCGGCTGCTGACGGAAGAGGGGCTGGCCTGGCGGTTTGACGGTCAGACCTTGCTCGTCTTTGCCGACAGCAGCCAGGCTTGCGCCACGCCAGAGGACGCCAGCAGCGCGCAAGGCGGCGGCTTGCGCTTTCATGGCGCGCGCGTGGGCGAGCCGGGTGACAGCGTGCAAGCCTTGCGCGCGCGGCGCAGCCTGCAGGTGGGGCTGAGTAGCGTGCTCAGCTACGATTACAAGGCGAAAAAGGCGGTTGCCGCCAGCGTGCCGACGAATATGATTCTTGGCGGCAAGAACGCGCCGGTGCTGGAAAGCTACGATACGCCGGGCCAGTACTGGTATGCGAATGGCGCCCAGGCGCAGCGCTACGCCCGCTTGCAGATGCAGGCCCACGAAGCGCGCGCCCAGCTGTGGCAAGCCCGTTCGACCGTGCGCACCCTGCGCGCCGGCACGCGCTTTAGCCTGACGCAAGGCCCGTTGCAGCCAGCCGACGGGGCCGCGCCCGAGTATGTCGTGCTGCGCGTGGCCAGCATCGGCGTCAACAACCTGCCGCTGCCGGCGCTGGAAGGACTGGCGGAACTGTTCGGCCCGATACCGGAATTGCTGGAGGAAACCGTGGCAGCGTGGGGCGCAGGGTTTCCCGATTTCGCCGCTGCGATTGCCCAGGCGCAAGCCAGCGGTTACGCCAACTGCATCGATATGATCAGTGCGGCGATTCCGTGGCGTCCGGCGCACGATGACGGCGAGGCGCGCCAGCATGCCACGCCGACGGCCCTGGGCAGCCAGAGCGCCATCGTCGTCGGCGCCGATGGCAATGACGCGGCCAGCGGCGCCGATGAAATTTACTGCGACAAGCTGGGCCGGGTGCGCATCCGCTTTCACTGGCAGCAAGAGACTGGCGCAACGTGCTGGGTGCGGGTGGCGCAGCGCGCCGCCGGCGGCGGCATGGGCAGCCAGTTTTTGCCGCGCATCGGCCAGGAAGTGCTGGTGCAATTCCTGGAAAACGATATCGACCGGCCCGTCATCGTCGGCGCCCTGTACAACGGCCAGGGCGAGGGCGGCACCGTACCCACGCCGGGCGGCATGGCGCGCGATCAGAGCGACGCCGGCGTGTTCCAGCCGGCGCACGACCACGCCATCGCGGGCCAGGGCAATGTGGCGGGCGGCAACAGTCCGCTGTGGCATGGCGCCGCGGGCGCCAGCGCGGCGCACCGCAATGGAGCGGCGCAATGGGGCATCCGCAGCAAGGAATTCGGCAAGGCGGGCAGCGCGGCCGGCTACAACCAGCTGCTGTTCGACGACACCGACCAGCAGGGCCGCATCCAGCTGAAAAGCAGCCATGCGGCCAGCGAACTGAACCTGGGCCACTTGATCCATGGCGCCGACAATTACCGTGGCAGCCTGCGCGGTGCCGGCGCCGAGTTGCGCACCGATGCGTATGGCGTGGTGCGCGCCAGGGCCGGCCTGCTGGTAAGCAGCTATGTGCTCCGGCACGACGCCGCGCAACGCGATCCGGCCGGCGACAACGCCGCCGGCATTGCCCTGCTGAAACAGGCTGTGCTGTTGGGCGACACATTCAGCGCTGCCGCCAAGACGCATCAAACGGTGGCCTACGCCAGCCACATCGGCGCCAGCGCAGCAAACGCCAGCGCGCTCGATGGCCAGGCTGCGCCCTTGAAAGCGATGCTGGCCAGCGTTTCCGGCATGCATGAACAGTTGCCGCACACAAAGGACGCCATCATCGCGATCGCCGCCAGGGCCGGACTGGGCGTTGTCGCGGGGCAAGACATGCAACTGGCCAGCGGCGAAACCGTCACCATGATGAGCGGCCAGGATACCCAGTTCACCGGTGGCGGCCAGTGGCGCGTGCACGCGGGCCAGGCCATCGGCGTGCTGGGCGGCGCCGTCAAGGCCGGCGAGGGGGATGCCGGGGTGCAACTGATCTCGGCCCAGGGCGCCATCGACGCGCAGGCGCAGGCCGACGTGCTCAACGTGCAGGCGCGCGAAGAGGTCAACGTCATCAGTGCCAATGCGCATGTGGACTGGGCGGCGGCGAAAAGCATCCGCCTGTCGACGGCGGGCGGCGCGAATATCACCATCGAAGGCGGCAATATCACGATCCAGTGTCCGGGCAAGATCACGGTGCATGCGGGCAAGAAGAGTTTTATCGGGCCGACACGGCTCGCTTATCCATTGCCGGCGCTGCCTGCGAGCGTCTGCAAGGCGTGTCTGCTGGCCGCGTTGCGTAGCGGTAGTCCGTTTGTTGCACCCACGGCAGCCTAGAAAAGGAGCCCTGATGTACTTTGCCATCGATATTCCTGACGCGGCAGTACCCGACTTGATCGCGCAGCAACTGCTGGCCTTGCGCTCGGAGGCGGCAGCGGCGAACGGCAGCCAGCCCTTGCACCTGCTGGCGCTGCTCGACGGCGCTTGCGATGAGGAGTTTTTCACCAAGCGCTACCCGAGCCGCTTGCGGCGCCAGTCGCTGTATGCGCACACCTCGCTGCAAAACTTCAAGAGCGCCGCACCGCATTTAATGGCGGCGCCATCGACAGGCAGCGAGCAGGCTGCGTGGCTGCAGCGCCTGTTTTCGCTGTGCGCAGGCAAGCCCATGCTCAGCATCATCGCCAGCACGCTCGATATCGGCCAGCTGGAGCAGCATTTGCGCCCCTATTTGATTGCCATCACGCCAGACACCGTCGAATGGCCCGTGCGCTGGGCCGATACGCGCATATTGCCGGCCCTGCTGGCAGCCTTGACTGAAACGCAGTCTGCGCATTTGCTGAGCCCCATCTACCGCTGGTGGTCGCTGCGGCGCGATGGTTCGTTGGTCAGTTGGCAGGGCACGGCAGAGGCCAAGCCCGCCCCTGCGGAATTTGATAAATTCCCCCTCAGCGACACCGCCTTTGCCTCCCTGGTGGATATCGCCGAAGCCGACGCCATCCTGGCCAATCTGCATGATGTGCAGCCGGACCTGTTTCATTCCGGCACCCCAGCCGAGTGCCACGCGCGCGTGGCGCGGCATTTACTAGTGGCAAGCGCCAGCGGCATCGAGGCGGCAGGCCAGCGTCAGCATTTCAGCGCCCTGGCCTTGATGCTGGCCGATGATTTTACCTTGCATCCGGCGATGGCCAGCCTGTTGCGGCGCACGCGCCAGGGAGCGAGTTACCTGTCCGAGCTCGACACGCTGCCCGACGATTTCTGGCAGGCGCGCTCGGCTGCCTAGCCTTGTTTCTTCGACTGCTTACTTTGATAAAAGGAAAAATGATGAAATGGATTATGTATCTTGGCACTGTCTTGCTGCTGAGCGGCTGCGCCCTCAAGGCCAGGCAGGTTGATGAGGCCGGTCCAAGGACTACCGCGACGGCGCAGGTGGGTATTGTCAACCATACGGGGAAGTATATTTATTCCGCATCGGTTGATGGGGCGGGAGGGGGGAATATGGCCAGATGGGGTGCGGGGCTTGCCAATATTTGTTGCACATCCATTCCGAGAATGTGGTATCCGGGAATGAAAGTCTTGGTGCGGTGGAATATGCCTGAAGGGCATACCGATGTTATCAAAGAGAAAATGGTGGAAGTGGAAAAATATGATAGACCAGGAGATATTTATATGCATTTTTTTGAGAATGACGAGGTGAGAGTGGTTGTGTCAAATGCTGGAGGGCCTAGCAAAATTCATCCTATTCTTCATTCCGGAAAACCTGCCAATATCCCTTGATATTATGATCAGTGAAACTCCTAATTCAGCGCCGTTTCCCGTCGATTTTTTTCTTAAACCGTCGACGCCAGAGCAATCCAAAATTACCAAGGTGGCATGTGATAATAAAGATAGCTTGCCGTGCAGTATTCCAGTGAGGGTTGGAATTTTCTTTGATGGAACCAATAATAACCTGGAGCGCGATAGGAATGGGGTTAGGACAGGCGTGCTCGATCCGAGAACGAAGAAGCCTGCCCCTATAAATAATGTTGTGATAGACGCCAATGAAGCCAGTCATAGTAATGTGGCGCGTTTATTTTCGGCATATCCTGGTAATAAAACAAAAAATGGATATTTCTCATATTATATTCCTGGTGTTGGGACGCCATTTAAGGAAATTGGTGAGTTGACTGAATCGGATGAGGGGAAGGCTTTTGCCAAAGGAGGGCAGCCGCGGATTATATGGGGATTGTTGCAGGTTTTAAATGCAATTCATCGAGTAATATATGGGAGTGATACGCCATTATATGAAACAGATAAGGCTGGCGAACTTGCCCGTACTTATGATAATGACGTAGGCCACGAAAAGGTAGCGCATCCCTCAACCGGCAGGGAGCGCTTCATGACTCACTCTGACTGGTTCGCTGAGCATATCGAAAAGTTAAAAGCCGCGATGGCGGCACAACCCAAGCCGCATATCCCATCGCTGACCCTGTCCGTGTTTGGTTTTTCGCGTGGCGCCGCCGAAGCGGTGGCGTTTTGCCAGCTGTTTGCCGATTTGCTCACGCCGGGCAAAGGTGAGGGGCAGGAGTTTGCTGGCATTCCGGCCAGCATCGATTTTCTTGGCGTCTTTGACACGGTGGCAACCGTGGGCAGCTCGGCGTCTGTAGCGAAAACCACGATCGCGCCTGGCGCGATGTTCGATGGCCATTGGGCCTGGGCTAATGAATTGCTCAAGCCGTTGCCGCCCTGCGTCCAGGCAGGCTTGCATTGTATTGCCACGCATGAGCAGCGCATGAATTTTCCCGTCACGTGCCTGACAGGGAAAATCGAGGAAGTGTATTTTCCTGGCGTGCACTCGGACGTGGGAGGCGGCTATGGTCCGGGCGAGCAGGGAAAGGGGCGTGGCGGACAAGCGGCCTTGCTGTCGCAAATTCCGCTGGCGCATATGTTCAAGGAGGCGCGCCTCAAGGGCGTGCCCTTGATACCGTTCAGCGAACTGGAACTTCGCGATCAGGATGATTTCCAGGTCAGTCAAGAGCTTGCCAAGGCATGGGAAGCATATACCGCCGAGCTTAACAAGCAAGGCGGCTTGCTGAGCAAGCACATGGAGCTGTATTACCGCTGGCGCGCCGCGCGCGTCAAGACACTGGAAGCTACGGCCAGCTTCAAGGCGGCCAGCGCGCAGGAGCGGGAGGATCTGGGATCCTACAACCGCTTGCTGGCAGGCGATCTGGAAGCGCTGCGCGCGCGCAAAGCCTTCCGTCATGGCGATGAGGGCCAGCCGTTCAGCGCCCGGGATATTGCGCGCATCAACCACTGGCAATATTATCGGGCTCAAAACCACACGCCCTTGGACAAATGGGAAGAATTTGCGCTCGACATATTCGATCACCCCAAACCGCTGCCGCCCGAAGTGATGCGTTTTTTTGACGACTATGTGCATGATTCCCTGGCCGGATTTTATATGGCTGGCGAAGTGACGGAATACGACAAGCGGGCCAGGATCGCCTCGTTCGCCAATAAACCGCCTAAAGACGGCTTTTATAAACGCGCGTATGAACTGAGCCGGAAGACGGAAGCCGCGCAACTGAAACAAAAGAATGGCGAAGCATTGACGCCGGAAGAGGAAGCGCTGGTCAAGGAAGCGCAGTATGGCACTCCCTATCCTATCCGTACGGATGCCGACAGCGCCGACATGCGTAGCAGGCTGATCACCACGCAAACCTATACACGGCGCGAGGGTGGCGGCTATATCTTGCGCCGAGGCTATTACCCGCAAAGCGGCTTCTTCCGGAAAAGCGTGCACGAAAACGAGCTGCAGCGTATGCCGACGGCCGGTATCCAGGCGAAAGATGCACCCGAAGAATTCGTGTGGAGCGAAAACTTAACACAGGATATTGCGCAAGCCAGACTCGATGAAGAGATTTACCTGGCGCAGCAGCGCTCTGCAGAGCGGATCAATGCGCTCGCATAGGGCGTGACTTCAGCGCGGTTGAAGCAGGGTGGACTCATCCGCCGGTTTTATGGATAGCGATGAAATCATGATGATGTTACTCAAGCAACAATTATGGCGATGCATCTTGCTGGCCGCATGTTTACCCGGCGTCGCCATGGCCGCGAGCATTCAGGCGCTGAATTATTCTTCGCGCGAGGTTAATTACATCGCGGTTGAAAATCCGGGCAATACGAACAGCGGCGGCGGTGGCGATTCGATCCGTCCATACGGGCAGGGCGGGTCGATATGCTGTTTCAGCGTGCCGGAAAAGTGGCATGTGGATTTGAAGGTGGTGGTGGTCTATCAGTTGTCCCCGGACCCAACCTTTCATCGCGAGACGGTCAGTGTTCCACCGTATCCGGATGGGAAGGGAGGCGATATCTGGCTGATCGTCTATGAAGATGGCAGCGTGGGCGCCGTGGTGTCGTATTATGGACCGAGCCGACCGGAGTGGCCGGGGAAAATCAAGGGGTATCCGGTGCCGACGAAGGAGTATCGGGACGAGCGCCGCAAGGATAAACTAAAGAGAGAGAGAGAGACGCTCGATTTTTTGGAAAAAAGATTGCTGCGTGATTTTTATACCTTATCAGATGAAAAGATAAAAGAAAAAAAAGAAATTATTGAATTTCAAAGAAAAATTGTCCAGAGTTTAGAGGGGGATGTGCGATGACAGCTTTTTTGGCTGAAAGCTATTCTTTTGATAAGAATTATCCATCTGACAAAGCCCGTTTTTTTGACGGAACTAATGAAATGGATGAAATTATAGAATTTATGAAGAAGCGTGAATGTCCACTTCCAGGTTTCCCGCCCCCATGTGGTGTCAATATTTTTTGGTTTTTTCTTCGACGGCGCAACAATGATATAAGGTTGGATATGCCGTTTTACTCGTCCAGTAATGTGGCGCGTTTGGATCGTGCATTTCCGGACGCTAAAGATTGCGTGATCGGCTGCATGCGCTTGCACCTTCAACTGCTTGCTTTTATAGAAAATAAAATTGTGAAACGGATTATGTATCTTGGCACGGCCTTGCTGCTGAGCGCTTGCGCCCTCCAGGCCAGGAAGGTTGAGGAAGCCGGTCCAAGGTCTACCGCGACGGCGCAGGTGGGTATCGTGAACCATACTGGGAATTTTATTTACTCCGCTTCGGTGGATGGGGCGGGAGGCGCTGATATGGCCAGATGGGGAGCGGGGGGGGCAGAAATTTGCTGTGCATCAATCCCGCGAGTGTGGTATCCGGGCATGATGGTGCTGGTGCGGTGGGATATGCCGGATGGACTAAAACATATTATTAAAGAAAAAATGGTGGAAGTGGAAAAATATGATAGGCCTGGAGATATCTATATGCATTTTTTTGAGAATGACGAGGTGAGAGTGGTTGTGTCAAATGTGGATGGCGATAGTAAAAATCATCCTATTCTTCATTCCGGAAAACCTGCCAGTCTTCCTTGACAGGGAAATTGATAAATTTTCTATTTTTTGCCATTTTCCATCGTTTCTTTTATTGAACCTTCTACGTGCGAGTCGTCCCATATTCTTGAGTCGTATTGCCGAGCTTTTCATTCGCTCCCGACATGGCTGCTACTTCCTTGGCTAGCTTTCTCGGCATCAGATTTTATTTGAAGAATTTTCTGTTTCCGGAAAATGATCGCTATCCAGATATGAAAAAAATCATTCTTATCATATTGTCCCTGTTCATTCTGGCTGCCTGCAATGCCAGGGAGAAGGAGGAGCGATTGCAAAAAGAGTCAAGTGAGCAAACTTTTACGACCACTTCCTATAACTACACGCCATACGACCTGTATGCCATCGCGTTCAAGGAAATCTCGCTCCCCTTCAATATCGATGATGCGCCCAGCGGCGGCTCCGTTTTTTTTCGCGACGCAAGCGAGGGGAGATTGGATAATGGCGAAAAAGTTGCCTTCAGCAGTGGCAATTGCTGTTTAAGCTGGGATCGGCCGGTCGACAAGCCGCTGAGGGTGCGGGTGGTGTGGAGCGTGGTATTCGATATGCGTTACCACGATGGTCAATCCAGTATTTCTTATGATGAACGTACTTCCAGACAAGGTTCTCCTGGCAGCCGCTGGTGCCAGGCCATTGTCGACATTCTTCCCGCGACAGGTCCCGATCGCCCGACTAGCGTGCTCTTGCACTTTCTTGCCGATGGTACGGTTCAGGCGCGGCTGGGAACATTCAAGACGGCGGCGCCGCTTGCTGCCGCCGAGGTGAAATTGCATGCCACGCGCCTTCCCCAAGGGCAGTTTTGCAGACAAGAAATTGAAAATCCTTTCTATGGCATTCCCCGCAAGCCGCATAGGGAATGGCTGATGGGCAAACCGGCTGCGCCGCTCGGCAAGGCTGGCGCCGAAGGGAGATCAGCCGATGATGCAATCGAACTGCTTTTATAAAAGGAAAAATGATGAAATGGTTTATTTATCTTGGCACTGTCTTGCTGCTGAGCGGCTGTATGTTCCAGGCCAGGCAGGTTGAGGAAGCCGGTCCAAGGTCTACCGCGACGGCGCAGGTGGGTATCGTGAACCATACTGGGAATTTTATTTACTCCGCTTCGGTGGATGGGGCGGGAGGCGCGGATATGGCCAGATGGGGAGCGGGGGGAGCAGAAATTTGCTGTGCATCAATCCCGCGAGTGTGGTATCCGGGCATGATGGTGCTGGTGCGGTGGGATATGCCGGATGGACTAAAACATATTATTAAAGAAAAAATGGTGGAAGTGGAAAAATACGATGAGCCGGGAGATATCTATATGCACTTTTTCCCCAACGACGAGGTGAGAGTGGTTGTGTCCAATGCAGGAGGAGGTAGCAAAACTCATCCGATACGCCACCATGGGAAACCAAAGGATCCCAATGCTTAGAGACACGGATGATGGGACGGTCTTTCAATGCAAAGGCTGCCGCGTGTACCGGTTCCCCATGTGAGATCAAGGAAGAGACATCCTGGTCCAATGGAGACGTTCGGATAAGGAGCGGCACCAGCGAGGCTGGCGCCGCTGGAGGATCAGCCGATGAAGGAATCGAACTGCATGTCGAATTCCTGCAGCGCCTTTTGTGCATTTTGCATCTTCTTGCGGAATTCCGGCCCGCGCTGCAGGGCCAGGCCCACTGCCAGCACGTCGATCACGACCAGGTAGGCCAGGCGCGCCGAAATGGGCGTGTAGGGGTCGGTGTTGAAGACCAGGTCGATCGGGATCAGCACGGTGGCCAGGTCGGCCAGCGGCGTGCCCGATGGGGCCAGCACGACGACGTCGGCACCGCCGCGGCGCGCCAGTTTCACGGAGCGCACCAGGGCGGGGCTGTTGCCGCGCTGCGAGATGGCCACCAGGCAGTCGCCGCCGCGCAGCAGGGCCGCCGCGATGCTGTGGATGTTCGGGTCGCTGTAGGCGACCGTCGGCACGCCCGAGCGGAAGAATTTGTGTTGCGCGTCGGCCGCCACGATGCCCGACGTGCCCTGGCCATAGAATTCGATCTTGCTGGCGCGCGAGAGGATGTCGAGTGCGCGCTGTATCGCTTCCGGATTCAGGTTGTTGCGCAGGTCGAGCAGGGTATTGATCGAGCGGCTGCAGATTTTATTCACCAGGTCGGCCGCCAGGTCGTCCTGCGCCGGCTGCTCGTTCGCGCCCGGCATGGCCAGGGCCAGGCCCTGCGCCAGTTTCAGCTTGAATTCATGCCAGCCGTCATAGCCCAGGGTGCGACAAAAGCGCACCACGGTCGGTTCCGACACCTGCGCGCTTTTCGCCAGCGCCGTGATGTTCTGGCTGACCGTCTGGTTAGGCTGGTCTAGCACGGCCAGCGCGACCTTCTTCTCCGACTTGGAGAGCGAATCGAGCTGGGTGCGGATGGAATCGAGTAGCATTGATTGATCTTCTGGCTGTAATGCCGTAAGTTTGCGTCCTTTTCACCCCAAAAGCAAAGTTCCGGGGTCGGACCCTCAGGGTCCGACCCCAGTATTTCGCCGTTCAGGGTTAAGCCAAATCTTAACGGCTTCAGTCCTCTGGCAAGGCCTCTTCACGCCACTGCAAGCCGTCGCGGCCGATCAGGGCGCTGGCGGCCGCGGGGCCCCAGGTGCCGGCCGTGTACGGAATCGGCGCGCTGTCGTTCTGTTCCCAGTTGTCGAGAATCGGCTCGACCCATTCCCAGGCCGCTTCCAGCTCGTCGCCGCGCATGAACAGGGTCAGCTGGCCGCGCAGGACGTCGAGCAGCAATCGCTCGTAGGCGTCCATGCGCGGGGTCTTGAACGATTCGCGGAAATCGAGTTCCAGCTCCGCCGGTTTCAAGCGCATGCCGTCGCCCGGGGTTTTCGCCATCAGGTTCATGCGCAAGCCTTCGTCCGGCTGCAAACGGATCACCAGGCAGTTCGGCTGGAAGCTGGACGTGGGCTGGTTGAAGATCGAATGCGGAATCTGCTTGAAGCGCACGACGATCTCGGCCAGGCTGTCGGCCATGCGTTTGCCCGTGCGCAGGTAGAACGGCACGCCGGCCCAGCGCCAGGTGTCGATTTCCGCCTTCAGCGCAACGAAGGTTTCGGTGCGCGAATGTTCCGGCGCATCGGGCTCGTCGCGGTAGCTCGGCACTGTGGCGCCATCGACGTGGCCGGCGCGGTACTGGCCGCGCACGATGTTTTGCGCCAGGGTGGTCGGCGTGAATTTCTTGAGCGAGCGCAACACTTGCAGCTTTTCATCGCGCACGGCGTCCGGCGCGATCGAGGTCGGCGGCTCCATGGCGACGATGCACAGCAGTTGCAGCAAGTGATTCTGCAGCATGTCGCGCAGCGCGCCCGACGTGTCGTAGTAACCCATGCGGTTGCCTACGCCCAACTTCTCGGCGATGGTGATCTGCACGTCGGAAATCCATTCGCGGCGCCACAGCGGTTCGAACAGGATGTTGCCGAAGCGCAGGGCCAGCAAGTTCTGCACGGTTTCCTTGCCCAGGTAATGGTCGATACGGTAGATCTGCGATTCCTGGAAGACCTTGCCCACTTCGGCGTTGATCTGCTTGGCGCTGGCCAGGTCGCGGCCCAGCGGTTTTTCCAGCACCACGCGCGAATTTGGCGTGACCAGGCCATTTTCTTCCAGGTTGTCGCAGATCAAGGCGAACAGATGCGGCGGCGTGGCCAGGTAGTACACGCGCGTCAGGTCGGCGTCGCCGCGCAGCGCTTCGACCAGCGGGGCATAGGTGGACGCATCGCTGGCGTTGAGCGAGACGTACACGATGCGCGCGCAAAACTTGCTCCAGGTGGCGGCGTTCAGCGTGCTGGCCTTGATGTGCGGGCGTGAGTTGCTTTCCACCATTTTCAGGAAGGCGTCCTGGCCGCTGTCCTGGCGGCCCACGCAGATGATGCGCGCCGTCGGCGGCAAATCGTTGGCGACGTCGCGCGCATACATGGCAGGCAGCAATTTGCGCATTGCTAAATCGCCGCTGCCGCCAAACAGGACCAGGTCAAAATCGGTAAGAGCCATAAGTGAGTGTCGTCGCAAAAGTAAAAGAGCCGGAGCGGGAGGAGGCCGACCGGAAGTGCCAGTCTGTCGCTACTAAAATCGATGGTGTAAATTTACTACGTAGAACCAGCAATTGCAAGAAATTTTACTACATTCCATGCGCTTCCGTCGCAGTTTTGCCCTGCATATGCGCGCTGGACTGTTGCGTGGTCATTATATGCCCTTCGCCGCCGCTGGCGCGCGGCGCTTGCGCCGTCCGACTTTTCAAAGCAACCATGGTTGCGCGGGAAATTTCCCATGCTTTTGATCACGATTTGCGCTATAGCAACAGAGAAGTCAAGAAATGCTGTCAGGATGGCGGTTGGCGGCGTAAAGTAGCTTTGAGGAAAGTAAAAAACCGTATAATTCAGACTCGAATCGATGCAACTAACTATTGGTAGTACGCAGTTGCGCGATTACTGCACCGCAGCGCCGGCCATGCCCCGAACCCGCCTCCCGACGTCCATGCGGCGTGCAGTCAGTACTGTCCGCATCGCGGGCAGGCAGACCTAACTTTACAAGACGGCTCAAGGGGACACAATGAATTCAATGCAGCAGGACGTCGATGAACGCACCAGCCTGACAGGCAATAATAAATTTGAACTGTTCCTGTTCAAGCTGGGCACCAGCGATCACTCGGCCAGCCGCGAACTGTTCGGCATCAATGTGTTCAAAGTCCGTGAAATCATGGAGATGCCGGCTATCACGGCGGTAGCCGGTTCCCATCCCCATATGTTGGGCGTGGTCAACATCCGCGGCCAGATCGTGCCCGTGATCGACTTGCCGATGGCGGTCGGCTGCAAGAGCAGCGGCTTGAAGATCCTGATGGTGACGGAGTTTGCCCGGTCGACACAGGCCTTTGCCGTGGAAGAGGTCGATGAAATCGTGCGCCTGGAATGGAACCAGGTGCTGTCGGCCGAATCGAGCGTGGGCGGCGGCCTGGTCACCAGCATCGCCCGCCTCGATGGCGACACGGACAAGACGCGCCTGGCGCAAGTGCTGGACGTGGAGCAAATCCTGCGCAACGTGCTGCCGTCAGGCGACCCGGACGTGGACGAGAACAGTATCGGCCCGCAAGTGCGCTTGCCGGCCGGCGCCGTGATCCTGGCCGCCGACGATTCGTCGCTGGCCCGCTCGCTGATCGAAAAGGGCCTCGAAGCGATGGGCGTGCCTTTCATCATGACCAAGACGGGCAAGGAAGCGTGGGAGCGCCTGCAAGCGATCTCGGCCCAGGCGGCCACGGAAGGCAAGACGGCGAAAGACAAGGTCGCGCTGGTGCTGACGGACCTGGAAATGCCGGAAATGGATGGCTTTACCCTGACGCGCAACATCAAGAACGATGGCCGTTTTTCGTCGATTCCCGTGGTGATCCACTCGTCGCTGACGGGTTCGACCAACGAAGACCACGTCAAGGGCGTGGGCGCCGACGGTTATGTGGCCAAGTTTGTGGCGGCCGAGCTGGCCGAGACCATCCGCAAGGTGCTGTCCCGCTAATCCGCGTGGCCGCCTGTTAAAAAGCGCCGGTACCCGCGAGGGTCCGGCGCTTTTTCATGCTGGCAGGCGATTACGCCTGGTAAGGCGTTTCCGGCTGGCCGGCCACGTCCACGCGCACGGACAGTACGTGGCCCGTCAACGGGTAGTCGGCGAGCTCGGCGGCGGAGCGGTTGTGGCTGGCGCTGGTGATGTACAGGGTGCGCAGGTCCGGGCCGCCAAAGGTCACCATGGTGGGGCAGCGCACGGGGACGGCGATTTCGCCCAGCAGGTGGCCATCGGGGGCGAAGCGTAAAATCTTGCCGCCTTCAAACATGGCTGCCCAGTAATTGCCTTCGCTGTCGACAGCCGCGCCATCGGGGCGCCCGCCATAGTCGGCGGCGGTCTTGTCCATGGAAAAGCGCTGGAACGGTTGCGGTGCGGAAATGGCTCCCGTGGCCGCGTCGAAGTCGAAGCGGTCGATGCGGTGCGTGGTGGTATCCGCGTGGTACATGGTGCGCTTGTCCGGGGAAAAGCCCAGGCCGTTCGACACCGTCATGCCGCCGGACCAGACTTTGCGCACCTCTCCCTTTTCCAGCACGAACATTTCCGCCGCCGCGGCGCTGCGCGGCTCGAAAATCGTGCCGACCCAGAAGCGGCCAGCAGGGTCGACCTTGCCGTCATTGAAGCGCGTGGTGGCCATGTCGAACGGCGCCGGGGCGATGTGCGCCAGGCTGCCCGTCTTCGTGTCCAAGTGGGCAAAGCCGCTGCGCAGGGCGACGATCAGCCCGCCGCCGGCGTTGATGGCCAGGGCCGACGGTTCTGTCGGCATGGCCCACTGTTCATGCTTGCCGCTGGCCGGGTGCAGCCGGTGCACGGCACGGCCATCGATGTCAACCCAGTACAGGGCCGCTTCCTTGCCATGCCACAGCGGGCATTCGCCCACTTGCATGGGCTTGTCGCTGACTACTTTGATTTCGTAAATATTCATCTATTCTTAATGTGGAGAACGCTTAACAAAGCCGTAGCGCGCGGAAGGGATAGGTGGCCGAGAAGCGGAACTGTGCTTGAGCACAGTGAGCATCGCAGGCTGCCTATACCGACGCGCAGCAGGTTTGCTTAGGCGTTATTAGTATGCGGCCTTGGCAGCCTTCGCCAAGGCAATCAAGCCATTGGTCGAGCTGTCGTGGTGGTCGGGACGGGCTTCGCCCGTCAGCTCGGCCTGGATTTTCTTGGCCAGCACCTTGCCCAGTTCCACGCCCCACTGGTCGAAACTGTTGACGTTCCACAAGACGCCCTGCACGAAGGTCTTGTGTTCGTACAGCGCGATCAGGGCGCCCAGGGTAGTCGGGGTCAGCTGGTCCATCAGGATAGTGTTGCTGGGGCGGTTGCCGGGGAAGGTCTTGTGCGGCACCAGCGCTTCGATTTCGCTTTCCGGCAAGCCCTGCGCCTGCAGATCAAGACGCACTTCCGCCCCCGTCTTGCCTGTCATGAAGGCTTCCGACTGGGCAAAGCAGTTGGCCAGCAGGGCATCGTGGTGACCCGGCAAGTCGTGCGTGGCGCGCAGGGCAGCGATGAAGTCGATGGGCGTGATGTCCGTACCCTGGTGCAGCAGCTGGAAATACGCGTGCTGCGCATTCGTGCCGCAATCGCCCCAGATGACGGGGCCGGTGGGCACGTCGACGGGCACGCCATCCCTGGTGACGCCCTTGCCGTTGCTTTCCATGTCCAGCTGTTGCAAATAAGCGGCAAAGCGGCTCAGGTCCTGGTGGTAGGGCGCGATGGATACGGAGGCGCAGTCGAGGAACTGGCGGTTCCAGAAGCCCACCATGGCCAGCACCACGGGCATGTTGTCTTCGAGGGGGGCCTGGCGGAAGTGTTGATCCATCGCATGCGCGCCGGCCAGGAAATCGCTAAAGTATTCAAAGCCGACCGACAGCGCGACGGCCAGGCCGATCGACGACCAGACGGAATAGCGGCCGCCCACCCAGTCCCAGAACGGGAACATGTTTTCCGGCGCAATGCCGAAGTCGACAATGGCTTGCGTGTTCGTCGACACGGCCACGAAGTGCTTGGCCAGGTCTTGCTCTTCGCCTTCGAGCAGGAACCAGGCGCGCGCCGTGTTGGCGTTGAGCATGGTTTCAGCGGTAACAAAGGTTTTCGAGGCCACGATGAACAAGGTCGTTTCAGGATCGACTTTCGACAGGGTCGCTTCCATGTCGTGACCGTCGACGTTGGAAACAAAGTGCATTTCCAGGCCGGGGTTGGCATACGAGCGCAGCGCCAGGCAAGCCATTTTCGGACCCAGGTCCGAGCCGCCGATGCCGATATTGACGATGTCGCAAATCGGCTTGCCCGTGTAGCCGAGCCAGCTGCCATTGCGCACCTTGTCCGTAAACGCCTTCACGCGCTGCAGCACATCTTGCACGTCGGCATCGATATCCTGGCCATCGACCACCAGTTGCGTGCCGCGCGGCGCGCGCAAGGCCGTATGCAGAACGGCCCGATGTTCGGTAAGATTGATTTTCTCGCCAGTGAACATGGCTTCGCGCTGCGCTTCCACGCCGCGCTCGCGGGCCAGGTCCATCAGCAAGCGCATGGCGGTGCTGTCGACCCTGTTCTTCGAGTAATCGAGCAGCAGGCCGGCCGCATCGACTGTCATGCTGGAAAAGCGCGCGGGGTCGGCCGCGAACAGCTGGCGCAGATGCACTTCGCGCAGGCTGGCGCTATGCGCTTGCAGGGACTGGAAACTGGCGGTGGCGGTAATGGCAGGAGTAGGTGCTGGCTGGCGCATGGCGGTCGGCTTGGGTGCTTGTCTCGGTTGAAAGGGGCACGGCGCGTTCATCGTGGCGA
Organism: Janthinobacterium sp. GW458P; assembly: GCF_002127585.1. Classification (GTDB taxonomy): domain Bacteria; phylum Pseudomonadota; class Gammaproteobacteria; order Burkholderiales; family Burkholderiaceae_D; genus Janthinobacterium. Next base: position 46,702 of record NZ_NEGZ01000034.1, read on the forward strand.
ACGGGGTGCCGGCGTTGGTGTGAGAATAATACATCAGAAAAACGTAATTTCACTACAGTTTGTGGCGGGGAGCCGATTTTGTTGTGCTTTTTTYAGGGATTGCGCCAGTGACACAAGAGAGATGTTGGCAGCTGCTGGAGGCACGATATTTTCCGGCGTGGCGTTGAAAAGCCGCAAGCCGTGGTTTATTTCTGTTGCCGGCCCATGCAAGAGTGCTTCTTCTTTACCATTTTGTAGTAAAATTTCACGAAATACTCATTTTTAAGGAAATCCATATGGCGCTGCATCCAGTAGTCGAATCCGTAACAGCGCGCATCATCGCGCGCAGCCGGCCATCGCGCGGCGCCTACCTGGCGCACCTGGATGCGGCCCGCATCCAGGGCGTGCAGCGCGGCGCGCTGTCGTGCACCAACCTGGCGCACGGCTTTGCCGCCTTTCCCGCCAATGACAAGCTGTCGCTGAAAGAATACAAGAAGCCGTCCGTGGCCATCGTTTCCTCGTACAACGACATGCTGTCGGCGCACCAGCCCTTCGAAGGCTTCCCGCAGATCATCAAGCAAGCCGTGCGCGAAGTGGGCGCCGTCGCCCAGTTTGCCGGCGGCGTGCCCGCCATGTGCGATGGCGTGACGCAAGGCCAGCCGGGCATGGAATTGTCGCTGTTTTCGCGCGACACCATCGCCATGTCGACGGCCGTGGCGCTGTCGCACAATATGTTCGACGCCGCCCTGTACCTGGGCGTGTGCGACAAGATCGTGCCGGGCCTCCTGATCGGCGCGTTGCATTTCGGCCACTTGCCGGCCGTCTTCGTGCCGGCCGGTCCGATGACGTCGGGCCTGTCGAACCAGGAAAAAGCCAAGGTGCGCCAGCTGTATGCGCAAGGCAAGGCCACGCGCGAAGACTTGCTTGAAGGCGAATCGAAGGCCTACCATGGCGCCGGCACCTGTACCTTCTACGGTACCGCCAACAGCAACCAGATGCTGATGGAAGTCATGGGCCTGCACTTGCCGGGCGCCGCCTTCATCACGCCGAACACGCCGCTGCGCGATGCGCTCACCAGGGCCGCCGCCCAGCGCGCGGCCGGCATCACGGCGCAAAGCGCCAGTTATTTGCCAGTTGGCCATATTGTTGACGAGAAATGTATCGTCAACGCCGTCGTCGGCTTGCTGGCCACGGGCGGTTCGACCAACCACACCCTGCACCTGGTAGCGATCGCCAAGGCGGCCGGCATCGTCATCGACTGGAACGATTTCAATGAACTGTCGGCCATCGTGCCGATGCTCACGCGCATCTACCCGAACGGCGACGCCGACGTGAACCATTTCCACGCGGCCGGCGGCACCGGTTACCTGATCCGCGAACTGCTCGATGCGGGCCTGTTGCACGAGGACGTCAACACCATCCTGGGGCACGGCTTGCGCGCGCACTGCATGGAGCCGTTCCTGGGCGAAGACGGCACGGTCTTCTGGAAAGACGCGCCGGTGGCCAGCGCCGACGAAAACGTGCTGCGCCCGGCCTCGAACCCGTTCGCGCCGGACGGCGGCATGGTGCTGGTGGCGGGTAACCTGGGCCGCGCCGTGATGAAGGTCTCGGCCGTCAAGCCGCAGCACCGCACGGTCGAAGCGCCGGCGCTGGTGTTCAATTCGCAGGAAGACTTCATGGCCGCCTACAAGGCCGGCACGCTGGACCGCGATTTCGTCGCCGTGCTGCGCTTCCAGGGCCCGCGCGCCAATGGCATGCCGGAACTGCATGCGCTGACCCCGGCGCTGGCCAACCTGCAGGATGCTGGCCGCCACGTGGCGCTGGTCACGGATGGCCGCATGTCGGGCGCGTCGGGCAAGGTGCCGGCCGCCATCCACGTCTCGCCTGAAATCCTCGCCGGCGGCCCCCTGGGCCTGGTGCGCGACGGCGACATCATCCGCCTCGACGCCTTCACGGGCGTACTGGAGGCGCTGGTGCCGGCCGACGTCTGGCATGCGCGTTCGCTGGTCACGGCCGACCTGTCGCCGAACCACGTCGGCATGGGCCGCGAGCTGTTTTCCATGTTCCGTTCCACCGTCAGCGCGGCGGAAGAAGGTGCCACCACCTTCGGCCTGCCGTCGCCGATTCCCACCACCGTCGCCTTGCACGACGCCGACAATGTCGGCGATACCGTACCGGGTTCCGATGAAGACTTTTTGGCTAGGAAATAAGAGATGACCATGACACTACTGGAAATTATGCGCACTTCGAGCGTGATCCCCGTGATTGCGATCGACGACCCTGACCACGCCGTACCGCTGGCGCGCGCGCTGGTGGCGGGCGGCATCCGCGTGCTGGAGGTGACCCTGCGCACCAGGCACGGCCTCGAAGCGATCCGCGCCATGTCGGCCGTGCCGGGCGCCATCGTCGGCGTCGGCACCTTGACGCGTCCCGAGGAATTCGCCCAGGCGCGCGATGCGGGCGCCGTCTTCGGCGTCTCGCCAGGCCTGACGTCGGCCCTGGTGGCGGCGGCGAAAAGCAGCGGCCTGCCCCTGCTGCCAGGCGTGATGACGCCCGGCGAAGTGATGGCGGCGCGCGAAAACGGCTTCCAGCAGCTGAAACTGTTCCCGGCCGTGCCGGCGGGCGGCATCGGCATGCTCAATGCGATCTACGGCCCGCTGCCGGACATCACGTTCTGCCCGACGGGCGGCATCTCGCAAGAGACGGCATCGCAGTTCCTGGCGTGCAAGAACGTCGCCTGCGTGGGCGGCTCGTGGCTGACGCCGAAAGACGCGATCGCGGCCGGCAACTGGGACCGCATCACGGAAATCGCGAAAGCAGCCAGCGGCCTGCGCTCGGCTTAGTCGTACCTGACATAAGCTACTGCGCGTCGCGCTTTGCGGCCTGCGATGCTCACCGTGCTTCAGCACGGTTGCGCTTCTTGGCCACAAATCACTGCCGCTCGCTACGCTTCTGTCAGGTACTTGCAGTTATAGGATCCGGCAAGCTTTCATACTTGCCGCTTCTTTCTTCCGACGGAGTGTCATGCGCGTGCTGCGCCGCCCGCTCACCATCGGCGAAACCGCCATGGCCCGCAGCGTCTTTCGCGACGCCATCGACTACGCGCGCGTGCGCGTGGTGCGCGGTTCCTTTTTGCCGTTCGGCCTGCAGGACCAGAACACGGCCATGACGCCGCGCGGCAGCCTGCATTTCATGCCGGCCCAGTACCGTGACGACTTTTCCCGCGAAAGCAATGGCGGCAAGCTGTTCTTCATCCATGAAATGGTGCACGTGTGGCAGTACCAGCTCGGCTACGGCGTGCTGCTGCATGGCGTGCTGCTGGCGCTGCGCGGCGGCTATATCGGCCAGCGTGCCTACCGCTATGATGCGGGCGCTGGCGGGACTTTGTCCGATTTCAACATGGAGCAGCAAGGCGACATCATCGCCCACTACTTCGGCGCGCGCCAGCTGGGCATTCCCGCCTATGTGGCACAGCTGCCGCAGCTGCAGGACATCCTGCAGCGCTTTTTGCTCGACCCGGCCGACCGCCGGCTGTTGCCCCGCTAAGCGCTGCTAGGGCGCCAGGTTCGACGCCAGCAGCGGCGCCGGCGCGCGCAAGCCGGCGACCGCCACGGCATCCTTGCCCAGCAACAGACGCAGGTCGGCGTTGCTGCCGATACCCGTGCCGTCGTCCTTCTCCGCCTGCAATTGCGGCATGCCGCCCAGCGCCCTTGCCAGCGCGGCCGCGTCGGCGGCATGGCCGGGCCGGTAGACGATGCTGCTGGCCTGCTGCCCGTACGGGCGCTGGTTGCCCAGCCTGAAGACGGCGATGCCCATGCCGCCCAGCAGCTTGCGCATGCGCGCGGCCATGCCCGCTTCGCCATTCCCGTTGATCACTTCCAGCCTGGCCTTGTTGGCCGGCGCCGCCGTCGGCGCTGGCGCGGCCTTTGCGATGCCGGCCTGCATGGGGGCGCTGCTCACTGTGGGCGCGTCGCGCCAGCCCAGCACAAAGATGTTGGGCTGCAACTGCGTCAGCTGCAGGCGCGTGGCAGGGGCGCCGGGTACGGGCGCTGGCGCCAGATCGGGCGCGATGGCCGCCGTGGCCGTGTCGAGCGTGCTGACGCTGCGTCCCAGCGCCGCGATGGCCAGCTCCAGGTTGGCGCGCGCCGGCTGCTGGCTGTTGTCGAGCTGCAGCGACTGGCGCAGCAGGGTGGCCGCCTGGGCGTAGTCGCCCTGCAGGTACAGCACGTAGCCGAGGTTGTTGTAGGTCCTGGCCGTCGGAGCTTCCTGTACCAGCGCCTGCAGCAAGGCGCGCGCCGTTTCCAGCTGGCCCATCTGGGCTTGCAGCACGGCGGCGCCATTGCGCGCGTCCGGCGAGGCAGGTTCGAGCAGCAGCGCTTCGTGGTAGGCGGCCAGCGCCGCGCGCGGGTCGCCCAGTTCCTGCATGCGCTTGCCCAGCTTGCAGTATGCGGCGGCGCGCGTGGCGGGACTGCCGTCGCTGCGCGCCTGGGGCGGCATAGCGCGGCTGGCGTTGCTGGCCGGGGCGGGCAGGTTGCCGCAGGCGGGCAGCAGGCCGGCGCAGGCCAGCATGAGCATCAATGAGGTGTGCTGTGACATGGCGATTCTCCGGTCAGCTGCCGCTGCCCATGCTGGGCAGGAGCACGCGGTAGATTTGCAGGAAGGCTGGTCCCATCAGGACGACCAGCAGCGAGGGAAAGATGAAGAAAATCAGCGGAAACAGCAGCTTGAGGGCGATCTTTGCCGCCTCTTCCTCGGCGCGCTGGCGGCGCTTGGTGCGCAGCTGGTCCGATTGCACGCGCAGCGAGGCGGCGATGCTGGTGCCGAAGCGTTCGGCCTGGATCAGCATGGCCACCAGCGCGTCGACATCCTCGACCCCCGTGCGCAGGGCCAGGTTGCGCAGGGCGCGCTCTTTGGTATTGCCGGCGCGCAGCTCCAGTATCACCAGGTGCAGTTCTTCGGCCAGCACCGTGCTTTTCAGGGCGATTTCGGCGGCGACGCGGGCCAGCGCCGCATCCATGGCCAGGCCCGCCTCCACGCACACCGTCATCAGGTCCAGCGCATCGGGAAAGCTTTCGAAGATATCGCGCTGGCGCCGCTTGATCATTTGCGCCAGCACAATATTGGGCAGGTAATAGCCAACGGCGGCCACCATCAGCAGCCAGAACAGGATCGCCTTGCCGGCCATCTGATGGCCCGATGCGCTCAGCCCCAGGAACAGCAGCAGCGGCAGGCCGATGGCCAGCATGGTCTTGGCGGAAAAGAACAGGATGGGCGTGGAAGCCTGGCGCAGGCCGGCATTCATGAAGCGCCGACGCATGGCCGAGTTTTCCCAGCCCTGGTCAGGCAGCGACAGTTTTGCCAGCGGTCCCGTCAGGCGCACCATGCGCGCCAGCCAGGGGTTGGGTGCCGAGGCGCCCGGCGACGGCGGCGCCTTGCCGGCGGCGTTGTCGAGGCGCTGGCGCAGCGGGTCCGGCGAAAAGCTGCGCAGGGCGACCAGCGCTGTGCCGAACACGGCAATGAAGAGCAGGGCGAGAAAGGCAATATTCACGGGATTCATGAGAGTTCTCCTTGCGGGCTCAGACGCGGATGCGGATGATGTTGCGCATGACAAAGACGCCGCATACCATCAGCAGCAGGGCGCCGATCAGCATCTTGCGGCCACCGGGATCGACAAACAGCATTTCCAGGAATTGCGGGTTGGTCAGGTGGATCATGGCGGCCGCGCCGAAGGGCAGCAGCGACAGGATCCAGGCCGACAGCCGGCCCTCGGCCGACAGCACGCGCACCTGCCCCAGCAGCTTGATGCGTTCACGGATGATGCGGCTGATGCTGTCGAGCAGTTCGGCCAGGTTGCCGCCCGTTTCGCGCTGGATCAGCACGGCGATGACGAAATAGCGCAGGTCGGTGCTGGGCACGCGCGTGGCCAGGTTCATCAGGGCGTCCTGCATGGCGATGCCGAAATTGACTTCATCGAAGGTGGCGCGAAATTCCACGGCCAGCGGCGCGTTCATTTCATCGCCGACCATCTTCAGGGCCGTGGGAAAGGCGTGGCCGGCCCGCAGGGCGCGCGCCATCAGGTCCAGCGCGTCGGGCAATTGCTGCTCGATGCGCTGCAGGCGCTTGGCCTTGGCGCGCAAGACCACCAGCAGCGGCAGCAGGGCTGCGCCGGCCGCCAGCGGCAGGCGCAGCGCCCACGGCACGTTGAAATAGCTAAGCAGCAGAAACGCGGCGCCGGCCGAGGCCAGCATCACGCCGGCGAAGCTGGCCACGCTCCAGGTCAGTCCCGACTGTTCCAGCAGGCGGTCGAGCGCGTGCACGCGGGGCACGCTGAGCAGCAGGCGCTGCAGGGCCGGGGTATCGCTCAGCAGGCGCTTCTTGATCATCGAGCTGCCCGTCTCGCCATGCGCGCCGGCCGACATGATGCGCAGGCGGCGCGCGACCTTTTCCGCCTCCGGGCCGCGCGCGCTGTTCCACGCCAGGTACAGGCCCTCGATCAGCAGCACCACGGCGATGAAGGTCAGGATGGCGAATACGTAGTAAAGATAGTCCATGGCGTTCTCCTTAGTGGTACTGGCGGGCAGGATCGAACAGGGKCTCCGGCAGGCTGATGCCGAAGGCGCGCAGGCGCTCGAGGAAGCGGGGGCGCACGCCGCTGGCATGGAAATGCCCCTGCACCGTGCCGTCCTCGCCGATGCCCGTCTGGCGGAAGGTGAAGATCTCCTGCATGGTGATCATTTCGCCCTCCATGCCCGTGATTTCCTGGATCGACGTGACCTTGCGCTTGCCGTCCGTCAGGCGCGACACCTGCACCACCACGCTGATGGCCGAGCTGATCTGCTGGCGCATGGCTTTCACGGGCAGGGCGGCCGAGGCCATGCTGATCATGTTTTCCAGCCGCGTCAGCGCATCGCGCGGGGTGTTGGCGTGGATGGTGGCCATCGAGCCTTCGTGGCCCGTGTTCATGGCGCCCAGCATGTCGAGCGCCTCGGCGCCGCGCACCTCGCCCAGGATGATGCGGTCGGGACGCATGCGCAGGGCATTGCGCACCAGCGCGCGCTGCGTCACCTCGCCCTTGCCCTCGATGTTCGGCGGGCGCGTTTCCAGGCGCACCACGTGCGGCTGCTGCATCTGCAGCTCGGCCGCATCCTCGATGGTGACGATGCGCTCGGCCGCGCTGATGAAGCCGGAAATCGCGTTGAGCATGGTGGTCTTGCCGCTGCCCGTGCCGCCCGAGATCAGGATGTTCATCTTGGCCTTGCCCAGCGCCTGCAGGACGGTGCTCATTTCCTCGGTCAGGCTGTGTTTCAGCATCAGGTCGGCCAGGCGCAGSGGMTSGGCCGAGAAGCGCCGGATCGACATCACGGGGCCGTCGATGGCCAGCGGCGGGATGATGGCGTTCACGCGCGAGCCGTCGGGCAGGCGCGCATCGACCATCGGGCTCGATTCGTCGATGCGGCGGCCCACGCGCGAGACGATCTTGTCGTGTCGCTCAGTTCCAGGCGGCCATGGCGTTCGACATATACCTGGCGGTAGGTGTTGACGAGGATGTCGGACACGCTGGGATCGGCCAGCAGCGGTTCGAGCGGGCCGAAGCCCAGCACCTCGTCCTGGATGTCGCGGATCAGCGAGCGCCGTTCCAGGTCGTTGATGACCACATTGTCTTCCGTGAGCACGTCGCTGACGAGGATTTTCAGCTCCTCGCGGATCTGCTCGCGCGACAGGCGCTGCATGCCTTCGAGGTCGACGCGGTCGAGCAGGGCCTGGTGGGTGCGGTGCTTCAATTGCTGGTAGCTCTGGCTGGCTGCGCCCTGATGCGCGGCGCCGTCATTCAGGCTGGCGTCATCCTGGGCATAGCCCAGGCGGTCCCGCAGGGTGAGTTTTTCGGCAGTCATGGTCGGTCTCCGGTGAATGGGGGGAATCAGGCGCGCGCCAGCAGCCGCGCCACCCAGCCTTGCGCGGCCGGCGGGGTCTCGCCGGCCAGGCTGGCGGCCAGTTCCTGCAGGGCGCGCGAGACGGGATTGTGCGGCGCCAGCTTGAGGATGGGCACGCCCTGGCTGACGGAGGCCGCCACCGCCTCGTAGTGGTTGGGGATGGATTTGTAGACGTGCTTGCCGTACGCCGCTTCCAGGTCGGCCACGCGGATGCTGTCGCTGCTGGCATAGCGGTTCAGGATCAGGCGGATCTTGTCTTCGCGGTAGCCGAGGCCGCGGAACACGTCGAGCAGGCGCTTGCCGTCGCGGACGTACGGCAGGGTTGCCTGCAGCACGGGGAAGATCAGGTCGGCGCGGTCCAGCGCGCGCACGCTGACGGCGTCCAGGCCGCGCCCCACGTCGAGCACGATGTAGTCGTACTGGCTGCGCGCCAGGGTCAGCAGGCGGTCGATATGGTCGGCCTCGATGTCGGCCGCATGGGCCGGATCGTCGGCGGCGGCCAGCACGCTGTAGGAGGGCGTGATCTGGATCATGCTGGCGTTCAGCAGCGAAGCGTCGAGGCGTACGATCTGTTGCGACAGCTGCGACAGGGTGGTGGCCGGCTTGTGGTCCGAGACGAACAGGGCGGCGTCGCCGAATTGCAGGTTCAGGTCAAGCAGCGCCACTTTGCGCTGTTCGCCGGCGGCCAGCGCATAGCCGAGATTGGCGGCGATGAAGGTGGCGCCGCTGCCGCCCTTGCACGAGACGAAGGCCAGCACCTGGCCCTTGCGCGTGACCTGCTTCTGCAGCTTCTCCTCGATGCGGCGCAGCGCCGCGCACAATGCGGCATCGTCGTCGGGCGGCAGCACTTCGCGCACGCCGGCGCGCATCGAGCGCAGCAGGAATTGCGGACTTTGCTGCGGGCATTGCACGATGATGGCCAGGTTAGGGTGGCGCCCGCCCAGCAGCTCGAGCCGCTCCAGCTCGTCCTCGCCGATGTGCTCCTGTTCCAGCAGCAGCAGGTCCGGCGTGACGCCGTTGTCGAACATGTCCGGCGTGCTCGCCAGCAGCGAGACGCGGTCGGCGGTGCTGCGTTCGCGCAGCAAGCGGGTCAGCCGCTTGAGCTGGGCTTCATTCTTCGAAACGATGACGATATTCACTTGGTGCTCCCGGTAATGGCGTTCAGTTGATCTGGAAACCCAGGCTTTCGGCGTGCATGACGACCACCGAGGCGGGCAGGGCGAAATTGAGAAAACCGAACAGGCTGACCATCGGCGTGTAGCTGACGTTGTCGATCGATACGCGCACGCTGTCGATGCAGCTGGCCGTGCGCGTGATGTCGCCGCAGGCCGACAGGTTGTCGCCGGGGTCGGCCGGCGCCAGGGTCACTTCGGCGCCGCTCTTGTTCAGGTAGCTGATGGTGATGTTGGCCGCCGTAACCTCGGGCGCGGCCGGCAGGGCCGTGCCGCCGAACAGGGCCAGCGTCTTGACGGCGTCGGTCTGGTCGATCCAGCGCACCACCGCCTCGCGCGCGGCGCGGCGGCTCACTTCCTGCACCGTATTGTACAGGTACAGCAGGCGGCCGAATTCCAGGATGGCGAACAGCAGTGTGAAAAACAGCAGCGCCACCAGGGCGAATTCGACGGCGGCGGCGCCTTGCTGGCGGCCGGCCCGGGTGGCGGGGGGGAGGCGATGGCGCATGGCGTTCTCCTTACAGCATGTAGCGCATGGTGGTGCGCGGCGCCAGCGGCGTGGTGTAGCTGGTGGCCGCGCCGATCACGAAGGGCAGGTACTGGCCGACCGACAGCGTGTAGTTGACGACCTCGACGCGGATGCCGCCGGGCGCCGTGCCGTCGGTGCAGCTGCTGTCGCCGAAACTCGCGTCCAGGCAGGTGACCGTCACGTTGGCCGTGGTGAAACCGCTGATGCCGGCGCTGGTGGCCGCGTCGACGACCGTCTGCTTGGCGGCGGGCACGCCCTGCGAGGCGATGCTGGCCTTGGCCTTGACGGACATATTGCGCGCCGCGTCGCGCGTGGCCTTGGTCAGCGCGTCGTAGTACCAGAAGGCGCGGCCGAAGCCGAAGATGCCGGCCAGCAGGGTCACCAGCAGGGCCAGCACGATGCCGAATTCGACGGCGGCGCCGCCGCGTTGCCTGAGATGGGAAATGGGAGTACGCATGGCCGCCTCACTTGTAGAGCTTGATTTCGGAATTGGGCACGGGCTCGATCAGGCCCGCGAACTCGACGTCCAGGCGCTTGGTGCCGCCGCTGAAATCGGCCTTCATCGTCATGAAGAACTTGCCGATGCCGACCGCGTTGATGCTGCCGCACGAAGCCGGCCCCACGGGCGCCGTGCGGCAGTCGACCAGCACCACGTTGAGGATGCGCCGGTTGCGCTGGCCCGGATGGGCCACCGATGGCGCCTGGAACGTGGGGCCGCTGGTCTGGTTGTACGGCGACGGCGGCGTGCCGGCGGGGAAGCCGGCGCCGGCGCTGACCGGGTAGCTGGCCGTGTCGAAGTAATTTGCCTTGGTGGTGTTGTACATGGGATTGGCGTTGCCGTCCGTGACGCTGTACGCCGTGCCGGCCTTGGCCGGGGTGGCGCCATTGCTTTGGTAGGCCGGGCCGTAGGACCACAGCACGCCGTAGCCGGCGAACTGGGCAAACGTGGCCGAGGGAGCGGGCACGCTGCCCGCCGATGGCAGTTGGTAGTTCGGCTTGTTGCCGGCCAGGCTGACCGACTGCTGGCTCGGCACGGTGCTCGCGCCTGGCTGCATCCAGCCGGTGGGTGGCGAGTTGGCGGCGCTGGCGGCGCACGGCGAGCTGCCCACGCAAGGATATTCCTTGATGTTGGTGTCGGGCGGGGCCGACGCGGGATCGCACACTGAGGGCGAGGAATAATCGTCGAAGCGCGAGTTGAGCGAGGCGGCCAGCGAGGCTGTCAGACCCGTGTTCGTGTAGACCTGGCCCGTGCCGCTGGTGATGACGGCGCTGCTGCCCGTGCACATGAACGGCGCGGTGGAGGCAGCGCTCGCGTGCGAAGCGCTGCAGCTGCCGGGCGGCGCGTCGACGGGATTGATCAGATAGGGGTCGGACGAGCCGCCCAGCGGATTGAGGCCGAACAGATTGTAGGTGACGCCGCGGCGAAAGCCGAATTCCACCAGCTCCGTCAGCCCCGTGCCGGCGGGGGCGGCCGGATACGTGTATTGCGCCGTCTTGTTGGCCGGATCGACGGCGCACACGCCGATCGGCGTGACGTCGTTGACGAAACGGCCCGCCACCGCCACGCCCGAGGTGCTGGTGCTGGCGATGCCGGCGATGCCCATCAGGTAGGTGGCGAAGGTCTTGCTGCCCGTGTCGACGCGGATGAAGGTCTGGCCCTGGGGGCTGGTGCGGGCGCTGGCGCCGGATGACCAGGGGCCGTCGGGGCCGGGGCCGAAGCTGATGTTGGCGGCCGTGATGGTGAGCGTGGTGGAAAAGTCGTAGCGGTTCTTCTGCGCGATGGCGATGGCCTGGGTCTGTGCATTGTCGATGCCGGCCGCGCTTTGATTGAGTTCCATGGCCCCTGCCAGGGCGGCGCTGTCGGCGCCGTTCTGCAGTTCGGCCTTGGCGATGTACAGGTGGCCCAGGTCCAGCACCAGGCCGCCCATGGCGAACAGCACCACCAGGGTCAACCCGAGCACGATGGCGATCGCGCCCTGCTGCTTGTCGTGCCTGCGAAATGGGGTGTGCATGTGTTTCTCCTGGTGGCCTGGGGGAAGTTCGCCGCGTGGCGGACGCTTACTGGCGCGAGCCGACGCCGATGGCGAAGACGTTGGTCTGCGGTTCCGGCGTGCTGAACGATTTCTGGTAGCGCTGGTAGGCGCTCACGCCGGATTTGCCGTCCATGCCGCTGACGGGGTCCATGTTGCGGTAGGCGTCCGGATACATGATCTGCTGCGCCTTGAGCAGGGCCACCGATTCGCCGAAATGCGAATCGAGCACGGGCGTGGTGGTGGCGGCGCAGCCGGCCAGCAGGGACAGCAGCGACAGCAGGGCGGCGCAGGGCAGGCAATGTGCGGTTTTCATGGTGTTCTCCTATTTGAGGTCGAAGCCGGCGGCGGCAGGCTGGGGCGCGGCCGCTTGCGGCTGCATGGGGGCCGCTGGTACTGGTACCTGTGCCGCTGCGGGGGCGGCGGCGGGCGCGGTGCCTTCCATTTTTCCTTGCATGAACATGTCGCCGCGCGTCGGCTGCACATACTCGTCGGTGGGCAGCTTGTAGTCGGCCGGCAGCGGCTTGACCAGGTGCGGCGTGATGATGAAGACCAGCTCGGTGCGGTCCGTCTGGAAGTCCGTGCTGCGGAACAGGGCGCCCAGCACGGGCACTTCGCCCAGGCCCGGCAAAGCCTTGATGTTGCTCGTCACGTTGTTCTTGATCAAGCCGCCGATGGCGAAGCTCTGGCCGTCGAACAGCTGCACCGTGGTGGTGGCGCGCCGCGTCGTGAACGAGGGCAGGATGGCCGTCGTCGAGATGCCGGTGGCGGTGATGCCGATGCCGTCCTTGTTCAGGTCGGACACTTCCGGCGCCACCTTCAGGTTGATGCGGCCCCCTTCGAGTACGGTGGGCGTGAATTTCACGGCCACGCCGAACTCCTTCTCTTCCAGCGTGATCGTCGGCACGCCGCCGTTGTTGGTCTGGCTGACGGGGATGAAGATCTTGCCGCCCGCCAGGAAGCTCGCTTCCTGGCCGCTGATGGCCATGATGTTCGGCTCGGCCAGTACCTTGATCAGGCCGTCGCGCTTTTGCGCGTCGAGGTTGAAGAAGTTGTTCTTGCTGGCGCCGCTCAAGCCGCTGGGATTGTTGCTGAGCAGGCTGGACAGCAGCGAGTACGACCAGCTGCCGATGGTCTTGTTGATGCCCAGGCTGGCGCCCAGCTGGTCGACCAGCACTTTCGACACTTCGGCCACCTTCACTTCCAGCATCACCTGCTGCGGCGCGGCGATCGACAGCAGGTTGATCACGCGCGGCGTGGCGGCATCGGGCGTGGCCGCGGGGGTGGCGGCCGCTGCGCCGGCGGCAGGGGCGGCAGGCGCGGCGCCGGAGC
>NZ_NEGZ01000035.1 GCF_002127585.1 Janthinobacterium sp. GW458P
AGCTTGCGCGGCCGGTGCAGGCGCGGCGGCGGGGGCAGCGCCACCGGTCGTTTCCACGACCAGTACCAAGCTACCCTTGGCGACCTTGTCGCCGACCTTGACCTTCAATTCTTTCACGACACCGGCGTGGCTCGACGGGATTTCCATGCTGGCCTTGTCCGATTCGACCGTCAGCAGCGACTGGTCGACCTTGATCGTGTCGCCCACCTTGACCATCAGCTCGATGACTTCGACTTCCTTGAAGTCGCCGATATCGGGCACGGTCACGTCGACCAGGGCCGGCGCGCCGGCAGGGGCGGCGGGTGCCGGCGCGGCCGCAGGAGCGGCGGCGGGGGCGGCTTCAGCGGCAGGTGCCGGGGCGGCAGCGGCGGCTGGCGCAGGGGCCGAGGCGTCGTCCGCCACTTCCAGCAGCAGGACCAGCGAGCCTTCGGCGATCTTGTCGCCCACGTTGACTTTCAATTCCTTGACGACACCGGCGTGGCTCGATGGAATTTCCATGCTGGCCTTGTCCGATTCGACCGTGATGAGGGACTGGTCGACCTTGACCGTGTCGCCTGGCTTGACCATCAGTTCAATGATCTCGACTTCCTTGAAATCGCCGATATCCGGGACTTTGACTTCCACAATGCTCATAGCTTGCTCCGTTATTTTATTTGTCAGATGGACCCGCACACACGCCAGGGCGGCACTTTCGCACCGCCCTGGCATCATCGGGTCCGCACAACGATTACTGGGTCACCGGATTCGGTTTGTTCGCGTCGATGCCGTACTTGGCGATCGCCTGCTCCACCACCGACACGTCGATCTTGCCTTCGTCAGCCAGCGATTTGAGCGCGGCCACGGTGACATAATAACGGTTCACTTCGAAGAACTCGCGCAGCTTGGCGCGGCTGTCCGAGCGGCCAAAGCCATCGGTACCGAGCACTTTGTAGGTGCGGCCCTTCGGCATGAAGGCGCGGATCTGTTCTGCAAATGCGCGCATGTAGTCGGTCGTGGCGACGATCGGGCCGTCCGTGTCCTGCATCAGCGACGTCACGTACGGCACGCGCTGCTGTTTCGACGGGTTGACCATGTTCCAGCGTTCCGCATCCTGGCCATCGCGGGCCACCAGGGTCAGCGACGGCGCCGACCACACGTCCGCGGCCACGCCCCAGTCGTTTTCCAGCAATTCGGCGGCGAAGATCGATTCGCGCAGGATGGTGCCGCAACCGATCAGCTGTACGCGCAGCTTGGCGTCCGCCTTGCCTTCTTGCAACTTATACATGCCTTTCAGGATGCCTTCTTCCTGGCCCGGCTTGATGCCTGGCTGGGCATAGTTTTCGTTCATGATCGTGATGTAGTAGAACACATCTTCCTGGTTGGCGATCATGCGGCGCAGGCCGTCCTGGATGATGACGGCGACTTCATGGCTGAAGGTCGGGTCGTACGGCATGCAGGTCGGGATGGTGGCGGCGAAGATATGGCTGTGGCCATCTTCGTGCTGCAAGCCTTCGCCGTTCAGCGTCGTGCGGCCGGCCGTGCCGCCCATCAGGAAACCGCGGGCGCGCATGTCGGCCGAAGCCCATACCTGGTCGCCGATGCGCTGGAAGCCGAACATCGAGTAGAAGGTGTAGAACGGGATCATGATGCGGTCGTTGGTCGAGTACGACGTCGCCGCGGCGATCCACGAGCTCATGCCGCCCGCTTCGTTGATGCCTTCCTGCAGGATCTGGCCGGCCTTGTCTTCGCGGTAGTACATCACCTGGTCCTTGTCGACCGGCTCGTACAACTGGCCTTTCGGGTTGTAGATGCCGATCTGGCGGAACAGGCCTTCCATGCCGAAGGTACGCGATTCATCGACCAGGATAGGCACGACGCGCTGGCCCAGGTTCGGGTCTTTCAGCAGGGTCGAAATGACGCGCACGAACGCTTGCGTGGTCGAGATTTCGCGGCCTTCCGGCGTCGCTTCCAGCACGTTCTTGAACGCGTCCAGGCCAGGCACGGGCAGGGTCTCTTCCGACTTCTGGCGGCGCTGCGGCAGGTAGCCACCCAGGGCCTTGCGGCGCTCGTGCAGGTAGAGCATTTCCGGCGCGTCGTCGGCAGGCTTGAAGAACGGGATGTCGGCCAGCTTGTCGTCGGGGATAGGCAGCGAGAAGCGGTCGCGCATTTCACGGATGGCTTCGTCGTCCAGTTTTTTCGTCTGGTGCGCCGTGTTGCGCGCTTCGCCGGACTTGCCCATGCCGTATCCCTTGATGGTCTTCACCAGCAGGACGGTAGGCTGGCCCTTGTGTTCCTGGGCGATCTTGAAGGCCGCGTAGATCTTGTGCGGATCGTGGCCGCCGCGGGTCAGGCGCCAGATGTCGTCGTCGCTCATGTTGGCAACCATTTCCAGCAGCTTCGGATGCTTGCCGAAGAAGTGCTTGCGCACGTAGGCGCCATCCTTGGCCTTGTAGTTCTGATATTCGCCGTCGACGGTTTCCATCATCACGCGCTGCAGGATGCCTTCCTTGTCTTGCGCCAGCAGGGCGTCCCAGCCCGGACCCCAGATGACCTTGACGACGTTCCAGCCGGCGCCGCGGAATTCGCCTTCCAGCTCCTGGATGATCTTGGTGTTGCCGCGCACGGGGCCGTCCAGACGCTGCAGGTTGCAGTTGACCACGATGACCAGATTGTCGAGCATGTCGCGCGCGGCCAGGCCGATCGCGCCCAGGGATTCCGGCTCGTCCATCTCGCCATCGCCGCAGAAGGCCCAGATCTTGCGGTTGTCGGTCTTGGCGATGCCGCGTGCGTGCAGGTATTTCAGGAAGCGCGCCTGGTAGATCGCCATGTGCGGGCCCAGGCCCATCGACACGGTCGGGAACTGCCAGAAGTCAGGCATCAATTTCGGATGCGGGTAGGAGGACAGGCCCTTGCCGTCAACTTCCTTGCGGAAGTTCAGCATTTGCTCTTCCGTCAAGCGGCCTTCGAGGAAGGCGCGCGCGTAGACGCCGGGCGAGGAGTGGCCCTGGATGTACAGCAGGTCGCCGCCGTGGTCGGCCGTCGGCGCGTGCCAGAAATGGTTGAAGCCGATGCCCAGCATGTTCGCCAGCGAGGCGAACGAGGACAAGTGGCCGCCCAGGTCGCCGTCGGCGCGGTTGGCCTTGACCACCATGGCCATGGCGTTCCAGCGCATCCACGAGCGCAGGCGCTCTTCGTATTCCAGGTTGCCGGGGCAGTGTGCTTCTTGTTTGGTGGGGATGGTATTGACGTAGGCGGTGGTGCTGGAGAACGGGATCTGGGCGCCACGGCGGCGGGCCAGGTCAACCATGCGCTCCATCAGGTAATGCGCGCGTTCCGGACCTTCATTTTCCAGCACGGCTTCGAGCGCGTCCAGCCACTCCTTGGTTTCCTGCATGTCCGGGTCGGTGCCGATCTGTGTCGTTACCTGGTTCAGTTGAGCTGACATCTGTTGAGTCTCCTTTGTGAGCGCCCCACCCCGATTTTCCGGATCGCTGTCGGACGGTATTTCGCTGATTATTTACTATTAAGATGGATTAGTGTGAGGATTCTAACAGCGTATTTAGTATTTTTCAAATTACGATATAGCATTTCATATAGTGAAATTACCCCATGAAATTTATGCTGCACTGCCGCAAATTCTGTGCGGAAATTAGGGTGAGCAGAGTGGCAAATAACGCCGAAACCGGGAAACTTGCATGCCCTGGCTGCCCCTGCCCTAAGAGCACATCAACAAACCAACTTAAAACCCCGGTCGCCCGCACAGGCTCCCCGGGCCAAGCGGGCCTGAAAAATGTCGGGGGCCAGGCGCAGCGACGCAGACAGTACGCCAGTACGGCAAGGAGCTGCAACGCCGCCATCGGCATTTTCTCAGGCCCGCGTCTCCGGCCCGCTTTTAGCACATCAACAAACCAAATTAAAACCCCGGTCACCCGCACAGGCTCCCCGGGCCAAGCGGGCCTGAAAAATGTCGAGGGCCAGGCGCAGCGACGCAGACAGTACGCCAGTACGGCAAGGAGCTGCAACGCCGCCATCGGCATTTTCTCAGGCCCGCGTCTCCGGCCCGCTGTTGTTAAGCCTTGCGCTTATAAATGCATAGCACTGCTTAACTTAGCGGCACTGGCGCCAAAACCGCCCCTTTGCGCCGCCCGGCTTTATAATCTGTCTTTTCCTTCCCACACAGCCTCCCTACCATGCCAGCACAACTGATCGACGGAATCGCCCTCTCCCAAAAACTGCGCAGCGAGATCGCCACGCGCGCCGCCGCCCTCACGGCCAAGGGCACCCAACCCGGCCTGGCCGTGATCCTCGTCGGCGAAGACCCGGCCAGCCAGGTGTACGTGCGCAACAAGGTCAAGGCGTGCGGCGACGTGGGTTTCCACTCGGTGCTGGAAAAATATGAAGCGGACCTGTCAGAAGCCGACTTGCTGGCGCGCATCGCCAGCCTGAACGCCGATCCCGCCATCCACGGCATCCTCGTGCAGATGCCCTTGCCCAAGCACATCAACCCGCACAAGGTCATCGAAGCGATCGCCACGACGAAAGACGTGGACGGCTATTCGGTCCTGAGCGCCGGCGAACTGATGACGGGCTTGCCCGGCTTCCGCCCTTGCACGCCGTATGGCTGCATGAAACTGATCGAAAGCACGGGCGTCGACCTGCGCGGCAAGCACGCCGTCGTCATCGGCCGCAGCAACACCGTCGGCAAGCCGATGGCCCTGCTGCTCTTGCAAGCGAACGCTACCGTCACCATCTGCCATAGTGCGACGCCGGACCTGGGCCTGTACACGCGCCAGGCGGACGTGGTCGTGGCCGCCGTCGGCCGCCGCAACACCCTGACGGCCGACATGGTCAAACCGGGCGCCATCGTCATCGACGTGGGCATGAACCGCGACGATGAAGGCAAGCTGTGCGGCGACGTGGATTTTGCCGGCGTGAAAGAAATCGCCTCCCACATCACCCCGGTACCGGGTGGCGTGGGTCCGATGACGATCACCATGTTATTGATGAACACAGTAGAGGCTGCCGAGCGCATCTAAAGAATCACCCCGGGGCGGCATTGCCGCCTTATTAATATGGAACCGACGATGAACACCAATCCCCTGCTTGATTTTTCCGGACTGCCACGCTTCGATGCGATCACGCACGAGCATGTCACGCCTGCCATCGACACCCTCTTGGTCCAGGCGCGCGCCACGGTGGCGCGGCTGGAAGCGCCCGTGGAAGAAGTGAGCTGGGACAACTTCGTCGCGCCCCAGGACCAGATCGCCGAAACCCTGGGCCGCGCCTGGAGCATCGTCAACCACCTGAACAGCGTGGTCGACACGCCCGAGCTGCGCGCCGCCTACAATGCCAACCTGCCTAAAGTGACGGAATTCTGGACCGAGCTGGGCCAAAATGAAGTGCTGTTCGGCAAATACAAGCAGCTGCAGGCCAGCGCCGCTTTCGCCAGCCTGTCGCCGGCGCGCCGGCGCATCGTCGACAACGCCGTGCGCGACTTCCGCCTGGGCGGCGCCGAATTGCCCGAGGACAAGAAAGAGCGCTTCGGCGCCATCCAGGAAGAACACGCGGCCGTCGCTACGCGGTTTTCCGAAAATGTGCTCGACGCCACCAATGACTACAAGTTGCTGGTCGACAATGAAGCTGAGCTGGCCGGCCTGCCCGACGACGTGAAGGCCGCCGCGCGCGCCGCCGCCGACAAGGCCGGCAAGCCAGGCTATGAATTCTCGCTGCACTTCCCGTCCTATTACCCGATCCTGCAATTTGCCGACAAGCGCGCGCTGCGCGAAACCATCTACCGCGCCAACGCCACCAAGGCATCGGACCAGGGCGAGGTCTTCAGCAAGAAAGAGGACTGGGACAACACGCAAAACATCGTCACCTTGTTGCGGCTGCGCAACGAAGAGGCACAGCTGCTCGGCTACGCCAATTTCGCCGAAGTGTCGCTCGTCTCCAAGATGGCCACCTCGCCGGCGCAAGTCATCGCCTTCCTGGAAGACCTGGCCAAGCGCGCGCGTCCGTTCGCCGAGAAGGACCTGGCCGAACTGCAACAATTCGCCCGGGAAGAGCTGGGCATCGCCGAGCTGCAGGCGTGGGACGTGCCGTACGCCTCCGAAAAGCTGCAGGAACGCCGCTACGCGTTCTCGGCCCAGGAAGTCAAACAGTATTTCCCTGAACACAAGGTGATCGACGGCCTGTTCCGCCAGATCCAGAACCTGTTCGCGGTCGAGATCAAGCCCGATACGGCGCCCGTCTGGCACCCGGACGTGCGTTTTTACCGCATCGAGCGCGACGGCCAGCTGGTCGGCCAGTTCTACCTGGACCTGTATGCGCGCGCGGGCAAGAGCGACGGTGCCTGGATGGACGACGCGCGCGGCCGCCGCGCCGACGCACAGCACGTGCAAACGCCGATCGCCTACCTGACCTGCAATTTCACGGAACCGGCCGTGGTCGACGGCAAGGCACAGCCTGCCCTGTTCACGCACGATGAAGTCATCACCCTGTTCCACGAGTTCGGCCACGGCCTGCACCATATGCTGACCGTCGTCGACGAGCTGGGCGTGTCGGGCATTGCCGGCGTCGAATGGGATGCCGTGGAACTGCCGTCGCAATTCATGGAGAACTTCTGCTGGGAATGGGAAGTGCTTGAACACATGACAGCGCACGCCGTCACGGGCGAGCCGCTGCCGCGCGCGCTGTACGACAAGATGCTGGCGGCCAAGAATTTCCAGTCCGGCCTGCAAACCCTGCGCCAGGTGGAATTTTCCTTGCTCGACATGCATCTGCACTATGACTACGATGCCGGCACTGGCCAGACTGTGCAGCAGCTGATCGACGGTGTGCGCGCCAAATTCGCGCTGATCATCCCGCCCGCCTTCAACCGCTTCCAGAATTCCTTCGGGCATATCTTCTCCGGCGGCTACGCGGCCGGCTACTACAGCTACAAATGGGCCGAGGTGCTGTCCGCCGACGCCTATGCAGCCTTCGAGGAAGCCCGCGCGCTGGGACCGGCAGCCACCACGGCGGCGGGCAAGCGTTACCTGCAGGAAATCCTGTCCGTCGGCGGCTCGCGCCCCGCGCTGGAATCGTTCACGGCCTTCCGCGGCCGCGAACCGTCGATCGACGCCCTGCTGCGCCACAGCGGCATGGCCGCCTGAGGGACGACATGACGCGCGTCGATTTTCATACGAATGTGCCGGACAAGCTGGCCTACGCCTGCCGCCTGGCGCGCAAGGCCTATATGGCCGGCAACAAGGTCGTCGTGCTGGCGCAAGACGGCGCCCAGCTCGACGCCCTGAACACGGCCATGTGGACTATTTCCGCCACGGATTTCCTGCCCCACGTGCTGGCCGGCGACCCGCTGGCTGCGCAAACGCCCATCATCCTGACCGATGACGCGGCGGCCGGGCTGCCGCACCACGACATCCTCGTCAACCTGTCGCAGTTGCCACCCGCCAATTACGCCGATTTCCAGCGCGTCTTCGAAATCGTTTCCATGGATGAGCACGATGCGCAGGCGGGCCGCCAGCGTTTCATGCACTACCGCCAGCAAGACGTGCAACCGACGCATTTCGTGGCGGCTAAAGCATGAACCAGCCCCCCTTCGACCAGGGCATCCCCGTGCTGACGGAAGTGCTGCTGGGGCCGGATGAGCCGCCGGCGGCGGCCGTCGCCCTGCCAGCGCCTGTTGCCGAGGCAGCGCCGGTCGCGCCGCCCGGCAACGTGCCGCCCGACTGGGACGCCATCGAACAGCGGCTAACGCAGCGCATCCTGCATCAAGTGCAAGGCAAGATCGATCATCTGCTGGAAGAACGCATCGCCCACGTCCTGCAGACGGCCTTGCAGAACGCCCTGATCGGCATGCGCGGCGCCCTGCGCGCAGACTTGCAGCAGTCGCTGGAACAGATCGTGGCCCATGCGGTCAGCCATGAGCTCGGTCACCTGCATCCGCCTGCGCAGTAATCAAGCCACTTCCCCCCCTGACAGCGAATTGCCGGGGTCGGCCCCTGAGGGTCCGTCCCCGGTCCTTGCCGCTGGGTTAATGCCGGCATTCCTACACCCTTCCCCTTCGCAACGCCATTCTTTGGTGCACTCGCGCCCATAAAATCGGTGCATCGCGCCTCACTTTGGTGATTGTTGCGACAAAATGCAAAAAGCCCGAAATGCGGCTTTGCGCCGCCTGTTTTTTGTTGTACCTTTCCTCACACGTACCGCCATTCGAAGCGGTTTCACGAGACGCCGCCGTATCTTTATCCATTGGAGAATGTTTATGCTGCTCAAGACCAAAGTCCTTCCAGTCGCCCTTGCCCTCGCTTTTGCCGGTCACGCGGGCGCGCAGGAAATCATCAAGATAGGCCACGTCGCGCCGGTCTCTGGCGCCAGCTCCCACCTGGGCAAGGATAATGAAAACGCGGCCAAGATGGCCATCGAGGACTTGAACGCCAAAGGCTTCAAGATCGACGGCAAAGTCGTGAAATTCGTGCTGTTGCCCGAAGATGACGCGGCCGATCCGAAACAGGGCACGGCCGTGGCGCAAAAGCTGGTCGACGCCAAGGTCAACGGCGTGGTCGGCCACCTGAATTCGGGCACGACGATACCGGCTTCGCGCATTTACTTCAATGCCGGCATCCCGCAGATTTCGCCGGCCGCCACCAACCCGACCTATACCCAGCAGAAATTCAACACGGCCTTCCGCGTCGTCGCCAATGACAACAAGCTGGGGGGAACTTTGGGCGCGTATGCCGTCGGCAAGCTGCAGGCGAAGAAAATCGCCGTCATCGACGACCGCACGGCTTACGGCCAGGGCGTGGCGGAACAGTTCGTCAAGGGCGCCAAGAAAGCGGCGCCAGGCGTGCAAATTGTCGGCAAGGAATTTACCAATGCCAACGCGACGGACTTCAACGCCATTTTGACCAGCATCAAGTCGAAGAATCCCGACCTGATCTTCTTCGGCGGCATGGATTCCGTGGGCGGCCCCATGCTGCGCCAGATGAAGGCGCTGGGCATCAAGGCCAAGTTCATGGGCGGCGACGGCCTGTGCACGGAACCGCTGGGCAAGCTGGCAGGCGACGCCGTGGGCGAAAACATGGTCACCTGCGCGGAAGCGGGCGGCGTCACGGGCGCGCAGCAAAAAGGCATGGACGATTTCCGCGCCCGCTACAAGCAGAAATACAATATGGACGTGCAACTGTACGCGCCCTATGTGTACGACGCCGTGATGACCATGGCCACCGCCATGGCCGATGCGAAATCGTCGAAACCATCCGTCTACCTGCCCTTCCTGGCCAAGGTGCACTACCAGGGCGTGACGGGGCCGATCTCGTTCGATGCCAACGGCGACATCAAGGATGGCGCGCTGACCCTGTTCACCTACAGGGATGGCAAGAAGACCAAGATGGAAGTGGTCAAGTAAGCGATTGGCTGGCAACGTAAACGCGTAAACCCTCGGCCAGCGCGTCGAAGGTGGCGCGGCAGCGCAGGCTGCCGCGCAAGTCTGCATGCATGGTGACCCAGGTTTCCATGGGCAGCGAAAACGCTTGCGGCAGCACGCGCCGCAGGGCCGGATCGCGCGCCGCCAAGCCCGCCTGGCACACGCCGATGCCCGCGCCCGCGCGTATCAGGGCCAGCTGCGCCAGGTCGCTGTCGCTGCGCCAGGCAAAATGTTCCCGCGTCAATCCCTGGAAGGCCGGTCCCGCGTTGCGCACGAAGGGACTCGCCTCGTCATAGCCGATGATGGCGTGTTGCGCCAGATCAAGCAACTCAGCCGGCGTGCCATGGCGCGCCAGGTAATCCGCATGCGCATGCAGGCCCAGTTCGATATTGCCCACCTTGCGCGCCACCAGCTGTTCCTGGCGGGGACGCAGCATGCGCACGGCGATGTCCGCCTCGCGGCGCAGCAAATCGTGCACCTTGTTGCTCAACACTAATTCAATGGTCAGGCCAGGGTGGCGCTCGCGCAGGCCTGCCAGTATGCCCGGCAATACCTCCACGCCCACCACTTCGCTGGCCGAGATGCGCACGACGCCAGACACGCCCTGCCCCTGGCTGCTGGCCGCCCGCTCCATCAGGGCCGCCGTGTGCGCCATCGCTTCCGCATGGGGCCGCAGCGCCAGGGCCACTTCCGTGGGCAGCAAGCCCAGCTGGGAGCGCGTGAACAGCGTCACGCCCAGCTCCTGTTCCAGGGCGGCGATATGCCGCCCGACGGTGGGCTGCGTGATGCCCAGCGCGCGGGCGGCGCCGGACAGGGAGCCGTGCCTGAGCACGGCCAGCAGCGAACGGTAATATTCCCAGGCGATTGGAGTAGTCATACATAAATGTATAGCCTCTGCTCGATGTTCGTCAATTCCCAACCAGCATTGCGGGGCAGATACTGATGCCATCAACCACAGGGAGGCCATGATGGAAAACACGAAAACGGTATTGGTGCTGGGCGCAACAGGCGGCATCGGCGGCGAAATGCTGCGCCAGCTGCTGGCGGCGGGCTGGCGGGTGCGCGCCCTGCAGCGGGGAGAAACACCGTCGCCACGCGGCGACGGCATTGAATGGCTGCGCGGCGACGCGCTGTCGCGCACGGACGTGCTGGCGGCCGCCAGGGGCTGCGCCGTCATCGTGCACGCCGTCAACCCGCCCGGCTACCGCAACTGGGGCCAGCTGGTGCTGCCCATGCTGGACAACACGATCGCCGCTGCCATCGCCGAGGGCGCCACCATCGTGCTGCCCGGCACCGTCTACAACTTCGGCCCCGACGCCTTCCCCGCGCCGCACGATTTGCTGGCGGAAGACGCGCCGCAGCGCCCGCTCACGCGCAAGGGCGCCATCCGCGTGGAAATGGAAGCACGGCTGGAACGGGCCAGCACGCGGGGCGCCAGGGTGCTGATCGTGCGCGCGGGCGACTTTTTCGGCCCCCGCGCCGGCAATAACTGGTTTTCGCAGGGCCTCGTCAAGGCGGGCCGGCCCGTGCGCCGCATCCTGTATCCGGGCGCGCCCGGCGTCGGCCACCAGTGGTCCTACCTGCCGGACGTGGCGCGCACCATGGTGCAGTTGCTGGACGTACGCGGCACGTTGCCGGCATTTGCGCGCTTTCACATGGCCGGCCACTGGGACCACGACGGCCGCCAGATGACCGGCGCGATTGCCCGCGTGACGGAGCTGGCCACGGGCGTGCCGCCCGCTGTCCGGCGCTTCCCGTGGTGGCTGGCGACCCTGGCGTCGCCGTTCGTGGCGACCCTGCGCGAAATGCGCGAGATGCGCTACCTGTGGCGAACGCCCTTGCCCATGGACAATACGCAACTGCTGGCCGTGCTGGGCAGGGAAGCCCATACGCCCCTCGATGAGGCCGTAAAAGCCACCCTGGAAGGGATGGGCAACCTGAACGTGACAGGCAAAAAAAACGCGCCGGGATTGCCGGCGCGCTGATTGCGGTGTTACAGGTGCCGCGGCACAGATTATTTCTGTGCCAGCACCCATTTCACGAGCGTGCGGGCTTCCGCCTCGCTCACTTGCGGGTTCGCTGGCATCGGGATCGCGCCCCAGGTGCCGGAACCGCCCTTCATGACTTTCGCCACGAGCTTGGCTTCCGCGTCTTTTTGACCGGCATACTTGGCCGCCACGTCTTTATACGCAGGACCCACCAGTTTCGTGCTGACCGCGTGGCAAGCCATGCAATTCTTGGCTTTCGCCAAATCAGGATTGGCCAACGCTGCTTGCGATGCCAGAGCCGAAACGGCCAATACACTCACCAACATAAAACGTTTCATTGTCTTTTCTCCAAAGTTACTTCCTGCGGCATTTTACTGTGTTTCCGCAGATGCACCACGAGCCCAGATCAAGCGTTTCAATGTAGTAACGCAATATAGTCAGGAGGCATAGCTATTCTGCCCCATCTGCACGCCCATGACCATGTTGTTTGTAAGGCGATGTAACGACAGCCGGCCCCGCGCAGTGGATCAGGGCCGGCTGTCTTACCTGCGCAACAGATCAGCGCTTCTTCAGCTGCGACAGGTCGCGCACGGCGCCGCGGTCGGCCGACGTCGTCAGCGCCGCATAGGCCTGCAGTGCCTGCGATACGTAACGGTCGCGGTTGACGGGCAGCCAGGCGGCGTCGCCCTTCGCTTCCATGGCGGCGCGGCGCGCGGCCAGGTCAAGGTCCGTCACGCGCAGGTTGATGCGGCGCGCGGGGATGTCGATGTCGATGAAGTCGCCCTCTTCCACCAGGCCGATGGCGCCCCCTTCGGCCGCTTCCGGCGAGGCGTGGCCGATCACCAGGCCCGATGAACCGCCCGAGAAGCGCCCGTCCGTGAACAGCGCGCACGCCTTGCCCAGGCCCTTCGACTTGATGTAGGACGTCGGGTACAGCATTTCCTGCATGCCGGGACCGCCTTTCGGGCCTTCGTAGCGGATGATGACGACGTCGCCCTCGTGCACGGTGTCTTCCAGGATGGCAGCAACGGCCGCATCCTGGCTTTCGAACACGCGCGCCTTGCCCGAGAATGTCAAAATGCTTTCGTCGACGCCCGCCGTCTTGACGATGCAGCCTTTTTCCGCCAGGTTGCCGTACAAGACGGCCAGGCCGCCGTCCTGCGAGTACGCATGGGCCCTGTCGCGGATGCAGCCCGTGCTGCGGTCCTTGTCGACGGCGGCGAAGCGCTCCGACTGCGAAAACGCCGTCTGCGTCGGCACGCCGCCCGGCGCGGCGCGGAACAGTTCATGCACGGCAGGGTTGTCGGTGCACATGATGTCGTTTTGCGCGATGGCGTCGGCCATCGTGGCCGCGTGGATCGTCGGCAGGGTGGTGTCGAGCAGGCCGGCGCGCGCCAGTTCGCCCAGGATGCCCACGATGCCGCCGGCGCGGTGCACGTCCTCGATATGGTATTTGTCCGTCATCGGCGCGACCTTGCACAGGCAGGGCACCTTGCGCGAAATGCGGTCGATGTCGGCCATCGTGAATGCCACTTCCGCCTCGTGCGCGGCGGCAAGCAGGTGCAGCACGGTGTTGGTCGAACCGCCCATGGAGACGTCGAGCGCCATGGCGTTTTCAAACGCCGCCTTGGTGGCGATCGAGCGTGGCAGCACGGTGTAATCGTCCTGCTCGTAGTGGCGCTTGGCCAGTTCCACGATCAGACGGCCCGCGCGCAGGAACAGCTGCTGGCGGTCCGAGTGCGTGGCCAGAATCGTGCCGTTGCCGGGCAGCGCCAGGCCCAGCGCCTCGGTCAGGCAGTTCATCGAGTTGGCCGTAAACATGCCGGAGCAGGAACCGCAGGTGGGGCAGGCCGAGCGCTCGATCTCGGCCACGTCGGCGTCGGACACGCTGCTGTCGCCGGCCTTGATCATGGCGTCGACCAGGTCCAGCTTGATGATCTTTTGCGCGCCGTTGACCACCTTGACGACCTTGCCCGCTTCCATCGGCCCGCCGGAAATAAACACGACGGGGATGTTGATGCGCATGGCGGCCATCAGCATGCCCGGCGTGATCTTGTCGCAGTTCGAGATGCAGACCATGGCGTCGGCGCAGTGGGCGTTGACCATGTATTCGACGGAATCGGCGATCAGGTCGCGCGAGGGCAGCGAATACAGCATGCCGCCGTGGCCCATGGCGATGCCGTCATCGACGGCGATGGTGTTGAATTCCTTGGCCACGCCGCCGGCCGCCTCGATCTCGCGCGCCACCATCTGTCCCAGGTCTTTCAGGTGCACGTGGCCGGGCACGAACTGGGTGAACGAGTTGACGACGGCGATGATCGGCTTGTCGAAGTCGCCGTCCTTCATGCCGGTGGCGCGCCACAGGGCGCGGGCGCCAGCCATGTTGCGGCCGTGGGTGGTGGTGCGGGAGCGGTATTGCGGCATGATGGGGTCCTTCCAACGATGATTGATGCCTGACTGCGCGGATTTTCAACAAAACCCTGCATACAGTGGGGGTACGCCAGATTGCCTTGCGCGCGCGCCACTGTCAAATATATGATGCACGCGTCTGTGAGTCGTTTTGCATATCACAGTATTCAATCTGCATGGAAACGCATATGAACCTTGAACTGCGCCAGCTGCGCTATTTCGTCACCGTCGCCGAGGAATTGCACTTCGGCCGCGCCGCCGCGCGCCTGCACATGACGCAGCCGCCCTTGTCGCAGACCATCATGGCGCTGGAAGAACAGCTGGGCGCGCCCCTGTTCGTGCGCACGCGCCGCGAGGTGCAGCTGACGCCGGCCGGCACGGCCCTGCTGCCCGAGGCGCGCCGGCTGCTGGCGCAGGCGCAGGAGCTGCCCGCGCTGGTGCGGCGCGCCGCGCAGGGCGAAGCGGGACGATTGAGCCTGGCGTTCGTCTCGACGGCCGACTACAGCGTGCTGCCGCCCCTGCTGCGCGCCTACCGCGCCGCCTGCCCGCAGGTGCAGATCCAGTTGCAGGAAGCTACCTCCGATTTACAGCTCGACGAATTGCTGGCCGGGCGCATCGATGCTGGCCTGCTGATCCCGCCCCTGCCCGACAAGGCGAAGGGCGAACTCGACTACCTGCCCGTGCTGGCCGAGCCGCTGGTGCTGGCCGCGCCGTCCGGCCTCGCCATATTGAATGCGCCCGGCCCCGTGCGCCTGCGCGACGTGCCGCCGCTGCCCCTGATCATTTTCCCGCGTGCAATATCCCCCGCCCTGCACGACGCCATCCTCGGCGTGTTCCGCGCGGCCGGCGTGACGCCGCAGATCGGCCAGGAAGCGATCCAGATGCAGACCATCGTCAGCCTCGTCTCGGCTGGCATGGGCATCGCGCTTGTGCCACAATCGGTATCGAATCTGATGCGCCCGGGCGTAGAATACAGGCCGCTGCAGGACGCCACGCCGCTGGTGGAAACGGGCCTGGCCTGGCGCCGCGACAATCCATCCGCCGTGCTGCAGGGTTTTCTGGCCCTGCTGCGCACGCAAATATGCAATACCGGTCAATTATTAAGTGGCCGCTAAGGCAAAAAACTTGCCGCAAGGTCATACTACGCAACCCAAGTTTCAAATAATGAAAGAAAACCGATGCTGATACACCCGATGCCCGACCCGATCGCCATACAAATCGGCCCGCTCGCCGTGCACTGGTACGGCCTGATGTATGTGCTGGCCTTTGCCCTGTTCATTCTCCTGGGCCGCGTGCGCATCAGGCAGCCGCATATCGCCGTGCTGGGCTGGCAGAAGGAAGACCTCGATGACATGCTGTTCTACGGCATGCTGGGCGTGGTGATCGGCGGTCGCCTGGGCGAAGTGCTGTTCTACCGCCCCGAATACTTCCTGCACAATCCGCTGGAGATCTTCATGGTCTGGCATGGCGGCATGTCCTTCCATGGCGGCTTCCTCGGCGTCATCCTGGCCATGTACCTGTGGAGCCGCAAGGCGGGCCGCAACCTGTTCGACGTGCTCGACTTCATCGCCCCGCTGGTGCCGCTCGGCTATGCCGCGGGCCGCCTGGGCAACTTCATCAATGCCGAACTGCCGGGCCGCATCGCGCCGGACACCCTGCCGTGGGCCATGCAATGGCCGGGCATTCCGTATCCCGTGCACCCGTCGCCGATCTACCAGATGCTGGTCGACGGCATTTTGGTCTTCATCATCCTGTGGCTGTTTGCGCGCAAGCAACGTCCGCGCATGGCCGTGGGCGCCATGTTCACCCTGCTGTACGGCTGCGCGCGCTTCTTCACGGAATACTTCCGCACACCGGACTGGGAAGTCGTGTGGCTGGGCGTGCCGATCACGTCGGGCCAGATGCTGTCCCTGCCGATGATCGTCGGCGCCATCGCCCTGCTCGTGTGGGCGTATAAAAGCCAGGTGATGGGCACGCCGCCCACCAAGGCGCGCGCAGCCTGAGCAACAGTTAAGCCTGTAACTTGCTTGTAATCACTTTCCATTGCGCCGGCGTCACGGGCGTGATGGACAGGCGGCTGCCCTTCTTGAGCAGCAGCATGTCTTCCAGCTCCGGCATCTGGCGCATCTCGGACAGGGGCAGCAGCGCCGTCTTCTTCAGGCCGCGCACGTCGACGCTGATCCAGCGCGGCTGTTCAGGCGTGGCTTTTGGGTCGAAATACTTGCCACCCTCTTCAAACTGGCTGTGATCGGGATACGCGCCGCTGGCCACTTCGGCCACGCCCGCCACGCCCGGCTGCGGGCAACTCGAGTGATAGAACAGCACGCCGTCGCCGACCTGCATGCCGTCGCGCATGAAGTTGCGCGCCTGGTAGTTGCGCACGCCGAACCAGGGCATGGTGTGCTGCGGCGCGGCCATCAGGTCATCGATGCTCACTTCGTCGGGTTCGGACTTCATCAGCCAGTATTGTTTCATCTAGACTCCGTATCAAAGCAACAGGCGTAAAAAAACGGTTGCGCATCAATGCTGCAACCGTTTTCAGTTGTACTACAAGCTACTGCAAATTGGGCCCCGCCTGTGCCGCTATGCCGGCATCCCGAACCAAACGGTTCAAGGTGGTCACGTTAGTTCAATTTCGGGTTCGTCGAACGAGCGACGCTCACTCCCATCAAACAAAATTCGCAACCGATGCGCATAAATGGTTCAAGGAATATATGGCAATCGCGAACACCGCAGGGTAGACCCAAGTTTACTCCTTTGAGCGCGCATCGCAAAGACAAATCGTAGCGTGCCCGCTTAAAACCCAATTAATAACACCGAACAAAGCCGTAGCGAGCGGCGATGAATTGTGGCTAAGAAGCGCAGCTGTGCTTGCACGGGGCCGCCGAGGCAGCGAGCATCGCAGGCCGCAAGTCGCGACGCGCAGCAGGTTCGGTTCGGTGTTTAAAACAGGTTTTCCTGGGGCGTCAGTGCGCTGTCCAGAACCGTGTGCATGGCCGAGATTTTCTGCTTCACTTCCAGGATCGTCAGTTCCGACAGCGGACCTTGCGGCGACTTCACGGAGAGGAACTCCGCGGCCACGCCCAGGGCGGCCAGCACGGCGATGCGGTCGTTGCCCTTGACCTTGCCCGCGTCGCGGATGGCCTTCATCTTGCTATCGAGATAAATCGCCGCTTCGCGCAGCGCGCGCTCCTCGCCGTCGCGGCACACCATGCTGTAGGACTGGCCCATGATATTGACATCGACACGCGGCATTACGCTTCCTTCTCGTTCTCGGCAATATAGGCGCCCGCTTCCGAAGCGGCTTGCTCCAGGCCAGCTTGCACCAGTTCGGGAATTTTTTCCAGCAACGCCTCCACCCGCTCCTGCGCCTCGCGCATGCGTTGCACATACAGGGCGTTCTCGGCGGCCAGCGCGGCATTGTCCTTGCGCAATTGCGCGTTTTCACGGCGCAGCGCATGGGTCATTTCGGCCAGCAGGCCTATTTTGTCGGATAATTCATTGAATTCGRAAATCATCCCGCCACTATAGGGCGGACGCTCCATGGGCGTCAATCGAATCACGCCGCTGTCACACATATTTACATCAATGCAGGTCAGTTGCCGTGAAATACACGCTTTTCCCGGCGCTTTTCGCCATCTGCACGCATCCGCCAGCGCCGCGATGGCAGCGTTTTACTCGTCGACGTAATCGGGTTCGATATCGAGTCCGCCATAGCGGTTTTCGCAAGAGCGGCGCGTCAGCGTCTGTTGGCCGCCCTTGCCGTCAAGCACCATCGTCAAGTCGCGGCAAGTACGGTGGTAACTGCCAGGTTTGGCGTCCGTCCGCGAAGGCGTCAGGCGCACTGCCAGCGGCGCCGCATTACCCAAGCCTTTGTTGCTCCACTGGCGCGTCTTGCCATCCTCTTCATCTTTCAAGGTGCGCACGGCGGCCGTCAGCAAGGATTTCTGTTCCTTTGCATTCAGCTTGGCGACCGTCACGTCGGACAGGAAGGGCGGATACACGACGGGCGCCGGGTCCTTGCCCTGCACATCCCAACGGCCGCTGTTCTGCGAACAGGTGCGGCGACTCAGGTCCTGCGACTTGTCGCCCGCCGTGACGACGAATTTCAGGTCGCGGCAGATGTGCGCCTTCAGGCTGTGTTCCGTCATGCCGGAGTTGCTGAAGTTATATGTGACCTTCACCCGCACGCCGCTGTCGCCGCCGTTGTCCCACACGTGCGCTTCCTGGTCGTCGTCATCCTTGTTGAGGTCATTGAACAGCTCATTGAGCAGCATGTCCTTTTCCAGCGGCGTCAGGGTCGCCACGGTGATTTCGTCGAGAATGGTGGGCGTTTGCGCGGCGGCATGGCCCAGGCAGGCGAGGCCGATGGCGGCGGCGCCCAGCAGGCGCAGGGCGGAACGGGAAAGTGTCAATGGCATGGTGTGCTTTCTGGCGCAGGTGGCGATATTGATATGCAATTGCAATCATCTTATCAAAGTTCATAGCAAAACCCTGTTTCCTGTGCGTACAGGAACGCCCCTCCCCTGGCGGGCATGCTAGAGTCGCGCCTGTTGCTGACGCCCGGGAAGTTGGCTTGCGCCAGCGCAAACCCTGCGTAAATGCAGGCTGCGCAGAACGTGTATGCATATCTTCCCGGTGAATAAGCCCTTGAATAAGCCCCCTACCGTCCCTATAATTAGCACTCGTTAGTAGAGAGTGCTAACAAACTCTTTCGTAGCAATCCTCAGGACATGATGGTGTATGCCGGGCAACAGCAGGGAACGCTACGCGGCGGGCGACGCCGCGATGCACCACTGCCCAGCGCCGGCATGCACACGATGACATGGGGTTTGCTTGACCGTTGCGGGCTGCCTTCAACGGCGGTCACTGACTGCACGCCTGGCGCTGTGCCAGGCATGTATTCATTTAGCAACACCTATCCATTGAACTTTAAGGAGTTTTGTATGAATCTGCGCCCATTGAACGATCGCGTCATCGTCAAACGCCTCGACCAGGAAACCAAGACTGCGTCCGGCCTCATCATTCCTGATGCAGCTGCTGAAAAACCGGATCAAGGCGAAGTCCTTGCCGTAGGCAATGGCAAGATTCTCGACGACGGCAAAGTCCGTCCTCTGGATGTCAAAGTGGGCGACCGCGTCCTGTTCGGCAAGTACGCCGGCCAAACCGTCAAAGTTGACGGCGATGAGCTGCTGGTCATGCGCGAAGAAGACATCATGGCGATCGTCGTCAAGTAATTGTTTCCACGTTGTAGACAGATACATCCCGAAACTCAGGAGAATTGAACATGGCAGCTAAAGAAGTAGTATTCGGCGACGCAGCGCGCGCCAAGATGGTCGAAGGCGTTAACATCCTCGCCAACGCAGTCAAAGTCACCTTGGGCCCGAAAGGCCGCAACGTCGTGCTGGAGCGCTCGTTCGGCGCCCCTACCGTCACCAAGGATGGTGTGTCGGTAGCGAAAGAAGTTGAACTCAAAGACAAGCTCATGAACATGGGCGCGCAAATGGTCAAGGAAGTTGCTTCCCGCACCAGCGACAACGCCGGCGACGGCACCACCACCGCCACCGTGCTGGCACAAGCCATCGTGCGCGAAGGCATGAAGTTCGTTGCCGCCGGCATGAACCCGATGGACCTGAAGCGCGGTATCGACAAGGCAGTTGCTGCCACCGTCGAAGAACTGGCGAAAATCGCCCGTCCTTGCACCACGACCAAGGAAATCGCCCAGGTTGGCGCGATCTCGGCCAACTCCGACTACTCGATCGGCGAGCGCATCGCTGAAGCGATGGAAAAAGTCGGCAAGGAAGGCGTCATCACCGTCGAAGACGGCAAGTCGCTGAACGACGAGCTGGACATCGTTGAAGGCATGCAGTTCGACCGCGGCTACCTGTCGCCGTACTTCATCAACAACCCAGAGAAACAAGTTGCCGTCCTGGACAGCCCATTCGTCCTGCTGTGCGACAAGAAAATCTCGAACATCCGTGACCTGCTGCCGGTACTGGAACAAGTCGCGAAAGCTGGCCGTCCACTGCTGATCATCGCGGAAGACATCGAAGGCGAAGCGCTGGCGACCCTGGTTGTGAACAACATCCGCGGCATCCTGAAAACCTGCGCAGTGAAAGCACCAGGCTTCGGCGACCGCCGCAAAGCCATGCTGGAAGACATCGCTGTCCTGACCGGCGGCCAGGTGATCGCTGAAGAAGTCGGCCTGACCCTGGAAAAAGTGACCCTGGCCGAACTGGGCCAGGCAAAACGCATCGAAGTGGGCAAGGAAAACACCATCGTCATCGATGGCGCCGGCGAAGCTGCCTCGATCGAAGCGCGCGTGAAACAAGTGCGCGTACAGATCGAAGAAGCGAGCTCGGACTACGACCGTGAAAAACTGCAAGAGCGCGTCGCCAAACTGGCTGGCGGCGTTGCCGTGATCAAGGTTGGCGCAGCCACCGAAGTCGAAATGAAAGAGAAAAAAGCCCGCGTTGAAGATGCACTGCACGCTACCCGCGCTGCCGTGGAAGAAGGCATCGTGCCAGGCGGCGGCGTAGCCCTGCTGCGCGCACGCGCCAACATCACGGTCAAGGGCGACAATGCTGACCAGGACGCCGGTATCAAGATCGTCCTGCGCGCAATGGAAGAGCCGCTGCGCATGATCGTGCAAAACGCTGGCGAAGAAGCTTCGGTCGTCGTGGCAGCCGTCCTGGCTGGCGCGGGCAACTACGGCTACAACGCTGCCAACGGCACGTATGGCGACATGGTGGAAATGGGCGTTCTGGACCCAGCCAAAGTGACCCGTTCGGCGCTGCAAAACGCCGCTTCGATCGCTTCGCTGATGCTGACGACCGACTGCATGGTCTGCGAAATCGCTGACGACAAGGCAGCCGGCGGCATGGGCGGCGGCATGGGTGGTATGGGCGGCATGGGCGGCATGGACGGCATGATGTAATGTCCGCGGCCGCGCGCGCAGGCAACGGCGCGCGCGGCCGCACAGCCGGGACAGGACAGGCAGACCAAAAGCTGCCAGCGCCTGCCCGGCAGCCCCGAGAGCCATCTTCTACGGAAGGTGGCTTTTTTTCGCCTATTGATTTGACAATCCCGCTTGACAACCCCGTTTGGCAAAGCCGTTGGCAAGCCCGGCGATTGCCCGCCCGCGCGTTTTGCTTTAGCATGGCCGCCATCGTCCTTCTTTCTTACGCCACCACCATGCCGCCACGCGCCTCTTCCTCCAAAACCGCCGTCATCGCCGGCACCCTGGCCGGCTTGCTGGCCGCCGCCCTGGCCGCTTTTTACCTGCTGCAGCCGCCCGCACAGCAAGGCAGCAACGCTACGGCCTCGAGCAGCCGGACGGTCGCCGAAGAGCAGAGCGCGCGCGCCGTCGATGCGCTGATGGCATTGCCGGAAATCAAGGCATGGTCGGCGCATATCGAAAAGGCTTCCGGCGGCCGCGCCCACGGCGCCGTGATGGAAACGTCGCCCGATGTGCGTCTCATCGATGGCAAGCCCTACCATGACCTGAGCTTTGTGGAAAACACGCCGGATGCGGCGCACCGCTGGGAGAGTTTCGTCGTATCCCAGGATGGCAAGCGCATCCTCGTCGACGACGTCGTCAGCGGTGAGCTGATCAGCCTGGAACAATGGCGCAAGGACAATGCGCCCATGCAGCGCATCGCCACCCAGTAACTCCCTACGCCGGCGCCCCCTGCGGCGCCGCGCCGCGCACGCGCGCCACCCACCATACCGTCCACAGCGACAAGCCCGCCGCCAGCCAGCCATTGATGCCATAGCCGCTGATGTGGCCGGCCGCGTCCGTCTGCAGGGTCAGGCCGCCCAGCCAGGCGCCCAGGCCGCTGCCCAGGCTTTGCAGGGCCGAATTGGCGCTGAGAAACGCGCCCCGCTTGTGCGGCTCGGGAATGGTCGTCAGCAGCGCCTGCAGTGGCACCATGCGGCCAGAGACGAGGGCCATGAAGAAGGGAAACGCCAGCATCAGCGCCAGCAGCGGCAGCTGGGGCAAGTGCGTCATGAACAGCAGCGGCGCGATCGACAGCAAGGACACCCAGCGGTACACCTGCTGCTTGCCGGCCCGGTCCGCCCAGCGCCCGATCAGGCGCGCCGTGAAGATCGTGGCGCAGCCGCCCGCCAGATAGACCCAGGTGACGTCGGCCGGCGCCAGCCCCATATTGCCCACCAGCACGGGCGAAATGAAGGGAATGACCAGCATGCCCGCCGTCATGTTGACAATGGACAAGGAAAACGCTTGCAGGTGGCGCCGCTCGCGGAACAGCGCCAGCAGGTTCGGCAGCACCTGGCGCAGCGGCGTGGGGGCGGCGCCCATGTGCGCCGTCAGCGACGGCAGCACGCGCGCCGCGCCGAGCCAGACCAGCAGCGACAGCGCGACCAGCAGGAAAAACGGCGAAGCCCAGCCAAAGTGCGCGGCCAGCACCACGCCGATGGGCACGCCGCCCACGGCTGCCATGGCAAACGAGGTCATGACGACGCCCGTGGCCGCGCCGCGCCGCTCGGCGGGAATCACGTCGCCGACGATGGCCATGACGATGGCGCCCAGCACGCCGCCCGTCAGCCCCGCAAACGCGCGCGACCACAGCAGCACCTGGAAGTTCGGCGCCAGCGCGCAAGCGAGGTTCGACACGGTGAACAGGCAAAACATCGTCAACAGCAGCGTCTTGCGGTCGAAGCGGTCGATATACGTGGCCGCCAGCAGGCCGGACAGGCCCGCGCACCAGGCATAGGCCGAGACGGCGCCCGAAACGGCGGCCGGGCCGATATGGAAGGCCTGCATCAGCTGCGGCGCCAGCGGCATCATCACCATGAAATCCATGATGACGGTAAATTGCGTCAACGCAAGCAGCCACAGCATCGCGCGCTCGCGCGCCGGCGTCAGCAGGGGCGCGGGCGCGGCCTTCACGCCAACGCCTCGACAGCGCTGCGGGCCTGGCGCAGGATGGCGCGGATGGCATCGAGGCGGCCAGCGTCCGGCTCGCCCGCGCGTCCGCGCGCCAGCACGGCCGCCTTCAGTTCGTGCATCAGCTGGCGCAAATCGTCTTCCGCGCCGGCCGGGGCGTCGATCCTGGCGGCAACGGCGTCGACATAGGCGCGGTTCGCCGCCAGGAAAGCCTGTCCTTCGGGCGTGATGCTGTGCAGCTTCTTGTTGCCGTCGAGGCAGACGGCCACGTAACCGTGGCCCACGAGGCCGTGCATGAGCGGATAGATGGCGCCGGGGCTGGGCGCATAGGCGCCCCCGGCGCGCCGGGCGATGGCCTTGATGATGTCGTAGCCGTGGCGCGGCTTGTCGGCGATCAATTGCAGCACCAGGTAGCGCAAGGTGCCCGCGTCAAACATTTTCGGCCCGCGCGCGGCGGAAACAGGATGGGCAGCGCCGGCAGCGCCGGCAGCGGCGCCGGGCGCATCGCCATGGCCGCGGATTGCCGCGCGCAGCGGATGCGCGCCGTAAAGAACAAGGGACATGGCACTCCTTAAGATATATCGCAGCGAGATATATCTTATGTTTCACACCGCTGCGGCGCAAGGTTTACTTTCCGGCATCAAAGCCCGATACTCGGCCACATGCCCGCCCCGACCGTCCGCCCGCTCACGCCCGACGACGCGCCCGCCTACCGCGCGCTGCGCCTGGCCGGCATCGCCGAACTGCCGGGCGCCTTCTGCACCACGCAGGCGGCGGAAAGCGCCGTGCCGCTGGCGCAGATGGCCGCGCGCCTGCGCGCCACGCCGCACCAAATAATGTTTGGCACTTTCGAAGATGGACAATTGATCGCCATTGCCGGCCTGCGCCGCGAACCGATTGCCGTCGTGCAGGACAAGGCCAGCCTGTGGGGCGTCTACGTGGCGCCGCCGGCGCGCGGCCGGGGCGTGGCGCGGCAACTCGTGCAAGCGGCCATCGCCCATGCCTGCGGCGTGCCCGAGCTGGCGCGCGTGCGCCTGGCCGTGGCGCTGGACAACCATGCGGCCTTGAGCCTCTACCTGGGCTGCGGTTTTGCCCTGGCCGACGAGACGGCATCGGGCGACATGCTGCAAATGCAATGCATGCTGCCGCGGCCCGCCATCGCAACGACGAAAAATGATGTCTTTATGAAAATCAATACCTTACAAATCCCTGCGAAATAGCGGACAGGCCGTTTTTTCTGTTGCAAGCAAACGCGGCAGGCCTTAGCATCGCGGCTTACAAAAAAAACTTGGGGGAGAGCCAATGTCATCGGCCGAGACACAAACCGCCAACGGCAAAATGCCGCGGCAAATACCGTACATCATTGCCAACGAAGGCTGCGAACGCTTCAGCTTTTATGGCATGCGCAATATCCTGACGCCATTCCTCATCAGCACCCTGCTGCTGATGATCCCGATCGACCAGCGCACGGGCGAAGCCAAGCACGTGTTCCACACCTTCGTCATCGGCGTGTATTTCTTCCCGCTGCTGGGCGGCTGGCTGGCCGACCGCTTCTTCGGCAAGTACAACACCATCTTCTGGCTCAGCCTCGTGTATTGCGCCGGCCATGCCTGCCTGGCCCTGTTTGAAAACAGCGTCAACGGCTTCTATTTCGGCCTGTTCCTGATCGCCTTCGGTTCCGGCGGCATCAAGCCGCTCGTCGCCTCGTTTGTCGGCGACCAGTTCGACCAGACCAACAAGCACAAGGCCAAGCTGGTGTTCGACCTGTTCTACTGGATCATCAACTTCGGCTCCTTCTTCGCTTCGCTGCTGATGCCGATGTTCCTGCGCGACTTCGGTCCGTCGATCGCCTTCGGCATTCCCGGCCTGATGATGCTGGCCGCCACCATCGTCTTCTGGATGGGCGCCAAGAAGTACGTGCACGTGCCGCCGGCGCCGCCGAATCCCGATTCCTTCACCCGCGTCGCCCGCACGGCCCTGCTGGCCCGCGTCGACGGCGGTTCGCGCCCGGGCCTGTACGTGGCCTACGTCGGCGTGATCGGCGCCCTGTATGCGTTCTACAGCATTCCCGAGTGGGGCTTCGTGATTTCCGCGTGTACGGCGCTGGTCCTGCTGCTGGCCTTCGGCAGCATCGGCACGGCCATGCAGCTCGAGCGCGCGCGCGGCATCCACCCGGACGAAGCTGTCGAAGGCGTGCGCGCCGTGCTGCGCATCCTCGTCATCTTCGCCCTCGTCACGCCGTTCTTCTCGCTGTTCGACCAGAAGGCTTCGACGTGGATCGTGCAGGCGAACACCATGGAAAAACCGAGCTGGTTCCTGCCAGCGCAGATGCAGGCGCTGAACCCGATGCTGGTGATGCTCCTGATCCCGTTCAACAACCTGGTGCTGTACCCGATGCTCAACCGCTTCGGCCTGGAAGCGACGGCACTGCGCCGCATGACGGCCGGCATCGGCTTTTCCTCGCTGGCGTGGATCGTCATCGGCTTGCTGCAGCTGGCCCTCGACAGCGGCAACGCCGTCTCCATCATGTGGCAGATCCTGCCCTACGCCCTGCTGACGTTCGGCGAAGTGCTGGTCTCGGCCACTGGCCTGGAGTTTGCGTACAGCCAGGCGCCCGTGTCGATGAAGGGCGCCATCATGAGCTTCTGGAATCTGTCGACCACGGTGGGCAACCTGTGGGTGCTGATCGTCAACCGCAGCGTCATGAACGAAGGCGTAATCGGCAAGATCGCCGAAAGCGGCATCAGCGTGACGGCTTTCCAGATGTTCTTCTTCGCCGCCTTTGCCGCCGTCGCCATGCTGGCCTTCGGCCTGTATGCGAAGCGCTACAAGATGGTCGACAACTACCGCCAGGTGGCCGTCCCGGCAAAAGCATGATGACGGTTTGATGTAACGCAATGCAGAAGGGCGCCCTCGGGCGCCCTTTTTCGTTATGTCGTCACCGTCGGCGCGTCGCGCCCCGTGCGCGCGCGGATCTGCGCCACCTGCTCCGCCACGCCTGTCAATCCCGCCAGCGCTTGCCGGGTCGGGATGGCGTGCTGCGCGGGATCGGCTTCATAGCGCTCCAGGTACAGGCGCAGGGTGGCGCCCTCGGTGCCCGTGCCCGACAGGCGCAGCACGATGCGCGCGCCGTCCGTCATGATGATGCGGATGCCCTGCTGCGTCGCCACCGAGCCGTCAACGGGGTCCGTGTAGCTGAAATCGTCGGCCAGCGCCACCGTGTAGCCATCGAATACCTGGCCAGGCAGGGTGGCCAGCCGGCCGCGCACGGCGTCCATCAGCTGCGCCGCGCAAGCGCTGTCGATGTCTTCGTAATCGTGGCGCGAGTAGTAGTTGCGGCCATGGGCGGCCCAGTGCGCGCGCACGATGGCTTCCACCGATTGCTTTTTTTCCGCCAGCAGGTTGAGCCAGAACAAGACGGCCCACACGCCATCCTTTTCGCGCACATGGTTCGAGCCCGTGCCGTAGCTCTCTTCGCCGCACAGGGTGGCCAGGCCGGCGTCGAGCAGGGTGCCGAAGAACTTCCAGCCCGTCGGCGCCTCGTAGCACGGGATGCCCAGCGCGCTGGCGACCCGGTCGGCCGCCCCGGACGTCGGCATCGAGCGGGCGATGCCGGCCAGGCCGGCGCGGTAGCCGGGCGCCACGGCGGCGTTGGCGGCCAGGATGGCCAGGCTGTCCGAGGGCGTGACGTCGAAGCGCCGGCCGACGATCATGTTGCGGTCGCCGTCGCCGTCCGAGGCGGCGCCAAAATCGGGGGCATCATCAGCCGCCATGATGGCGATCAGTTCCCGCGCGTTGACGGGATTCGGGTCCGGGTGGCCGCCGCCGAAGTCTTCCAGGGGCACGCCGTTGATCACGCTGCCCTTGGTCGCGCCCAGCATGCCTTCCAGGATGGCCGCCGCATACGGGCCGGAGACGGCGTGCATGCCGTCAAAGCAGATGCGCAGGCCGCCCGCGAGCAGGGCGCGGATGGCGTCGAAGTCGAACAGCTGCTGCATCAGTTCAGCGTAGTCAAGAACCGGGTCGATCACTTCGACCGTCATCTGCTCGATGCGTATCGCGCCCAAGGTATCGAGGTCGATGTCGGCAGCGTCGCTGATGCGGTATTCGCGGATGGCTTGCGTACGGGCGTAGATGGCCTCGGTGACCTTTTCGGGCGCCGGGCCGCCATTGGCGATGTTGTACTTGATGCCGAAATCGCCATCGGGCCCGCCGGGATTGTGGCTGGCCGACAGGATGATGCCGCCGCCGGCGCCATGCTTGCGGATCACGCAGCTGACGGCGGGCGTCGACAGGATGCCGCCCTGTCCCAGCAGCACGCGCGCGTAGCCGTGCGCGGCCGCCATGCGCAGCACCGTCTGGATCGCCGCGCGGTTGTAGTAACGCCCGTCGCCGCCCAGCACCAGGGTCTGGCCGCGGCAGTCGCCCACGCTATCGAACACGCTCTGCACGAAGTTTTCCAGGTATTGCGGGGCGCTGAAGACCGCCACCTTCTTGCGCAGGCCCGAGGTGCCGGGCCGCTGGCCGGCAATCGGCGCCGTGTTGATGATTTGAATAGACATGTTGCCTCCCTGTTAACTTCCCATGTTAATGCATGCGGGCCGCCAGGCAAAGCGTTGTACGCCTGCCACGGTGCGGCAAGCCGCTTAGCGCAGCATCCCGGCATTCTGTATAATGAGAATCATTCTCATATGCGGCATTCCTGGCTGCGGACTCAGACATCGGACGCCGTGGTTGCACGCTATTACCAAGAACTGTTGAACTTTTGCTGGCGCAGCTTGCGCAACCGCGAGGCTGCCTTTGATCTGGTGCAGGAAAGCTATGTGCGCGTGCTGGGCGCGCAGGACGGTGCGCGTGAACCGGCCGTGCGCGAACCGCGCGCGCTGCTGTACCGCACGGCGCGCAATCTGCTGATCGACCAGCACCGCCGCGCCGCCCTGCGCCGGCACGACGCGCTCGACGTCCTGCCGGAAGCGGCGCATCCGGCCGCGCCCCTGCATTTGCAGCCGGAACAGGCGCTGGAAGGCAGCCAGGACTGGCAAGCGTGCGTGGCCGCCATCGACGCCCTGCCGCCCCGCTGCCGCGACGCCTTCGTGCTGCACGTGTTCGAGGAATTGCCGCACGCGCAGATCGCCGCGCGCATGGGCATATCCGTGAGCATGGTGGAAAAACACATCGCGCGGGGCATGCTCAGTTGCCAGGCGCAGTTGCATTCTTTGCGCAAAGCCACATAATGGCGCCCATGACCGCCCTCCCGCCCCGCCATGATTTCGGCCCCTCCGCCCAGGACGAGGCGGACTTGCGCGGGCATGCCGCTTTTGCCGCCACACAAGACCCGCTGGCACTGGCGGCGGCCACCTGGTTCAGCCGGCGCAATGACCTCGATGCGCAAGGCCAGGCCGGGTTTGCCGCCTGGCTGGCCGCCGACCCGCTGCACGCGCAAGCGTATGCGCAGTTGCAGGGCACCCACCGCGCAGTACGCCGGATTCCCGCGCATGTCGCCGCGCGCTGGACGGTGCCCACGGCCGCCCCTGCGCCAGTGTCCGCTCCCCGCCGGCACTGGCTGCGCGCGCTGCCGTATGCGGCCGCCGCCATGCTGCTGCTCGGCGTGGGCGCGGGCGGCTACCGGTGGTGGCAGCAGCAAGCCGTGTTCAGCCAGTCGTACGCCACGGCGCGCGGCCAGCGCCTGGCCGTCGCCCTGCCCGACGGCAGCAAGCTGCAGCTGGACACGGCCACGCAGCTGCACGTGACCCTGTACCGCCAGCGCCGCGAAGTGCGCCTGGCGCATGGCGAAGCGCTGTTCCTGGTGCAAGCAAAGCAAGGGCAGCCGTTCAACGTGTTCAGCGGCCCTGTGACGGTGACGGTGGTGGGCACGCAGTTTTCCGTGCGCAACACCCTTGCCCAGGACGGCCAGTTGCGCGTGGCCGTGCAGCATGGCCACGTGCGCGTGGCGGGGGCGCGGCAAGAGCAGGCCGAGCTGACGGCCGGCCAGGGCGTGACGGCCGATGCCGCCGGGAATTTGTCGGCCGTCGCCAGCCTGGCCCCCGGCAGCGTGGCGCCGTGGCGCGACGGCAGGATCACTTTCGACAACGTGCCGCTGGGCGCGGCGCTGGCCGAATTCGAGCGCTATGGCGACACGGGCCTGCTCGTGCGCGATCCCGCCGTGGCGCGGCTGCGCATCGGCGGCAGCTTCAGCCTGACCCAGCTCGACCGCTTCGCCGCCGCCCTGCCCCAGCTGCTGCCCGTGCAAATCGTCCGCGACGGCGCCGCCAGCGAGATCCGCATGGCGCCGAAATTGCAGCAGCAGGCGCCGTCAATACAACTGCCCAAAAAAATAAATACAAATAATTCTTATTCGCAGGTGAGGATTTAGACCGCTGCCGCGTCTACCAGGTGAACCGACAACAAATTAACCTGGAGAAATGCAACATGTGGTCCCCCCGCCTCAATCTGACACCCGCCCCCCTCGCCCTGGCCGCCATGCTGGCCCTGGGCAGCATCCCCCTGGCGCAGGCGCAAACGGCGCCCACCGTCAAACTGGCCATCGCCGCCCAGCCGCTGGGGCAAGCCCTGAATGAGCTGGCGCGGCAAGCCAATCTGCAACTGCTGTTTGCACCGGACCTCGTGGCCGGCAAGACGGCGCCCGCCGTCAGCGCCACCCTCAGCGTGCGCGACGGCCTGGAGCGCCTGCTGGCCGGCAGCGGGCTGCAAGCATCGATGGACGGCAATGCCGTCATCATCAAGGCCGCGCCCAAGGCCACGGGCGAAGCGGCTACCCTGTCGGAAATCACGGTGACGGCCAATGGCGAGCGCACGGCCGCCAGCGAAGGCACGGGCGCCTACACGACGCGCGCCGTGACCCTGGCGGGCGCGGAGCGCTCGCTGCGCGACACGCCGCAATCGGTGTCCGTGGTCACGCGCCAGCAGATGGACGACAAGAACCTGTTCACCTTGGACCAGGTGCTGGAACAAAGCACGGGCCTGACGCGCATGAACCGCAGCTTCGGCTCGCATGAATTCCTGTCGCGCGGCAATGCCTTGTCTTACCTGATCGACGGCATGCCCGGCATTTCCGACAATGCCACGGGCTGGCTGATCCCCGACATGGCCGTGTATGACCGCGTGGAAATCCTGCGCGGTTCGGCCGGCCTGATCGTCGGCGCCGGCACGCCGGGCGGTGTGGCCAACCTGGTGCGCAAGCGGCCCCGCGCCGAAGCCCATGCGGACGCGACGGCCACCGTGGGCAGCTGGCAGCAGCGCCGCGTGGAACTCGACGCGGGCGCGCCGCTGAACGGGGCCGGCACGGTGCGCGGGCGCGCGCTGGTCGCCTATGAAGACCGCGATTACTTTTATGATGCGGCGCACAGCCGCATGCCATTGTTCTACGGCATCGTCGAGGCGGACCTCGACGCCGCCACCACCGTGCGCGCCGGCGCGCGCCGCCAGCACACGGTGACGCACGGCTACTGGCTGTTCGGCCTGCCCCGCTACAGCGACGGCGCCACCTTGCCGGTACGCCGCTCGACGTCGCTGGCGCAGGACTGGAACCGCCACGACGCCACCATCGGCGAACTGTTCGCCGACCTCGAACACCGTTTTGGCGGCGACTGGAAGGCCAAGCTTGCCATCAACCGCACGTATGGGGCCTTCGACCAGCAGGCGGCCATCGTGCGCGGCAGCATCAATCCCGCCACGCAACAGGGGGCGCGCCTGTACACGGTCAATTACCGCAAGCAGGATATCGTCACCACGGGCCTGGACGCCAACGCGGCCGGCAGCTTCCAGGCCTGGGGCGGCAGGCATGAGGTGTTGCTGGGCATGAATGCCTCGCGCGCCCTCACCGACGATCACGCGGCCTCGACCTCGCCGGGCCTGCCCTTCGACGTCTTCCACCCGAACAATACGCTGCTCGCGCAGCCCGCGCATCCGGCCTGGGACTCGCTGCCGCACCTGAACGAGCAGCATTACGGCGCCTACGCCAGCACGCGCTGGGAACTGCGCCCGGACCTGCATCTGCTGCTGGGCGGGCGCCTGAGCTGGTTCGACAAGCAAACCACGGGCAAGCTGGCCACCGATCCCGTCAGCCGCTACAAGGAAAGCCGCGAATTCACGCCGTACGCGGGCCTGGTGCACGACCTGGGCAAGCAATGGTCCGTGTACGGCAGCTACGCCAGCATCTTCCAGCCGCAGAGCCTGTACTACACGCTGGGCGGACAACCGTTGAAACCCGTCGTGGGCGACACCTATGAAGCGGGCGTGAAGGGCGAGCTGTACGACGGCCGCCTGAACGTGGCGCTGGCCGCCTTTCGCATCAACAAGCGCGACACGGCCGTGTACGACGAGGCCAGCAATGACGATTGCCTGAAGTGGGACGTGACGGGCAGCTGCTACCGCAATGGCCGCCCCATCCGCAGCACGGGCATCGACGCGGACGCCAGCGGCGAAGTGCTGCCGGGCTGGCAGTTATCGTCCGGCTACACCTACAACATCGCGCGCGGCGAAGGCGACGAAACGCCGCCCACCGTCACGCCCAAGCACATGCTGCGCCTGTCGACCAGCTACCGCCTGCCCGGCGCGTGGAACCACTGGACGGTGGGCGGCGGCGTCTCGGCGCAAAGCGGCTATGTCTATCGGGCCG
Source organism: Janthinobacterium sp. GW458P (assembly GCF_002127585.1). GTDB lineage: Bacteria > Pseudomonadota > Gammaproteobacteria > Burkholderiales > Burkholderiaceae_D > Janthinobacterium. The sequence continues at coordinate 31,353 of NZ_NEGZ01000035.1, forward strand.
ATGACAACCCCGACGTGCGTTTCCGCAACGGCGGACGCACGGTGTGGGATGTGCGCGCTTCGTACGTGTTCAACCGCAACTGGAGCGCCAATCTCAGCATCGCCAATGTGACGGACAAGGCCTATTGGGCCGCCACGGGCGAATTGCGTCGCGGCAATTACTTCGGCGAACCGCGCAACCTCATCCTGACCGTGCGCTATACGCCGACTTTGTAATCCAGGCAGGTTTCCGGCGCTACACTTTTCCACTCTCGATAAAGATATCCGATGCAACATTTCCGTTTTCAAGTTACCCCCCTCGCCCTGGCCGCCATGCTGGCCCTGGGCAACATCCCCCTGGCACAGGCGCAAACGGCGCCCACCGTCAAACTGGCCATCGCCGCCCAGCCGCTGGGGCAAGCCCTGAATGAACTGGCGCGGCAAGCCAATCTGCAATTGCTGTTTTCACCCGACCTCGTGGCCGGCAAGGCGGCGCCCGCCGTCAGCGGCACCCTCAGCGTGGCCGACAGCCTCGAGCGCCTGCTGGCCGGCAGCGGCCTGGCCGCCAGCATCGACGGCAACAGCGTCATCATCCGTCCGGCGCCCGCCGCCACGGGCAAGGTGGCGACCCTGGCGGAAATCACCGTCAGCGCGCGCCAGGAGGCCACGCCAGACAGCGAGCTGACGAAGTCGTATGCGGCGCAGGCGGTGAGCATCGGCAAGGGCCGGCAAAGCCTGCGCGAGATTCCCCAGTCCGTCTCCGTGCTGACGCGCCAGCAACTGAACGATCAGAATTTGCTGAGCCTGGAAGACGCCATGCGCGGGGTGACGGGCATCACCGTCGAAGCGAGCAGCACGGGCGGCAACCACGGCAACTTTTACTCGCGCGGCTATGCGCTCGATGCGGTGCAGGTCGATGGCGTGATGACGCCCGCCAGCACGGGCAACGACCTGTCGGCCGGCTTCGGCCTGGCCATCTATGACCGCGTGGAAGTGCTGCGCGGCCCGGCCGGCCTGTTCCAGGGCGCGGGAGATCCGGGCGGCACCATCAACCTGGTGCGCAAGCGGGCGCGCGACACCTTCGCCGCCAGCGGCGTGCTCAGCGCAGGTTCCTGGGACCGCTACTATGCGGAAGCGGACGTGACCGGCCCCCTGAGCGCGGACGGCAAGGTGCGCGGCCGCCTGGTGGCGGCCTACGAACACCGGCGCTCCTTCGTCGACCATGTGTATGCGGAAAAACCGCTGCTGTATGGCACCGTTGCCGTCGACGTGGCGCCGGGCACCGTGCTGACGGGTGGCGTCACCTGGCAGGAATACAAGGGCCGTCCCGCCTTTGGCCTGCCCGCCTATGAAGACGGGCGCCTGCTCGATGTGCCCCGCTCGACCTACCTCGACCCCGCCTGGAACCACATCACGGAAAAGGTCACGGAATACTTTGCCGAACTCGAGCATAAGCTGGACAACGGCGGCCAGGTCAAGGTGACGGCCCTGTACCGCGAGCAGGACGAGCCATCGCGCAACTTCGGCTGGTCCGACTGCTCGGCCGATCCCGTCACGGGCGACAGCTGCCTGATCAGCTGGAACTACCGCAGCCACTGGAAGACGCAGGGACTCGACGCCTGGCTGGCCACGCCGTTCCAGGCGTTTGGCCGCAGCCACGACCTGATCGTGGGCGCCGACTACCGCCAGGTACACAAGAATTTCCAGTATGGCGGCGGCAACAATGCGCCGATCAACATCTTCCATCCAGATAACAATATCGCCCAGCCCAGCTACACCTTTTCCAACGGCAACGATAACCGCACCAAACAGTTCGGCCTGTACGCGCGCACCCGCCTGCAAGCGACGGACCGGCTGGCCATCAACCTGGGCGGGCGCCTGACGCACTGGAACAACCACACCGTCAACCGCAACGCCTATTTCAACCAGTTCACCGATGTCAGCAACACCATCAAGGCGAAATTCACGCCGTATGCGGGCCTGGTCTACGAACTCGACAAGCAGGTGTCGGCCTACGGCAGCTACACGCGCATCTTCTCGCCCCAGAGCACCACGGACTCTGCCGGCCAGACCCTGAAACCGCGCACGGGCCAGCAATTCGAGCTGGGCCTGAAGGCGGAGCTGTTCGACAAGAATGTCAACGCGCATGCGGCCCTGTTCCGCATGGAAGACGAGCACCGCGTCATGCCCGATCCAGCCAACCCGCTGTTTTCCATCGGCGCGGGCAAGATGCGCAGCCAGGGCGTAGAAACTGAACTGAGCGGCAGCCCCCTGCCGGGCTGGAACATCACGAGCGGCTATTCCTACACCAGCACGCGCACCCTCGAAGGCAGCGATGACCAGAAGGCGCAACTGTATTCCTTCATCGCGCCACGCCACAACTTCAATCTGTGGACCAATTACCGGCTGGCCGGCGCGCTCGACAAGATCAGCGTGGGCGGCGGCTTGCGCAGCGTCAGCAGCATGTACCGCCTGAACGGCCCCGTGAAATTCGGGCAGGGGCCCGTCACCACGGTGGGCTTGCAGGCGGGCTACCGCCTCAGTCCCAAGCTGGAGCTGTCGCTGACGGTGAACAACCTGTTCGACAAGAAGTACTACACGCGCGTGTGGGCCGCCTATGGTTCCAACTTCTACGGCGAACCACGCAACGCCATGCTGACCCTGCGCGGCCAGCTGTAACGCTTGCACAACAGGACGGCCGCCGCCAGCAATGGGGCGGCCGTCCCCGTTTACAACATCGCACTCTTGCATGTCTCGCAACTCCGCACTATAATAATAATAGTTCTCATTCACATTTGGATTCCATTCGGAGTCCGCATCCCGCATGTCCCGCCTGCCATCGACCGGCCAGGACGGCATGGCTGATGCGCAGCTGGATGACACGCTGCGCCAGCCAGGCATCCCCGCCAAGCAAGCCTCCCCCTATCAATAACGAAAAAAGGTCGTTTCATGGCGCGAGCACGTTCGCTGGCCGGCGCTGCCGCCGCCACTTTCCAGTACTTTGCAACGCTGCGACAACCACGGTTCTCACCACAAACTAAGGCATACACCATGCACATCACTTCCATCGCGCGCCCCGGCGCCCTCGCCACCGCCCTGCTGGGCGCAGCCCTCGCTTCTGGCTCGGCCAGCGCGCACCAGATCTGGCTGCAGCAGGACGGCAACGCGGCCAGCGTGTACTTCGGCGAGTTCGGCGACAACCTGCGCGAAGCGTCGCCCGGCCTGCTGGACAAGTTCAGCATCACGAACGTGACGTGGGTGTCGGCCAAGGGCGCGCAGCCGCTGCAGGCAAGCAAGACGGCCGGCGCCTTCATCCTGAACGGCAAGGTGGGCGCCGGCGAAAGCATCATCGTCGAGGAAGACAACTACCCGTCGTGGGAAGAGAAAAAGGATGGCAAGAGCACGCGCACCGTGTGGATTCCCGCCGCGCGCCTGGTCGCCGACGGCAAGGCGCAAGCGCCCGTGCTGACCCTGGACCTGGTGCCGACCGGCAAACCCGGCCAGTTCCAGGTCAGCTACCAGGGCAAGCCGCTGGCGCAAGCGAAGGTCAATGCCGTGGTGCAATCGGGCTGGGGCAAGGAAGCGTGGAGCGATGCGCAAGGCCTGGTCAGCTTCGCGCTGCCGTGGAAAGGCACCTATGTGCTGGAAGTGCAGCATACGGACAGGACGGCCGGCCAGCGCGGCACGCAAGCCTATGACAAGGCCATGTTCGTGACCACCCTGAGCCTGCTGCAGCCGCAAGGCGTGACGCCGCTGCCGGCCGGCCCGGTCCTGCCACCGAGCAAGGATCACGACTGACCATGCAAGCGCCTGCCCTACCTGAAAAAATCGCGCGCCTGCGACTCTCCGCCGGGGCCGTGTACCGCCTCGGCGTGGCGTCGCGCAGCGTCGCGGCCATCGCTGGCGGCTACGTGCTGGCAGCGATGGTCACCATGCTGCTGTCGGTGAGCCTGCCCATGGCCCGTTCCGAAGCCGTCATGACGGCCACCCTGCTGTCGTTTGCCATCTACACCTGCGCCGTGATGTGGGTCTTCGCCACGCGCAGCGCCCTGCGCGCCTGGCTGGGCCTGTTGATTCCCGCCGCCGTCATCGCCGCCATCCTGCAATTGATGGACGCACTATCCTGGAGTCTCGCATGAAAGAAGGTTTCCGCCAGTCGATGGCATGGCTGCACACCTGGTCCGGCCTGCTCGTCTGCTGGATCCTGCTGCTGGTGTTTTGCGCCGGCACGGCCAGCTACTACCGCAATGAAATCACGCTATGGATGCAGCCCGAACTGCACGGCGCCGCAGCCAGCCAGGTGAGCACCGAGGAAGCGGCCAGGGTCGCGCAACACGCGATGCAAGAGCGCGCCACGGGCGCCACGCGCTGGTTCATCAGCCTGCCCGGCGAGCGCAATCCCGCCACCCAGCTGGGCTGGAGCAAGCCGTCGCAACCGGGCGAAAAGAAGCGCGGACGGCGCGGCAATTTTCATAGCGAAAAAGCCGACCCGGCCACGGGCGAAGTGCTGTCCAAGCCGCGCGAGACGCGCGGCGGCGAATTCCTCTACCGCCTGCATTTCGACCTGCACTACATGTCGGCCATCTGGGGCCGCTGGATCGTGGGTTTCTGCGCCATGTTCATGTTCGTCTCCATCATCAGCGGCATCGTCACGCACAAGCGCATTTTCAAGGACCTGTTTACCTTCCGTCCGAAAAAGGGCCAGCGCTCGTGGCTCGACGCGCACAACGTGACGGCCGTGCTGGCCCTGCCCTACCACATCATGATTACCTACACGGGCCTGGTCACATTGATGTTCCTGTACATGCCGTCCGGCGTCACGGCCGCCTACAAGGGCGACCAGGATGCCTTCTTCGCCGAAGCGTTTCCCGGCCGCTCGGGCGACAGCAAGCCGGCCGGCGTGGCCGCGCCGCTGACGCCGTTCGCGCCCCTGGTGCGCCAGGCGGAGCAGCAATGGGGCGGCAAGGTCGAACGCATCTCCGTGAATCACCCGGGCGACGCCAACGCCACCATCACGCTGACGCGCGCCGGCGGACGCGACATGTCGTCGAAGCAGCCATCGATGGAGTTCGATGGCGTGTCCGGCAAGCTGCTGGCTACCGACGGCGACGCGCTGCCCGGCGCCGCCGCCACGCAGGGCGTGATGGTCGGACTGCACGTCGCGCATTTCGGCGGACCGCTGCTGCGCGCCCTGTTCTTCCTGTCCGGCCTGGCCGGCTGCGCCATGGTCGCCACGGGCGCCCTGCTGTGGGCCGTCAAGACGCGCCAGAAGCAGGCCAAGGCGCTGGCCGCCGGCAAGCGCGCCAGCTTCGGCCTGCGCCTGGTCGAAGCGCTCAACATCGGCGCCATCGCCGGCATCCCGATCGCCTTCGGCGCCTACTTCTGGGCCAACCGCCTGCTGCCGGTGGCGATGGAGGAACGCCCGAAAGAGGAAATCGCCTGCTTCTTCGGCGCCTGGGCCCTGGCCGCCATCATCGCCCAGCTGCGCCCCTCGCGCGCCATGTGGCGCATGCAGCTGGCCGCCGGCGCCTTCCTGCTGTGCGCCCTGCCCGTGCTGAACGTCTTGACCGGCGGTGCCCACCTGGGCGCGACCCTGTTCCTGGGCCGCGGCCCCGTGGCGGTGGCCGCCTTCGACCTGGTGGTGCTGGTGCTGGGCCTGGGCCTCGCGTATGCGGCGTTCAAGCTCAAGCCCCTGCCCGTAAAAGCGGCCAAGGCTGCCCCCGTCAAGCCGGCAACAACCATGGAGGCCGCGTGATGGAGCAGCTGTCGACCTTCCTCGCGAATTTTCTGGTCTTCGCCCTGTGCTATGCGGGCCTGTCCTCGCTGTGCCTGGCCATGGACCGGCACTACGCCGACCTGCACGGCCGCGGCGCCGAGCCGCCCGCGCCGCTGCGCCGCCGCCTGCGCTGGACGGGCTGGCTGGCGCTGGCCCTGGGCCTGGCCTGGGCCATGCACAGCGCCGGCTATGGCTACGGCCTGGTGGCGTGGGTCGGCAGCCTGACGGGCTGCGGCCTGCTGCTCATCTGGCTGCTGCCATATATGCCCCGCCAGGCCATGCGCCTGGCGCGCGGCGCCGGCGGGGCGGCCGTGCTGGCGGCCGTGGCCCTCGCCGTCCTGTGAACTAGGCCGGGGCGCCGCACCTGAGCAGCGCTTCGATGCCTTCCGGTCCCATGGCGCGGCCAAGAAAGTAGCCGAACGCCTCGTCGCAGCCCATCTCGGCCAGCAGTTCCAGCTGCTCGCCGTTTTCCACGCCGCCGGCGATGGTGCGCAGCCCCAGCGTGTGCGCCATGGCCACGATGGCGCGCACCATGGCGCTGTCGCCGCCCGGCTTGCCCAGGTCGTCGATAAAGCATTTTTCGATCTTCACGGCGTCGGCGGGAAAGCGCTTCAGGTAATTGAGCGACGCGTCGCCCGTGCCGAAATCGCTGATGGCAATTGCCATGCCCAGCTGGCGGAACTGGCGCAGTATCAGCTCGCAATTCTGGTTGCGGTCGATCAGGATGGCCGCCGCGATTTCCAGTTCGATGCAGTGCCCCGGCACCCCGGCCGCCTCCAGCGCGGCGGCAAAATTGTGCGCGATGTCGCGCTGGTAGAACTGGCGCGCCGACAGGCTGACGGACACCGTCAGCGGCTGGCCCTGCGCAATCCAGCTGCGCGCCTGCTCGACGGCCGTGGCCAGCACCCACGCCCCCACCGGCAGGATCAGGGCGCTCTCCTCCAGCACGTGCAGGAAGTCGAGCGGCATCATCAGGCCCAGTTCCGGATGCTTCCAGCGCAGCAGCGCCTTCACGCCCGTGATGCTGCGCGTCTTCAGGTCCATCCTGGGCTGGTAATACAGCACGAACTCGTTGCGTTCGAGCGCATGCCGCAGGGCCGTCTCGAGGATGGTGCGCGAATACGACTGCGCCTGCATGCGCGAGGCATAGCGCAAGCAGGTGCCGGGCGCGTGGCGCTTGGCCGCATACATGGCCAGGTCGGCCTTCTCGATCAGCGCATTGACGTCGTCGTCGTCATCGGGGTACAGGGCCACGCCCACGCTGGCCGCCACCGCCAGGCTGTACTCGCCGATGACGAAGGGCGCGGCGATGGCGCAGACGATTTTCTCGGCCACCCGCTCGGCATCCTGCGCCACGCGCAGCTCCGTCAGCAGGATGATGAATTCATCGCCGCCCTGGCGCGCCACCGTATCGACCTTGCGCACGCATTGCTGCACGCGGCGCGCGAATTCCGTCAGCACCTGGTCGCCCACGTCGTGTCCCAGGCTGTCGTTGATGGACTTGAAGCGGTCGATGTCGACGAACAGCACGGCCAGCAAGCCCTGGTGGCGGCGCGCATACGCGATGCCATGCTCGAAGCGGATCTGAAAATGCAGGCGGTTCGGCAGCCCCGTCAGGCCGTCGTGGTGGGCGATGAATTCCAGCTGCTGCTCCGCGCGCCGGCGCGCCGACACATCATGCAGCAGCAAGACGGCGCCGCCCTGCGCCAGCGGCGCGCAGCTGTACTGCACGTCGATGCGCTTGCCGTCGAGAGGGCGCAGCAGCACGGCGCCGCGCGCCACTTCCAGCACTTCCTGGCGCGCCACGCAGTCGCGCACCTGGCGCGCCGCGTCGACGGGCGCGCCGTCGTGGAACAGGGGCAGCAGCCCGGTCACGGGCTGGCCCGGCCCGTCGCCCGGCAGCAGCCCTCCCAGCACGCCGGCGCGCGGATTCAGATACCGCACCACGCCATCCTGGTCGGTGCCGATGACGGCGGCCGGCAGCGCGTGCAGCAGCGCCAGCGCATCGGCCATGCGCTGCGCCTGCGCCGCCTGCAGCACCGCGCCGGCCGCATGGCGCATGCGCCATGCACGGGCCGTCTGCCACTGGCAAGCCAGCAGCACGCTCAGCATCACGGCCAGGGTCAGGCACAGCGCCAGCAGCAGCGCCGTCATACGTCACCCGGCAGGCAGGAGATGGAAGACATGCTTTTCCTTTGCAACGCGCGCCATGCGGCCGGGCGCAGATCCATGCGGAAAGGAAATAGTATAAGAATTTCGGCAAGAATTTTGCCTGATGAAGCGCCGCTTGACTGGCATCAAGCGGCGCTGGGCACGCCCGCCTCAGGCCAGCGACAGCCTGCGGGCCTGCGCGGCGCCAGCCGGCGCGGCCACGCCGGGCGTCCCGTGCAGCTGGAAGATGCTGACGGCGTCGGCCAGGCTGGCCGCCTGCTGCTGCAGCGCATCCGCGGCGGCGGCGGCCTGCTCCACCAGGGCCGCGTTCTGCTGCGTCACGCCATCCATCTGGCTGATGGCGATGCTGATCTGCTCAATGCCGTCGCGCTGCTCCACGCTGGCCACGGCGATCTCGCCGATGATGGCGTTCACGCGCTGCACGCTGCCCACCACCTCATCCATCGTGCGCCCCGCCTGGCCGGCCAGCACGCTGCCCTCTTCCACCGTGCGCACGGATTCGCCGATCAGCTGCTTGATTTCCATGGCCGCTGCTGCCGAGCGGTGCGCGAGGCTGCGCACCTCGGTGGCGACGACGGCGAAACCGCGCCCCTGCTCGCCGGCGCGCGCCGCTTCCACGGCCGCATTCAGGGCCAGGATATTCGTCTGGAAGGCGATGCCGTCGATGACGGCGATGATGTCGACGATGCGCCTGGACGAAGCGTTGATATGGCTCATGGTCTGCACTACCTGCGCCACGGCCTCGCCGCCGCGCTGCGCCACGTCGGAAGCGCCGCCGGCCAGCTGGCGCGCCTGGTCGGCGTTGTCGTTGTTCTGCCGCACGGTGGACGTCAGCTCGATCATCGAGGCGGCCGTCTGTTCCAGCGAACTGGCCTGCTCCTCCGTGCGCGAAGACAGGTCCATATTGCCGCTGGCGATCTCGCCCGACGCCGTGGCGATGGCGTCCGTGCCGGCGCGCACCCGGCCCACGATGGCCGCCAGGTTGCCGCTCATCGCTTTCAGGGCCCGCAGCAGGTCGCCGATTTCATCGCGGCTGCCGTCGGCCACCACGGCGCGCAGGTCGCCGGCCGCCACCTGCTGGGCGATGCCGACGGCCGCGCCCAGCGGCACGGTGATGCTGCGGATCAGCCACCAGACCGTGACGCTGCCGACGACGAGCGTCACCAGCACAGTGGCCAGCATGACGATGCTGGCGCTGCGGTGCGCGGCGTCATCCTGCTCCTTCATCTGCGCCATCAGGCTGTGCGACTGCTTGCCGATGGCAGCGACGATGGCGTCGATCTGGCGCGTCGGTTCGCGGTCCATGCCCTTGACCAGCGCGTCGACCGTGTGGGCGCTGTCGGCGCGCGCGCCGTCATACTGTTGCAGCGCCGCCAGGTAGCTCACGCCAAGCGCATCGTGCGCCTGCAACGCACGCTCGACGGGCGCCGTGTCGAGTTTCAAGGCTTCCATCATGGCCTGCAAGCCTTTCAATTCCTTGCGCGTCTGCGCGCCGCTGGCGACAAACGCTTCGCGGTAGCGCTGGAAGGCGGCCGCGTCGCCGCCGCGCAGCAGGATGTTTTTCCATTCCTGCACCTGGATCTTGAATTCCACCTGCGCGCTGCGCGCCGCATCGACGGCTTCCGTCAAGGCCACGGCGCGCTGCATGGCGTCGGCGCTGCGCGCGCTGGCCGCGTCGAGCGCGCTCCAGCCGCGCGCGCCGACGAACACCAGCGCAAGAAAGAAGAAGGCGCCCAACAGACCCAGGCGGACGGAGATTTTCAGATTCGCGAGTTGCATATGTTTCTCCCGGCGGCAAGAACAGGATGGCAACAAAGGCGCCGCCGAATCTATCCAATTCTCACCAAATGAAGAAATCATGCAGCGCGCCCCATGAAAAACCAAGCGGCGCTTTCGTTAGAGAAACACTTTCAGCATAGAAACAACAAATTACACGGGAAGGTTGACTGTCTGGCCATATTGGCGCCCTCGCAGCATGGTCGGGCCGGCAATCTTGCCGTCAGCGCGCCGTCGCGGCCGCTCCCGCGAATTCCTCGCGCAGCAGCGGGTATAAACGCCGGTAGCGGGCCAGGCGCTCGTCCAGCGCGCCGGACGGCTGCGGCGCGACCGTTGCCTGCACGGGCGGGCGCGCGCACACCTGGGCGGGCGACAAGCCCGTCACCGCCATCTGCGCCAGGCGCGCCGCGCCCAGGGTGCCGCCGGCCACGCCGTGGTCGTGGCGCAGCACCTGCAAGCCCGAGGCGTTCGCGCACAGCTGCGCCCAGAAGCGGCTGCGCGAGCCGCCGCCCACGAACGAGGCCTCCGTCAACCGCGTGCCGGCGCTGCGCAGGGCCGCATTGCCGTCGGCCATGGCAAAGGCCACGCCTTCCATCACGCTGTAGGCCAGCTCCGCGCGCCCGTGTTCCGTCGACAGGCCGAAAAACACGCCGCGCGCTGCCGCATCGTTGTGCGGCGTGCGCTCGCCGCTCAAATACGGCAGGAAGATGGGCGCCTTGCGCGCCTCGACGCTTTCCGCCAGTGTCACCAATTCTCCGATGTCGTTCGACTGCGTCAGCCGCGCCACCCAGGCGAGGCTGGACGCGGCGCTGAGGATCACGCTCATCTGGTGCCAGCGTCCGGGAAGGCAATGGCAGAACGCGTGCACGCCCTGGCCCGGATTCGGCGCGAAGCCGTCGCTGCCGGCAAACAGCACGCCGGACGTCCCCAGTGACAGCAGGCCCGCGCCCGCTTCGACCACGCCCAGGCCCACGGCGGCGGCCGCGTTGTCGCCCGCGCCGCCGGCCAGCAGCACCGCATGCGCGATGCCCCACTCCCGGCACAGGGCCGGGCGCACCTGCGCGGCGACGGCGCTGCCCTCGACCAGGCGCGGCATGTGCTCGCGCGACAAACCGGTCGCGGCCAGCATGCGCTCGGACCAGTCGCGCCTGGCCACGTCCAGCCACAGGGTGCCGGAAGCGTCGGACATGTCGGAGACATCTTCCCCCGACAGGCGCAGGGCCACGTAATCCTTGGGCAGCAGGACTTTACTGATGGCGCGGAACAGCGCCGGTTCGTGCTTTTGCAGCCACAGCAGCTTGGGCGCCGTGAAGCCCGGCATGGCCTGGTTGCCCGTGATGGCGCGCGACTCGGGCACCAGTGCCTCGAGTTCCGCGCATTCGGCAAAGGCGCGCGTGTCGTTCCACAGCATCGCCGGGCGCAGCACGCGCTGCCGCTCGTCGAGCAGGGTGGCGCCATGCATCTGCCCCGACAGGGCGATGCCGCGCAAGCCGGAAAACGCCAGCGGCTGGGCGCTGCGGATGGCGGCGATCACGTCCAGCGTGGCCTGCCACCAGTGCTCGGGATGCTGTTCCGACCAGCCGGGATGGGGAGTCGATACGGGCAGGGCCACGCCGCTGCTGGCGAGGATGGTTTGCGCGTCATCGGTAAGGATGGCCTTGACTTCGGAAGTGCCGATATCGATGCCGAGATAGCTCACGATGGTTCCATGAAAAGTGTATGGGCCGCCGCGTGCGGCGGCGATGTCACGCTATGGTAATGGCCCGGCGCCGCCGGCAGCGGGCTTTTCCGCATACTTTTCCCCGCTTTGCCGGTACGCGCCGGCCAAGCTAGCCATGCTGGCGGAAGTCGCGGCGGTAGACATTCGTGTCCTTGCCATCCGGCGGCAGCCGCGCAAAACGCTCGAAGCGCAAGCCCAGCTTGTTGAGCAGATTGATCGACGCCTGGTTCTGCTGCGAAGTGATGCCGTACACGGTGGGCAGGCGCAACACGTGCTGCGCATGGCGCATGACGGCAGCGGCCGCCTCCCAGGCATAGCCCTGGCCCCAATACGCGGGCAGCAACGCGTAGCCGATGTCGGGACCGGGCAGGCTGGCGCGCAGTATCAGGCCGCAGATGCCCATGGCGACGCCGTCGCTGCGCCGTTCGACGATGCAGAAGGCATAGCCATGCTGGCGAAACTGCGCCATCGCTCCCGACTCCAGCGCCGCGCGGGCCGCCTCCACAGTGTGCAGGTTGCGCTGGCCGATATGCGCGATCCATGACGGTTCGTTGACCAGCGCCAGATAGAACGCCGCATCGTCGGGCGTGACGGTGCGCAGGCGCAGGCGCGGCGTATCGATGACGGTGATCGGCTCGATTGTCAGTCCGGTCATGGCGCCGCTCATGCCGGCCACTGCATCGGATCGGTGAGCAGCTGGTACATCACGTAGGCGTCGACATAGCCCAGCTGCGCGTGGCGGTAGGCCAGCGGCAGGGTAGCGACCACAGTGAAGCCCAGCTTTTTCCACAGGGTGACGGCGGCCAGGTTGGTGCTGACGACGAAGTTGAACTGCATCGCCAGATAGCCCGCGCGGCGCGCCTCTTCCATGCAGTGCACGCCCATCAGGCGGCCCACGCCCACGCCCTGCGCGGCCGGATCGACCATGAACGAGGCATTGGCCACATGCGATCCATGGCCAGGCTGGTTCGCCACCAGCTTGTACATGCCCAGCAGGCGCTCGCTGCCCATCACGGCGACAAAGCTTTGCACGCCGGGGCCGAACCAGTAGGCGTGGCACGCTTCGCGCGTGGTATCGGCGGGGAAGGTGTAGGTGTCGCCGCCGGCCACCAGGGTCTGGAAAATCGGCCACATAGCGTCAAAATCGGCTTCGTTGGCCGGGCGGATATCAATTTCTTTCAAGGCGGTGCTCCCGATAACAAGTGATGGCCAATTGTATCAGCGCCCCAGGCGGAAGTTCACACTCCCGGGCCGCCCCGGCAGGTGCAGGCGCGATTGCGCGCGCGGCGCCTCGCTGACGACTTTCCCGCGCCGCAGCACCAGGCGCCGCGCCGCGCGCAGGCGCAGCGCTTCCACGGTACTGCCGCAATCGAGAATCAGCAAGTCGGCGTGGCAGCCGGGCGCGATGCCGTAGCCGTCCAGTCCCAGGATGGTCGCCGGCGTCTCTGTCACCGCCAGGAAGCAGTCGTGCATGGCCTGCTGGCCCGTCATCTGCGCCACGTGCAGTCCCATGTGCGCCACTTCCAGCATGTCGCCCGACCCCAGGCTGTACCACGGGTCCATCACGCAGTCGTGGCCGAAGGCGACGGGAATGCCGGCGGCCAGCATTTCGGGCACGCGCGTCATGCCGCGGCGCTTCGGATACGTGTCGTGGCGCGCCTGCAGGGTGATGTTGATGAGGGGGTTGGCGATGGCCGCCACGCCTGCCTCGCGGATCAGGGGCAGCAGTTTGCTCACATAATAATTGTCCATCGAGTGCATGGAGGTCAGGTGCGAGCCCGTCACCCTGCCCTGCATGCCAAGACGCTGGCTATGGAAGGCCAGGGTTTCGATATGGCGCGACAGCGGGTCGTCCGACTCGTCGCAATGCATGTCGACCATCAGGCCACGCTCGCAGGCAAATTCGCACAGCAGGCGCACGGATTCGGCGCCGTCGGCCATCGTGCGCTCGAAATGGGGAATGCCGCCTACCACGTCGACGCCCATGGCGATCGCCCGCTTTAAATTATCAAAGGCGCCGGGACTGCGCAGGATGCCGTCCTGCGGAAAGGCCACCAGCTGCAAATCGAGATACGGCGCCACCTGGCGTTTCACGTCGAGCAGCGCTTCGACGGCCAGCAGGCGCGGATCGCAGATATCCACGTGCGAGCGGATGGCCAGCAAGCCGCGCGCCACGGCCCAGTCGCAATATTGCAGGGCGCGTTCCACCAGCGCGTCCTGCGTCAGCTGCGGCTTCAGCTCGCCCCACAGGGCGATACCTTCGAGCAAGGTGCCGGAAGCGTTGACGCGCGGCAAGCCGTAACTGAGCGTGGCGTCCATGTGGAAGTGGGCGTCGACGAAGGGCGGCGTGACCAGGTCGCCCTGCGCGTCGATCTCCTGCGCGCCCTGTACCGGCAGGGCGGGGCCGACGGCGGCGATGCGGCCATCCTCGATGGCGATATCGGTGGCGCGGCGCCCGTCGGGCAGGCTGGCGTTGCGGATGACAAGGTCCATGCGGACACTCCTTCAGTTGACTACGGTGCCTGGCGCTTCAAGTTGATTGCCATTTTATACATTTTTTCGGGGATGCTGCAGTGCACGAACTCAGCCACTCGCAAAAGCATAGCCATAGATTCCTTGGCAACGCTTTGCGCGCGCGCAAACTTCCCGCAAATGCTGCCAGGCGCATGAATAGCGCAAGCACATGCCACGCGAGCAGAATAAAATAACTTTCAACCAACTCGAATCACCGCTAGAATATTCATATTGCGTTGCATCATAAAAAGTCTATGATCAGCTGTTCAGCACGCTACCCACTTTACAAAACGCGGCCAACTCTGGTTTTCGGGATTTTGCAGAGCGTTTTGCCAGCATTTTAATCCGTACAAAGGAGTAAATATGTTTCCGCTTCCAGAACACATTTCCAGCGCCGCCAAGTCGCAACTGGAAAACCAGCTGCAAATCTTCAGCAATCTCACCAGCAAAGTCTTTGAAAGCGCCGAGAAAATCATCGCGCTGAACCTGAACGCCGGCAAGGCCGCCATCTCGCAGACAGCCGAGACGGCCCAGCATCTGCTGGAAACGCAGGACCCGCGCGACTTCTTCAGCTACAGCACCAGCCAGGCGCAGCCGAATATCGAAAGCGTGCTGGCCTACAGCCGCCAGCTGTTCGGCATCGCCTCGAGCACCCAGGCCGAATTGCTGGCCTCGGCCAAGGCCCGCCTCGATGAGGCCGCCCCTGCCGTCGCAACGGCTCCGGCTCCTGCCGCAGCCAAGCCCGCGCCGGCCGTCGTCGCGCCCGCCGCCGCACCTGCCCCTGCAGCAGCGCCTGCGCCCGTTGCCGCCAAGCCGGCCGAAGTGACCAGGCCCGCTGAAGTAGCCAAGGCCGCGCCCGCCGCTGTTGCCGCGCCGGCCGCCAAGCCAGCGGCAGCGCCGGCCAAGGTTGCCGAGAAGGCCGCCGACAAGCCCGCCGTGAAGGCGGCGGAAGTCAAGCCAGCGGCCAAGCCAGCAGCGGCACCCGCCGCCGCGCCAGCACCGGCCAAGCCGGCCGCGAAAGTACTTCCTTCGAGCAAACCGGCCGCCAAGCCGGCCAGCGCCGCCGGCAATACCGTAGCCAGGGCCGCCGTGAAGCACGCCGCTGCGCCAGCCGCCAAGCCGGCAGCCAAGACAGCGCCCAAGGGTGCGCCGTCGAAACAGCTCGACATGCTGGGCGGCGGCAAAGGCAGCAGCCGCAAGTAAGCCGCGCAAAGCACTGGCGCAGCAAAACAACGGGCTACGGCCCGTTTTTTGCGTGCCCATGCACAGCGCGCTTTTCCGCCTTGTTGTATCCTACGCGTACTTTCCGTCCGCGTGCCCGCCCTTCCGCCCCGCGACACCCCATTACTGCAAAACAAAAGGTAACCATGAGTTTATCGAGGCTCATCGCCGGCTTCGTGCGTCAGCATTGGCCGGCGTATGCCGCCGCCGCCGTCATGCTGACAGGCGTGGCAACACTGACCGTCTGGATACCGCGCCGCGTGGGCGCCATCATCGACGCGCTGGCCGCGCACCGCATGACGGCCGCCGAACTGTGGCTGGAGCTGCTGACCCTGCTCGCCGTCGGCGTCGTCATCTATTTCCTGCGCGTGGGCTGGCGCATCACCCTGTTCAAGGCCGCCTACCAGCTGGGCGTGATGCTGCGCACGCGCTTCTACACGCGCATGTCGCAGCAGGGCGCGTCGTTTTACCAGAACCAGCGCACGGGCGACCTGATGGCGCTGGCGACGAACGACATCGACGCCATCGAAATGGCCGCCGGCGAAGCCATGCTGGCCGGTTTCGACGGCACATTGACCCTGCTGATGGTGCTCGGCATCATGCTGCTGGGCGTGGACTGGCGCCTGGCCTGCATCTCCCTCCTGCCCTTCCCGCTGATGGGACTGGCCTTCTGGCGCATCTCCAGCCATATCCACACGGCGTCGACGGATTCGCTGAAACGCTTTTCCGCGCTGAACGACCACGTGCAAGAGTCCTTGTCGGGCGTGCGCACCCTGCGCGCGCTGGGCCTGGAAGAGCGCAGCAGCAAGCAGTTCTCCATCCTGGCCGGCCACGCGGCCAACGCCAGCCTGACGGCGCAGCGCTGGGAGGCGGCGTACGAGCCGGCCGTCGGCCTGACCCTGACGGCGGCCACGGCGCTGACCCTGGGCCTGGGCGGCTACCTCGTGTGGCAAGACCAGCTGACCATCGGCGCGCTGACGAGCTTTTCCATGTACCTGGGCCAGCTGATCTGGCCCATGTTCGCCGCCGGCTGGGTGTTGTCCCTGATCGAACGGGGCCGCGCCGCCTGGCAGCGGCTGCAACCCATGTTAGATGCGCCGCTGGCCATCGACGACCATGGCAGCATCGCCACGCTGACGCCCGGCCCCCTGCACTTGCAGGACATCGGCTACGCCTATGCGGGCCAGACGGCGCCGGCGCTGTCCGGCATTTCGCTGCGCTTGCTGCCTGGCCAGACCCTCGGTTTGGTGGGGCCCACGGGCAGCGGCAAATCGACCCTGCTGCGCGTGCTGCTGCGCCAGGTCACGCCGCAATCGGGCGCGGCCACCTGGAGCGGCCAGCCGCTGGACGCCTACACCCTGCATGCGCTGCGCGCGGCCATCAGCTGGGTGCCGCAGGAGTCCTTTTTATTCTCCGCCACCATCGCCGACAATATCGCCCTGGCCCGCCCCGGCGCCACGCGCGGGGAGGTGGAGCGGGCGGCGCAGCTGGCCGACATCCATGCCGACATCCTGCAGTTCCCGGACGGTTATCAGACGCATGTGGGCGAAAAAGGCATCACCCTGTCCGGCGGCCAGCGCCAGCGCGTGGCGATTGCCCGCGCCCTGCTGGCCGACAACGGCCTGCTGCTCTTGGATGATGCGCTGTCGGCCGTCGATACGGGCACGGAAACGCGCATCCTGCAGCACCTGGAAGCATTGCGCCGCAAGCGCCCCGAGCGCAGCGCCATCATCGCCAGCCACCGCCTGAGCGCCGTCGTCAACGCGGACCTGATCCTCGTGCTGCGCGACGGCCACGTCACGGAAACGGGCAACCACGACGCGCTGATGCAGCGCGACGGCTGGTACGCCAGCCAGTGGCGCTATCAACAACTGGAGGCCAGCCTCGATGCCATCTAATAAGACCGACCAAGCCGCCAGCGCCACGCCATCCGTGCGCCGCCAGGCCGCGCAAGCCGTCGGCCTGCTGCGCCACGCCGCCGCGCCCGACCTGCGCCATTTATATTGGGCCACGTTCTGGCTGATCCTCGCCGCCGCCCTCGAAGTGACGGGGCCGATCCTGGGCAAGGCCCTGATCGACCAGCACCTGCTGCCGCGCCACCTGGACTGGACGCGCATGTCCCTGCTGCTGGGCGGCTGCCTGCTGACGGGCTGGGTCGCTTCCGGCCTGCGCTATTTGCAGCTGGTGCGCCTGTCCGGCCTGGCCATGCGCTCGGTGCAGCGCCTGCGCGAAACCGTGTATCAGCACGTGCTGCGCCTGCCGATGGCGTTTTTTGACCGCGCCATCACGGGGCAGCTGGTCAGCCGCGTCACCAACGACACGGAAGCCGTGAAGTCGCTATACGTGCAGGTGCTGTTCGTCATCCTCGACAGCTCCATCGTCCTCGTCGGCACCATGGCCGCCATGGCCTTCCTCGACTGGCGATTGATGCTCATCGTGCTGGCCCTGCTGCCGGCCGTGCTGGCCATCGTCTTTTTGTACCAGCGCTGGAGCGCGCCGGCCGTCACGCGCGCGCGCGCCCTGCGCAGCGAGATCAATGGCCAGATCGCCGAATCGATAGGCGGCATGAGCGTGCTGCAGGCGAATAACGCGGAAAAGCGCTTCGGCGCGCGCTTCACGGGCATCAACCAGGACCACTACACGGCGCGCATGCAGGAATTGCGCGCCAACGCCTGGCTGCTGCGCCCCGCGCTCGACATGCTCAACATCGTGCTGCTGGCCGTCGTTATCTTCAGCTTCGGCCGGCGCGAGATGGGCGCCGTGGAAGTGGGCGTGCTGTATGCGTTCATCAGCTACATCGCGCGCGTGATCGAACCCTTGATCCAGATCACCATGCAATTCAGCCAATTGCAGCAATCTGTGGTGGCGACGGCGCGCGTCTCGGCCCTGCTGGATGAAGCGCAGGCGCTGGAACACGCGCAGGGAAGGGAGACTCCGGCCCTGCGGCAGGCAAAAACGGGCAGCGACGCGCCCGCCGTCGACATCGCCCGCCTGACCTTCGCCTACGTGGAAAACCAGCCCGTGCTGCACGAGCTGTCGCTGACGATTCCCCAGGGCGCGTTTTTCGGCATCGTCGGCCACACGGGCAGCGGCAAGTCGACCCTGCTGTCCCTGCTGCTGCGCTTTTACCCCGTCACGCAGGGCAGCATCGCCATCAACGGCGTGCCCCTCGACAGCATCGACAACGAGCACTTCCGCGCCGACGTGGGCCTGGTGCCGCAAGACCCCTTCCTGCTGGCCGCCTCGGCGCGCGAAAACATCGACATGGGCCGCGGCTACACGCAGCAGCAGATCGAAACGGCCGCGCGCGCCGCGCATGCGCACGACTTCATCGCCGCGCTGGAACACGGCTACGACACGCCGCTGGGCGAAGGCGGCTCGCGCCTGTCGTCGGGGCAGAAGCAGCTGATCGCCATTGCCCGCGCGCTGGCCGGCCAGCCGCGCATCCTGCTGCTCGACGAAGCGACGTCGCGCATCGATAGCCAGACGGAGCAGATCGTGCAGACGGCCCTCAACGAATTGCGCGGCAAGGTGACGGTCATCGCCATCGCCCACCGCCTGTCGACCATCCGCGACGCGGACCGGATCATCGTGCTCAACCATGGCCGCATCACGGAGGCGGGCCCGCACGACGCCCTGATGCAGATAGAAGGCGGCCTGTACCAGCGCCTGTATCTGCTGCAGCAACTGGCAGTTTGATAGGCACGGGGCGCCGTTGCATGGCGCCACTTTTTTTCTGTGCGGCATTAAAAATGCCGTACAGACGGGAGTATATTCATCTGGCGGGCAGCGCCGACGGCCCCAACTACACTTGCGGGGGACGCCATGCGCAGCAAACTGTCGATCAGGAATATCTTCACCGCCATTTTTCTGCTCAGCCTGGCGCTCTCCGTCATCAGCCTGTGGGCGCTGTTCCGCGTGGCGGGCAAGCAGGCCGAGGCGAACCGCGTCACTGAAACGCGCTACCAGTCCTACCTGCTGGCCGACGAACTGCGGCAAAGCTCGGACGACCTGACCCGGCTGGCCCGCACCTACGTCGTCACCGGCGACGCCAGGTACGAGCAGCAATACCTGGACATCCTCGACATCCGCAACGGCAAGAAGCCGCGCCCCGCCCACTACGAGCGCATCTACTGGGACTTCGTGGCGGCAGGCGTGCCCGTGCCGGCGTCGACGGGACCCGCCGTGCCCCTGGCCGAACTGATGCGCAAGGCCGGCTTCAGCGAGCAGGAATTCGCCAAGCTGCGCGAAGCGCAAGCCAATTCGGACGGCCTGGTCAAGACCGAGGTGATCGCCATGAACGCCGTCAAGGGCCGCTTCGACGACGGCAGCGGCAACTTCACCAGGACCGGCCCGCCGGACCTGGAAATGGCGCGCGCCATCATGCACGACGCCGCCTACCACAGCAACAAGGCCAGGATCATGCAGCCGGTAAATGAATTCCTCACGCTGCTGGACCAGCGCACGAGCGCGGCCGTGCAGACGGCGATGAGCGGCACCATGGCCGCCTATTCCGTCACGGTCGGCGTGCTGCTGGTGTCGGTCATGGTCTCGCTGCTGTGCCTGTTCCTCGTGTACCGCCACATCAAGCGCAGCCTGGACCAGGCGATCGCCACGGCGCAGCTGATCGCCGGCGGCGACCTGAGCATTGACGCCGTCATCGAAAGGGCCGACGAAATCGGCGTGCTGCTGCACGCGATGAACACCATTAACGCCAACCTGACGGGGCTCATAGGCGACATCCGCAGCAGCACCGGCGAAATGTCGGTGGCCACGCACGAAATTGCGCTGGGCAATGCCGACCTGTCGGCGCGTACTGAAGCGCAAGCCAGTTCCCTCGAAGAGACGGCCAGTTCGATGGAAACGCTGACGGCCACCGTGCGGCAAAACGCCAGCAACGCCGGCGAGGCGAACCAGCTGGCCGCCACCGCCTCGGCCGTCGCCGTGCAGGGCGGCGCCGTCGTCGCCCAGGTGGTCAGCACGATGGGCGCCATCAAGGAAAGTTCCAGCCAGATCGCCGACATCATCGGCGTCATCGACGGCATCGCCTTCCAGACCAACATCCTGGCCCTGAACGCGGCCGTCGAGGCGGCGCGGGCGGGAGAACAGGGGCGCGGCTTCGCCGTCGTCGCCGGCGAGGTGCGCAGCCTGGCCCACCGCAGCGCTGCGGCCGCCCAGGAAATCAAGACCCTGATCGGCGCCTCCGTGGAACGGGTCGACGCCGGCAGCAAGCTCGTCGACGAGGCGGGACGCACCATGGCGCTGGTGGTGGGATCGATCCAGAAGGTGGCGGCCATCATGAGCGAGATCACCAGCGCCAGCCATGAGCAGAGCGCCGGGATCAGCGAGGTCAACCAGGCGGTCACGCAGATGGACAACATCACGCAACAGAACGCCGCCCTCGTCGAGCAGGCGGCCGCCGCCGCCGAGAGCCTGCAGGAACAGGCGCAAGCCCTGATCGGGGCGGTCGCCATCTTCCGCCTGAAAGGCAGCGCGCCAGCACCGGCGGCCCTGACCCGGCGCTGATCCGCAGCCAAAGTGTGCACTTTCGCAAATTTCTGTGTGTGCCATGATATTTCTTGATTGCAACATCATATAATCGCTGCAGACAAGCGTGGTCATTGCGGGGGCGGGACGTTGGCAGGCAGACAGAAACGGGCATCATGGCGAAGGGCGCAGTGGCTGCTGGTATTGGCCTGCCTGCTGGCGCCTGGCGCGCGCGCCCAGGAAGACAATCTGGAACAGCGCATCGCCGCCGTGCGCGAAGATGGCCGCTTCGTGCCGGAACGCGCCCTGCTGCGCCTGCAGGAGGTGGAAACGCAGGCGCGCGGCGCGTCCCTGCTGGTACGCGCGGAATTCCTCACCCAGCTGAGCAACGCCCGCATGCGCCTGGGGCAGAACGACATCGCCATGCAGCTGGCCGAGGAGCTGATCGCCTACGCGCGCCAGCAGAACAGCGACGTGGCGCTGGCAAAGGGCATGCTCAACAAGGCCTACATCACGTTCGCCATGAACGAGCGCCGCGCCTCGCACCTGCTGGCCTTTGAAGCGGAACGCATCGCCAACCGCACGGAGGACCTGCCCGTGCGCGTGCAGGCCACCATCAGCGCGGGGCAATCCTGGGCCGAGGAAGGCAATTTCCCGTTTGCGTTGTCCAAGCTGCAGGCGGCCGTCGACCTGGCGCGCCAGAGCAATTCCCCCTCCAGCCTGGCCGCCGCCCTGAATGCCCTTACCCAGCTGTACACGCAGATGCGCGAATACGACAAGGGCTTCGAGGTGCTCGACGAGTTGCTGGCCGTCTCCGCGACGCTGGAGTCGCCGGGCCGCATGGCGCAGGCCAAGAATACGGAATACGGCCTGGCGCTCGACGCGCAGCAGCCGCAGCGGGGCCAGCGCGCCCTGCTGGCGGCGCTGGCGCTGGAGCGCCAGCTGGGCGCGCGCGGCATGGTGGCCACCACCCTGGTCAACCTGTCGGACAGCTATCTGAAACAGGGCGACTATGCGCGCACCCTGCGCTACGCGAATGAAGCCATCACGGCGGCGCGCCTGGTCAACAACGCGCAGGTGGAGGCGACGGCGCGCCTGAACATCGGCCAGGCGCTGATCGGCCAGGGACGGCTGCAGGAAGGCAAGCAAAGCGTGGCCACGGGTCTCGATTACTACGAGCGCACTGCCAACCAGCCGGATATGCAGGCCGTGCTGCTGGAATACGGCCTGGCGCTGGAAAAGGCGGGCGACCTGCGCGGCGCCGTGACGGCCTACCACCGCGAACGGGGCATTTCCAACCAGCTGTTCGAGAAGCAGCGGCAAAAGGCCGTGTATGAATTGCAGGAAAAGTATGAGGCGGAAAAGAAACAGCGGCAGATCGAGCTGCTGAGCCGCGAGAATCAGCTCAAGAGCACGGAGATCGACAACCGCCGCCTGCAGCAGCGCGTGTGGTGGCTGCTGGCGCTGGTGCTGGCCATGGGCTCGGCCATCGTCGGCTTGCTGTATCGCAAAGTGCGCCATGCCAACGTGCAACTGAAGGTGAAGAACCAGGAACTCAAGCGCCAGAGTTCGCGCGACCCCCTGACGGCCCTGTACAACCGCAGGCATTTCCAGGAATTCATGCGCAGCCATGCGGGCAAGCCCGTGCATCCCCCGGCCGGGAGCGAGGTGGTGGGCGCCCTGTTCCTGCTCGACGTCGACCATTTCAAGCATATCAATGACCGTTACGGCCATGCGGCGGGCGACCTGGTACTGACGACGATCGCCGAAACCTTGCACGACGTGTTGCGCGAAACAGACATGATCGTGCGCTGGGGCGGCGAGGAATTCCTCGCCTTCCTGCCAGCCGTCGCGCGCGACGGGCTCGACGACATCGCCTTGCGCATCCTCAATGGCGTGGCCGCGCAAAGCATTGCCTACCAGGGACAAGCCATCGGCGTGCACGTCTCCGTCGGCTTCGCGCCGTATCCGCTGGCGCCGCTGGGCCTGCCTCTGACGTGGGAGCGCAGCGTCAACCTGATCGACATGGCGCTGTACCTGGCCAAGGCGCACGGACGCAACCGGGCCTATGGCTTGCGCGGCTTCCGGCATGTGGAACGCACGACCCTCGAAGCGGTGGAGCAGGACCTGGAGCGGGCGTGGCGCGACGGCTATGTCGACTTGAGCGTGGTACTGGGTGCGGCCGATGGGAAGGGCCATGCGGGGAGCGCGCCGGCAGCGGCGGCAGATGGCGCCAAGGGCGCCTGCGGTACGGCCACCGCCAGCTGACAGAGCGCGCATGTCGCCGGCGGCGGCGGGACGGGCCGGCGAAACCGGCCCGTGCCTGTATCGCGGTGATTACTTGTGCGCGGCGTCCTGCATCTTTTCGCCCGCTTTTTCCACTTTTTTACCGACCGCATCGGCCGCTTCGCTCATTTTCTTGTCGGCGTCAGCGGCAACCTGGTCCATCTTGGCACCCGTGTCGGCAGCAGCCTTGCTCATGGCATCGTCGGCCTTGGTCGCGGCGGCCTTGATGTCGGCTTCAGCCTTGGCGGCAGCCGCATCGATCTTCTGGCCCGCCTGTTCCGCAGGACCGGCGGCGACATCGCTCTTCTTCTGGCAGGCAGCCAGTGCCACGACCATCATCCCGGCGGCGCACACAGTCACCCAATTTTTGCTTACTTTCATGATATTCCCTTTCATTGTTATCAAAAGACACAGATCAGTTCGCAATATACACCTGCCTAAAATTTTCCAGCGTGCGCTAACGCACATAAAAACAGGCTTTTGTGGCGTAGTTGTAAGCAATAGTATCTTGACATCGTCATGGCGCCTTTCACGGTGGCCAATGTTGCTGTACGCTACTGGCCCGGCGCGGCGTCGAGCAGCGAACGTTCGAGCAATTGCGACAACGCCGCGCGCAGCGCCTGCGTACGCGCCGCCAGTTCCGGCCGCTTGTAGCGCTCGGCGGCGATCAGGTTGCTTTCCAGGCAGATACGCTCCCCCTTGGCCAGGCAAGCGTCGGCAGCGTCGAGCCGGGCGCCCGCTTGCGCCACTTTCACCCTGGCATCGAGTTCCAGGCTGTCCGCGTCGTCGCCCCAGCGCTTGACGTGCGCGGCCAGGCGCGTGGCGGCCAGGTCAGGCTCACCCGCGTCGAGCGCCTGGTTGACGCTGCCTTGCAGCGCCAGCCAGGCCTGCGCCCGCTGCTGTTGCCGCTCGCACGCGGCGGCGGATTTGGTAATGTTCGCCTGCAAGCGTTTGATCTGCGCGGCGGGCGCCCTGGCGCTTTTCAGCACGGCCAGCGCGCTGCGCGCCCCGTCCAGGTCGCATTGCGCCGCCAGCGCAGTGGCGGCCTCGACCTGTTCCGCCACGCTGGCCGGCTTATCGGCCGGCTTGTTATAAAACCAGATGCCGGTCAGCACCACGGCCGCGGCGATCCACGTGCGCAAGCGCACGGGCGGACGCGGCGGCGGCACCGAGCCCCTGACGGCCGGCTTCGCGGGCGGCGCCTTGGCTGGCGCTGGCGGCGGCGCG
>NZ_NEGZ01000036.1 GCF_002127585.1 Janthinobacterium sp. GW458P
GGCGACGCCAAGACCGCCCCTGCCAAGCACCCCGCTTGCGGCGCCTGTTCCGCCTTTTGCCTGGGCGCGCTGATGCCGCCCCCCTGCGCCCTGCCTGCCGCCGCCGCCAATGGCGCGGCACATGCCGCCGCCTCCGCTGCCGCCTTGCTGCCGGGATTCATTCCCGACGGCGTGCGCCGGCCGCCGCGACCGCTTTCCGCCTAAGCGCCGGCAGCAACGCCGGCACGTTTGCGCGCGCGCAAACCCAGAGCGGGCCACGCGGGTGGCCACGATTATCTTATTTATTTGAAAACAACACCATGATCAAACATTTCTTATTGCGCGGCGCCTTCGCCGGCATGCTGGGCCTGCCCACGTTCGCCATGGCGGCCTTGCCCGTCATTGAAGTCTACAAGAGCGCCTCGTGCGGCTGCTGTGCCGACTGGATCAAGCACCTGGAAGCGAACGGCTTCACGGTGCGCGCGAAAAATGTCGAGATGCCGGCGCAATACCGCAAGCTGTCCGGCATTCCCGACCAGCTCGGTTCATGCCACACGGGCCTCGTCAACGGCTACGCCATCGAGGGCCATGTGCCCGCCAGCGAGATCAAGCAGCTGCTGCGCGAAAAACCGAAGGCCAAGGGCCTGGCCGTGCCCGCCATGCCGATGGGCTCGCCAGGCATGGAAGGTCCGCGCAAGGATCCGTACGACGTCTTCCTCGTCAATAACAATGGCAGCACCACGGTCTACAAGCATTACAAATAAGGCTGAACGGCCATAAAAAAACGCCGCCGGGATCGCTCCCCGCGGCGTTTTTTGTCAGGCAGTAAAGAACTTACCGCCTGTCAAGATTGCATCAGATGCTGGCCAAGGCCGCGTTCAGCGTGGCGCTCGGACGCATGACGGCGTCCGTTTTCACCGGATCGGGCAAGTAGTAGCCGCCGATATCCATTTCCTTGCCTTGCACTTCTTTCAGCTCGGCAACGATCTTCTCTTCATTGGCGGCCAGGGTTTGCGCCAGCGGCGCGAAGTGTGCCGCCAGTTCCGCGTCATCCTTCTGCGCGGCCAGGGCTTGCGCCCAGTACAGGGCCAGGTAGAAATGGCTGCCGCGGTTGTCGAGTTCACCGGTGCGTGGCGATGGCGACTTGTTGTTGTCCAGCAACTTGCCGGTGGCTTCGTCCAGGGTTTTGGCGAGGATTTTGGCCTTCGCATTGCCCGTCTTGATGCCCATGTCTTCCAGCGACACGGCCAGGGCCAGGAATTCGCCCAGCGAATCCCAGCGCAGGTGGTTTTCTTCCACCAGCTGCTTGACATGTTTCGGCGCCGAACCGCCGGCGCCCGTTTCGTACATGCCGCCGCCGGCCATCAATGGCACGATGGACAGCATCTTGGCGGACGTGCCCAGTTCCAGGATCGGGAACAGGTCGGTCAGGTAGTCGCGCAGGATGTTGCCGGTCACGGAAATGGTGTCCAGGCCGCGGAAGGCGCGTTCCAGCGTGTAGCGCATGGCGCGCGTCTGCGACATGATCTGGATGTCCAGGCCCTTGGTGTCGTGTTCCTTCAGGTAAACCTGTACCTTCTTGATCACTTCGTTCTCGTGCGGACGGTAGGAATCGAGCCAGAACACGGCAGGCATGCCCGAGTTGCGCGCGCGCGTGACGGCCAGCTTGACCCAGTCGCGGATCGGCGCGTCCTTGACCTGGCACATGCGCCAGATATCGCCCTCTTCCACCGTCTGCGTCAGCAGCACTTCGCCCGTTTCCAGGTCGGTGATGTTGGCGGTGCCGCCTTCCGGCACTTCAAACGTCTTGTCGTGCGAACCGTATTCTTCCGCCTGCTGCGCCATCAGGCCCACGTTCGGCACGGTGCCCATGGTCTTCGGATCGAAGTTGCCATGCCATTTGCAGAAGCCGATCATTTCCTGATAGATGCGCGCGAAAGTCGATTCCGGCATGACTGCCTTGACATCCTTCGGACGGCCGTCGGCGCCCCACATCTTGCCGCCGATGCGGATCATGGCGGGCATCGACGCGTCGACGATGATGTCGTTCGGCGAATGGAAGTTGGTGATGCCCTTGGCCGAGTCGACCATGGCCAGTTCCGGACGGTTCGCGTGGCAGGCGTGCAGGTCCTTGAGGATTTCATCCTTTTGCGACGCTGGCAGGGTCTCGATCTTGTCGTACAGGTTGCTCATGCCGTTGTTGACATTGACGCCCAGCTTGTCGAACAGTTCGGCGTGCTTGGCGAACGCGTCCTTGTAGAAAATGCGCACGCAGTGACCGAAAACGATCGGGTGCGACACTTTCATCATGGTGGCCTTGACGTGCAGCGAGAACATCACGCCCGTCTTGAAGGCGTCGTCGATTTCCTTCTCGTAGAATTCCAGCAGCGCTTTCTTGCTCATGAACATGCTGTCGATGATTTCGCCCGCTTGCAGGGAAACCTTCGGTTTCAGCACGATGGTCTTGCCCGAGGCGGTGACCAGTTCCATCTTGACGTCGCGCGCCTTTTCCAGGGTCAGCGACTTTTCGCCATGGTAGAAGTCGCCATGGTGCATGTGCGACACGTGGGTCTGCGACGCCTGGCTCCACTCGCCCATCGAATGCGGGTGCTTGCGGGCGTACTCTTTGACAGCCTTCGGTGCGCGGCGGTCGGAGTTGCCTTCGCGCAGAACCGGATTGACCGAGCTGCCGATGCACTTGCCGTAGCGGGCCTTCAGGGCTTTTTCTTCTTCCGTCTTCGCCTCTTCCGGGTAGTCCGGCAGCTTGTAGCCGCGGGCTTGCAGTTCGCGCACGCAGGTGATCAGCTGGCCCTGGGAAGCACTGATGTTCGGCAATTTGATGATGTTGGTGTCCGGATTCTGGGTCAGCTTGCCCAGTTCAGCCAGGGTATTCGGGACTTTTTGCTCGTCCGTCAGGAATTCGGGGAATTCGGCCAGTACACGCGACGCCACCGAAATATCGCTGGAAACCACGTCCACGCCGGCCGGCGCGGTGAATTTTTTAATAATCGGCAACAGGGAATACGTCGCCAGCAGCGGCGCCTCGTCAGTCAGCGTGTAGATGATTTTGGATTTTTGTGTTGCCATGTTCATTCCCTTGTATGCGGTGATGCCTGGTGGTTAACTTTCTTCATTCCAAACACAGGACGGTTAGCCTTGCTTTGGACGGCTAGTGTGCCGGCGGTGACGCCGTGCTTGCCCACCACGTATTTTAGACTGTCCTGCCGCTGTTTGTGTATCAGATGCCGAGGAATCTTATATAAGACAGCAAATATCTGGCGGCGGCAGGCCGGAATGGCCATTTTCCGTCTTGAAATGCCGGCAGCACAGACGATGCGGCATGTATGCGACAATGGAAACAAATTAAATAAAAGCAATATCCAAACGAAAGCGGCATCGGTGCCGCCTCCTTGTCGACGATGCGGCGCAGTTTCTTCATGGCATGGCAAGCGCCCGCAGCACGACGCAATTGCGCCCCGCATCCTTGGCGCTGTACAGCGCGGCATCGGCCAGGCGCATCAGCGCATCCGGATCGGCGGCGCCCGGCACCGGCTGGATCGCGACGCCGACGCTGATCGTCACCTGTCCCGCATCCGCCCCCGCGTGGGCGATGCCCAGGTCTGCGATGGCGCGCCGCAGCGCTTCGCCGATCAGGCGCGCCTCGTCCGCGCCCGTATTTGGCAGCACGATCGAAAACTCTTCGCCGCCGTAGCGCGCCGTCAGGTCGCCTGCGCGGCGCATGCTGGCCAGCAGGGCGTGCGCGACGCGGATCAGGCACGCGTCGCCGGGCTGGTGGCCGTAATGGTCGTTGTACCGCTTGAAGTAATCGACGTCGAGCATGATGACGGCAAGCGGCTGGCCGACGCGGGTGGCGCGCGCGCATTCGGCGCGCAGCACGTCGTCGAAATGACGGCGGTTTGCCAGGCCCGTCAAGCCGTCGGTGATGGACAGCGTGGCCAGCTTGCGGTTGGCGTCTTCCAGCTGCTCGGTACGCTCCGCAACGCGCCGTTCCAGGCTGTCATGCAGCCTGGCGCTGGAGATCGAGATCATCGCCTGCGCGCCCAGCATGCGCAGGAAGGCCACGCGCTCCTCCGTGAACGAGGCGTCGGCAAGCCGGTTTTCGAAGTACAGGACGCCGTCGATCTGGCCGCCATGCCGGATCGGCAGGCACATGACGGCACGCGGCCGCTGCAAGCGCACGTAGGGGTCGCCGGCAAAGCGCGACACGTCGGCGATGCTGTCCTCGATGACCGCGGCGCCCGTGCGGATGACGTAGCGCAGCAGCGACAGCGGAAACTGCGGGTCGCTGGCGGCGTCGAGGTCGAGCCGGCGCGCCTGCAGCACGGTGACGGCGTCGCCATCGATGTCGGCCTCCAGCTGGTAGGCGCCATCGGACAGCAGCAGCAGGCGCGCCACCTGCCCGCCGGCGTTTTCGCACACGATGGAGATAAGGCGCGTCAACACGTTGCGCAGGCCGACTTCGTTCGACAGGATCTGGGCCGCTTTCAGCAGCGACACCAGGTCGAGCGCGGAACTGCCGTGCGTGAGGGAGGCAAAATGCGGCTGCAGGGCGCGTCCCGCCCCTGCGGGCAGCAGCGCAGCATGGCGCGCCCGCAGCTGCGCCACCTTGCCTTCCGCGCCCCACTGGCCGTAATGGGCGATGGCGTCCCGCAGGAACACGGCGGCCACGCGCGCTTGCCCCTGGTCCGACCAGCATTCGCCGCACAGCTCATTGCCCAGCGCCTGCACGTTGACGTAGCCGGCCAGGCCGGCGGCGTCGACGGCCTGCTGGTACAGGCGCGTGGCCAGCGGCAGGTCCTGCCGGTAGCGCGCCATCTCGGCCGTCACCAGCAGATGCTTGGCGGCGCTATTGTCCGAGCCTTGCCTGGCCCAGCCGGCCAGACTGGCTTGCAGCGTGCCGATCACGGCCAGCACGTCGGCGGCGTCCGGACGCGCGGGATCGCGCCGCAAGGCGCGCAGCAGGATCAGCGCGGCGTAGAAGCTGGACTCGGCAACCTTGGCCTGGCCGCGCATGATCTGGGTGACCATGCCCAGCTGGCCAGCCAGTATCTCGGCGTCGGCGCCGTCGAACAGGTAGGCGTTGCGTATCTTGCCTTGCAAGAAATAGGCGCGGTACAGCTGCGAATGGCCATATTGCTCAAGAAAGCGCGCTTCGCTGAACGTCGCATCGTCGTAGCTGTCGTGACGGGGAAGCAGGCCCATCAGGCACTTGATCGGCTGGATCGCGGCCGCCACGCAGCAGTCGGCCATCGCCTGCTGGCCGTTGGCGCGCATCAGCGCCAGGTCTTGCCCGATGTCGTGCATCAGGTGCGGCAGGTAATCGCCGAGGATGATGCGCTCCGTCGCGCGCACGGCCGCCACCACGCCGACCTGGACGAAATCGGCGATTTCCAGCGCCCAGCCGAACGCTTCCTCGTACAGGGCGTCGGAGCTGCGTAGCGGCCGCGTCCAGTGGTTGCTGAGTGCGCCGAACATCAGCGCCGTGAGGGTGCGCGTCTGCAGGTTGGCGCGGCGCCTGGCCAGCGCCATCGCCATGGCGCCGAAGTCGTAGCCGCGCGCGACGTCGCCGCCGTACAGCGCCAGCATCAGCGCGTAGCCGACATAGGCGACAGCGCTGAAGTCGCTATTCCCCTGCTGCATGGACAGGCGCGTCATCGACACCACCATCAGCGCACTGAGATCCTGCTGGCCCGCGTAATAGCTGGCCATCCACAAGCCCTGCATCATCTGCATCGCGGCCACGGCGCCCGGATCGTTCATTTCCCCGGCCGCCAGCAAGGCGTCGGGGGCGTGCGCGCCGGGCAGCCGCCCGATGTCGGCGAGAATATCGGCGAAGCGCGCCTTCATGTGCGCCACGTCGTGGGGAATGTCGATATCCAGCTGCGCCAGGCCGTCGCGCTGCACGGCGATGGCTTCGAGCAGGCGCCCCTGCAATTGGTACTGGTGCGCCTGGATGGCGATGCAGCGCAGCTGCTGCAGCGGACTCAAGGCGCGGGCGCGCAGCAGCGGATAGATGGCCTCGGCGGCGTCGAACTGGCCGCACAGATAGGCCGCTTCGGCCGCGCCCAGCTGCAGGTCGAGCCAGAGGTCCGCATGGCCGCGCCAGGCCTGCGCCGGCAGCAGCTCCAGGCCGGTGCGCATGTGCTCCAAGGTAGCCTGGAACGCGGCGGCGCGGCGCGCCTTGCCGCCGGCCTGCAGATTGAGCGCGGCCAGCCGCGCGCGTTCGCCCGCATCGCGCATCAGCGCGCGGCCGGCGTTGAGCTGCTCGACGATTTCAAACAGCGCGCCATCGAGGCACTGCTGCGTCGTATGCCGCAGCAGCAGGCGGCCGATGAGCAGATGGTTGGCCGCGCGCGCGCCGTCATCGGCGGCCAGGTAGGCCGCCTGCTGGACCCGGTCGTGCAGGAATCGGTAACTGACGCCGCTCTCGCCACGCCCGGTGCCGCCATTGACATATTTATAGCGTTCGTCGAGCGGCTGGATCAGCCCTGCCTTGAGCGCCGGCCACAGTTCCTGCTGCGTGCGCCAGGGTGCCCGGTCCACGGCCAGGGCGAGCGTATCGAGCGTGAAGCGGTTGCCGCTCGATGCCGCCAGTTGCAGCAGATGCTGCGTGACGCCGGGCAGGCGGCGGATTTTCTCAAGCAGCACCTCGACCACGTTGTCAGTGTATCTGGCCTGTTCGATCGCCGGCAAGTCCCACTCCCAGCAATCGCCGTCGGCCTGGTAGCGCAGGTGGCCCGCATCATTGAGCGCCGCGAGGAACTGATTGAGGAAGAAGGGATTGCCGGCCGTCTTCCGGTAGCAGATGCGGCTCAGCGGCGCGCAGTCGGGGACTGCCACGCGCACGGTGGCCGCCACCATTTGCGCAATCTGCGGCTCGGTCAGTGCGGCCAGCAACAGCGTGGACAGGCGCGCGCCGCGCGCCAGCAGCTTGTCGCGCAAGCCCGTGAGCGGATGCGCGGCGTCCACTTCGTTGTCGCGGTACGCGCCGATGAACAGCATGCAGCACGTGTCGCAGGAAACCATGAGCCGCTCAAGCATCCGCAGCGTGGCCATGTCGGCCCATTGCAGGTCGTCGAGGAACAGCACCAGCGGATGCCCGGCGGCGGCGAACACTTCGACGAAGCGGGGAAACAGGCGGTCCAGGCGCAGCTGGGCCTGTTCCGGCGCCGGCTCGGGCACGGCGTCGGTGGGACCGACGATCAGCGCCAGCTCGGGTATCAGTTCGACGATCACGCCCAGGCCGCTGCCCAGGGCGGCATGCAGTTTTCCGGACCACTGCCGCAGCGTTTCTTCTGGCTGGCCCAGCAACTGGCGCACCAGCCCCTGGAAGGCCTGGACCAGCGAGGCATAGGGCACGTCGCGCTGGAGCTGGTCAAACTTGCCAGACAAGAAGCAGCCGCGCCGGGCAACGATCGGTTTTTGCACTTCGTTCACCACCGCCGACTTGCCGATGCCGGAATGGCCGGCCACCAGCAGCAGCTCGCAGCGGCCTGCGGCACTGCGTTCAAACGCGGCCAGCAGCACGGCGATGGCGTCCTCGCGCCCGTGCAGCGTTTGTGGAATCAGGAAGCGGCCGTTGTGGCCGGACAAGGTGAGTGGCTGCGCCGGCTTTGCCGCACGGCATGCCTCAAGGTCGCTGCGCAAGCCTTGCAAGCTCTGGTAGCGTTGATCGGCATTCTTTTCCAGCAGCCGCTGAAGGATGGGCAGCAGCTGGCCAGGCAAGCCCGTGAGCGCCGGGTGCGACCAGTCCGGACTGCGCGCGATGTGACAATGCACGAGCTCCATCTCATCGCCTGCCTCGAATGGCGCCTGGCCGACCAGCAATTCGTACAAGGTGGCGCCGAGCGCATAGAAATCGGCGCGGTAGTCGACGCGCCGGTTCATGCGCCCCGTCTGCTCCGGCGCCATATAGCGCAGCGTGCCTTCCAGAACATGGAGATTGACGATGCCATGGCTTTCAAATGGCAGTTCGCAGGCGATGCCGAAATCGATCAGCTGCAACCGGCGCCGCTCGCCATTCCACGCCAGGTTCGATGGATTGATATCCTTGTGGATCACGCCCTGCCGGTGTACCTCGTCCAGCGCCGCGCACAGTTGCAGGGCGATGTCGAAAAAATCGTCCAGCGCCAGCGCGGGCTGCGATGGCGACGAGCGCGCCGCCGCCTGCGCGCGCACAAGCTGGTCGAGCGCCTGACCGCCGGCATCTTCCAGGAGCATCGTCCAGCGCCCCGCGTGCAGCTGCAGCGCAAGCGGATGCGCCACGCCCGGATGGCGGCAGCGGCGCGCGATCGCAAATTCACGCTTGAATTGTGCCACTTGCTGAAAGGAAGGAAACGGCTGGTTCGGCATCTTGACGATCAGCGCGGTGCCATCGGCGGCCCTGGCGCGGTAAACCCGCGAGCGGGCACCGCTGTGCAGCTGTTTGATGATCTCGTGGTCGAAAAGTGAGCTCATGGGCGAGTCTTGCGGTACACAGACGGTTGCGGAAGCCTCGGGGCGCAGATTTCGTGGCGTTAACTGATTGTAAGTATTATATCAGTTGAGATTCGTGGAGTGTATGCTCAGCGGCAATAGGCCCACTTGCACACATTGCCGCAGAGCTAGAGAGATTGTCTGCCGTGATGCAATTTTACAACGCAGATACCGTAGCGGCACCGGGATGCGGCCCGGACGGCGCCAGGAAAGTTCAGCGCCCCTGCCTGCCGATGCGCAGCCCGCCCCCCCCCCCCGGCGCCTGTCGAAGAATTTGACAGTCGAGCCCGCAAATCTCACTCTTCAAAAAATTTTACATATGAATCAGTAGCTTGCACCGCTGGCCCTGTTCTTGCTCTCGTCTCTGCCGCAGGCATGGCCTGCCCGCGTGCCAGCCATGTCCCTGGCCGCAGTACCCGAGGAGACGACATCATGACTGCTTTCCCTATAAACATCGCGGCAAGCGCCGCCCGCTGGTGCCGGCGCAGCTTCGCCATGGCCGCCTGCGCCGGCTTGCTGCTGGCGCCAGCGGCCATGGCGGCCAGCCAGCGCAGCGACCTGTTAAGCGGCGCGGGCCGTACCGACGGCAGCGGCTGGCAAGCGAGTCCCAACGGCGTCGACGGCTGGATTCCCGCCTACGGCCCCTACCCGAACCCGGTCACCATGCCCAATCCCCATATCAACCCGGAGGGCGTGCATGCCAACCTGATGTGGTACTGGCCCGGCCCCGGGCTGCCCGCACCAGGCAGCCCGCCGACCAGCGCCTACTTCCGCTACCAGCTCAACCTGGAACCGGGTCTGCTGCCGCAGATTGTCGCGCTGGTGGCGGCCGACGACCAGATGACGCTCACCGTCAATGGCGTCACGATCGGCAGCTACGAGCTGGCCGAGCACATGCCCGATGGCCAGCCTGAAGCGGTCGTCATGGATCTGACGCCGGGGCTGCAGCCTGGCGCGAACCTGATCGAGATCCGCGCCACCGATAACGGTAGCTATCACTGGGTATTTTTCGATAGCTACAACATTATGGCGTCGCCACAGCGCGTGCTGGTGAAGCTGGCGCCGGTCTTGACCAGCCTGATCGGCGACGTCGACAACTTCCACGGCGGCGATCCGGCCGACACCGCGCCCAGGTCGCAGCACGTGCTCGACATGCAGGACCATCTGGTGGCGGCACCCGCCATCAACCTGGACCAGCCCGCGGCGAAGCAGTCGGTCGGCCTGAGCCACGACGCCACGCTACCGGACGGTGCGCTGATCACCTCGGCGACCGTCAAGCTGCACGTCAGGATGACGGGCGATATCCCCGATAACGACGTCATTTTATTTAACGAAAGCAATGTTCCTGAGCAAGGACAGGCCAGCCGGGTGATTGCGCTGCATGACCTGCTGGGCTTTCCCCCGCAGTCAGGCGCCACATATGACCTCACCTGGAACCTGGCCAAGACGCCGCTGCGCAACTTCACCGCCGATGCGGTGACCGGCCAGCCGGACCAGGTGGTCAACCTGTTGCCCATGCTGAAGAACGCACAACATCTGGACGTGCTGCTGGCCGACGACACCATGCTGGATTTTTCGCAACTGAGCATCACCTACACCACTGTCGACGCCGCTTCTGGCGACCTGAACAATGACGGCGCCGTCGATCGCGACGACCTGAACATCCTGCTGCTGGGACTGAACACCGTGGCATCGGCGTCGAACGACCCACGCGACCTCGACCATGATGGACGCATCACCGTGCTCGACGTGCGCAAGCTGGTCGCCAGTTGCACCCGTGCGCTGTGCGGCAAGTAAGCCGATGCCGGTACGCCAATCTTTCACGCCGGCCGTGTGCGGCCGGCTTGCTCATATTGCGGGAGAGGTGATCATGAATAAGCTATTTCTTGCGGCACTGCTCTGGCTCGCCTGCCTGGGCTGTTCGCCGCTGGCGCAGGCGCTGCAGATGACCCTGGTGCCGCGCGGCGGCTACCAGATCGCCCCGGGCGGCACGGTGCTGGTGGACCTGAACATTGCCGGCCTGCAATCCGCAGGACTGAGCACGGAACTGGGCGCTTTCCATTTGGACCTGTACTACGACCCAGACCTGCTGTTCTATCTGCCCGGCGCGCCATCGGGCTGGGGCACGGCGCTGGGCCAGACGGCCGGCGGCGCCCAGGCGCTGGCGTTCGCCGACCACGGCACGCCCGGCCTGCTGCATCTGGACGAGGTGTCGCTGCTCGACGCACTGACGCTGGGCCAGCTGCAAGGCGATGGCTTCCGCCTCGCCACGCTGGCGTTCCAGGCGCGGATGCCCGGCGGCCCGGTGCCGGCCAATACCTTTCTGTTCGCCGACGATATCCTGCTGGGCGATGCGGCCGGCAACCGCATTCCCGTCGCGCTGGACGAGATTCCCGTGCTGATACTGCAGGTGGACGAGCCCGCAACCATCGCGCTCTTCGGCATGGGCGTCGCGGCGCTGGCCTGGCAGCGGCGCCGCGTCATCATGCGGCCGCGCCGTCGGCAGGCGGCCCATAGCGCTTGAGCAGCTCGCACCATGCCAGCGCCAGCAAGGGTACCAGGCAGCAGAGCGCCAGCGCCGCCATGCCCGGCACGGCAAAGGCGAACAGCTGCCTCGGCGGCAGTCGATCCGCTTCCCTGCGAAGGCGCCCGTGACATGACTATCGCTTGGCAGCAAGATTGACGGCATGTAGTTTTCACAATGCCAATATTGATGGCCGCATCCATCAGCGCCGCAGCAAGCAGCACGGCTCCAGAGGAGGCAGGTCACGTCGTGTTTCGATGCGGCTCGCATGCTGTGGCGCACCGCTGCAAGGCCTGGCGCACCTGTTCCACCAGCAACGCCAGCGCCTCGGCGCCGAAATCGGCGCCATTGGCGATCTCAATGACGTCAGCCGTTTCGCCGGGACGCAAGCCTTGCCCGGCGCAGCGCTCCATCTGGCCAGCGAGAACGGCCATGTCCGCATCGGAAGGGTCGGTGCCGGCGCGCGCCCGCGCAGCCAGGCGCGCCGCCAGCACGGGCAGCGGCGCATCGACGTGCAGCAGCAGGAACGGCACCTGGCTGCGGCGCGCCAGCGCGCGAAAGGCCAGGCGCCGGCGGCGCTCCAGGAAGGTGGCATCGACCACCATCACGAAACCGGCCGCCAGCCCTTGCCGGGCGAGCCGCGCCAGGCGCCGGTACGTCGCGCCATTGGCGGCCCGGTCATACATTCCCTGCGCTGGCAAGGCAGCGGCGCCGCTGGCGGCAGGGGCGCAAAACAGGCGCTTGCGCTCGACATCCGAGCGCAGCCGCACCGCCTCCAGCGGCTCGACCAGCGCGTTGCACAGCCATGACTTGCCGCTGCCAGCCAGTCCGAAGGCGATCAGCAGCGCCGGCGCGGCGGGGGCGATGCACGCATGGGCGAAGGCCAGATAGCGCTGCGCATGCAGCAATGCCGAAGAGCGTCCGCGGCTGCCTCCCAGGGAGCGCAGCAGGAACACCTTGCAACGCACCAGCGCCCGCTGTACCCGGTAATAAGGCAGCAGCGCCAGGCTGCCATAATCGCCGCAACGCTCCAGATAATCGTTCAGCAAGCGGGCGGCCAGGCCGCGCCGCCCCTGGCATTGCAGGTCCATCCAGGCAAAGGCCAGGTCCTGCGCCACGTCGATCCAGCGCAATGCGGCGTTGAATTCAATGCCGTCGAATACGCGCACCTGTCCGGCCACGGTCAGGATGTTGCCACAATGCAAATCGCCATGGCATTCGCGCACCCAGCCATCAGCCTTGCGCTTTGTCAATACCGGCGCCAGGGCTTGCTCCTGCCGTGTCAGCCAGGCCGCAATCTCGTCGAGCATGGCACGCTGGCGCGCGTCGTCGAGCACGGCGCCGATGCCGGCCACGTCCTCGTGGGTGCGGGCGACGATCAATGCGGCATTGCCCCAGGGCGACTGGGGTGCCGCCCGCGCGGCGCCGGCATGAAAATCCGCCAGCAACAGCGCCAGGGCGCTGACCTCATCCGCGCCAAGCAGGCCGGCATTCAAGCGCGCCTGCCACAGGGCGGACTGGTCAAAGCGGCGCATGCGCACGGCATACTCGAGTACCGGCCCGTCGCCGTCGATGGACGGACATGCCCGCGTGCCGGTGATGCTCGCCAGGCCCAGGTACAACTCGGGCGCCAGGCGTCGATTCAGGCGCAGTTCCTCCTCGCACGCATACCGCCGTGCCGACAGGGTGCTGTAATCGAGCACGTCGCGCTGCAGGGCCGTCTTGAACTTGTAGGCCAGGTCGCCCACCAGCAGGATGCGCGAAATATCGGTGACGATGAGCCGCACCCGCGCATCGGCGCTGTCGAGGCGATTTGCCAGGCGGTGCAATAGCCTGGTCTGCCGCCCGACCTCGTGCTTCCCGCTGCCTTGCTCGGCGGCAGGCCACCGGTGCCCGCCTTGCGGCGCAGGCATCGGCCCCTGGTCAAGCAGCGGCGACGCCCCCGGCTGCGCGGCCCCGTTCTGCCCGAGCGCCTGGACGCCGCCAAGGGCATGGGGAGGCAGCCGCCTTTTCCAGCGCATTTCACCGGCAGGGCCTGCCGGCGCCAGGGCAATGCGGTTCTCGACGCCGCGCACCCCGCGCAAGCCATACACCGCCTCCTCGGCCCGCTTGCGCTGATAGTTCCAGCCCAGCATCCCTTCCAGCCGCAGCACGCCGTCTTGCGCCGCCACCGTAACGGCATCGGCGGAGCTGGGCAATTGCGCCTTGACGATCGCCAGCGCCGCGCGCGCAAGGTCCGCATCCGAGCGCTCCTGTCCCCCGGGCACCACTTCGATCTTGTTGAGCACGCCAGCCACCCCGGCCACTTCCCCGGCGCATCGCCCGGCCTGTATCTTGCCGACGAAATCGGGCGCCAGCCCCGACAAGGTGACGACGCCATGACGCACGGACACCACGATGGCAGGTGGCCCTAGCCGGGCAACACAGCTCAGTTCATGCTCCACATTCCGCCTTACTTCGGCATCGTTCAACATGCTTTCCTCCGCAGGCCGGATGCCGCGCGCACAGCATCTTCTTGCCGTGCATCGCCGGCCCGGCAGTGATCCTAGCATGGCCACAGCGCCAGAAAATATGATCTGGATCAATGCTTGCCCTGCGCCAGTTCCCTGAGCTGAGAATTGCAGGCCGGCTTGACCTGGATCAGCTGGCCCTCCTTACAGGCGCGCCGGAAACAGGTATCGTGAATTTTTAACGGAGTCCAACATGTACAAGACCATCCTGATGTATGCCGACCAGTTTTCCGGCTTCGAACGGCGCCTGCAAGTGGCAGCGGCGCTCGCCAGCGAAGCTGATTCCCATCTGATAGGAACCGTCGCCAGCGGCGGGCCGCAACTCGATTACCTGGTCTACGGGGCGGTCACGCTGGCGCCGCCCCCGCCGATCGACTACGAACCCTTGCGGGAAGCGGCGCGGGAGCAGCTGGCGCGCTTCGACGAGCGTTGCCGCCAGCTGGGCGTCGCCTCGTATGAAACCCGCTTTCAGGACAGCAGCGCGGCCGATGCGCTGATACTGCAGTCGCTGTACTGCGATCTGGTCATCACGGGCCAGAGCGACCTGAGCGACCGGTCGCTGATCTGGTCGACCCGCCTGCCCGCCTATCTCGCCCTGCACAGCGCCCGCCCCTTGCTCGTCATCCCCGATGGCGATGGCCCCGTGACCATCCCCGGCCGCTCCGTCGTCATCGGCTGGAACGCCACTGCCGAGGCCAGCCGCGCGGTAGCTGGCGCGCTGCCGCTGCTGGTGCGGGCGCAGCGCGTGCAGATCATCGTGCTGAACCCGCGCCAGCATTACGGGCAGCATGGACAGGAGCCGGGCGCGGACCTGGCCACCTACCTGGCGCGCCATGGCGTGCGCGCGGAAGTGAGCCGCAGCGAAACGAGCGAAGAATGCGGTACGGCGCTGTGCCGCCTGGCCCAGGACAGCGGCGCGGACCTGATCGTGGCAGGGGCATTCGGCCGCAGCCGCTTCCAGGAATGGGTGCTCGGCGGCACCACGCACAGCCTGCTGAGCCAGTCGCGCCTGCCAGTATTGCTGGGCCACTGAGGGGCGCCGCCGACGCCGCGGCGCAGGCTGCAGGCGCTTTCTTGTCCGACTGGGAGCACGTTCATGATCACCGACAACGACATCAAGACGCAAGTCGAACAGGAATTGCTGTGGGATGTGAGCATCGATCCCAGCCATATTGGCGTCTCGGTCAACGACCGCGTCGTCGCGCTATCGGGCTTCGTGCACGCCTACAGCCACAAGCTGCACGCGGAGCGCGACGCGCAACGCCTCGCCGGCGTGCTGGGCGTGGCCAATGACATCGAGGTGCGCCCCCACTCGCGGCTGGACGCGGAAATTGCCCACGACGCCATTGCCGCCATCGCGCTGCAGCTGCCCGTATCGTCGAAAACGATCAAGGTCATCGTCGAGCACGGCCATGTCAGGCTGGAAGGCACGGTCGACTGGAACTACCAGCGCGAGCACGCCCAACTGGCACTGCGTCACATGCATGGCATACGCGGCATCGAGAACGCCATCGCGATCAGCCACAAGGCCATCCCGGCCGATATCAAGGCGCGCATCCAGGCGGCGCTGAAGCGCAGCGCCCTGATCGAGGCCAGCGGCATCAAGGTCGAGGCAGATGGCGACGCGGTCATCCTCAGTGGCAAGGTGCGTTCCTGGAGCGAACGCGACGAGGTCGAGCGCGCGGCCTGGATGGCGCCGGGCATTACCGCCGTCACGAACCAGCTTCAGGTGGGCAGCTGAATCGTCCGCGCGCATGGACGGGACGCAAACTGCGCCTCATCCCGCTGCCGTACCTCGACGAAGTCAGGGCAGCATGGCGGCGCTGCCTCCCGCCCACTGCCGCGCCGCCAGATAACCTTATCTGCCGGGCAATATCCATGCCCGCGCCACGACAGCGCCGGCATCCGCGACCTAGCTGCAGCAGCAACATCGCCTGCACATGATCTGGCGCATTGCCAGGCACGGCGCAATTTCCTACTATCGAAGTCCGGGCGCAGCGCGCCCACCGTGCATTGCGTCAAGGAGCCACCATGATGCCGCTGGACTCATCCCGCCGCCAGTTCATTTTCGACGTACTCGCTGCCACGCAGGACATGGCCCTGGCCACCGTGCGTCCGGATGGCTATCCGCAGACGACGGTGGTCAGTTACGTGCACGACGGCCTGACGCTGTATTCCTGCATCGGGCTGAACAGCCAGAAAGCGCACAATATCCGCCAGCACGACAAGGTCTCGCTG
Organism: Janthinobacterium sp. GW458P; assembly: GCF_002127585.1. Lineage (GTDB taxonomy): Bacteria > Pseudomonadota > Gammaproteobacteria > Burkholderiales > Burkholderiaceae_D > Janthinobacterium. Next base: position 15,748 of record NZ_NEGZ01000036.1, read on the forward strand.
GCCATTACGCCCGCGTACCAGGACTGGCAGCATATCCGCGGCCTGTCCATGGCGGGCACGGCTGCCCTGGTCGACAACGCCGACGAAACCGAGCAGGTGGCCGACCTGATGCTGTTTCGCTTTCCCCAGATGCGCGACATCATGGGGGCCGGCACGGCCGCGCCGTGGCCGGGCCTCGTCTTCCTGCGCATCCGCCCAAGCGTCATTTCCTTGCTGAACTATGAACTGGGTTTCGGCCACACCGAATTGTTTGAAGTCAGCTGAAACAGGGTAAGTCACCATGCCTTGCCGATTATTGCTGCGCTTGATACATATCAATTCCCCGGCTTCCGCCGCGGATGCCGGCCGCTACACTGACCTGGTGGCTGCGTTTCCTGCAGCAGAACCTGCGTGCCGCGCCACGCCAACACCGGAGAGCCAACATGCCCGACATTCACCTCAAATTTGCCAACCTGCTCACTTCCGGCAGCAGTACCTTGCTCGACCGCTACAATGCGGTGGCCCGGCATGCGCTCGACAGTAGCGCCGATGCTGCGCGCCTGACCCTGCATTACCTGCAGGACCTGTCGCAGGCAAACATGAACGCGCTGCTGCAGCGGGTACAAGACAAGGGCGGTGCCAATCTGTATGAATTCGATCCGGGCAGCTTGAAAGCGCTATGCACCTTGAACGATGATTACCGCTCCAATCTCTTCGCCATCCTGCTGGACATGCAAAAATCCATGGTGGAAAGTAGCTACTCATCCGTCTACGACGGCTACAGGCAGTGGCAGAGAAGCGCTCCCTCCCAGTAAGGCGGCGCTCCTGGCGCACCTGGGGAGCGGGGATCGCACCCTGCCGGCGCAGCCCCTGCCATCCCGCTGCTCAGGAATAAGGCGATGGCGCGGCGGCCGCCAGCGGATAGCCCAGCGATTGCGCCAGCATCACATGGTGCCCATCCGCCAGGCCCATGGCTGCGGCCAGCTCCCGCTGGTCGAACCAGCCACGCGACACCACCGCCAGGCCCTCGGCGGCGCAAAACAGGTACACGTTCTGGCTGATGTGGCCGGCATCGAGGGCGGCAAACAGCAACTGCCTGGCCTGCTCCTCGGGCGGCATGCGCGACAAATTGGCGACGTACAGCAGGTTGACGGGCGCCGTCGCCACGAAATCCTGCTTCCCCGTCACGGCGCGGATATCCACGGCGCTCAGTTGGCGCAATGACGGTGCCAGCGGGTCATACAGGTACAGGCCGCTGGACATGGCGACGTAGATGTCGATTTCCTGCGCATTGCAGACGGAGGGCGCCGTTCGATGGCCCGTGCCGGGGCGGTTGCAGCCATCGGCGGCCCACAGCAGGCGCGACAGCCGGTACCAGGACAGCTCGCGCTCGCCAAATTCGCGCTGCGACTGGCGCAGCTTCAATACTTCGATGAGGGCCATGCCCAGGGCACTGATGTCGGCATCGAGTTCGAAGGTACCCGGCCCCATCAATGGCAAAGGCTCGCTTGTGAGTGCATTTTTCTTCACTTCCCCTCCGTTGCCTGAAACGGCCCGCCATGCTTCCCCTAACTGATCTGCAGGCGCTTTGCACTGCCGCCGAGCAGCTTGGGCAGCTCCATGTCGAGCACGCCGTCACGGTACCTGGCCACGGCCTTGTCGGCGTCGATGTCCTGTGCCAGCGAGAAACTGCGGAAATACTGTCCCGCATGGCGCTCGCGGCGCACGACTTTCTGACCGTTCGTCTCTTCGTGTTCCTGCCTGGATTCGGCCGAGATGGAGACGCGGTTGCCATCGATGTCCACCGAAATATCGTCCACCTTAAAGCCTGGCAACTCAGCCTTGATCTGGTAGGCTTGCTCGCTTTCCGTGACGTCGAGCCGGATCGGCGACGGTCGGCCAAAGTCCTTGAGCGCATCCTTGAAGCCCATGTCCTTCAAAAAATCGTCCATGCTGCGCATGGGGTCGAATCTTGCGATGTCGCTGAGCGGATCAAAATGCATCATATGCTGTGCCATCTCCTGCCTCCTGAACAAAAATCGATGCCGCAGGGAAGAACCGGGCTGCGGCAACCGGATACCCAAGTTCACTATAAAGGGCCAACTCCCGCTTGTCTGCCTGGAAAATGATCGATATCAAGAACGACGCTAATCGGCACGCATGCGCCTCCTGGCCGGACGACAGCCATCACCGGCGACTGAGCGGCTGCGCACCATTATTCGGGCCCGGTATTGATGCAGATCATGGCAAGCGATGCCTGCCTGACTGTAGTGTGAAAGGCCGTTGCCCCCATTTAAACAGGAGTATGGCCATGATTGCCTACATGAAACCGCTTGGCAGCCTGCTGTGCGGCGCGCTGCTCGCTTGCGCGCCAGCGCAAGCCCTGTCCCAGCCTAAGGATGGCCTTGCGTCCGACCAGGAGATGGCCAGAGTGCAGTTGCAGGCGACGGCAAATCAGCATGTCGACACCGCGCGCACGGCTGTGGCCGTGCTGGCGAAGGATCCGCTGATGACGGAAGCGCTGCGCTGGTCGAAGGGCGTCTTCATTCTGCCCGCCTACCGCCGTGCGGCGCTGGCCATCGGCGCCAGCGGCGGCACCGGAGTGCTGCTGGGCAAGCGGGGCGACGGCAGCTGGAGCGCTCCCGCATTTTTCAAGCTGGGAGCACTGGGCATCGGGCTGCAGGCCGGCGTCGAATCTGGCCCATTCGTCTTCGTATTGCTCAACGACAAGGCCATGCGGCAGTTCCAGCAGCGCAGCAGCTTTTCCGTCAGTGCCGATGCGGGACTGACGGTCCGCAACTGGAAAAAAGTGGCACGCGGAACCGTTGGCAAGGGGGACGTCATCGCCTGGTCCGGCACGAAAGGCCTTTTCGCCGATGCGGTGGCTGTCAGCGTGGACGATATCCGCTACGACGAGCAATTGACCGACGCCTATTACCACCGCACGCTGGCCGTCGGCGACGTGCTGGCCGATCGCGTCAGCAATGACCAGGCCCAAGGGCTGCAGCAGGCGCTTGCGGCAGCCAGTGCGCCGGACCGCTAAGTAATCCTCAGGAAATTATTGTGAATTTATGACGAACAGAAGCGGATGCCATGCAAGACGCCCGCTGCGCCGCAGTGCGAGCACTGTTAGCAGCGGGCAACGCCGCAGAGCGCCGGTTATGGAAGTCAGAAATCACAATCATTTATTGGGGGTTACTTAGCGGCGGCAGCGCGCGGCCCTGGCCCTGCTGGTCCCGCGTGCTGACGCGGAACAGCAATCCGCGCCGTGCCTGCACCACCTGCGTCCGCTATCGCCGGCTTCGCCTGCCCGGCCGCATCAATTTACATCAAGGCAACATCGCTGATCGGCAGGAGCCGTGCGCATCGCAAGCGGGCATGCCGGGCACCACCCGGCCTGGGCGGCGATGCCTGGCATCCATTTGCTGTCGTCACAATGATCTGGATCATGGTTTCTCTGCGGTATCAACGGCACACTGTACGCTCCACAACAAGTTCGAGGAGAGCACCATGTTCAAGCACATACTGGTTCCAACGGACGGGTCGCCCGCCTCGCGGACTGCGCTGCTGTCAGCCATCGCGCTGGCGCATTCGTGCGGCGCGCGCATTACCGCGCTGCACGTGGTGCCGGAATTTCACGTCCTCAGCCATGATACGGAGATGCTGGAGGCGACCCGCGCAACTTATCTGGAAGAAAGCATGGAGAACGGCAAGAAAGTGCTCGATGTCGTCCTGCGGCAGGCACGCGAAGCCGGCGTCGAATGCGCCACCTTCCTGACGCGCGCCGATTCCCCGAATGAAAAAATACTCGAGGCCGCCCAGGCAAACGGCTGCGACCTGATCGCCATGGCGACGCACGGCAAATTCGGCTTGAAAGGCGTGCTACTGGGAAGCGAAACACACAAGGTCCTCGTGCACAGCCCCGTGCCGGTACTGGTCTTTCGCGCCGCCTGAGCGCCGGCGGCAGCCTTATTCCGCGCCGGCCAGGCCGGCGCCTATCGCGGCGTCGCCGATCGTGACGAGATTATCCTGGGCCTGTGCATAGGCGAGCGCATACGCGAGTTCGCCGGGGGAACCCGCATGCAAGGTGAACAGCGGTTGCCCCACCGCCACCACCGTCCCCAGCGGCGCATGAAACACCATGCCTGCCGCCGGCGTCTTGGGCGCGCCGGCCAGCTTGGCCGTCCGGGCCAGCAGGCGGTTGTCGATGGCCAGGACCGTGCCAGCGTGCAATGCACACAATGGCTGCGTAAAGGCGGCGCGCGGCGGCTCGCGCATCCCGCCCTGGGCGGCGCAGATGGCCTGGAATTTGCGCCAGGCGGCGCCACTGTCCAGGGCCGCGGCGGCCATGGCCAGGCCGGCACCCTGGGACGCCTTGCCGGCCAGCTCCAGCAAGCCTGCGGCCAGCGCCAGGGCCCGCTGGCGCAAGTCATCCGGCGCGCCGCCGTGATTCTGCAACACGGCCAGCACGTCGAGCGCTTCGAGCGCCGGACCGATACCGCGGCCAACGGGCTGCGTACCGTCGCTCATCTGCACGCGCAGCGCCATGCCCAGGCTGCGCGCGACCTCCCCCAGGCGCGCGGCCAGGATAGCGGCGGCCTCGGGCGAGCGGACCTTGGCGGTGCGCCCCACGGGCATGTCGATCAGCACGTGCGTGGCGCCCGCCGACGCTTTCTTCGACAGGATGGACGCTACCAGCAAGCCATTGCTGTCGAGCCCCAGCGGCCGCTCCACGCGGATGAGCAAATCATCCACCGGGCTCAGCGCTACAGCCCCGCCCCAGGCGATGCAGCCGCCCTCCTGCTCCACCACGCCGTGCATCTGCTGCGCCGTCAATTCCACCGGCGCCAGGGTTCCCATGGTGTCCGCCGTCCCCGCCGGCGACGTGATGGCGCGCGAGGAAGTCTTGGGTATCAGCAAGCCGCAGGCGGCGACGATAGGCACCACCAGCAGCGTGGTGCGGTTGCCTGGCAAGCCGCCGACGCAATGCTTGTCCGCCACGACAGGGGCATCCCAGCGCAGGCGCTGCCCCGCATGGACCATGGCCATGGTCAATGCCGCCGTTTCGGCCAGGTCGAGCCGGCTTCCCGAGCACGCCGTGATCAGCGTCGCCAGCTCGATGTCCGAATACGCGCCGGCGGCGATGTCATTGATAATGGCCGTGATTGCTTCGTTGCCTAAGGGACGGCCATAGATCTTGCCGCGCACGGCCGAGAACGATTCCACCGCCGGTGCATGGCCAACTTGCACCACCTGCCCGTCGGCCTGCCCGAATGCCATCCAGGCGGCCTCCGACAGGCCGATTTCGTCCATGTCGATAAGGGGGAAATGCACGACATTCAGGGTCGCGACGATCCTGCGCTCGCCGCACCACAGCTCCAGCCGCGAACGCGCTTCGAAGCCCTCCGCCTTGCAGACGGGGCTATCGCTGCGGATATAGGCGATGGCTTCCTGATAAGTGTCGATGCCCAGGCGCCGCAAGCGCAATGCCGAGGCGGCGACGGCGGTGCGCGGCGGCGACGGTGCATGGCGCATCATGTCAACGTCACTTCGTCGCCATACGCCGGCACGCTGCATTCCCAGCCAAGCTGCTCGCCTATGCGCCGCCGCAGCGCTTCGGCGGCATCCGGCTCACCATGGGTGATGAAGGTGTTGCGCGGCGCCTGGCGCAACGGCGCCATCCAGGCCATCAATTCATCGCCATCGGCATGCGCGGACAGGTTGCTGATCTGTCGGACGGTGGCACGTACTGGCACATACGCGCCATGGATCTTGACGGCGTCAGCGCCAGCGACCAGCGAGGCGCCGCGCGTGCCGCCGGCCTGAAAACCCGCAAACAGGATGCTGTTGCGGCGATCCGGCGCGAACGCCTTCAGGTGGTGCAGCACGCGCCCGCCCGTCGCCATGCCGCTGGCGGCGATGATCACCATCGGCATGCGGCGCTGGTTCAGCTCGATCGACTCCTGTGCGCTGTTGACGATCGTGGCCGCGTGCGACATGGCCTCGCACTGCGCCGGCGTCAGGCGGTGATCGTGCGGATAGCGGCGGTACAGCATGGTGGCGTCGACCGCCATGGGGCTGTTCAGGTACACGGGCAGCGCCGGGATGGCGCCGCGCTGCTTGAGCAGATGCACGTCATAGAGTATCGTCTGCGCCCGTCCGACGGCAAAGGCGGGGATGATCGTCACGCCGCCGCGCGCGGCAGTCTCGCTGATGGTCTTGCCCAGCAGTTCGATGGCGTCGCTGGCTTCATGGCGCCGGTCGCCATACGTCGATTCCACGACCAGGTAGTCGGCGGGCGGCAAGGGTTCGGGCGGTGCCATGAGCACGTCGTTCGGACGCCCCAGGTCGCCGGAAAAGACGACGCGGATGCCCTCGCCCTGCAGCAGCACGCTGGCCGCGCCAAGGATATGCCCGGCACGCTGCAGCTCCACGCGCAATGACGAGCCAATGCCGAAGGGCTGGCCGAACGCCATGGGAGCGAGCTGTTCGAGCGCCAGGAGGGCATCGGCCTCGGTGTACAGGGGCAAGGCGGGATGATGCTTGCTGAAGCTGTGGCGATTCGCGTACTCGGCCTCCTCTTCCAGCAGGCGGCCGCTGTCGGGCAAAATGATGCGGCACAGGTCGCACGTCGCGGCACTCGCATAAATCTTGCCGCGAAAGCCGTCGCGCACCAGCAGCGGCAGGTAGCCGCTGTGGTCCAGGTGGGCATGCGTGAGCACGACGGCAGTGATCTCGGCCGGCGCCAGCGGCAAGCCGGCCCAGTTGCGCAAACGCAACTGCTTATAGCCCTGGAACAGGCCGCAATCGACCATAATCCGCTCATTGCCGCTGCTGACCAGGTATTTCGACCCGGTCACGGTCCCCGTCGCGCCCAAAAACGTCAGTTTCATCATCGCTCCCCAGTCACCAGCACGACGCTCGGTCGCTACCGAACGTCCGGTCCCATGGCGCGCGTGTCACGCGGGTTCTTTTCCCGACAGAGCCGTGGGCAGCCTACAGCATGCCAAGTTCCAGCGCATAGCGCGTCAACTCGGCGTTACATGCCATTTTCATCTTTTTCAGGATGCGCGCGCGATAGCTCGTGACGGTATTCGGGCGCAAATTCAGAGCGGCGCCGATCTGCACCAGCGACTGGCCAGCAGCGAGGCGCTGGAACACCTGCAGTTCGCGCTCGGACAGGTTCTCGTGCGTACCCAAGGGCCCCTGCGCAAGCACCATTGTCAACTGGTCCGCCATCGCCGGGCTGACATATTTCCCTCCCGATGCCACCTTGCGCACGGCCTGCACAAGAACGTCGGCCGAAACATCCTTGCTCAGGTAGCCAGATGCCCCCAGGCTGAATGCCCGCAAGCCATAGATTTCTTCCGAATAATGACTCAGGATCAGCAGCCCCATGCCTGGCCTGGCCAGGCGCAAGGCTTGCAGCAGTTGCAAGCCGCTTTTTCCCGGCATGGCAATGTCAATGAGGGCCACATCGAATTGCTCGGATGCAATACGATCAGTCGCGTCGTCAAAGGACGCCGCCTGGGCGCCAACGCAAATGTCAGCCGCCGTGCCAAGCATCAGCGACACGCCATTGCGCGCGATGGCATGGTCGTCAACCAACAGCACCCGGATGATTCCCGCTTCCATGGTCAAGGTCCCGAACATGCCTTGCCTAGCGTGATTCGCTGATTTTCATGCATTTGATTCTGCGCCGAACGGCTGGCGGCGTCAACGCCTCGCTGCACCCGCCACCGCTGCCGGGCAGACCCCGTCCATGCGTACTGGCGAAGAAGAAATGTAGGGGATTCCCTACGCAAAAGTTTGAGAAAATTACTACACAAGACCAAGGGTTAAGCTTATAGCCACTGTGCCTGGGTGCGCACATACTATCAGGCATGTAGTCAGAAACACAAAAACTTGATGCAAATCATAAACAGCAATAAGAGGAACCCATGAACGCCTTGCTCTCGACCGATCAGTCCTTGCCAGCGAAAAATTACAGCAGCGGCAATACCTGCGCGAAATGCAGTTCAAGGATGCGCTGCCTGCCCTACGGCCTGGATGAACGTAGCGTCGCTCAGGTCGACAGACTCATCGGCAAACGGCACTGGGTGGAGCGCAATGAGTTGCTCTTAAGGGTGGGTGAACCGTTTCATTGCCTGTACATTATTCACGGCGGCCAGTTCAAGACCTTCCGTGATAATGCACATGGCAAACAGCATGTGATGGGCTTTCACATGGCGGGCGAGATCCTGGGCATGAGCGCCATCAGTACCGGCATTCATGACAGCAATGCCATGGCGCTTGAAGACAGCGAGGTGTGCGAGGTCCCCTTTGCGCAGTTGCAGATGCTGTGCGCAAGCATTCCAGCGCTACAACAACACTTCCATCGCCTCTTGAGCGAGGAAATCAACCGGGATCAGCGCGTCATGCGCTTCCTGGGCAGTTCGGCCGAGCTGCGCTTTGCCACCTTCCTGCTGGATCTGTCGAGCCGTTTCGCGGCCCGCGGCTACTCGCGCCATGACTTCACGGTACTGATGTCGCGTGAAGACATCGGCAACTATATCGGCTTGACGATGGAAAGCGTCAGTCGCCTGATGTCAAAATTCCGCCGCCAGGGCTGGATCAGCACGGACGGCAAAGATCTGCATATCCTCAATTATCGCGCCATCGAGGCGCTGGCCAACGACCAGCCCATGAAAGCAATGGCAAGCATCAATTCGCTCACGCAACAGACCACGGCGATACTGGCCTCCATCGCGAAGACAGCAAGCCAGGCTTGACAAGCACGGCAGCCGGGGCGCGTCGCTTCCGTCGGCGCGGCGCGGTGGACCGAGCGCAGGCTAGTCGCTGCCGGAAATCGGTGGCCCGATGCCATGCTCGATGGCAAACCGGGTCAGCTGCACATTGTTCTTGGCCCGCGTCTTTTCCAGCAGGCGCGCCCGGTAAGTGCCCACGGTATTAATACTCAAATGCAATATTTGCGCGATATCCGCCAGGTCTTCCCCATTGGCAAGCAGCCGCAGGACCTCCAGTTCCCGATCCGACAGTTGCTCGTGCCAGGCCATCCTGCTGCCGCTGATCATGTCGGCCAGATTTTCCGTCACCGCCGAGCTAATGTATTTCCCTCCGCAGGCAGCCTTGTGTACTGCGCCAAGCAGGACGGAGGCATTGCAGTTCTTGGTCAGGTAGCCAGCGGCGCCGTATTGCAGCGCCCGTACGGCGTACACCGTCTCGGCATACATGGACAGCATCAGGACGGCCATGCGTGGCCACTCGCGGCGTAATTTCCTTAACAATTGCAAGCCATTCTGATCGGGCAGGCCGATGTCGACAATGGCAACATCAAACGCCTGTGCCTGCAGCAGATACAATGCCGCGCGTGCAGTCTCGGCCTCGGCAACGACTTCGATGCCGTCGTCCGTACCGAGCATCAAGCGAATGCCGTTGCGGGCAACGACATGGTCGTCCACCAGCAGCACCCTGATCTTCCCGCATCTCATGCGCCCCCCCGTACCGGCAATTGCACGACCAACAAGGTTCCATGCGCGATGGCCATGAAACGGATATCGCCGCCAAAATGCCGGGCGCGCTCACGCATGCCCGCCAGCCCCCACGAATTGGCCGTCAGCAGGCTCTCGCAATCGATGCCCTTGCCGTCATCTTCCACCTCCATCCGGATCGACGAAGCGTCGTGGGTGACGCGCACATCGACCCGCGTTGCCCCGGCATGGCGAACGACATTGGTTAACGCTTCCTGCAATATGCGGAACAAGGCAGTGCTGCGCTCGGGATCGAGCTCCAGCAGGACAGTCTCAGGCGGAATATGGGTCCGGCAGACGAGCCCCGCCCTGGCACAGACCTCTTCCGCGTGCCACTCCAGCGCCGCCCATACGCCAAGCTGGTCGAGCACGCTGGGCCGCAGTTCGGTGATCACCCTGCGTACGGCTGCGGTAGCCGTATCGAGCAAGGCACAGGCATCCTCTAGCCGAGTCTGCAACATACCGCCGTTGCGCTGGTCATGTATCAGGGCCACGGAAAGGTGGGCCTTGACTCCAGTTAAGACACTGCCTAGTTCGTCGTGCATCTCCCTTGCGATCCGAATGCGCTCCCCCTCCTTCACGCGCTCCTGATGGGCAATGAACTGGCGCAGTTGCTCGTGCGACTTTTCCAGCGTTTCCAATGCCAGCTTGCGCACGCTGATGTCCTCCACCATGCCCACGTATTGCCGGGAAAGTCCGGTGGCGCCGCACACCGTCGTGGCACTGAGGATGGCCCATATGGCATGGCCATCCTTGTGCAGGTAGCGCTTTTCGATGCGATAGCTGCTGATCTCGCCGCTGCACAGGCGCCGCCCGAATTGCACGCTGTTGGCAACGTCGTCGGGATGCGTCAGTTTCAGGTATCCAATCGCCAGCAGTTCCGGCGCCGTATAGCCCAGCATCTCGGACAGCGCCCGGTTCACCGTCACCCAGCGGCCCTCCATGTCCGCCATGATCATGCCCAAGGACGAATTTTCAAATGCCCCGCGAAATCGCTCCTCGCTGGCATGCAGCTGCGCCGCCGCCACAGTGCGCTCGGTAATATCGTTGAGTACCAACAACACGACCCCGGGTCCGAAATGCTCCTGGCTCAGCTTGGCCTCCAGCATGGCGGAAAATACGTCGCCTTCCCCCTTTTTCATGCGCAGTACGGCCGAATGCGATGCATCGCGGTCCAGCAGGCGCTGGCGCAGGAAGTAAAAAATATCCTGGTCGTCAGGCACAATGAAACGCGTGAGCGGCTGCCCGGGCAGCATTTCGGGCGCCGTGCCCAGCAAGGCCGATGCGGTGAGATTGGACTGGATGATGATGCCGCGGGCATCCATGCTGATGTAGCCGACTGGCGCCTGGTCGTACAGGCGGTTATACAGTTCGCCGGTATTTTTCAGCGTTGCCTGGGCGGTGCGCAGCTCATCGTTCTGCATTTCCAGCTCGATCTCGCGCACGCTCATCTCGCGATGCGTGGCTTGCAGCGACGCGGGATAGCGCTCGTGGGAGCGGCGCCTGGACGATTCCAGTCTCTGCTTAAGCCGCAGTTCCGCATGCTGACGCAATGATTTCCAATATTGTTCAGTCTGGAAAGGAACGGCAAAGTACTTTCTTCGCTTCGCGCACATATTAACCATGCCCATCGTTAGCAGTTGCCCCTGCAGCATCACATCTTGCAAGGTTCGTGGATGGAGATGTACTAAACAACAATCATAGTTTATATTAGCGCAATAGCGAGCTCAGTAACAGGCATGAAAAAATCCCACTTTTTGCACAACGCGCAGCCGGCATGCGTGCCGTGGATCAAGGTGAGCGCCCGGCGCCGTGACGCGCCTGGCCGCCGTCCGTCACCAGGTGCCGGGCAGTTTCTCGCCCAAGGCCTTGACTGTTGTCCGTTGGACACAAAGTGGTGACAGCGCATTGCCTGATTCGACCTGAAGACAGCCCGATACGCGTGTGATCTTGACGACGCCCTCATGCGCCACCTCGACGAAGGCGGCGCCAGCCCCGTTCAAGGTGGAATGCAGGCGCATATGGCCATGCAACAAGAAATAATCACTGCCGTTCCGAACTATCCAGATATCTGCATGCATGGGTGATCTCCTGTCGTCGTGCGTTTGCCCGGTGTGCATGGCAGTACCTGAATAGCCCCACGCGCTTGCCGCCGAGGGCGAAATGTGCTGCCTGCTGATACTGACTGTATCGCTTCAAGCATGGCCGGTCACGCGCCAGTAATGATCTACATCAATGCGGTGGATAAACATTGACCCTCCAGGCAACACAGTTATCAAAAAATACTCGGCATGGAGGATGCATGCTCCGCACTGACGGACGAGCCGGCGCCGACACCCCGTGCGCATCGGCCTGGCGGCCATCGTCAGCCCTGCGAAGCTGCCATGCCGGCCTGCCCCAGGTACTCCTGGCACCAGTTTTCATTGATTTCCACGGCATCTATGCGGGAGAACTTCTTTTCGCGAGAATCGCAGGTGCAGACGTTGTTGCGGCCCGATGCCTTGGCCTTGTACAGGGCATGGTCGGCGGCATTGAGCAGGGTGGTGGCTAGCATTTCCATTTTAATCAGGGGAAACACCGCCACGCCGATACTGACCGTTACCTTGCACAGGGGACTGCCAGTATGGGCAATGCCCGCGTTCTCGATGCCGCGACGGAGGCTTTCCGCAAGCGATACGGCGCCGTCGATATCCGCCCCCGGCAAGAGCAGCACCATTTCCTCGCCGCCATAGCGTGCGGCCATATCGCCCGCCCTGCGCATGCCCGTGGCGACCACGCTGGCGATTTTCTTCAGGCATTCATCGCCAGCCACATGGCCATAAATGTCGTTATACTGTTTGAAAAAATCCACATCGACCATCATCAGGCCCAGGGAATTTCCTGCCCGCTGGGCGCGGCTGAACTCGACAGTCAATGCCTCGTCGAAACTCCGTCGGTTTGCCAGGCCCGTCAAGCCATCGTGCAGGGCGAGGTTGGTCAGGCGCTGGTTCGATACTTTCAATTCATCGCTCGACGCCTTGAACCGCTCCTCGATGATGAGGCGCGAGTTCAGCTGGCTGAGCAAGCGGCGGCCAAAAAATCCGATGAGCAAGATCAAGGCGCTCAACGCCGCAAGGTGCAGGTAGGCATCGTTGCGCCAGCCACGCAGGACTTCATCCTGCGACAAGACCGTCAAGACCAGCAGCGGATATGCGCTGATCTTGCGATAGCTGATGATCATTGCTCTACCGCCCAAGCCCCGACTGTACAGCCTGAATGGCATTTCCGCCGCTTCCGCTCCCCCGCCAGCATAGGGAATTTTCAAGACGAGCCTGGCATCATCATGTGTCATCAGAATCGTACCTTGCTCGCCTATGGAAAAGTCTTCATAGAATTTCCTGAAATAGTCGAGGCGGATAGTGGCGAGCACAACGCCGCCGAAACTCCCGTCGGGAAGATTAATTCTGCGCGACACCGCCATGATCCACTCGCTATGCGCCAACCGCCCCGCGCCCGTCCCCAGATAAGGCTGCAGGTCATTATGCAAACGATGATAATGAAGATATGCATTGTCCGGGTTGTCGAGATTGACTGGCATCGTCGTCCCGGAATTGAGCAATGGCCTGCCATCATCGGCAAAGACAATGATGGCCTGCAATTGAGGAAGTTCTGCGACACGGCTCCTCAACAGCGCTTGCATGCGGGATGGGTCGAAGCCTGACGCTCCCGGCAAGGCGCCGCGCTCGACCAGTCCCAGCAACAGCGTATCGACCTCCTTGAGCGTATCGTAGGCATGCTGTGCGACAGCCTGGCTGACATTCGCAGCCGCGTCGCGCGCATCGTGCAGGCGCACTTCACGCGCGCGCCATAGCGTCGACAGCTGGATCGTCAGGATGGCCAGGCATGCCAGCACGACACATCCTGTCGCCAGCGTGGCCAGGGAAAAATGCCGGAAAAAAATCCCGCGCGGGTAGTGAGCAAACCGCCCTGTAGCAGACATAGACGCGCCTTTTCCCTCAGTATGCTGATGCGGCGACACGGTGGCGATACGCGGTGCAGGCCAGGCCTGGCGTCATCCGCAGCGCCCGGTGGCCAGCGGCAGCCACGCAGGCCACAGGCATGCGCGCTCGCATCCACGCCGGACAGCCCTGCGCCAGCCGCGCAACGGCGCTAGCTGATGGGGATATGCTTGCTTGCCTTGCCGCTCTTTTTCGGCAAACTGAGCGTCAGCACGCCTTCGGCATAACTGGCGACCACCTTGGCATCGTCGATATCATGCGCCAGCGTAAAACTGCGGCGCTGTTCGCCAAACGTACGCTCCGTACGCAGTAACTTGCCGGTTTTCACTTCGCTCTCGCGTTTCAGTTCGGCCGTGATCGAAACCACACCGCCCTCGACGTCCACCTTGATGTCCTCCTTTTTCACGCCGGGAATCTCCGCCTTCACGGTATACGCCACATCCGTTTCCGCCACATCGATCTTGATGCGCGGCTCCATATTCCAGTCGCGCAGGGCGGGCCGCAGCTGAAAATCGCGAAACCAGTCCTCGATGCCATTCAAGGATTCGAAGCGCGCGATGTCGGAAAATGGATCGAATCGAGTCAGATGGTTAGCCATGGTAATGTTCCCTCCCTGATTGCCGGCACCCGGATAGATGCTTGAACTGATGATATTGATTTGCTACAGGAAAATGAATGATGCACATCAAACGGCACGTGGATCCCTGGACCGGCAGGCGCGGCGCAGCCAGGCATGTCACGACACGGGGCCGCTACCCTGGCGCGTGCCCTGCTGCCAACACAGCCTATGCCTGGTGCAAGATGCGCACCAGCCGGGTGATGACCATCGGGGACTGGCTGCGGTCCACCTCCACGCTGAAGCTGCACAGCTCGCCCGTCGGGGTGATGACGGCAAGGTCGTGCATATCGGCGGCCGACAGCATCCGGTGCCGCGCGAACGCCGGACCATACTTGCGTGCAGGCAACTGTGTATCGATCAGCGCCTGGATCGCGCTGGCGCCGTGCATGTCGCCGAATAGCGACGCCGTCGACCACGACGCATCGGGATGCAGCAGGGCCGCAGCCTGCGCGCCATCGCGCCGGTCCACGCAATCGAGAAATTGCATCAGCAGCAGGCGCGTGGAATTGCGCGCGGCATAGCTCGTGTGCAGCAGCGCGCGTGCCTGGGCGGCACGCGGTTGCTGCAGTTCAGCGGCATACCAGGTTTGCACGGCCCGGTTTTCATGCGCGCCGCGCCGCGCCGCATGCTTGTCGAGTTCGTAGATCGCCCGCATGCGCTTGTCCAGCACCAGGGGATCCAGCGATTTGGGTTCGCCACCGCCGCCCAGGCAGCCCCCCACGCAGGCCATGACTTCGATGGCGACGAATTGCTCGCGCCAGTCCGGCGTCTGCAGCAGCTGCTGCGCCGCAGCGATGCCATTGCAGATGGCGACCGTGCCCAAGCCGGCGATCTGCGCGGTCTTGATCCCCGGCCCGATACCGCGCAGGGGCTGCCATTCCAGCGCCGGCGCGTCCGGCCTGCCGAGGAAATGAACGGCGCTGCGCAACATGGCCTCCATCACGCCCCCCGACGCGGCGAAGATCTGCGCCGCGCCCGTGCTTTCCCCCAGGGGATCATCGAATGCGCCATCATCGGCCAGCGCAGGGAAGGCGATGCCGCGCGACTTGATCATGCGGGCCAGCTCCCGCGTCGTCAGGACATGGTCGACGTCGCCGGACAGGCCGGGCCTGGCCGCCTCGTCCTTCTTGGCCGTGCAGGGCATGACGCTGACCACGCAGGGCTCCGCCCTGCCCTCGGCAAAGGCGGGGCCAAGCCCGCGCGCAAAGGCGCTGCGCTTCGTCAGCGCGCCATGCATTTGCTGCGGCGACCGGGTCGTGCTCAGGTGCGGCAGCAGGTCGGGCCGGTTGATTTCCACCCAGTTCACCCATCCCGGACAGCAGGACGTCAGCAGGGGCAATGGCGGCGTGCTTGCTTCCCGCCCATTGATGCGGTCCAGCAACTCGCTCGCCTCTTCCATGACCGTCAGGTCGGCACCGAAATTGGTGTCGAACACATAGTCGAAACCAAGTTGCCGCAAGGCATTGATCATTTTTCCCGTACTGACCGTGCCGGCCTCCATGCCGAACTCTTCGCTGATCGCCACGCGCGTGGCCGGCGCCACTTGCACCACGCAGACGCGCTCGTGCGCATCCAGTACCTGCAGCACCGCGTGCCAGTGCGGCGTCTCGACAAGCGCGCCAACGGGACAGACCAGCGTACATTGACCGCAGGAAATACATTGGGTATTCGCGAGCGTATGGTCGAACACCGTGACAGGCAAGCGCCCCGAGCCGCGTTCGGCGAAGCCGATCACGTATTGCTGCTGCCCCGACGCGCCGCACGCTTCCACGCACAGCCCGCATTCGATGCACTTGGACAAGTCGCGCCAGATACTCGGCGAGGTATGGTCGATCAGGCGGTGCTCCGGATGCGCCACCGAGCCGCGCGGCGACTTTTCCCAGCGCGCCAGCCATTGGTTTTCGCTGACCAGGCTTTGCAAGCGGCAAGACCCATTGACTTCGCAGCGCGGGCAGTCGTCCGGATGGCGCGCCAGCAGCCATTGCGCATCCATTGCACGAAAGGCCAGCAGATCGCTCGATCCCGTCTCGACAACGTCGCCCGCCCTTGCCGGCGTGATGCAGGCCGGCAGCGGGCGCGGCTGGCCGGCCACATGCACGAGGCACATGCGGCACACGGCATGGGTGGGCAGCCGCGGATAATAGCAAAGCGTGGGAACATGCACGCCGGCCTCCCTGGCGGCATCGAGGCAGGTCGCGCCTTCCTGGACCACGACGGACCGGCCGTTGACCGTCAGCGTGATCATGCAAGCCACTCCCGGCGCAACGCGGGGACGCCGCGGCGCCTGCCGCTAGCCCATGTACTGGCCGCCATTGACATCAAAGGTTGCCCCCGTGATGAAGCCGCTGGCGTCGTCGGCCAGGAACGCCACCAGGCGCGCGATGTCCGCAGGCGTGCCGAGCCGGCCAACGGGGATGCCGGAAATGATTTCTTGCAAGACATCGGCGGCAACCTCGGCGACCATGTCGGTATCACAATAGCCGGGGGCCACCGCGTTCACCGTGATCTGCTTGCGCGCCCCCTCCAGCGCCAGCGCCCTGCTAAAGCCGAGAATGCCGGCCTTGGCGGCGGCGTAGTTGGCCTGCCCAAGCTGGCCCTTCTCGCCATTGACGGAGCTGATATTGACGATGCGGCCGAACTCGCGCGCCCGCATGCCTTGCATGACATGGCGGCACATATTGAACATCGAGCCAAGATTGGTATTGATGACCTGCCACCACTGATCCGGCCCCATGCGGTGCAATAGCGCATCGCTGGTGATGCCGGCATTGTTGACCAGGATGTCGATGGGGCCCAGCTGCTGTTCCACAGCGGCAATGCCGTCGCGGCAGGCGTCGAAATCGCTGACATCCCAGCGGAATACGGGAATCGCTGTTTCCTCGGAAAATGCGCTGGCAGCATCCGCATTGCAGTGGTACACGGCGGCGACACGGTGGCCGCCCGCCTGCAATGCGAGGGAGATGGCTTTGCCCAGGCCTCGGGTGCCACCAGTGACGAGTGCGGTTCGTTGCATGAAGTTACTCCCATGGCGGCAATCCGGCCAATGCTGCGGCAGCGACGGTCGACACGCCCATTGCGGCAAGCGGGACGGCCAGTCACCAATGTACGCGACAGCAAGCAGTCAGGTCACTGGCTCTCCATGACATAGATCAAATCCTGTGAGACTAAATTGACACATTGCGGCAGCACGGCACAGGCGGTGCGCGCCAGCATCCGGTTCACGCAGCAGCGGAGAATTCCTCGAATGCCGCCAGCGCATAGGCGCAGTACATGGCCGACGGCCCGCCGCCCATGTAGATGGCCATGCCCAGGGTCTCTTCGAATTCCGCCCGGGTGGCACCGAGCTTGACCAGGGCCTGGACATGAAAGCCTATGCAGGCATCGCAATGGGCCGCGATGCCCAGGGCCAGCGCAATGAACTCCTTGGTTTTCTTGTCCAGCGCACCGTCACGCGTTGCCGCGCGCGCCAGATCGCCGAAGCCTTTCATGACATCGGGCATATCCGTGCGCAGGGCCGCCAGTTGTTGCGATACCGACTGCGTCAATGCGCGGTAGCCGCCAGATTGCATGCTCATGTTTGCGCCGCCCTTCCCTGTTTCATTTTTTCACCGCACAGGTGCGGATGCCAAACGGCAAATATGCGGGACAGAAGCGGAAAATGCCCGTCGCCAGGGGAATGACGCCCAGCCAGCCCCAGGCGCCGATGGCACCGGCCAGGGCGGCGGCAATCAGGCCCAGCCCCAGCAGTATCCGGATGGCACGATCGATATTGCCGACGTTCGCGTTCATGGTCTTGCTCCTCAATGGTGAATCGTTGCGATGACAACAGGGAGACGCGCGTCCAGGCTCCCGGCACGCGTCATGCTTTATCCACGCATATTTCATGCCAGCGTTACATCAGATGAAGAGTGGCTATAAAACAGGGACTTGGGGGCGCTGCGGCAGGCGCCAACGCGCTGCCAGTCAGCCGGCGGCACTGCCACGCCGGCAGCCTGGCAGTGCCGCCGGCCAAGCGACTGCTAGGCGATGCCCAGCGATTTCAGGCGGCGGTACAAGGTGCGCTCGCTGATGCCCAGTTGCGCCGCCAGCGCCTTGCGCGTGCCGCCGAAGGTGGCATGCAGCTCGGCCAACGGGGCGCCGGTACCGCGCGCGGGCATGCATGGCGCGGCACCCTGCTCCACCGGCGCCGCCAGCACTTGCTCGACGCGGATCACGCCGTCATCGGCGAACAGGCTGGCCCTTTCCAGCACGTTGCGCAGTTCGCGGATGTTGCCCGGCCACGGGCGCCGCTGCAGCTGCGCCATGGCTTCGGCGCCTATCGTCAGCGTGCGCTGGCCCGCGCCCGCGCGGCGCAGGAATGACTGCACCAGCAATGCGATGTCGTCGGGCCGCTCGCGCAGCGGCGGCAAGACGATGGGGAAAGCACTGATGCGGTAATACAGATCCTGCCTGAACTCGCCCCGCGCCATCATGTTTTCCAGCGGCTTGTGGGTCGCGGCGACGAGGCGGAAATTGGCGTGCCGGGTCTCGACGCTGCCTACGCGCCGGTAGGTGCCCGACTCGATCAGGCGCAGCAGCTTGACTTGCATGGACAGGGGCACGTCGCCTATTTCGTCGAGAAACAAGGTACCGCCTTGCGCCGTATCGACCAATCCCGGCTTGCGCGAGGTCGCGCCCGTGAAGGCGCCCTTTTCATGTCCGAACAATTCGCTTTCAAACAGCGTTTCGGTCAGCCCGGAGCAATCGACCACGACGAACGGTCCCGCGGCCCGCGCGCTGTTTTCGTGCACGGCACGCGCAAACAGTTCCTTGCCCGTGCCTGACTCGCCCAGCAGCAGCACGGGCAGCATCGAGGGCGCTACCCGCTGCAATGCCGCCAGCACCCGGTTAAATGGGGCGGAACGCCCAACGAGTCCTTCCCCGCTCGGCCTGGCCGAAGCGCTGCGCACCACGTCCAGCCGCTCGACATAGGCGGTAATGCTGCCGCCGGCATCGAAGATCGGGCGCAGTTCGACGGCGACATGTTCGGGGCCGCGCGGCGTATGGTGAATGTGCAGCACGCGGTCAGGCCCGCGCAGTTCCTGCGCTTTCTTCATGGGGCAATGTTCACCGGCCTGGTCGCACGGGGCATCGTAGTGATGCGAAATGCGGTAGCACTTGTGGCCGGTCACCGGCTGGCCGATGGTGCCAAATTGGCGCCGGTAGGCGGCATTCGCGGCCAGGATGGTGTAGTTGGCGTCGAGCACGATCATCGGCTGGACGTCGTGCTCGAGAAACGAGATCAATGACTGCACCATGGGCTCGGTGGCGTCTGGCTTGATGCTGGTGACCGGTGGCGTCGGCATGCTGGCTCCTCTTTGTGCAGCCATACTGTCGCAGCACTGCCAATGCGTCAAGTGGCACTGCCGCTGCCTGGCACGAGCGGGAACAGTGATGTAGATCATGGTCAATGGCGGGCAAGCGGCGCTAGCATGAGGCACGGTCGCATCGCGAGCATAAACCAGTACCCTTACGGAAGGAATAGCCATGTCTATCGAAAATCGCTGTCGCCAGGCCGCCGCTGCCTGCTGCTTCATGCTGCTGGCGTCGGGGCCAGCCATGGCGCAAAGCGACAGCCTCCAGAGCAGCGCACCCGATCTTGCCGCCAAGTCGATGGAAAGCGCCAACAAGCGCGTGGAAGCCGCCATTCCAGTGGTGCACGCACTGCAGGCCGATGCGCGCATGCAGCCGTTGCTGCAACAAGCCAAAGGCATGTTGATCATTCCCTCGTACGGCCGCGCGGCGCTGGGGATAGGCGCTCAAGGGGGCGGCGGGCTGTTGCTTGTCAGGCGTCCCGATGGCAGCTGGAGCGGACCAGCCTTCTACAACCTGGGCGGCTTGACGCTGGGTTTGCAGGCCGGCGCCGAAGGCGGCCCTGTCGTGATGGTCTTGAACAATGACAAGGCCGTCAACGCGGTCATGAAGAAAAACAACTTTTCCCTCAACGCCGCAGCGGGGTTGACCGTGGTCAACTGGCGGAAAATGGCGCAAGGCACGGTGGGCATAGGCGACGTCGTGGCCTGGAGCGCAACAAAAGGCCTGTTCGGCGATGTCGTGGCCGTGGGACTGAGCGACATCCGCTTCAACCAGCATTTGACGGATGCCTTTTACGGACGCACCTTGTCGCCCAAGGATTTTGCAACAGGAGACATCGACGATGCCCGCGCCGCGCCCTTGCAGCAAGCGCTGAGCGACGCTTCGGCAATGCCGAAATAGTTCCGCAATGCCTGACATTGACGGAGGGAGCTGCCATGCGGGCAATGGTTCTGGAACACGGCGGGCTTGGCGCGCGACTGCATGCACTGGAACGTCCTGTGCCGGTACCAACGGCACAGGACGTGCTCCTGCGGGTGCTGGCCTGCGGCGTATGCCGCACCGATCTGCACCAGCTCGATGGCGAACTGCCGGCGCACCGCATGCCGGTCGTGCCTGGACATGAAATTGTCGGCACGGTGGTTGCCATCGGCGCCCAGGTAAGCAATCTGCAGATCGGTTGCCGCGTGGGCGTGCCCTGGCTGGCCGGCAGTTGCGGCGCCTGCGCGTATTGTTGTTCTGGCCGGGAAAATCTGTGCGATGCCGCGCGCTTTACCGGCTACGACCGCGATGGCGGCTATGCCGAGTACACATTGGCCGACGCCCGCTACTGCCTGCCGCTGCCCGCTGGCCATGACGACGCGCACGCAGCCCCGCTGCTGTGTGCAGGACTCATCGGCTACCGCGCCTATGCCATGACGGGCGCGGCGCGCAGGCTCGGCATCTACGGCTTCGGTGCTGCCGGACATATCGTGGCGCAACTGGCGGTAGCCCAAGGGCGCGAGGTCTACGCATTCACGCGTGACGGCGACTTGCGCACGCAACATTTCGCCCGCTCGCTGGGGGCCACATGGGCGGGGGCGTCGACGGGGCCGGCCCCGGTAGCGCTGGACGCGGCCATTCTGTTCGCGCCGGATGGCGCTTTGGTGCCCCTGGCACTGGCCGCCTGCGCCAAAGGGGCCACGGTGGTCTGCGCCGGCATCCACATGAGCGACTTGCCCGCCATGCCCTATTGCCTGCTGTGGGGAGAACGCAGCGTGCGCTCGGTAGCCAACCTGACCCGCGCCGACGGCGTGGCCTTCATGGCGCTCGCGGAGCGTTTCAATCTCAAGACGGCGCCATCGGTCTATCCGCTGCTGCAAGCGAACGAGGCGCTGGCGGACTTGCGCGCCGGGCGCTTTGACGGCGCCGCCGTGCTGCTGCCCAAGCGCATGCCCTGAAGGAATGTGCAACAAGGTAGGCCGCAAAGCCCGCTGCGATGGCGCCCTCAGGGTCAGGTTTGGGCGGGCCCGGGCGCTGCCGGCTACAAATTCCTGATGCGTTTCTGAAGCGTGCAGGTGTTCCCCTACATTGAATGCCTTGAAATTACTACACGAAGCGGAGAGTTTATCCCGTGCCTAACGAGCGCATCCGGGCTCATACTGTGTCCTAATGGAAACAAATACAGGAGCCACGCATCTCCGCGGCGCGCAGGTGTCCGGATTGTGAATTTTCTTCTGCACGGAGGTTCCTTGATGAACAAAAACGTTCCCGACGTCCGCCTCGCCTTCCCGCCAGACGAAAATCCGCACTATATTCGCGCCGTCACGCAAGTGGGCGATGTGCAGGAAGTGATCGCCCATGTGGACATCTTCGAAAGCAATGGCATGAAGCTGCTTGCCAAGGGTGCGCGCATTGACGGCCGTCAATTCAAGCGCCTGACCCAGCACCGCCTCACTGCACCGCTGGACAGCATGCTCACGGCAGAATTCCCCGTCAATGCGCCCAGCCTTGCGGTGGAGCTGGACAAGATTATCCAGCATGAAACTGTTTATCGGCGCATCTTGGCGCGCACGGGCGACCCGCATGCCATTAAACAAGCCATCGCCTGCGCGCAGCTGGCGCCAGAGGTCATGTTACGTTTGACGGTCATGCGCAAATGCCGTCCCGAGCTGTTCATGCATTCGATACATACCGCACTGATCGCCTTCGCCTTGGCGCAGAGCCTCGGTCTGCCAGAGGGGCAACGGGACTCGATACTGCTGGGAGCACTTTGCCATGATTTCGGCGAGATGCATACCGACCCCGAAATACTTGCTGCGGAGCACGACATCACACCCGAAGAACGCCGCTACATTCATGTTCATCCCATCACCGGCCATGTCCTCGTTCAAGGCTTGCCCGGTTTTTCTAGCGATGCGACGCAAGCCATTCTGCAGCATCATGAACGACTCGACGGCAGCGGCTATCCGCATGCCCTGCAGGGCAACAGCATTGCGGTGCATGCAAGAGTACTGGCTGTCGCCGATGTTGCGGAGGCTGCAATCCGGCGCTTTGATCTCCTGCGTGTCGAGATGCTGTTCAGGCTAGGTCAGAAGCGCTTTGACGCCCACATCGTCAATGCCTTGCGCGACCTGCTGCACATCACCACGAACGACGCACAGGATATGCGCCTGGCCCGCAACGCGACTGCCCAGGTGCAGCATATGGCTGCAGTACTGGAAACGTGGACTACCTTGCGCGCCATCCTCAAGCAGGAAGCTGCCCCGGCAAAGGCCGATAGCACTGCATGGACATTCCTGTTCGAACGCATGGCCACCATGCGCTCGTTGATCCTGCAGGCAGGTTTCGATCCGGAAAGCATGGCAAGCATGCTGGTCCTTGCCCAGGATGACCCCGACATGTTACGGGAATTGCGCCGCATGCTCGACGAGCTGGAGTGGCTGGCATCCGACCTGGCCCATGAAATCGACCGGCGCTCGCCGCAACTGAGTCCCCTGGCGCAAGCTGCGCTAACTGCATTGCTGGCGCAGTTACACCAGATGAAGTAGCGGCACATGCCCGGGAGATCGCACAAGATCTGCCTGCCAAGTGAGCAATGCAGTGAAGATTACCCTGTCATGTCAATCCGCATCATTTAAATGCGCACCGAGGTGGCGCATGACAAATGCACGGAAAGATAGCGTGATGACCCGGTTTGCGCCCGGACCGATCGATTGCACGAATGGGGCCAGTTCAACATATCGTCCCTGCCCAACGCATGGGTCACGGCCTTCATGGCCACGCCATCGGCCCGTTCTTCCGTACGTTAAAATACCGTCAACTGCTTCGCGACATAGTCGGCATGCTGGCCCGCCAGGCGCGGAAATGCCGCCATGCCCTCCCCTTTGGCGCCGTGGCAGGCAGCACGGGCCGGCACGCCAGCAGCGCCGATGCCGTCGGCATAAATGGCCTGCCATGGGTTGCCAGCGAAGGATAGTTGTTCAATGTGAGGCCGAGGATCAGGTCGCGATTCACGTCGATCAGGCGATCCGCATAGCGCAGCTCGAAATTATCGGAGGCCCATTTGCCGTGCCAGCCTACCGTGTCGGGCTTCTGATTGTCGTGGTTGTATAGGTTGCCTGGGCAAACACGCCAATATTGCCAGTCACTTTTCCTGCCAGGAACACGCTTCCCGTCTGGAACAAGACTGCGGCGTCCTCGGCGAATGGCGTATCCGCTGTAGGAGACGAGCTTTTGGTCAAGCTCACGAGCCCCATCGCCGACTGCGGGATGGCCCGCGCGCCTATCGTATTGCCGCTCAACTTGAACAGACGGCCGTAGCTGCTCAGTTCCGGGAACTGGCCACCCGTGCTGTTTGTCCTGCGTCATGGCGCCTGGCTCGAAGAAATTCTGATTATCGACGGCAAGATGGTCTGATCCGCATTGCCGTGTATCAATGCGCGGCCAAGCCGCGCGGCCGTCGCCATTTCGACAAGCCCCACTTGACGCACTCGAACCAGATGATGGCGAGCACGGCGACGAATGTGCACTGCATCAGCAATGGCAGGTCCGGGAGCGCGAAGGCAAACAGCGCGCGGATGGCCGCCACGCCCAGTACCAGCAACAGCAACAGCGAGGCTGATATGCTGATCCAGGCGAACGCCCGGTTCGACGTCACCCCCCTCTTCCATGACGGCTGGGCCCATTGGCGGTTGACATAGATCAATCCCAGGTTCGACAGCACGAGGCTGAGGAAGGTCGTCGCGCGCGCCACCTCATCGGCGTTTCCCATCCACCGCACGCACACATGGAAGCCGACCAGCATGGCCAACAGCCCAGCCCCCTGCAGCAAGCCGCGCAGCAGTATTTCACGGTCGAACAAATGCATGCCCGGCCTCCTGGGCTTGCTTACCATGGCATCGGCTTCGATCGGCTCGGCCTCGAATACGATCGAGCACGCCGGATCGATCACCATTTGCAAAAACAGTATGTGCACAGGCATCAGGAGCAAGGGCCAGCCCAGCAGCACCGGCAGGATGGACAGGCCAACGATGGGTACATGCACCGCGACGATGAAGACGATGGCCTTGCGCAGATTGGCAAACAGGCGGCGGCCATGTTGCACCGCAAGCAGCAGGGACGAAAAGTCATCCTTGAGCAATACCAGCGCTGCCGCTTCGCGCGCGACGTCGGTGCCACGGGCGCCCATGGCCACGCCGATATTGGCCGCCTTCAATGCGGGCGCGTCGTTGACGCCGTCGCCGGTCATGGCGACGATATCGCCACGGCTGCGGAAAGCTTGCACCAGGCGTAACTTCTGCTCTGGTGCGATGCGGCAGAAGACGTCGGTCTCCGCCAGACGCGCCTGTAGCGCCGTGTCGTCCAGCGCGGCCAGGTCCATGCCGGACATCAAACCGCTGGCCATGCCGGCGATACCGGCCTGCCGCGCGATCGCCATTGCCGTGGCGGGATGGTCGCCCGTGATCATCACCACGCGTATCCCCGCCGCGTGACAATGCGCCACCGCATCAGGCACTTCCGGGCGTACCGGGTCGTGCAAGCCAAGCAGGCCCAGGAATTCAAAATCAAAGACATGCTGGTTGTCAGGCAGGGGCGGCGCGGCAAAAGTGGCGCTGGCGACGCCGATCACGCGCAAGCCATCGTTCGCCATGGCCAGCACCTGCGCCGCGATGGCGGCGGCGCGTGCCGGCGCCAAATGGCACAAGTCGATGATCGCCTCGGGCGCACCCTTCGCCGCCACCAGGAACTCGGAATGGTCAGGCGATCGCCATACCCGCGACATGGCCAGCATGTGCCGCGACAGCGGATAATCGTCGATCAGCCGCCAGTCTGCATGCAGGTGCTCCGTATTTGCCAGCAAGCGGGCGCCGGTCTGGCCGATGGCCCACTCCATCGGGTCAAACGCCCGACGATGGCTTGCCAGGACGGCATACTCGAGCAATCCATGCAGCTCCTCCTGCAAGGCCCCGGCGTGACTGCTTTGACAAGCATAGGCGGACTGCTCCGACCACAACTGGGCCACGTCCATGCGGTTCGCCGTCAGCGTACCCGTCTTGTCCACGCACAGCACCGTCGTCGCCCCCAGCAATTCGATCGCGGGTATGCTACGCGCCAGAATGCTTTCCCGCCCCAGGCGCCAGGCGCCCAAGCCCAGGAACAGCGTCAGTATCACCGGCAATTCTTCAGGCAGGATCGCCATGGCCAGCGTGAGACCGGCCAGCAGGCCTTGCAGGGCGTCACCGCGCAGCCACCAGTAAACCAATGCCAGGCCTGCGGCGAGACACAAGCCGCCGATGGCGACATTCCTGACCACGCGGCGCGTTTCCGATTGAATCGGGGTCAGCTCGCTCCCCATGCTGACAAGCGAAGCGCCGATCCGACCGAGCGCACTATGGGGTCCGGTAGCGACTACCAGGCCGCTTGCCGTGCCTTGCGTGATCAAGGTGCCGGAATAGACCAGGCAGGCCGGACTGCCGTCAGTCTCGGCGGAACTATGCTTGACTACCGGCACGGACTCGCCCGTGAGCATGGACTCATCGGCCGTCAAATTCGATGTACTGAGCAGTTCGATATCGGCGGGCACGCGGTCGCCCTCGGCAAGTAGCACCAGGTCTCCGGGCACCAGGTCCCTGCCGGCGATGCGCCCCTGTTTCCCGTCGCGTATCACCAGGGCGCGCGGACAGGAGAGGTCGCTTAGCGCATGCAGCGAGCGCTCCGTACGCCTGCGCTGAAAAAAAGTGATGCCCATGACGATGCAAACAAAGCCCAGCAGCATCAGCGCTTCATTGCGGTCGCCAAGCAGCAGATAGATGACGCCGCAGGCGACCAGCAGCAGGAACATCGGTTCGGCGACGACATCGAGCAGCAAGCGCCCCGCACTCAAGGGACGCGAGGCGGGCAAGGCATTGGGCCCATTTTCCAGCAACCGCTGTGCGGCCTGTGCGGCTGTCAGCCCGTCACTGCTCTGCGGCTCCGTCATGGCATCGAACCTTTCCCTGCATGGCAGATCGTTGTGGTTAGTCGTGGCCAAGCTGCGTGTGGTCGCAGTCTTAAGCGTAGCACAATTGCAACACAAAGAGCCACGAGTTCATGCTCTGCTGCATTATGGCCGCCAGGCGAGATCAAAGGGTCTCTCGGGCGCTGCTCTCCTGCCATGTGACTTTGCCGGCTTCCTTCGAGCGTGCCACGGCGTCACTCAAAATTTCCAGTACGGCATTACCGGGAGCTTCGTCAACACGTTTAAACGGGACTATGCCAGCTTGAAGGACCGCAACAGCGCAGAAATCTTTCTGGCTCAGCTGCCAGACGCTATGATGCACTTCAACGAGGTCCATCCACATTCGGCCCTGAAACGGAAATTGCCTCGCCTGTTTAGGAGGGAGCTAGCGCGCCGGGCTCAGGAAAGCGGCGCGAGCTAAACGGTTGGCGGTGTCTGTTTATGCAGGGGCAAAATCAGTATGGATTACCGATTATTTTTTGTATGAAAAATACGGTTGGGGCAAGGACTGGAGCCGGCACGACATGGGCATGCAAAGCGAGTGGAAGGAAAAGCCCAGCACGACCTTTCCTGGCAAACTCAACGAAGCGACCCGGCTCAATCCATTGTTCGCCCTGAAAAGCGCATGACACAGGGATTGATGGCGTGTGGAAAGTGCAAAGGGGCGACCCGCACAATGGCGGCAAGCCGTATGCAATCGTGGAATCGAAGGCGTCGAAGGTGGGAACGGCACCGAAGAATGCCTCCTGCAAGCCCGGCGTGAAAAATAAGCTGATGGATAACGCGCGGCGGATCAAGGACGCGGCGCTGCCGAAATCTGAAGATTTGCTCGAACCGGATACCAGCGAAGGTGAGCCAAATGGACCGCCAGTTCCGACTGGGGGGACGCCCTGGCAGACCGGGAGGTGCCGGAGTAAAACCAAAGGAAAACACGCCAGCAACAAAAGCGCCGGCAGCATCGAACACAGGAACATCGAGCGAAATTATTGTACAGATGAGTCGCGCTTGGATTGTGAAGAACATCAAGAGCGCCGTTGGACATGAATTATGCAAGCTCAATTCGTTGAAGCTGCCGCAGGCCTTCGAGGCCATGGAGGACTTTTTGGACAAACCAGAGGGATTTCGACGTACTAGCGCAAGACGGAGGCGGGATTGCCTGGAATGAGGATGCAACTGACCACGGGCGTGGAAGTCATCTCGAAACGAGATTGGTTCGATTTCTTCGGATTCCGCCTGATGATAGTGAGATTCCCTTGCCGACTCATAGTGTAGCGGTCAACCCATCCCGGACACTACGTTAAGTTTTTCTTCGGCGACGGCCGGTACCAGTCCCTGGTTGAACAGATGTGGCCGTATCCAGTTATACCGGTGCATCAGCTAGTGGCTGATGTCCCGTTGTGCTTCTTGTGCCGTCACGTAACCGGTTGACGGCAGCCATTCCGTTTTGACGCTGCGGAACAGCCGTTCCATCGGGGAGTTATCCCAACAATTCCCCCGCCGGCTCATGCTCTGTCGTATCCGATAGCGCCACAAGCGCTGATGGAATTTCCGACTGGCGTACTGGCTACCCTGATCCGAATGAAACAGCAGCCCCTGCGGTCGACCTCGCTGCTCGTAAGCCATTTCCGGCGCTTGCACAACAAGGTCCGCGTCGGGTCGTAGCGAGAATGCCCAGCCCACCGCTCGGCGAGCGAACAAATCCAACACCACTGCCAAGTAATACCATCGGCCTTGCGCCAAGACATAGGTGATGTCCCCGCACCAGACCTGATTTGGCGCCTCTACTGTGAATGCACGATTGAGGTTTCGGAATATCGACCCGCTCCACCGTAGCCTGCTTGTAGGCATGGCTGCCAGGCTGTTCGCAGACCAGCCCCAGCTCTTCCATCAAACGACTGACTTTGAAGCGGCCAATTGCCGTGCCTTCCTCGCGCATCATGCCCATGATGCTGCGGCTTCCCGCCGAACTGCGACTCTCGACAAACAGCTCGTGCACGCGGCTACGCAATGCCATGCGCTCCACATCAATGTGCCGGGCGCGCTCCCGATACGCATACAGGCATAACCGCGCTACGTCGAACACCGCGCAGATCAACTCGATGGATTCGTCACTACAAATCTGATCGATTTCCTCGTACGTTCTATCCCTTCCGACATCAAGAGCGCGGTAGCCTTTTTTTAAAATGGATTTCTCCCGCTCGAGACGCGCAATGCGTGCTTCGGGTCCCTGTATTCGCTGCTGGTCCGGCGTCATTGCCTTGCCCTGAGGCGTGATACCTTGTCGCTCCAACTGAAGCTGCTGCACCCAGCGGCGCAGCACTGATTCGCCGATGCCGACCGACCGGCTGGCCTCCACGTGGCTGTATCCCTGATCCAGTACCAAGCATGCTGCCTGCTGCTTGAACTCAGGGGAAAATGTACGTCTTTGCTTGCTCATCAAACACCTCTCCATGGCGAGCATTCTCGCCTAAATCAGTGTCCGGGTACATCAAACCACTACACTTGTACCTCACTGATCCCACGACGACATCTAGTCTAGCTAGTCGGTCCCCTTCCCTTCAGAGACTTCTGCCCCGCACGTGCACGAGCTGGTTGAGCTTCGGCGGTTTTCTGTGTGAACTCCCCATGGCTACACGCTTTGCGACGTTAATCTCGGGTTTCGCGGCGCGCGGCGCAATCGATTCGAGTTCTCTTTCGCATCATTTCCGCTCTGCAACGATGCATTTAAATTAAGTGTTGCGTTGAGCGATTGAATCAGCAACCCAAAGCAGCCTTTCAAAGGCTGCGTTTTGCTTACGTCAAGTGTGTATAACGAACATTGATGCGTTACATTCGAAGGGCATTGGCGGGACGGACCTTCATCGCGATCCACGCTTGTCGACTGGCTGCCGCCAATGCAACGACGCTGGTCACGACGAACGCGAGCAGTAAGGTCAAGTATCCGACAGGTGCCGTTTCGACCCAAGTAGACAGATAACGTGCGATGGCCACTGCTGCTACCGGCAATCCAATTGATGCGGCTACCAACAGCATAGTTCCGACGCCGCGCAAGACCAGCAGTCCGATAGCAACGTCACCTGCACCATGCAGCTTGCGCAAGACGATTTCGCGAGCGCGGCGCTGCACCGTATCGGCCGACAGAACGTAGCTTCCAAATGCTGCAAGGGTTAGGGCGAGACCTGTTGCCAATGCGAGTAGGCTGGCCATGCGCGCATCGTCAGCATAATTGGCGGCGAGGACGCTCGACGCTGGCTGGATAGACGCAATGGCCGAGGGAAAATAACTTGGCCATAGGGACCTGATGACATTCACCACCTTTGCCGGGTCGCCATCCGTGCGCACGCTCAAGGCACTACCGCCTGTGCTCAATTGGAACGCCATCGGCGCCGGTGCTTCGCGCAATGACTGGAACCGCAGTGGTGGCGCGATCCCGATGACACGACCTGGGACCGGCTTGTTATCAAAACTTGTCGTGATGACGATTTGACCAAGTGCTGCGCGTGCGTCGGCAAAGCCGAGCTGGCGTGCTGCAAGTGCATTGAGGACCAGCGGCACGGGGTCGTCGTCACGGTCCAGGATTTGATCGAATAAGCGCCCGGCTTCCGGCTTGATGGCGTAAAGCATAAAAAAATTGCGGCTAACTTGCTTGATTTCCATCGTGGCACTGGTGCCATCCGGACGTTTCAGGTCGCGGCGCCACATGTCGTTATGACGGCCGATCGCGTCATCCGACACAGCCACGTCTTGTACCCCGTGCGCAGCCGCCAAAGCCGTCATCAGGCCGCGCGCTGGCGCGCTGTATTTGACCTGTTCAGGCATATCGACGATGAGTATGGAGGCCGGGTCGAATCCAGGCGACGCACGCATGGCGTAACTTGTCTGCCAGGCGATGGCTAAGGTCACACTGGCAAATCCAATCGCTGCGGTGAGCTGCGCCACGGTCATGCCGCGCCGCAGTCGCGCAGTCGCACGCGATTCAGTTGCCGTGCGCCCGGCCAATGATTTTGCCGAAGGGACAGACCAGGCGATCCACGCCGGCCAGGCCGCCGTCAACAGCCCGAGCCCGACGACAAGAGTACCGACCCAACCCAGGTCGCCAACCGTGAACGCGTCGTTGAGTTGGCGATCGACCAGGGTCGAAAACAGCGGCAGTGCCAGCCATGCCAGGAGTAACCCGACAGAAGCCGCTAAGAACGTGATCAGCCATGCCTCCGCCAGCAATTCCAGCGCAATGCTCCACCCTGAGGCGCCGAGCACTTTACGCATGGCCAGTTCACGCTGGCGCCGCACTACCCGCACGGTCGCCAGGTTCACGAAATTGATCGAAGCCAGAACAAGGATGAGCACGGCGACGGCGGCAAGGCCGGCAACGACCACTGGATCGCCCCGCTGGCCGGCGCCGGCGATGAAATTACCCTTGATGCCCGTATCGAAATACGCTGCGTCTAGCCGCGCTAGCGCGATGTCCATGACTGGCCGCCGGCCCAGGCGCGCCTTGACATCGGGGGCCTGCTGATGCAATGCTGGTGCGCCATCGACCGCGTCCTGCAACTGCCGGACAAGCATCGGCACGGACGCGCCGGTTTTCACACGCACCAGGAGCTTGCCTGGCCAACCTTTGAGGCCGGTTCGCATTTCATCGCGGACATCGGCCGCAAGCGTTGAATCGGTGCCGAGTAGTGCTTCAAATGGCATGGTGGTATTCGCAGCCGGCGTACGCAGCACCGCGCCAACGCGTAACAATTTACCTTCCGCAAACAGACTGCGGCCCAGGGCTTGCTTGGTGCCAAACAAACGCATTGCGGTCAATTCGGTGACCGCGATCTGATCCGGCGCTCCCAATGCGGTGGCAAGATCGCCCCGCACTGCCCTCAGGCCCAACATCTCGACAAAACCAGGCAAGACAGTCAGGCTTTTCAGGGCATGCAGCTTGCCGTCGACGTTCACCGTCAAGCCTGCTGTCTCGGGGCGTGATGGCAGGTAGCCGGTGGCCGCAGCCACACCGGGCGCTGCCGCTGCAACAGAGCGCAGCAGCAGCGGCGCCTGGTCGTACCAGGGACCCGTGGGATCGACGTTGTCGCGTTGTTTCACGACGTAGACATGTTCCACATCGGGCACTTCGGCATTATATTGCCAGCAGTAACGCACTAAGCCGAGAATCAGTATGGCTGAAGCGATGCCGATAGCCAGGGTGACTATGGCAATGGCAGCGTAGGCGGGTTCCCGCCGCAGTGCGCGTGCGCTGTGGCGCATCGTGGTCAATAACATGTTCGCTCTCCGGTCAGGCAGGCTGCAGGGCGTCGATCAGGATACGGCCGTCCAGCAGCCGTACCGTACGAGAAGCTTGCGCGGCGTGCGTCGGCGAGTGCGTCACCATGACGATGGTCGTGCCATCTGCATTGATCTGACGCAGAATGCGCATCACCTCGTCGCCGTGTGCCGTATCAAGATTACCCGTCGGCTCATCAGCAAGCAGCAGCGCTGGATTGGCCACGAGCGCGCGCGCGATGGCTACACGCTGTTGCTGTCCGCCGGAAAGTTGCGACGGACGGTGACCGGCGCGGTGCGCCACGCCTAGTTGATCAAGCATCGCGGCGACGCGAACCTTTCGTTGCGTCGCAGGCACATCCAGGTAATCAAGTGCCAATGCCACATTTTCGGCAACCGTCAATTCTTCGATCAGATTGAAATTCTGAAAAATAAAGCCGATACGTCCGCGCCGTATTCGGTTGAGCTGTGCCTCGCTCCAGCCCGCCACATTGCGACCGTCGAACCAGCATTCGCCACCATCGGGCGTGTCCAGCAGTCCCAGCATAGCCAGCAGTGTAGACTTGCCACAGCCGGACGGCCCGGTGATCGCCACATATTCACCCGCGGCGATGGTGAGGTCAATCCGGTCAAGCGCCGTTGTCTGCACCTCGCCGCCACGATATGTTTTCGTCATGTTGACGAGCCTGAACATGCTTTCCTGTTGTGTGCGATTCAATTGCATGATTTTGTCATTTCCGTGAGAGACCTATTAGTGGGTAAGCTGAAGATGCAGCGCCGTTGCATACGGCGTGTATGACGACACGATAACGCGCTCGCCGGCGACCAAGCCGTCGAGTACTTCGATCTGCGTGCTGTTTCGCCGGCCAAAACGCACGGC
Organism: Janthinobacterium sp. GW458P; assembly: GCF_002127585.1. Taxonomy (GTDB): domain Bacteria; phylum Pseudomonadota; class Gammaproteobacteria; order Burkholderiales; family Burkholderiaceae_D; genus Janthinobacterium. Next base: position 48,353 of record NZ_NEGZ01000036.1, read on the forward strand.
CCGGCGCTCCGCTTGTACGCCGTCAGCGCGCACGACGAATACCCAGCCGCCGCCGGTGTCATTGCTGAACGCATCATTTGGAAGAAGCAAGCTAGTCCGCGCAGCACCCAGCGTGATCAGGACGTCGACGCTCTGGCCTGGGCTGAGGGTGGCCGGCTGGCCATCAACGAACGTCAACTCAACAGTGAATTTGCCGTCGCTCACTTGCGGATATATGCGGCTGACAACCACGTGCGTGGTCTGGCCATCGATCACGGCTGTCGCCGGTCGGCCGGTGGCAAGGCGACGCAAATAGTATTCGTCGAGCTGGGCCGCCAAACAAAATTGCGCGACGTCGTCGATACGTCCAAGGCGCTGTCCTGATCGGACCGTTTCCCCTACCTGCAATTTGAAATCTGCAAGGCGGCCAGCAACGGGCGCGCGCACGGCCAGTGCATCGACGCCGGCATTGACCAACTTCAGGCCATCTTCCAGCCTGGATACCGCCTGGGCAATCTGTCCGATGGCGTCGCGCCGGGCTGCCTCTTCGCTTTTTCCAGCGGCGTCTTCGCTGGCGAGCGCGTGGCGCTGCCGCGTCAGCTGGTCGGCTACTTCTTCCAGTGCAGAACCCGACACGAAACCCTGCTTGGCCAGTGCCGCGCTCCTCGCGAATTGCTTCTCAGCCTGAGCGACCGCAAACGCGAGGTCGGCGCTGCGCCGCGCACTTTCCGCCCGGCTGGTTTCACCCGCGAGGCGCAGGTTCAACAGGTTTGAAATCTGCTGCGCATGCTCAGCTTCGCGTGCGAGCACCTCAAGCCGGCGCTGTGGATTCGACAGCCGGAACAGCAATTCGCCTTGGCGTACCAGCGCGCCATCGCGCACCATCACCTCTTCGGCCCGGCCATTTTCCACCACATCCAGCACGACCGAGTGCAGCGGCTGGGCCGTTGCACGCGCGGCCACGTCGTCGCGCAGGATGCCGCGCTCGACGACAGCGATGCGCACGCTGGCAGCGGGCACCTGCAGTCCGCTGGGCCAGAGCCACCACGCCAGTGCAGCCAGTCCAATCAAGATGAGCAAAATCGCTATTGCCATGCCCCAATGCCGGCCGCGCTGTCGTAGAACCGGTTGGTCCATAGCCGCCCCCGTAGGGCGTGATGCATTTGTGCTGTGGTCTTTTATCATGTTTTTTATTGTAGCAACATCCGTGCCACGCGATTTCGGAGCAATCGACCGACATTTTTTTTCACTTTCCCGCTCATTCGTCCGCAAACGCACATGCAAACTGTCCACTTCCGGACACTTTGGGCAAAGTGATATCGCGCTGTGGAATCATGCAAAGCATGCTGATAAACTCGAGTTTTGTTAATTCTTTTATTTCCAATGTCCGGCAAGCACGCAAATGTACTGATCCTCGACGACGATGCAGACGTGGCGCTGGCAGCGCGCATGCTGCTGCGCCGGCACGTCGCGCAGGTCGCGACACTTGACCATCCTGCACAGTTACCCACATGGCTCGCATGCAATCGTCCTGACGTTGTTCTCCTCGATTTGAATTTTTCGGCGGGACGGACGGATGGTGGCGAAGGTATGCAAGTTTTGGCGCAATTGAGGGCGCTGCCCAACCCACCCGATATCATCGCGATGACCGCGTACGCTGATGTTCCTCTAGCCGTTGCGGCGATGCAGGGCGGAGTAAGCGATTTTCTGACAAAGCCGTGGGATAACGTGCGCCTAGTGCATGCTGTCGAGGCAGCCTTTGCGCGACAGGCCTTGCGTCAGCCTATTCATGCTAAAGCATCTGACGCGGCGCCAGCCGACGCCGATGGATTGCTCGGAAACTCGGCTGCGATGACTGCCTTGCGTGACATGATCGCCAGTGTGGGGCCCACCGAGGCAAACGTCATGATCCTGGGAGAAAACGGCGTTGGCAAGGAACTGGTGGCGCGCGCTGTTCACCGGGCTTCACACCGGGCATCCCGGCAGTTTTTGGCAGTGGATATGGGGAGCCTGCCAGAGGCAACGCTGGAAAGCGAATTGTTCGGACACCGGCGCGGCGCGTTCACCGATGCACGCAATGACCGCGCGGGACGCTTCCAGGCAGCGTGCGGCGGCACATTGTTTCTTGACGAAGTCAGCAATATGCCCTTGACAGCACAAGCAAAGCTGCTAACAGCGCTCGAACGACGCCAGGTGACGCCCTTGGGCGCGGACACTCCCGAGGGCGTTGACGTGCGCGTCATTAGTGCCACCAATCTCGAAGAAGACCGGCTGCACGACGTTGCGCTTTTTCGCACAGACCTTCTGTTTCGCCTAAATACTATCGTCCTGCGCGTCCCGCCCTTACGCGAGCGCGCTGGCGACATTCCGGACTTGCTGCGCCATTATTTGGCCCACTACGAGCAGCAATATCGCAAACCCGCGCGCGCCATAGCAGCGACCGCATTCGATGTACTGTGCTCGAATGCATGGCCAGGCAATGTTCGCTCCCTGCGCCATGCCTGTGAACGCGCTGTCATCCTAGGTCGGGAAAATGTCTATACCATCGCTGACTTTGGTATTTCAGCGAAGACAGCTGTGCCTGCGTTATCGTCCCCGCTCACCATCGATGTCCCACGTGAACTGGGTACACTCGAACGTGCCGCCATCGCCGCGGCGCTGCTGGAAGTTAAGGGAAATATCAGCAAGGCTGCCAAGACGCTGGGCGTAAGCCGGGCAGCGCTGTATCGCAAGCTGGACAAACATGGGTTATAGGCGGGCTCGCGTCGCCCTCGGCGGGACACTGCTTGTTGCGGCTGGGKGGGTAGGTGGTGCGCTAAATGAGAGCGTTGATGGCCTGGGAGCTCGCGCCGCCGTTTTGCTCATCCTGACAGTGCTGCTCGCCGCAGCGCTGATTTGGCATTCAATCGTACACGTTACGGCAATGACGCCAGAGAGACCGTTTCAACTCACGACTTTGCACGCGCCTGAGCCTCTCCGTCTGCTATTGCTTGAAGCACGGCTTGAACATGCGCCGGTCCCTCTGTTCAACATGATGCCGACCAGGATGGAACCATTGAATGCAAGCGCGCGGCGCCTACTGGCGCCTGGACGTGTCACTGACACGGTTTCCCTGAATACGGCTTTAGCCGGCCTTCCCGTTGGCACGCGGACGCTGGTTCAGTTCGACAGTGAGCATGGCACTGAACGTGCCCTGGCCGTCCGCAATGCTTTGACCGTCAATGGTGCGCCGCAATCCCTCGTTGCACTGCTGCCGCTGGAGGACGAACTTTCCGCTGAAGCCATGCAAGCCTGGCGCAAGCTCGTGCATGTATTGACCCATGAGATCATGAATTCACTGACCCCAGTGGCGTCCCTTTCGCAAACGTCGCGCACGCTGCTCGCTGAGGCAGCAGGCTCTCTTGCTCCCGACGTGGCCGCAGACCTTGACGTCGCGCTAGACGCAATAAGCCGTCGCGCTGAAAGTCTGAGTCATTTCGTCAGCCATTACCGCGTGTTGGCCAGCCTGCCTACGCCACTGCCTCAACAATTCCAAATCAAGGACTTGTTTGCACGTTTATCGGCTTTGGTGGCACCGAGCTGGCAGGCCCGCGGAGGAAGCGCGACGTTCGTCGTCGCATCAAGCACGCTGGCATTACGGGCGGACTCTGGCCAGATCGAACAAGCTCTGGTTAACCTGCTGCAGAATGCGTTGGAAGCAACCACCGCGAGTCTGGTGCCGCAAGTGGCCGTCAATGCGCGCCTCACGACAGGTGGCCGGTTGCGCATCGATGTGCGTGACAATGGACATGGCATTGCCGATGGGGTAGCGGCGGAAATGTTTACGCCATTTTTCTCGACCAAAAAACAGGGAAGCGGTATCGGCCTTGCAATGGTGCGGCAGCTAATTCAGTTGAACGGCGGAACTGTGCGCTACGCCCGCCCGGTCAACGATGGCGCTCACTTCATCATCACATTCTAGGTCACGGCATCTTGAATCGCCACCTGTAGCTTAGATCCATAGTTTTGAAAGATGAAAAGCCGATGGATCGTGTGAGTGGCCTGAGTGTCTTGCCAAGCGCTTGGTGTACGATCTCATAGCTGCCTGATCCAACGACGAGATCGGATCTGTCCTACCCCTGGCGATCCCTTGGCACGTTGCAAGACAGTGCCGCCAATCCATAAGCGAGAAAGATAATCATGTTGGATAAGCAATGGTGGCATAACGCCGTCGTGTATCAGATCTACCCACGTAGTTTTCAAGACAGCAATCACGATGGGGTCGGTGATCTGGCCGGCATCATCGGCAGACTGGACTACCTGCAACATCTGGGAATCAACCTGATCTGGCTGTCGCCGGTGTACAGGTCGCCGATGGACGATAACGGCTATGACATCTCCGACTATCAGGATATCGCCGCTGAATTCGGCACATTGGCCGAGATGGAGCAGTTGATCGCAGGAGCGGCCAAGCGCGACATCCGTATCCTGATGGATCTTGTGGTCAACCACACCTCTGACGAGCATGCTTGGTTCGTCGAGGCGAAGAAATCCAAGGATAGCCCCTACCGTGACTACTACATCTGGCGCAATGCAGGCGCCGATGGCTCACCGCCCGACCAGCAACGTTCGTATTTTGGCGGGAGTGCATGGGAATACGATGCCGCCAGCGGTGAATATTACTTCCATCTGTTCTCGAAACGACAGCCGGACCTGAACTGGGAAAATCCCCAGGTGCAGGAAGAGGTGCATCGCATGATGAACTGGTGGTTGGACAAGGGCATCGGCGGCTTCCGCATGGATGTGATTGATCTCATCGGCAAACAGGTCGACCAGCAGATTATCGCCAACGGCGCACAACTGCACCCGCTGCTGCAGCAAATGCACCAAGCGACCCTGGCCGCACGCGATGTAGTGACGGTGGGCGAGACGTGGAGCGCCACCCCGGAGATCGCCAAGCTGTATTCCGACCCGGCGCGTCAGGAGCTGTCGATGGTCTTCCAGTTTGAGCACATCACCATGACCCACGATGCCAAGGAGGGGAAATGGAAGCCGCGGCCGTTCGATCTAATCGAATTCAAGCAGATCATCAGTAAGTGGCAGACCGAGCTGGCCGATGCCGGCTGGAATTCACTGTTCTGGAATAACCACGACCTGCCGCGCGCCGTATCCAAATACGGCGATCCCGGCCGCTATCGGGTCGAGTCGGCCAAGATGCTGGCCACCGCGCTACATTTTCTCAAGGGCACCCCTTACGTCTATCAAGGCGAGGAAATAGGCATGACCAATGTCCGTTTCGATTCCATCGACGACTATCGCGACATCGAATCGCTCAACCTCTACCACGAACGCATGGCCGCCGGCGTGTCACCGGAGACGATGATGGCCGGCATCCACGCCAACGGACGGGACAATGCACGCACCCCCATGCAGTGGAACAGCACACACAACGCCGGCTTCAGTACTGGCACGCCATGGCTAAAGCTGAATCCAAACTACCCCGAGATCAACGTCGCGGCCGCGCTGGAACAACCCGATTCGGTCTTCTTCCACTACCAGAAGCTGATCGAACTGCGTAAGGACTGGGACGTCATGGTTTACGGAAAATACCAGCCGTTGCTGGAGCAGCACCCGCAGGTATTCGCCTACCGGCGCAGCTTGGGAAGCCAACAGGTCGTTGTCGTCAACAACTTCTCCAGCGAACACGTCGAACTGGATCTGCCGGCGATGCTGCACGGCATTGCCGGGCAAGGCTTGATCAGCAACTATGCCCAGCGTGACAGCTTGACCGGCCACCTCAGCCTGCAGCCATACGAATCGTTTGCGATCGCGTATGAGTGTGAGGCGGGGCGCGGGTAAAACGTTGCTGTGCAATCACATCGAGTCGCGCGATCGCCTGGGTAAATGGCGCTGGGTGGTCGAACGCACACTGGGCTGGCTGCACCACTTCCGCCGATTACGCATCCGCTACGAACGCCGTGCCAATATCCACCGGGCGTTTCTCTCGCTTGCTGGCATACTCATCTGCTGGCGATATATTCGAAGATGTTCTTAGGCCTTGTTAGTCTATCTTGTCTTGGCATCGATATTGGTTAATGAGACTGAACCGAGTAAAGTATGGTATACAGCGGTGAGCCACATTCCAATTTTTTTATTTGGTAACTTGCCATCGTCGTAGTTTGGAGCAATATGAAGCATCCATATCCACCGTATTCTGCCATTGAGCTTGCGCTGAACGAAGTTATTCTAGCTGCTCGCTTGAAAGGGGTGAGCTTCAGGAATACTGAATTGATTACTACGTCAGAGGAATGGGATAGAGAACTGGTGGTTTTATTTTTTTATCAAAATGACACTGATGTGCAATGGAATCAAGAAAACGGCATTAATGAATGGTTGCAGCGAAAATTCGTTCATGAACTGAATGCCACCAAAGTCCGCTATGGTTTTTCTGAATTTCCAGAGATCATTTTCATGTTTGACTCCGAAGAGAATGTTAAGACTAATTTTCAAGGGGATTATTTTTTACGGCTAAGGTAGTGTCTCGTTACCACCGTTTAATTCGCAATCCAGTTGCTGACACTCATTTTGGAAGGGGTGAATTGCCACCCGTCGCTTAAACTCTCCTGATCCATAGTTCCCAGAAGATGAAAGTGTAGTGGTCAACCCATCCCGGACACTACGTTAAGTTTTTCTTCGGCGACGGCCGGTGCCAGTCCCTGGTTGAACTGATGTGGCCGTATCCAGTTATACCGGTGCATCAGGTAATGGCTAATGTCCCGTTGTGCTTCCTGTGCCGTCA
>NZ_NEGZ01000037.1 GCF_002127585.1 Janthinobacterium sp. GW458P
AAGGCCGCTGCCGCCTGCTGCACGGCCTGCGCCAGCTGCGCCTCGGCGGCCACGGCTTGCGCCGCCTGCAGGCGCGACGCTTCCAGCGCGGCGCCGCTGCCGGCAATGTCGCCGGCCAGGCGCGCCACCTCGTCGCAGAGGGGACGCGCCGGCTGCAGCAATTCCCACTGCGCCAGCGCCGTCTGGCGCGCCTGCGCGGCGGCACGTTCGGCATCCGCGCCGCCCACTGCTTCCTGCGCCGCCGCCACCTGGGTTTGCAGCTTGTCGGTCTCGTGGTGCCAGCGCTGCTGCTGTTCCAGCACGGTCTTGCGCAGATCGACGGTGTGCAGGGCGGCTTCGGCGGCGCTGCTCTGCGCCTCGGTGTCGGCCCGTTCTTGCGGCGACAGGGGGCGCTGGTCGGCCAGTTTTTCGCCCAGGCGTTCGAGAACCTGCTTTTCCTTTTTCGCCCGCTCGAAGGCGCGCATGGAAATGTCCGTATAGATGCTGCTGCCCGTCAGGGTTTCCAGCAGCTCGCCCCGTTCATTGTCTTCCGTCTTGAGGAAGGTGGAAAACTCGTTTTGCGCCAGCAGCACGGCGCGCGTAAACTGGTCGAAGGACAGGCCGATGCGCTTTTCGATCTCTTCCTTCACTTCCGTCTTGGTGCCGCCGATCGCTTGCAGCGCAGGCAGCTGGTGCAAGCTCATGGCGGTCGCCTGCAGCGCGCCCTCGGCCCGGGTGCGCGAGCGGCGCACGCTCCAGCGCGCGCGGTAGCTTGCGCCGTCGTTGCCGACGAAATCGACCTGCGCATAGCCTTCGGGCGTGCCGCGGCGCAGCAGGGTGCGCGTATCCTGGGCGCCGACGGTTTCCTTGCCCACGTCGGGCAGGGCGCTGCCCCGGCCCAGCACTTTCAGCAGGCGCGGCGTGGCGTCGTACAGGGCCAGGCACAGCGCATCGAGCAGCGTGCTCTTGCCTGCGCCCGTGGGCCCGCTGATGGCGAACAGGCCGGATGACGCCAGCGGCTCCTGCTGGAAGTCGACTTCAAATTCGCCGGCCAGCGAAGCCAGGTTCTTGCCGCTGATTTTGAGGATTTTCATGGTTCTTCAGGTATGTTCAGGCGCCGGGCAACAGCAGTTCGGCCAGGGCCGAGAGGAGTTCGGGCGGCGCTTCCTTCGCGTATTTTTGCTGGTACAGGCGGCGGAAGATATCGTCGGGCTGCAACTGGCCCAATTGGTCGAGCGTCATGTTTTCGGGGGCGCTGCTGCGCGCGCCGCTCGATGTTTCGATCTTCGCCAGGCGCACGGGTTTGCCGTCGAGCGCCGTCTCGATGCGCGTGCGCAGGCCCGGTTCGGGCGCGTCCAGGCGCACGCGCACTTCCAGGAACGGCTGCGCCTCGGTGAGAGAGTCCGGCACGTCGAGGGCGGCCAGCTGCGCCAGCACCTCGTTGATGGGCGCCGGCGTGGCCGGTATGCGCAGCAGGGGGACGGCGCGCGGCACCTCGATGGCGCGCACCTCGCGTAGCTGCTCGCCGTCGAGGTCGAGGCACAGCACCTGGTGGCGGTAGTTCACTTCGGCAAACGACAGGGGGATCGGGCTGCCGCAATAGCGGATGTGTTCCTGGCCGCCCACGGCCTGCGCCTTGTGCAAATGGCCCAGCGCCGCGTAGGCGATGGCGGCGTCAAAAATCCCCGAGGGCAGCATTTCCGTGCCGCCGATGACGATGCGCCGTTCGGAATCGTTCGACATTTCGCCGCCCACCATGTGGCAGTGGCCCATGGCAAGGAGGGCTTGCCCGGGCTGGCGGCGCGCCAGCGCCAGGTCCGCCAGCTGGCGGTACAGCAGGGCGATGCCGCCCAGGTAGGCGTCCTGCGTATCGCCGGCCGTCAGTTTCGGCACGTCGCCGGGGCGCAGGAAGGGCACGGCCAGGCACCAGGCCCGCACCTGGCCATCGCTGCCGGTGAGCGGCAGCAGCAGGCGTTCCAGGTCGATATTGCCCGCTGCATCGCGCAGCAGGTGGCCGATGACGTGGGTGCCATGCGCGGCCAGCAGGGGGGCCGGCGCTTCCAGGCGGCCCGCCGAATCGTGGTTGCCGGCGACGATGACCAGCTGCAGCGCGGGCAGGCGCGCGCGCGCCTGCTGCAGGAATACATACAGTTGCTTTTGCGAGGCGGCCGACGGGTTGGCGTTATCGAACACGTCGCCCGCCACCAGCAGCACGTCGACCTGTTCGGCCACGAGGGTGTCGAGCAGCCAGTCGAGGAAGCGCTGGTGTTCGTAGCCCCGCTCATAGTTGTGCAGGGTCTGGCCCAGATGCCAGTCGGAAGTGTGCAGCAGGCGCATGATAGGGCAAGGGTAGGGAAGACAGGCGCCAATATAGCTGAAATGAGGCAGGTACTGGAGAGTTGAACGAATTTCGAAGAGCGTTTTCGATTTTTATCGATACATCCAGAGTGCCTGAAAAACGTTCAGGGCAAGGCGTAGTGCCGTAGGCAGTACGAATAGTACGGCAAGGCACTGCAACGCAGCCATGGACGTTTTCTCCGGTGCTCAAGCAGTCAGCACGCCGGCCCTGTAGGTATTGCGCCCATCCTGCTTGGCCTGGTACAGCAGCACGTCGGCACGCTGCAGCAGCACGGCGGGGGAAATGTCTTCGTCGCGGTAGAAGGCCAGGCCGATGCTGGCGGAAATGCGCACGGTGATGCCGTCGAGCTCGAACGGCTGCTGCATGGCGGCGACGATTTTTCCCGCCAGGACGGCCGCGTCGTCGGGCCGGGTGATCTGCTCCATGATGATGGTGAATTCGTCGCCGCCCAGGCGGGCGATGATGTCGGTGGCGCGCATGGTCTGCGTCAGGCGCTGGGCGAATGCGCGCAGCAGGGCGTCGCCCGTGCCGTGGCCGTGCGTGTCGTTGACGGGCTTGAAGCGGTCGATGTCCATGTACATGACGGCCATCAGGTGCTGCTGCTGGCGGCTCGCGTGCATGGCGTCGCTGAGTTTTTGCTGGAAGCCGGCGCGGTTCGACAGGCCCGTGAGCGCGTCGACCTGGGCCAGTTTCAGCAGCCGCTGTTTTTCGCGCTTTTGCACGGTGATATCCTGGCGCATCACGTGAAATCCCACCACCTGCAGCCGGTCTTCACCGATCTGCGGGATGTAGATCACTTCCATGCAGCGTTCGATGCCTTCCTTTTCGTCCTCCTCCTCGAAGCTCAGGGTCTCGCCGTCCAGCACTCTTTCGATATACGGCGCCACCGTGCGGTAGCGGGCTGCGCCGACCGTCTCGAGCACGCTCCTGCCCAGCACCTGGGTGCCTGTCAGGCCGAATTCGCGCTCGTAGGCGATGTTCAGGAAGCGGTAGACCTGGTCCGCGTCGATGTAGGCGATCATGGCCGGCAGGGTGTCGGCGATGGTGCGCAGGCGCGCCTCGCTCTCCAGCAGCGCCACTTCCGATTCGCGCAGGGTGGTGATGTCGTCCAGGCTGCCCACGTAGCCTTCGATCCGGCCGTCGACGAGGATGGGGGCGATTTTGACGGAAACCCATACCAGCTTGCCGTCGCGGTGCAGGCAGCGCAGGGTGGACTGGAACGGCGCATGGCTGCGCGTGAGCTGCTCCAGCGCCACGTGCATGCGCGGATAGTCGTCCGGATGCAGGGCGCTGGTCCAGCCGGCGCCCAGGGCGGCGGCGCGCGGCAGGCCCGTGATGGCTTCGAAGGTGCGGTTGACGTAAGTGCAGCGGCGCTGGCGGTCCAGGCGCACCACTCCCAGCGGCGAGGCGTCGTTGACGGCCGCCAGTTCGGCCTGTTTCTGGCGCAGTTCCAGTTCCTGCTGGCGGCGCTGCGAGATGTCCTCGGCGATGCACAGGATATGCTCGACCTGCTGGCGCTCGTCGAACACGGGCACGGAGACGGCGTGCAGGTAGCACAGACCGCCATCTGGCAGGCGCAGCGGCTTTTCGCTATGGTCGATGACGCCGCGCTCGGCCAGGATGGCGCGGTCATCCTGCGCGTCGTGCAGACCGAAATCGGCAGGAAACGCCGCGCAGTCGGTCTTGCCGATGACGTCGTCTGCCAGGTAGCCGGTAATGTCCTCGGCGGCCTTGTTCCACACTTCCATCTGGCCGAAGTTTTCCGGGCGCGCGCTTTTCACGTACACCAGCACCGGCAGGTGGTCGATCAGCGACTGCAGGAAGCTGCGGTTATCCTGCAGCGCCAGTTCGTCGTGCTTGCGCGCGCTGATGTCGCGCGAGGTGACGGCCACGCCGTCGGTGATGGGCACCACCTGGTGGCGCAGCCAGCGCGTGCCGCCCGAGGCCAGTTTCAGCTCGAATTCGTCTTCCAGCGGCTGGCCCGTTTCCATCACCAGCACGAAGCGCTTGAAAAAGCGTTCGCCGCGCAGCAGCGGCACCTGCGGCAGCACGCGCTGGCCCAGCAGTTCCGAGCGCGGCTTGCCCAGCATGTCGGCGGCCCGTTCGTTGATGTCGGCGAAAATGAAGTCCTCCACCGGCTTGCCCGGCGCCGGGCGCCAGGCCTTGAGCAGCAGCACGGCGTCGAGGCTGCCCTGGTGCGCCGCGCGCAGCAGGGCCTGCGTTTCCTTGGCCTGGCGGATGCTGCGGCGCAGGCGCGCGCTCTGGCTCGCCAGCAGTGCCGTGAAGCCCGCAATCAGCACGCTGGCGGCGATCAGCGCGCCCAGATATGCAAGGCGGCGATGCTCGAAGCGGGCCAGGGCGGTGGCGCGGCTCACGCCCACCACGGCGAGCAGCGGATAGCGGGGCAGTTCGCGGTAGCTGTAGATGCGCGAGGTGGCGTCGACGGGCGGCTCGATCTCCAGTTCCTCGGGCGCGTGCAGGGGCGCGCCGGGCATGCGGAAATCGATGCGGTCGCTGATGAGCAGCTGCTCGCCGATGCGTCCCACCGTCAGGCCGCTGTCGCGCGCCACCAGCATCAGCGCATCGTGTTCGTCGAGGTTCAGGCGGTCGTAGTCGTCGACGAAATAGGTGGGGTCGACGTGGATGATGATGGCGCCGGCGAAGCGTCCCTGGGCATCGTTCAGGCGGCGCGCCATGCGGATGGTCCAGTGCTTGCTGTCCACGTCGAGCATGGGCGTGTCGACCAGGGCCGTGTCGGCCGGGTTGGCGGCCAGCGTCCGGAAGAACGCTTGCCTGGCCAGCTTTTCCGGAAAATACGCGTTGGCGCTGTCGATCACGTTGCCCTGCGCGTCGACCAGCGCGATCGGCAGTTCCAGTTTCGACGGCAGCACGCTGTCGAGCAGGCCCTGGCGGCGCGTGAATTCATTGAGGCGCAGGCTGCCGCTCGATTCCTCGTATTTGAGCTTGAACAGCTGCGTGGCATGGTCGGTCTGGCGCAGGATGAAACTGGTATGGTCGGCCAGCGTGCGCGCCAGCGACTGGCTGCCGGCCACGGCGTCGCGCACGGCGCTGGTCTGTTCCTGGCCGATCTGGTAGATGACGGCGCCCCACAGCACCAGCAGCAAAAGCAGTGCGAACAGGGGAACCAGGCTGATGCCGTAAAGGCGGCTGGCAAGGCGTTGCAGGGGTCTCGTTATCGATATCACGGGCGCTTGCAGGCTAGGGTCATGGAAAAGGGGAAGTGAGGCGTGGCGCGCATGATAGCCGAAATAAGCGGCCTTGCGCTGAAGCTGTTGCCGTCACTCCCATCGTCTGCTCGTGGTCTGTCGCTGGCCTTATTTTGCGTTAAATCAAGTACCTGTGGTGCCGCGCACGTTAAAAAAAGCACGCCACCCCCGGCACGGGCTGGCGCAGTGGCAGAAAAAGTACAATTGCGCCCCCATCCTCATTAAAATAGGCGCTTCTTCCTTCCATATCGAAAGTTGTCATGCAGAGTAAAAAGCCCGACGCGGCAAGACTGGACAAGATCGTGGCCGAAGCGCGCCGCGCCGCCGACCAGCGCGAGAGCGGCTACCGCGAGCGTTCGCTGAAGATGTATCCGTGGGTGTGCGGCCGCTGCATGCGCGAATTTACGCGTGCCAACGTGCAGCAGCTGACGGTGCACCACCGCGACCACAACCACGACAACAATCCGCCCGACGGCAGCAACTGGGAGCTGCTGTGCCTGTATTGCCATGACAACGAACACTCGCGCTACCTGGAGGCGGACCGTGGTGCCGGCCTGCTGTCGGCCGAGGTGGCGCCCGCCACGCACAATCCCTTCGCCGCGCTGGCCGGCCTGATCAAGAAGAAGGACTGAGCGGCCCGCGCCGCTTCCCCCCCATGCGCATCCTGCTGACCGAAGACGACCCGCAGCTGGGCCGCGCCACGCAGATCGGCCTGGAACAGGGCGGCTACGCCGTCGACTGGGTCACGAGCGCCGAACACGCGCACACGGCCGTGCGCCTGCACGACTATGGCTGCATCCTGCTCGACCTGGGCTTGCCGGGGCAGGATGGGATGCAGGCGCTGGGCGTGCTGCGCGACAATGGCTACAGCGGCGCCGTGCTGGTCGTCACGGCGCGCGACCAGGTGGGCGAGCGCATCGCCGGCCTGGACGCGGGCGCCGACGACTTTATCGTCAAACCGTTCGACCTCGATGAACTGGCCGCGCGCATCCGCAGCGCCTGCCGCCGCGCCGCCGGCCGCCTGCGCGAAAATCTCGTGCATGGCGACCTGGTGCTCGATATCGCCGACCGGCAGGTGACGCAGGGGGGCGTGCCGGTGACCCTGACGGTGAAGGAGTTCCGCATCCTGCAATTGCTGCTGGAGCACGGCGGTCGGGTCCTGAGCCGGGAACAGCTGGAGAAAAACCTGTACAGCTGGGGCGGCGAAGTGGAAAGCAATGCCGTGCAGGTGCACATCCACCACCTGCGCAAGAAGCTGGGGCGGGATTTGATACGCACCGTGCATGCGATCGGTTACTGTATTGATAAAGCGCAAACGGCTTGACGAAAAAACGGGCCGCCCTTGGGCAGCCCGTTCGATGCAGACGCGGATGACGCCTTACATCATCAGAAGTCCACGGTGGCCGACAGCCACAAACGGCGTCCGTCCAGGCTGTTGACGTAGCGGTTGGCGTAGTTCAAGGCCGGTGCGCGGTACGCCTGGTAGTCGATGAAGTCCTTGTTGAGCAGGTTGTACACGGCCGCGTTCAGGGTCACGCGCTTGTTCAACTGATAACTGCTGCCCAGGTGCAACATGGTGTAGCCCTTGTAGTCGCCCAGCGCGGCCTTGGCGGCGCGCGTGGCGGCCGACGTGCCCGGATCGCGGAAACGCTCGCTGCGGTACTCTGCGCGCAGCCAGCCGTTCCAATCGCGCGAGATATCCCAGCTCAAACGGGCGTTGACGGCGTGCTTGGGCGTGTCGCTCAGCGGTTTGCCCGCATTGCTGCCGCTTTTCTGTTCGCTTTCCGTGTAGGTGTAGTTGGCGCTGGCCGACAAGGTCTTGCCCAGCGGAAAGCGCGTGTTCAGCTCGACGCCGCGTGTGACGGCCTCATCCACGTTGACGGACTGGCCGAACGCATCGACATTGGGCCAGTTGCCGAAGCTGACGCAGCCGGGACGGTTGGGCGAAGGACGGTAGCTGCAATTGACGAGGCCCGTGCCCGTCGTGATCTTGTCGTTGAAGGTATTGTTGAACACGGTGCCGCTGGCCGTCCAGCCGGCCAGGTTGTCGAAGTAGGCGCCGATTTCCGCCGTCGTGCTCGTTTCCGGCTTCAGGTTCGGGCTGCCGACGAGGGGAATCGTGCCCTGGCCGCCGAAACCGTTGATGCCCGGCGACAGTTGTTCCACGCGGGGCGTCTTGTAGCCCTTGCTGACGCCGCCCTTGACGGTCCAGCTGGTCGTGGCGTTCCACACGGCATAGGCGCGGGGGCTGGTCTGGCCGCCGAAGATGCTGTGATCGTCATAGCGGGCGCCGAAGGTCAGCGCGAGATGCTCCAGCGCCTGCCATTCGTCTTCCACGAACAGGGCTTTTTGCGTGAATTCGAATTTCTTCGGCGCCACGCCGTCCGTCATTTCCGCTTTCCACCATTGCGCGCCGACGGTCGCCATGTGCTTGCCCAAAGGCATGACCAATTTACTGTCGAAGACCTGGCTTTCCACTTCCAGCGTGCGCGCGCTGCCGGCCACGGCCCCCGGCGTGCCCGGTGGAATCGTGCGGCCCAGGGTTTCCGTCTTGTTCACCATGTAGCTGCTGTCCAGGGTGCCGAAGCCGAAGCGGCCCGTGTGCGACAGGGTCCACTGGTCGCGCTTGTATTTCTGTTCGGGGCCGTAGCCGCCCTGCACGGTCTTGGTGCCGAGCTGGCCGCGCGAATTGTCGTACGTCTGGCGGCCCGCGTCGGCGTCGAGGATGACGGTGTGGTAGCGGTTCGGCGTCAACGCCAGGCGCGCGCCGAAGTTTTCAATGTCCGCGCGCACGGGGTTGGCGCCCATGCTGGTGGATTGTTCCGCGCCGGCTGCGTCGTTGTAGCGGATGTCGGCCGCATTGCGGCGCTGCTTGCTGCCGCGCAGTGACAGGCCCAGCAGGTCGGTGGCGATGGGGCCGCTCACGTAGAAGCGGCCGCTTTTCACGTCGCCAAAGTCCGATTCCTGCTGCAAGGTGTAGTCGGCCGAGACGGAGCCCGTCCATTGCTGGCCCACCTTGCGCGTGATGATGTTGATCACGCCGCCCATGGCGTCCGAGCCGTACAGGGTCGACATGGGGCCGCGGATGATCTCGATGCGCTCGATGGCGGCCAGCGGCGGCATGAAGCTCGTCTGCGTGCCGCCGAAGCCGTTCGGCGTGACGTTGCCGGCCGCGTTCTGGCGCCGTCCGTCGATCAGCACCAGCGTGTAGTCGCTGGGCATGCCGCGGATGCTGATGTTCATGCCGCCCGTCTTGTCGCCCGCCGCGCCCACGTCGATGCCTTCCACGCTTTCCAGCGCCTGCGTCAGGTTGCCGAAGCGTTCCTTCGACAGCTCCTCGCGCGTCAGCACCGTGATCGACGCGGGCGCCTGTTTGATATCCTGCTCGAAGCCGGACGCGGAAACGACCACTTCCGGCATGCTGGCAGGCGCACCCGTCTGTGCATGGGCTGGCAGGCAGGACAGGGCGGCAAGTGCCAGGGCAAGCGTGGTGGGACGCGGCAGGTGCGCGCGGCGGGGGCGGTTGGACATGCAAACTCCTGAAGGGTTGATTGGTTACGGGTCTGTATTTCTGAGGGAATGGGAATCATGAAAGCAATAAGAATCATTTACAATTGCGGCCATGGCTTCCCAAAAAATATTTCGTTCCGGAGCATGCGCAGAAGTTCTTAAGAGATTCTTAACAAGCTGGCCGCATCATGCCCACCCGTCACCGCCCCAGCCCATGCGGATGGCTGTCAGCGCAAGGGGCTTGCAAACAGCGGCCGGTCTGGCGGCGGCATGAGCGTTGCCGCCTTGAAAACCTGGTCCTTGCGGCGCACCCTGCTGATGGTTCTGCTGGGCCTGACGCTGGCCCTGTGGGCGGGCAGCGCCGCCATCGTGTATGTGGAGGCGCGCCGGGAAAGCCAGGAGCTGTTCGACCAGTCGCTGACCGAGACGGGCCATCTGCTGCTGTCGCTGGTGGAAAAGGACGTGCGCGAACATGGCTTGACGGGGCCGATCGACCTGCCCCTGCGCGGCCAGCGCAATCCCCACCAATACCTGCTGTTCAAGGTGCGCGACGCCCGGCAGCGCGTGCTGTACCGCAATGACGCGGCGTCCGACATCGCCCTGTCGCGCAGCGCGCCCGACGGCCTGTCCTGGACCACGATAGGCGGCCAGCGCTGGCGTCTGTTCTCGCTGTGGGACCCGCAGCGCACGCTGCAGCTGCTGGTGGCCGAGCCGACCAGCCACCGCGACGACATCAGCCGCGGCTTCTTTTACCGCATCGCGCTGTTCGGCCTGTTGCTGGCGGCGCTGGCCGCCATCGCCATCTGGTGGAGCATCCACCGCGTGTTTCGCGTGCTGCAGGCGTCCGCCGGGGAAGTGTCGGCGCGCACGCCCGATGAGCTGGCCGACGTCAGGCTGGCCGGCGCGCCCGCCGAGCTGCATCCGCTGCTGCTGGAAATTAACCGCCTGTTCGGCAGGGTGCGGCACAGCCGCGACAATGAACAGCGCTTCACGGCCGATGCGGCGCACGAACTGCGCACGCCGCTGGCCGCCATCAAGACCAATCTGCAAGTGCTGCAGCGGGCCCGCAGCGGGGCCGAGCGCGAGGAATTCATCGCCGCCCTGGGCGCCAGCGTGGAGCGCGCCACGCGCCTCGTCAACCAGTTGCTGGCGCTGGCGCGGCTGGACCCGCAGTCCCAGGAGCCGCGGCTGGCGCCGGGCGACCTGGCGGCCCTGCTGGAGGAACAAGGCATGCAGTGGCGGGAATGGAGCGACCAGCATCAGCTGTCGTTGACCGTGAGCGTTGCCCCGGCGCCGTGCGCGCTCGATGCGGACAGCCTGCGGATGCTGCTGCGTAACCTGGTCGAGAACGCGCTGCGCTACACGCCGGCGCCGGGTGGCGTCGTCGTCAGCTGCGGCGTGCAAGACGGGCGCAGCTACCTGCGCGTGGCCGATACGGGACCGGGCATCGCCGAAGAACTGCATGAGCGCGCGTTCGAGCGCTTCGTGCGCCTGGGCGGCGCGCAGCTGCCCGGCAGCGGGCTGGGCCTGTCCATCGTGCGCCGCATCGCCGAACGGCATGGCGCGCAGATTGTTCTGGGCCTTGGCTTGCAGGGCAGGGGGCTGGCCGTGACGCTTGTGTTTCCCGCAACGTAGCGTGGCCGCCGGTTGCGCGTTCCGATAGCGATAAAACGCACAAGGCGCGTCCGGAATGCGGTATCTTTCTGTTATGCACAGTCCAGACCTCTCCATTCCTCCCGAGCTCCCCCCGCTATCGCTGGCCGCCGCGCGCGCCCTGCACCTGGCCGCCCAGGGCCTGCTGCAGGCGCGGCGTAAAAAAGCCGTGAAGGCCGACGTGCTGGCCGCCATCCGCCAGATGGGCGTGCTGCAGATCGACACCATCCACGTGGTGGCGCGCAGCCCCTACCTGGTGCTGTGGAGCCGGCTGGGCGACTATCCGCAGCCGTGGCTGGAGCAATTGCTGGCCGAGGGCGCGCTGTTCGAATACTGGGCGCATGAAGCCTGCTTCGTGCCCATCGAAGACTATGGCCTGTACCGCCACCGCATGCTCGACCCGGCCGCCATGGGCTGGAAGTATTCGGTCAAATGGATGGCCGAGCAGGGCGACGCCGTGGCGGCGGTACTCGACCACATCCGCGCCAACGGCGCCGCCCGTTCGGCCGATTTTGAACGCACGGATGGCCAGGCGGGCGGCTGGTGGAGCTGGAAGCCGGAAAAACGCTCGCTGGAAGTGCTGTTTACGTCGGGCGTGCTGATGATCGCCAAGCGCCATCGGTTCCAGCGCTATTACGACCTGGCCGAACGGGTGCTGCCGGGCTGGGATGACAGCCAGCTGCCGTCCGCGCACGCGGTGCGCCGCCGTCTGCTGCTGGCCAGCGTGAAGGCGCTGGGGCTGGCGCGGGCCGGCTGGATCAGCGACTACTTCCGCACGAAACAGGCGCGCGCCAGCCTGGCCCACGATCTGCAGGCGCTGGTGGACGAGGGCGCGCTGCTGCGCTGCACGGTGGACGGCTGGGCAGACGCCGTCTATGTGCATGCGGATCACGCGGAGCTGGCGCGTCATGCCGCCGCCGGCAAGCTGGCACCCACCCTGACGACGATTTTATCGCCGTTCGACCCCGTCGTGTGGGACCGGCGCCGCGCGCTGGAACTGTTCGGTTTCGACTACCGGCTCGAATGCTATACGCCCGCTGAAAAACGCCGCTATGGCTATTTCACCCTGCCGATCTTGCGGCGCGGCGCGCTCGTGGGGCGCCTGGACGCCAAGGCGCACCGCGCGCAGGGGCGCTTCGAGATCAAGTCGCTGGCGCTGGAAGAGGGCGTGCGCCTGAGCCCCCGCCTGGCGCAGGACGTGGCCGGCGCCGTGCGGCGCCTGGCGCTCTGGCATGCCTGCCCGGAGATTGATATTGCGCAAGCGCAGCCGGCAGACTTCGGTGCGCAGCTGGCCGCCGCCCTGCAGGACGGCCACGGGGAAAGGCGGGCCGCATGACGCTGCCACCGGCACCGCCCGACCTGCTCGACGCCGATGGCGTGCCCTGTTTTGGCCGCTACACGGGGCAATTGAACGCCTTCGACTGGGCCGCGCTGGCGCCGCCGCACGCGCGCGGCGCACTCTGGCGTCTGTTCCACCACAAGCGCTGGCATTACGTGGCCCTGTCCACGCCCGCCGTGTTCTGCGGCGTGGCCATCGTCGACCTGGGCTGGACCAGCACGGCCTTCGCCTACGCCTTCGACCGCCACAAGGGCAAGATCGTGGCCAGCTTTTCGCAGGATGGCATCCCCGGCCTGTGCGCCACGGTGGCGCCGCATGCCGGCGCCTCCAGCCGTTTTCGCTTCCTCTCGCACCTGATCTCCATCGAGGCGCAGCCGCAGCAGCGCTACCGCCTGCAGCTCGATTGCGGCCATTTCGGCATCGATGCGGAATGCGGCCCGCCCGTGGCGCCCACCCTGCTGGCCGTCGGGCCCGTGGGCGAGGGCGGCAGCGTGCATGCGACGCAAAAGTCGGGCGGCCTGCCCTTGTGGGGCAGCGTGCGCTGCGGCGCCGTCGGCTACAGCCTGGACGACGGCGTGGCCAGCTTCGATTACTCGAACGGCTTGCTGGCGCGCGAGACGGAATGGCGCTGGGCCTCGGCGCACAGCCTGGACCTCGGTTTCAACCTGCAGGCCGGCTATTTCGGCGCGCATGAAAACGCGCTGTGGCTCGATGGCCTGCTGTATCCGCTGGGCCGCGCGCATTTCGACTTCAACCCCGATAACCCGCTGGCGCCGTGGCATGTGTGGACGGACGACGATTTGCTCGACCTGCACTTCAGGCCGGAAGGAGCGCGGCGCGAGGACAAGAACCTGTGGATCGCCGCCAGCCGCTACATCCAGCCCATCGGCACGTTCAGCGGCTGGGTGCGCGCCAGCACCGACAGTCCCAAGCGCATCGTGGCGCAGCTGGCGGGCGTGACGGAAAGCCACCGCTCGCGCTGGTAGGCGCGCGCGGTTTTTTCGTGAAACGCTTTGCAAAGTCAAATTTTTTTGGCAATGCATCCTATACACTGGCGCAGCCACTCCGGCAATCCCGCTCCGGCAATCCATGAGGCCAGAACATGAGTATCCGTAATCTCGACAAGCTGTTCAAGCCGGCCTCGGTGGCCCTGGTCGGCGCCACGGCGCGCGAACGCAAGCCGGGCGCCATCGCCCTGTACAACCTGCTGGGCGGCGGCTACCAGGGAGACATCTGGCCCGTCAATCCCAAGTACGACGAGCTGATGGGCCTGAAATGCTACCGCAAGCTGGCGCACTTGCCCAAGGCGCCGGACCTGGCTATCATCTGCACGCCGCCGGCCACCATCACGGCCCTGATCCGCGAGCTGGGGGCGCTGGGCACGCGCGCCGTCATCGTCATGACGTCGGGCCTCGACCCCGTGCGCGAGCAGTCGCTGCGCCTGGCCATGCTGAAGGCGGCGAAACCGCATCTGCTGCGCATCCTCGGCCCCAACAGCATGGGCTTGCTGGTGCCGCAACTGGGCTTGAACGCCAGCTTCGCCCACCTGGGCGCGAGCAAGGGCAAGATCGCCTTCGTGTCGCAGTCGGGGGCGCTGGTGTCCGGCGTGCTCGACTGGGCCAATGCGCACGGCGTGGGCTTTTCCAAGTTCATTTCGCTGGGCGGCAGCTACGACATCGATTTTGGCGACCTGCTCGACTACCTGGCCGGCGACGTCGACACGGCCGCCATCCTGCTGTACATGGAAGACATCCAGGCGGCGCGCAAATTCATGTCGGCGGCCCGCGCAGCCGCGCGCAGCAAGCCCGTCATCGTGCTGAAGGCGGGACGCGAGGCGGAAGGCGCGGCCATGGCGGCCTGGCATACGGGCGCGCTGGCCGGCTCGGACGCCGTGTACGACGCGGCCATCCGCCGCGCCGGCATGCTGCGCGTGTATTCGGCCGAAGAGCTCTTCGACGCCGTGGAAACGCTCACGCACATCCGCTCGCAGCGCGGCGAGCGCCTGGCGATCCTGTGCAACGGCGGCGGCCTGGGCGTGATGGCCACCGATGCGCTGGTGGGCAGCGGCGGCAAGCTGGCCGAACTGTCGCCCGACACCGTGATCGCCCTGGAAAAGGCCTTGCCAAGGGGCTGGTCGCATGACAACCCCGTCGGTCTGCCCGGCGACGCGGCCGTGCAGCGCTACGCCGACGCCATCGTGCCCCTGCTCGACGAGCCGCAGGCGGACGCCCTGCTGCTGCTGCACGCGCCCACGGCCATGGTTTCGTCGATCGACATCGCCGAAGCCGTCACGCCGCTGATCAAGGCCACCTCGCGCACGGTGCTGTCGTGCCTGTTGGGCGGCACTACCGTGGCGCCCGCGCGCCAGGTTTTTAATCGCGCCGGCATCCCCACCTACGACACGCCGGAAAAAGCCGTGCATGGCTTCATGCAGATCGTGCAGTACCGGCGCAACCAGGAAACCCTGATGCAGGTGCCGGCGCAGCTGCCCATGTCGGCCACGCCGCGCCGCGCCAGGGTGCGCGAAATCGTCGCCGCCGCGCTGGCCGCCGGCCAGACGGTGCTCGGCGAATGCCGCTCGAAGGAGATTCTGGCCGCCTACGGCATTCCCGTGGCCACCACGCGCATGGCGGCCGACGTGGAAGCGGCGCTGGCCGTGGCGGCGGACATCGGCTATCCCGTCGCGCTGAAGATCCATTCGCCCGACATCGCCCATAAATCCGACGTGGGCGGCGTGGCGCTCGACCTCGACACGCCCGACATCCTGCGCACTGCCGCCGCCGCCATGGAGAAGCGCGTGCGGCGCATGCGTCCCGACGCGCTGATCGACGGTTTTACCGTGCAGCAGATGGCGCGCCGGCCGCAGTCGCATGAACTGATCGTCGGCGTCACGACGGACGCCGCCTTCGGCCCCGTGATCCTGGTGGGGCAGGGCGGCATCGCCGTGGAAGTGACGGCCGATCACGCCATCGGCCTGCCGCCGCTGAACATGGTGCTGGCGCGCGACATGCTGGCGCGCACGCGCGTGTCGAAACTGCTGGCCGGCTACCGCAACCAGCCGCCGGCCGACATCGACGCCATCTGCTACACGCTGATCCAGGTGGCCGAACTGGTGGCCGACATCGGCGAGCTGGCCGAACTCGACATCAACCCGCTGGTGGCCGACGCGGACGGCGTGATCGCCCTCGACGCGCGCATCCGTCTGCAGCCGGGCCAGAAGAGCGACCGCCTGGCCATCCGCCCGTATCCGCAGGAGCTGGAAGAGCAGGTGACGTGGATGGCGCAGCCGATTCTGCTGCGTCCCATCCGTCCCGAGGACGCGCCGCAGCACATGGACCTGTTCCACGCGCTGGACCCGGACGACGTGCGCCTGCGCTTTTTTACCTCCATGCGCGAGCTGCCCGTGTCGCAGCTGGCGCGCCTGACGCAGATCGATTACGACCGCGCCATGGCCTTCATCGCCACGCACACGGGGCCGGACGGCAAGCCGGAAACCCTGGGCGTGGTGCGCGCCGTGGCCGACCCGGACAATATCCACGCCGATTTCGCCATCGCCGTGCGCTCGGCCCTGAAGGGCAAGGGACTCGGGCACATCTTGTTCGAGAAGCTGGTCGACTACTTCCGCAGCCGCGGCACGGAAGCGCTGGTGGGCGAGGCGATGGCGCGCAACAAGGGCATGCAGCGGCTGGTGAAAAGCTTTGGCGGCGAGGTCACGCCGTCGGAAGAACCGGGCGTGGTCAACCTGCATATCGGCTTGCGGCCGCCGCGCTGAAAAATGCGCGCAGCCCGCCGAGGGTTTGTGCAGGATCAAACCCGGCCCTGTTGGTAGTCTTTACACTTTCACTTCCAGGATCATACATCCAGCGCGTTTTCGGGAGTGAGTGCATGCTTACGGCAACATACATATTGGTTTCCCTGTCGGTGGAACAGGCCAGCATCCGCATGAGCTTGTTAGCTTTTCAAAAATACATGCATGCGCAGCTGCGCCAGCAGAGTCAGCTGAACCTGGCGCAGCTGCAATACGCGGCCGACTGGCTGAGCCGCCTGTATCAGGGCGGCTACTGGCGCAAGGTGGAAATGTACCTGATTCCCGCCATCCGCCAGGCCACGCCGCATGCCGACGGCTTGCTCAATGAGTTGAACGGCTTGAACCACGCGGCGCTGGAAAGCATCAATGTCGTGCAGCAGCGCGCGGGCGCCGCCATCGACACGTCCGAGCTGCAGGCCGGGCAGCTGTGCGCGGCCATCGACGTCTTTTGCACGGCCTTGCTGCAGCGCCTGGAAAAAGAGGAGCGCGAACTGTTCGCCCTGGCCCGCAAGGTTATCGTGGGCGAAGCGTGGTTTGCCATCGCCTATCAATTCCTGGCCCACGATGCGCGCGCACAGGAGGCGCGCCGCGGCAAGGCGCAAGTGCTGCCCTTTGTTTTGCCAGCGCCGTTGCCCGGACCGGGAACGCCTGGCGGTAGGGCTGACAACGCCGATGCCGCCGATGCCGCCGCGGTGCCTGCCGTGGCGCAGCCGCTGCGCGCGCAGGCTTGAGCAGGAGCGAGCGCACACCCCGCCGTGGCGTTTGCGCCGTGGCGCCGTCCCTGGTTTTGCGCCGGCGCCGGGCTGGCGCTGCGCTGGTACTGTCATAGGAGAAATCCGGCGTTAGTCATTTGGTAACTTGCACAGACCCGTCCGATGCAATACCCCGGGCTTTGTTATGATGGTGGTTTTGATCCACGCGAAACCCGTCATGTTCGAATTTCTTTTCAAGCGTTCTGCCAGCAAGCCTTCCGCACCAGACCCTGTCGTGGCAGAACAGGCCGCCGCCTCGGCGCAGAGCGCATCGCGCCGCGCCGAACAGGTGGCGCGTGCCCATGCCGTGGCGGGCGACGAAGCCGCCGCCTTTGAATTCATTATTGCCAGCGAATTTGCCGATGCCCGCCTGATCGCCGCTGAACACGTCCATACCTTGCCCCTGCTGGAAAAAGTCCACCACGCCATGCGCAATACGGACCGCCGCGTCGCCAAGCTGATGCAGGGCCGTATGGACCTGATCCGCCACCAGGCGGCCGAGACACAGCGGGCCCAGGCCAGCATCGCCACGGCGCAGCGCCTGTTGAACGATGACAAGCTCAGTCCCAACCAGGTAGCCGAACTGGACCGTCAATGGCAGGTCATCAAGGCCACGCCCGAGCTGGCCACTGCCTTTGCCGCCGCGCGCGCCGCGCTGGCCGCCCGCCTGGAAGCGCAAGTGGTGCTGCAGCGCGCCGTGATCGACGCCGTCGCCGCCGCGCGCGCGCTGGCCAGCAATGGCCAGTCCGCCGAAGAGCTGGCGCTGTCGCTGGCCCGCCTGGACGCGGAACATGCGCAGCATGCGCAATCGCCCGAGCGCGGCTCGCTGCCGAAACACCTGGAACTTGACTTTACGCAAGCGCGTGAACAGGCGCAGTCCGCCTTGCAGGCGCTGCAGCAGCACCAGGCCGTGTTCGATGCGCGCCAGGCCGCGCTGGCGGAATGGCAGGCGCAGGACGCCGCCACGCTGGACGCCGATGTGCTGAAACGCGCATGGCAAGCCTTGCCGCGCCTGCCCGAATCGCCGCTGTCGGACAGCCTGCAGCTGCAATTTGCGGCCGTGCTGGCCAGCGCGCCGGCGCCCGTCGTCGCGGCCGCGGCCGCGGACACGCCGGTGCATGCCGAAGCGGCGCCGCGCAAGCCGCGCCAGGAGCAGGCGCCGCTGTCGAAAGAAGCGCACGAACAATTCTTCAAGACCCTCGACGCCATGGAAGCGGCCCTGCAGGACGGCTTGCTGCACCTGGCTTCCGAGCATGACAAGACTTTGCGCGACAGCAAACATGGCCGCTTGACGCCGGCCCAGTCCGACCGCCTGGCGCATGTGCGCGCGCAATTCAAGCAACTGGCCGACTGGGCGCGCTGGGGCGGCAACGTGTCGCGCGAAGAACTGGTCAAGGCGGGCGAGGAATTGCCGGCGCAGCAGCTTCCCATGGCCGAGCTGGCCAAGAAAGTGGGCAGCCTGCGCGAGCGCTGGAAGTCGCTCGACACCTTGTCCGGTCCCGCACCGAAATCCCTGTGGGAGCGTTTCGACGCGGCCTGCAGCGTGGCGTACGCGCCGGCGGCCTTGCATTTCAAACAATTGGCGGAAGAGCGCCACGGCAATGCGGCCAAGGCCCAGGAACTGATCGCGGAAACGGTGGCCCTGGCGGCCGAAGAGAGTACCGACTGGAAACATGTCGCGTCAAGCGCGCAGCGCTTGCGCCAGGCGTGGACGCGCCTGGGCACCATCGACCGCAAGGAAAAGAAACGCCTCGATGCGGAGTTCGGCGCCGCGCTGGACGCCCTGTCAAAACCGCTGGAAACGCAGCGCCAGATCGAGACGGCGCGCCGCGAACAATTGATCGTCGAAGTGGGTCTGCTCAAGCCATCGGAGCGCAACACGGTCGACATGCTCAAAGCCTTGCAGGACAAGTGGCAGGAGCTGGCCAAGGCCCTGCCGCTGGAACGCCGCGCGGAACAGGCGCTGTGGCAGCGTTTCCGCGCCGCCTGCGACGACATCTTCGCCAGGCGCAAGGAAACGGCCCACGCGGCCGACCACGAGCGCCGCGAACACCTGCATGCGCGCGAAGCCCTGTGCGCCGCGCTGGAAACGGCTGTCGTTCCGGACGGCGACGACAAGGCCCGCAGCGCCTACATCCATCACTTGCTGCGCGACACGCGCGCCGCCTGGAACGCCACCGGCCCCGTGCCGCGCGCCAGCGAAGCGAAGATCGAGCAGCGCTACCAGGCAGCTGTTGCCGGCGTGCAAGCGCAGGCGGACGCCATCGCCGAGCGCGCGGGCGCGGCCCAGGCCAACGCCTTGCGCGACAAGCTGCGCCTGGCGCAGGCGCTGGAAGCGGCACTGGCCGATGGCGACGCCGGCGCCGACGCGCAAGCGTGGTCCGAGCGCTGGAGCGCCTTGCCGCCGCTCGACGCCCAGTACGAACGCAGCCTGCAGCAGCGCTTTGCCGCGGCCCAGGCGGCGCTGGGCGAGGGCAGCGCCGCCTACGTGCAGCAATTGCAGGCCAACCAGGAGCGCTTGCTCGCTGAGGTGTTGCGCCTGGAAATCGTCGCCGGCGTCGACAGCGGCGCCGAATTTGCCCGCGACCGCCTGAAGATGCAGGTGGAAGTACTGCAATCGTCGCTGAAATCGGGCCAGAAGCCGCTCACGCAAGTGTCGCAGCTGATGCAGCTGTGCGCGATTGCCGCGCTGACCGATGCGCGCACGGCCAGCCGCATCGAAACCCTGCTGCGCCGCATAGGAGGCAACGCCAAATGAGCACTACCGTCCGCGTCCAGCAAGCTGATTTTGACCTCAGTCAAGAAATCGCACAATTGCGTGCAGGAAACCCCAAGGTGGGCGCCGTCGTCGGCTTCGTCGGCACGGTGCGCGACATGAACGAGGGGCTGGACGTGGCTGCCATGGAGCTCGAGCACTATCCGGGCATGACGGAAAAGTCCATTGTAGCCATCGTGGAGCAGGCGCGCGGTCGCTGGCCCCTGTCCGGCGCGCTGGTGATCCACCGCGTGGGGCCCTTGCTGCCGCAGGAGCAGATCGTGCTGGTGGCCGTCTCGTCGGCCCATCGGGGCGAGGCCTTTGCCGCCTGCGAATTCATCATCGATTACCTGAAGACGGAAGCGCCGTTCTGGAAGAAGGAAGACACGCCCGAAGGGGCGCGCTGGGTCGATGCGCGCGACAGCGACGAGACGGCCCTGGACAAATGGGCCGTAAAAGCCAGCCCCGTTTGAGTTGTATCTGCCGCGCACGCCAGCATTTGCCAAAATGCAGCGGTTTTCTGCTTTGTGTATGCTTGAAAAGTACTGCCTCACCCCAATTTGGTTAACAACTAATTAACCGGGAGCGCTTTTCATGCGACAAGATAAACTGACCACCAAGTTACAGGAAGCCCTGGCCGATGCGCAAAGCTTGGCCGTGGGCAACGACAATCCCTATATCGAACCAGTCCACCTGCTGACGGCCCTGTTGAACCAGGACGACGGCGGCGCCCGCTCGCTGTTACAGCGGGCCGGCGTCAACGTGGGCGGCTTGTCCAAGGCCCTGGGCGCCTCGATCGAACGCTTGCCGAAAGTGTCAGGCACGGGCGGCGACGTGCAGGTGAGCCGCGAATTCGTGGCCCTGCTGAACCTGGCCGACAAGGAATCGCAAAAGGCGGGCGACCAGTTCGTGTCCAGCGAAATGGTCTTGCTGGCCATGACGGACGACAAGTCCGACTGCGGCAAGCTGGCGCGCGAAAACGGCCTGACCCGCAAGGCCCTGGAAGCGGCCATCGACGCCGTGCGCGGCGGCAACAAGGTCGACTCGCAAGAGGCCGAAGGCCAGCGCGAAGCCCTGAAAAAATACACCTTGGACCTGACGGAGCGGGCGCGCAAGGGCAAGCTCGACCCCGTGATCGGCCGCGACGATGAAATCCGCCGCACCATCCAGATCCTGCAGCGCCGCAGCAAGAACAATCCCGTGCTGATCGGCGAACCGGGCGTGGGC
Organism: Janthinobacterium sp. GW458P; assembly: GCF_002127585.1. GTDB lineage: Bacteria > Pseudomonadota > Gammaproteobacteria > Burkholderiales > Burkholderiaceae_D > Janthinobacterium. The sequence continues at coordinate 20,610 of NZ_NEGZ01000037.1, forward strand.
AAGACGGCCATCGTCGAAGGCCTGGCGCAGCGCATCGTCAACGGCGAAGTGCCCGAATCGCTGAAAGGCAAGCGCGTACTCTCGCTGGACATGGCCGCCTTGCTGGCCGGCGCGAAATTCCGCGGCGAATTCGAGGAGCGCCTGAAATCCGTGCTGAAGGAACTGGCCATGGATGAAGGGCAAACCATCGTCTTCATCGATGAAATGCACACCATGGTGGGCGCGGGCAAGGCCGAAGGCGCGATGGATGCCGGCAATATGCTCAAACCGGCGCTGGCGCGCGGCGAGCTGCATTGCGTGGGCGCAACCACGCTCGACGAGTACCGCAAGTACATCGAGAAGGATGCGGCGCTGGAACGCCGCTTCCAGAAAGTGCTCGTCGACGAGCCTACCGTGGAAGCGACCATCGCCATCCTGCGCGGCTTGCAGGATAAATACGCGCTGCATCACAAGGTGGAAATCACGGATGCGGCCATCATTGCCGCGGCGGAATTGTCGCACCGCTACATCACGGACCGCTTCCTGCCGGACAAGGCCATCGACCTGATCGATGAAGCGGCGGCGAAGATCAAGATCGAGATCGATTCCAAGCCGGAAGTGATGGACAAGCTGGAACGTCGATTGATCCAGCTCAAGATCGAGCGCGAAGCCGTCAAGAAGGAAAAAGACGAAGCATCGTTGCGCCGGCTCGCCCTGATCGAGGAAGAGATCGTCAAGCTGCAGCGTGAATACAATGACTTCGAGGAAATCCTGAAGGCGGAAAAAGCCGTGGTGCAGGGCAGCACGCACATCAAGGAAGAGATCGAGCAAGTCAAGCTGCAGATGGAGCAGGCCACGCGCGAAAGCAACTGGCAGAAAGTGTCGGAATTGCAATACGGCAAGCTGCCGCAGCTGGAAGCCCAGCTCAGGCAAGCCGACAGCGGCATGCCGAAGCTCGATCCTGACCAGCCGAAGCTGCTGCGCACGGAAGTGGGCGCCGAGGAAATCGCCGAAGTGGTGTCGCGCGCGACGGGCATTCCCGTGTCGCGCATGATGCAGGGCGAGCGCGACAAGCTGCTGCACATCGAAGAGAAGCTGCATGAGCGCGTCGTGGGCCAGGATGAAGCGATCACGGCCGTGGCCGACGCCATCCGCCGCTCGCGCGCCGGCCTCGCCGACCCGAACCGGCCGTATGGTTCCTTCATGTTCCTGGGACCGACGGGCGTCGGTAAAACCGAGCTGAGCAAGGCGCTGGCGACCTTCCTGTTCGATACGGAAGAATCGATGATCCGCATCGACATGAGCGAGTTCATGGAGAAGCATTCCGTGGCCCGCCTGATCGGCGCGCCGCCCGGCTATGTGGGCTACGACGAGGGCGGCTACCTGACGGAAGCCGTGCGCCGCAAGCCGTACAGCGTGATTTTGCTCGACGAAGTGGAAAAGGCGCATGCCGACGTCTTCAACGTGCTGCTGCAGGTGCTCGACGACGGACGCATGACGGACGGCCAGGGCCGCACGGTGGACTTCAAGAATACCGTCATCATCATGACCTCGAACCTCGGTTCGCACAAGATCCAGGCGATGGAAAGCGATGATCCCGGTGTCGTGAAGCTGGCCGTGATGGCCGAGGTGCGCGCGCACTTCCGCCCCGAGTTCGTCAACCGTATCGACGAAATCGTCGTGTTCCACGGCCTCGACGAGAAAAACATCGGCGCGATCGCGAAGATCCAGCTCAAAATTCTCGAAGAACGCCTGGAGCGCATGGACATGCAGCTGAGCCTGACGGACGCTGCACTGCAGCAAATCGCCGAAGCGGGCTACGACCCGGTGTATGGCGCGCGTCCTTTGAAACGGGCGATCCAGCAGCAGATCGAAAATCCGCTGTCGAAGCTGATCCTCGAAGGCCGCTTCGGCCCGAAAGACGAGATCCGCATCGACGCCCAGAACGGCAACCTCGTGTTTACGGGGGCGCAGGTGGCGCTGGACAAGGTGTAATGTTGGCTGGTCAGTTCCTGCGGGATTGGAAGCTCCCCCCATCGGGGCAGCTTCCCGCGTCGGGTCTGACCCCAATTTCACGGCATTTGCAGTGAGGAAGAGCGACGTCTAACAAACCCGTAGCGAGCGGCAGTGATTTGTGGCTGAGAAGCGCAACCGTACTTTAGTACGGTGAGCATCGCAGGCCGCAAAGCGCAACGCGCAGTAGGTTTTGTTAGACGTCCTCAGGCAGGGCGGTATCAGGCTAGACCTGATGCCGCCCTTCTTGCTATCATCGTCACTATTTTCTGACTAATTTTCGGAGGCGGTACGATGGCAAACACATGGCAAGCAGGACGGCGCATTGGACTGGGACTGACCTTGGCGGCGGCTATGCTGGCATTGTCTGCTCAAGCTCAGGCTCAGGAAGAGAAGGTCCTGAACATCTACAACTGGTCGGACTATATCGGCGACGATACGATCAAGAATTTTGAGAAGGAAACCGGCATCAAGGTACGCTATGATGTTTTCGATAACAACGAAATCCTCAATGCGAAATTGGTGGCGGGCAAGTCCGGCTACGACATCGTCGTGCCGACGGCCCAGTGGGCGCGCCTGCAGATCGACGCGGGCCTGCTGCGCAAGCTCGACAAGAGCAAGCTGACGAACCTGGGCAACCTCGACCCCCACCTGCAGGCCAAGCTGTCGAAGATCGACCCGAACAACGATTACCTGGTCGACTGGCTGTGGGGCTACACGACGGTCGGCATCAACGTCAACAAGGTCAAGGCGGCGCTGGGCGGCATGGCCATGCCCGACAACGCCTGGGACCTGGTGTTCGACCCGAAGTACGCGGCCAAGCTGAAATCGTGCGGCGTGTCCTTCCTCGACTCGCCGTCCGAAGTGCTGCCGGCCGCCCTGCAATACCTGGGCAAGCCTGCGTACTCGAAAGCGGCCGCCGACTACCAGGAAGCGGGCAAGGTGCTGCAAGCGATCCGTCCCTACGTGACCTTGTTCAGCTCGTCCGGCTACATCAACGACATGGCCAACGGTTCCGTCTGCGTCGCGCTGGGCTGGTCGGGCGACATCAATATCGCGCGCCAGCGCGCCATCGATGCGAAAAACGGCAATGTGATCCAGGTGCTGGTGCCGAAGACGGCCGCCCTGATGTTCGACACCATGGCCATCCCCGCCGACGCGCCCCATCCGAACAATGCGCACCTGTTCATCAACTACATCCTGCGCCCGCAAGTACATGCCAGCCTGAGCAACAAGGTGTTCTACGCGAACCCGAACCCCGCCAGCATCAAGTACGTGCGCAAGGATATCGGCGAGAACAAGGCCATCTTCCTGTCGGACGCCGACAAGCAGCGCATGGCCGCGCCGGAAGCGACCACGGCCGACATCCGCCGCCTGATGACGCGCATCTATACGAAGTTCAAGACGGGAGTTTGAGATACTAGCTCCCTACAAAACGGTAGCGAGCGGCAGGGAGTCGTGATCGAGAAGCGGAACTGTGCTCTGCACGGGGCCGCCGAGGCAGTGAGTATCGCAGATTGCAAATCGCGACGCGCAGTAAGTTTTGTCGGGAGATACAAGGATGGCGCGAGGGACGGGCCGGTAGGCCGTCGCTGGCGCCATGCGATAGTGCCGAAGTGAGCGCTACTCGTGGTAGCGGTCCATCAGCTTATGGTGGCTGCCGCGCATTTCTTCGACCAGTTCAAAGGCGACGAAGCCGATGATGGCGGCGAAGATGGCGATGAAGAGAAAAACGAGGAAGGTGATTAACATGGTCTTTCAGCCGCCGTTGGACGGCCGTCCGCTGGGTTGCTCAATGTGCCGGAGCGGTGCTCGGGCACGTAGTTGATGCAATTAAACTCTAGCAGATCGGCAGCGCTTTACAAGGCTGCCGAGTTGTAATTCCTACCAGTATTTGTCCCAGCGCACTGTTTGCGCATTTTCCTTATTTCACCACCAGGTCATGCGCCATCACGGCCTTCAGATAGACGCTGACGGGGTCGCCTGGCTCGCGTTGCGAAAACCTGTCCATTCTGCGCTGGCCTCGGGCATTTCCCTGTTTTACTATTTCACCACCAGATCATGCGCCATCACGGCCTTCAGATAGACGCTGACGGGGTCGCCTGGCTCGCGCTGGGAGAACCACCACGCGCTGGCCTTGCGCATTTCCCATTCCTGTTCGTCGCCCGTCAGCAGCAGGGCGGCGGCCTGGCCCAGCGTGGGCTGGTGGCCGACGATGAGCACGCTTTCCTTGCCGCCGGGCCAGTTGGCCGCCTTCAGGATGTCTTCCGCCTCGGCGCCGGGCGCCAGTTCGGGCATCAGCTTGAACTTGCGCCCCAGCGCCTCGGCCGTCTGCAAGGTGCGCAGGGCGGGGCTGACGAGGATGCGGCAATTTTCCGGCAATTGCGAAGCCAGCCACTCACCCATGCGGCGTGCCTGTTTCTGCCCTTTGACTGTCAGTGCGCGTTCCAGGTCGGGGATGCCCGGCTCGGCTTCTGCGTGTCGCCACAAGATGAGGTCCATGTTGTACTCCTCTGTGTTGAAAGTCGAAAGCTGTCTATTCGCCGACCTCCGCGCCCGGCGTGCCCAGTGTGTGCATCAGGTATTGCTGGGCGCTGAACGGACTTTGCTTGCCGCGCGGCTTGCGGCGCGCGTAGTGGCCCGTCGGCTCCAGTTCCCATGCATTTGTATTATCCTTCAAATACGGATTGAGGCCCTCGGCGATCACGCGCCGCTTCAGCGCCCGGTCCAGCACGGGGAAGGCCACCTCCACCCTGCGGAACAGGTTGCGGCTCATCCAGTCGGCGCTGGCCAGGTAGACATCGTGCGCCAGGTCGTTGCGGAAATAATAAATGCGGCTGTGCTCGAGGAAGCGGCCGATCACGGAGCGCACCTTGATGTTTTCCGACAGGCCCGGCACGCCCGGCTTCAGGGTGCAGGCGCCGCGCACGATCAGGTCGATCTTCACGCCGTCGGTCGAGGCCGCATACAGGGCGCGGATCACGGATTCATCGACCAGCGCGTTGACTTTCACGATGATGCGCCCGCGCCGGCCCGAACGGGCGATCTTCGCCTCGTTGCGGATGGCCTTGATGATCTCGCTTTGCAGGCCGAACGGCGCCAGCCATAGATGGTTCAGATTGTGCGGCTTGGTCAGGCTGGTCAGGTGGATGAACACTTCGTTCACTTCCACGGCCAGGTCCTGGTTGGCCGTCAGCAAGCCAAAATCCGTGTACAGCTTGGTGGTCGTGGGGTGATAGTTGCCGGTGCCCAAGTGGGCGTAGAAGCGCAGCGCGCCTTCCTCGCGGCGGATGACGAGCGCCACCTTCGCGTGGGTTTTCAGGCCCACCACGCCGTACACGACTTGCGCGCCAGCCTGTTCCAGCTTGTCGGCCCAGTTGATATTGGCTTCTTCGTCGAAACGCGCCATCAATTCCACGATGACCGTCACTTCCTTGCCCATCTTCGCCGCCGTGATGAGCGACTCCATCAGGTCCGAATTCATGCCGGTGCGGTAGATCGTCTGCTTGATGGCCACGACGGACGGGTCGTAGGCGGCGCTGCGGATGAAGTCGATGACCGTCTGGAACGACTGATAGGGATGGTGCAGCAGGATGTCGTGCTTGTTCAGGGCGGCAAAGATGTCGTTGCCGATGGCTTTATGGGCCAGGCCGGGGAAGAAGGGCGGGAAGCGCAGTTCGGGCTGCTTGACGTGGTCGATCATTTCCGACAGGCGCACCAGGTTCACGGGGCCGTTGACGCGGTAGAGGCGGCTTTGATCCAGATTAAACTGGTCGAGCAGGAACTGTGACAATTCAGGTGGACAATTGCGCGCCACTTCCAGGCGCACCGAGGTGCCGAACTGGCGGCCCACGAGTTCGCCCTTCAGGGCCTGGCGCAGATTCTTGACTTCATCCTCGTCCACCCACAGGTCGCTGTCGCGCGTGACGCGGAATTGCGAATACGCAATGACTTCGCGCCCGGCGAACAGGTCCGAGATGTGCGCATGGATGACGGAAGACAACAAACAAAAGGACACGCCGTCACCGGATATGTCGTCTGGCAACTTGATGACACGCGGCAAGACGCGGGGCGCCTTGACGATGGCGATGGCCGTGCCGCGCCCGAAGGCATCCTTGCCGCTCAGCGAAACGATGAAATTGAGGCTTTTATTCACCACTTGCGGGAACGGGTGGGCCGGGTCCAGGCCGATCGGGGTCAGCAGGGGGCGCACTTCGCGGTCGAAATACTGCTTGACCCAGGCGCGTTGCGCCTCGTTGCGGTCGCTGTCGCGCAGCAAATGCACGCCCGCTTCACGCAGGGCCGGCAAGACTTCGCTGTTTAATATCTCATACTGGCGTTCGACCAGCGCATGGCATTCCTTGCCGATGCGTTCCAGGTTGGCCGCCAGGGCAGGGTGGCCGGCCAGCGAACCGCCGATGCTGCCGGCCGCCAGCAGGCTGGCCACGCGCACCTCGAAGAACTCATCCATATTGCTGCTGACGATGCACAGGTAGCGCAGGCGCTCGAGCAGGGGAATGCCTGGGTCTTCCGCCTGCGCCATCACGCGCCGGTTGAAAGTCAGTTGCGACAGCTCGCGGTCAAGCAGGATGCCCGATTTGGTCACTTCCGTGTGCAGTTCAGGTTTCATATTCTTTTGTCTTTGCAGATAGTTAATTCTAGCCGTATTTCTCATTGTATGACGCGCTGTGAGTGTAATCATGAAATATGACGTAAGCGTGACATCGGCTGTCATATAACACTGTTCCGGATGTCATTTTTCCCGTCGAAAAGAGCTGTTTCCCGGGCGTAGGCAAATATTTCAGGATTTTTTCAGCATGTCATAAAGCTGTCATATTCGCTTGCTAGACTGCGCAGCATTCAACCGGGACTTTGAGCCCTAACAACCCTGAGGACTTGATATGCAAATGAAGCAAATGTTCAAATTTATCGTCGTGGGTGCTTCGGCAGCGATGGCATTTTCTTCCGCTTCCGTCATGGCGGCAGATATGACAGGTGCTGGTGCAACCTTCCCGTACCCGATCTACGCCAAATGGGCTGAGACGTACAAAGCCAACACGGGCAACGGCCTGAACTACCAGTCCGTCGGTTCCGGCGCCGGCATCAAGCAAATCAAGGCCAAGACTGTTGAATTCGGCGCTTCGGACATGCCTTTGAAGGCGGAAGAGCTGGAAGAAGCTGGCCTGATGCAGTTCCCGGCCATCATGGGCGGCGTCGTCACCATCGTCAACCTGGACGGCGTGACCCCGGGCCAGCTGAAAATGACGGGCAAGGTCGTTGGCGACATCTACCTGGGCAAGATCACCAAATGGAGCGCGCCTGAGATCGCCGCCCTGAACAGCGGCGTCAAGCTGCCGGACACGGAAATCACCGTGGTGCACCGCGCCGACGGTTCGGGCACATCGTTCCTGTTCACCGACTTCCTGTCGAAAACCAACCCGGAATTCAAATCGAAGATCGGCGCCGGTTCGGCCGTGAAATGGGCCGTGGGCGTGGGCGGCAAGGGTAACGAAGGCGTCGCCGCCAACGTACAGCGTATCAAGGGTTCGATCGGCTACGTCGAGTGGGCTTACGCCAAGAAAAACAAGATGTCGCACACCCAGCTGCAAAACAAGGACGGCAATTTCCTGCAGCCTGACGACGAAAACTTCAAGGCAGCCGCCGCTTCGGCACCCTGGACGCAAACCCCAGGCTTCGGCGTGGTCCTGACCGACCAGGCTGGCAAGAACAGCTGGCCTATCACCGGCGTGTCGTTCATCCTGATGCACAAAGTCCAGGCTGACGCAGCCAAGGCAAAAGAAGTCCTGAAATTCTTCGACTGGGCCTACAAGAGCGGCGGCCCTGCTGCCGTTGAACTGGACTACGTGCCGATGCCGGCATCGGTCGTGAAACTGGTGCAGGAATCGTGGAAAGCCAATCTGAAAGATGCTTCCGGCAAGTCGATCTACTAATAAACCTACTGCGCGGCGCTATTTGCGGCCTGCGATGCTCACTGTGCTAAAGCACAGCTCCGCTTCTCAGTCACAACTAGTTGCCGCTCGCTACGGTTTATTCAAGCAAGAATGTCCTTGCCCCGCCAGCAGCACGGCGGGGCAGGGAGTTAGCCAGGACCGCCCGCAAGCCCTTGCAGGCGGTCCTGGCTAAGAAGCAACAATAAAACAAGAGTTAACAACAACAGCAGCAGCTGCAAACAGTAGTACCGGCAGTACCACCCACATCTGGCACAATATGAGCGCACAATCTACCTCCTCCACGATCCCCATGCCAGGCGGCACCATGACCGATTCCATCAGTCACGCGCAAATGCTTTCCACCATGCGCAAGCAGCGCATCCAGGATTTCCTGTTCCACAAGGTGACGATGCTGTTCGCCCTGTCGGTGCTGATCGTCCTGGTCGGTATCATCATTTCGCTGATCATGGAGTCGATCCCGGCCTTCAAGACCTTCGGCCTGCATTTCATCGTGTCGGCCGAGTGGGATCCCGTCAATGACCAGTACGGCGCCCTGATCCCCATCATCGGCACCCTGGTGACGTCGGTGATCGCCCTGCTGATCGCCTTTCCCGTCAGCTTCGGCATTGCCTTGTTCCTCACGGAAATTTGCCCGGCCTGGCTGCGCCGCCCGCTGGGCACGGCTGTCGAGCTGCTGGCCGGCGTGCCATCGATCATCTACGGCATCTGGGGCCTGTTTGTCTTCGCGCCCCTGTTTGCCGACCACGTCCAGCCCGTCCTGAAAGCCACGCTGGGCAACGTGCCCTTCATCGGCCCCCTGTTCAGCGGCCCCATGATGGGCATCGGCTTGCTGACGGCCGGCCTGGTGCTGGCCATCATGATCATCCCCTTCATCGCTTCCGTGATGCGCGACGTGTTCGAGATCGTTCCCGCCGTGCTGAAGGAATCGGCTTACGGCCTGGGCTGCACGCGCTGGGAAGTGGTGCGCAAGATTGTCTTGCCATACACCAAGACTGGCGTCGTCGGCGGCGTCATGCTGGGCCTGGGCCGCGCGCTGGGCGAGACCATGGCCGTGACCTTCGTCATCGGCAACGCGAATAAACTGTCGTGGTCGCTGTTTGCCGCCGGTAACAGCATCACCTCGCTGCTGGCCAACGAATTTGGCGAAGCGCAATCGCCGCTGCACGTATCGTCGCTGTTCTCGCTGGCGCTGATCCTGTTCGTCATCACCTTTATCGTCTTATCCGCCGCCAAGCTGATGCTGGCCGGCATGTCCCGCAAGGAAGGCACGAAATGAGCCAACTCAGCCAAGTCAGCACCGAAGCCCCGGCCAAGCCGGCCATGAATCCCGTCTACCGCAAGCGCCTGCTGATGCACCGCGTCGGCATCGCCCTGTCGGTGGCCGCCATGGCCCTGGGCCTGGCCGTGCTCGTGTGGATTTTGTTCACCCTGGTGATCAAGGGCTTCGGCGCCCTGTCCGTCGACCTGTTCACGCAAACGACGCCGGCGCCCGGCAGCGAAGGCGGCGGCCTGATCAATGCCATCGTCGGCAGCGCCCTGATGGTGGGCCTGGCGACGCTGGTCAGCACGCCGATCGGCATCCTGGCCGGCATCTACCTGGCCGAATACGGCGAAGAGAACAAGCTGGCGCAAGTGACGCGCTTCGTGACGGACATCATGCTGTCGGCGCCATCGATCGTCATCGGCCTGTTCGTGTATGCGCTGTACGTGGCCCACGTCAAACACTTTTCCGGTTACGCCGGCGCCATCGCCCTGTCCCTGATCGCCGTGCCGGTGGTGGTGCGCACGACGGACAATATGCTGCGCCTGGTGCCGAACAGCCTGCTGGAGGCCGCGTTTGCCCTCGGCGCGCCGCGCTGGAAGGTCGCTACCCTGGTGCGCTTGCGCGCCGTCAAGGCCGGCGTCATCACGGGCGTGCTGCTGGCCCTGGCCCGCATCGCCGGCGAAACGGCGCCGCTGCTGTTCACGGCCCTGAATAACCAGTTCCAAAGTTTTAACATGAATGCGCCGATGGCCAACTTGCCGTCCGTCATCGCCTCGTTCGCCATGAGCCCGTACGACAACTGGCGCTCGCTGGCCTGGGGCGGCGCACTGCTGATCACCTTCAGCGTGCTGGCCTTGAATATCCTGTCGCGCACCGTGTTCAGCCAAAAAGTCCCTAATTAAACAGATACCGAGCGAAGCGAACCCATATGAATACGCAAATGAATCCAGCCCAAGACCTGGCGCCAAAGAAAAAAACCATCGAGATTTCGGGCCTGAACTTTTTTTACGGCAAAACGCAAAGCTTGCATAACGTCAACCTGGACATCCACGAGAAGAAGGTTACCGCCTTCATCGGCCCGTCCGGTTGCGGTAAATCAACCCTGCTGCGCACCCTGAACCGCATGTATGACCTGTATCCTGGCCAGCGCGCGGAAGGTTCCATCCTGTACCGCGGCCGCAACGTGCTCGACGCCGACCAGGACGTCAACATGCTGCGCGCCAAGGTCGGCATGGTGTTCCAGAAGCCGACGCCGTTCCCCATGTCCGTCTACGACAACATCGCCTTCGGCGTGCGCCTGTATGAAGACCTGTCGAAAGGCGAGATGGACGAGCGCGTCGAGTGGGCCCTGAAAAAGGCCGCGCTGTGGGGCGAAGTCAAGGACAAGCTGTCCAAGAGCGGCCTGTCGCTGTCGGGCGGCCAGCAGCAGCGCCTGTGCATCGCGCGCGGCGTGGCCGTGAAGCCGGACGTGCTGCTGCTCGATGAGCCGACCTCGGCGCTGGACCCCATCTCGACGTCGAAGGTGGAAGAGCTGATCAGCGAACTGAAGCAGGATTACACGATCGCCATCGTGACGCACAACATGCAGCAGGCGGCGCGCTGCTCCGATTACACTGCCTATATGTACCTGGGCGAACTGGTGGAATTCGGCGAAACGGACCAGATCTTCATGAATCCGGCTCGCAAGGAAACGCAGGATTACATCACGGGCCGCTTCGGCTGATCCATCCCGCATGGCAACATACAAGACAACTGAATACGGAGAGACAGCATGTTAGGCGAACATTCATCCAAGCAATACGACAACGAACTCGAAGCGATCCGCTCGAAAGTGCTCCTGATGGGCGGCATCGTTGAAACCCAGTTCCTCGACGCGATGACGTGCTTTCGCATCGGCAATGCCGAGCGTGCCGACCGCGTGATGCGCGAAGACGACGTCGTCAACCAGCTGGAAGTGTCGCTCGACGACGCCTGCAGCCACCTGATCGTGCGCCGCCAGCCGGCCGCCAACGATTTGCGCACCATCATGGCCACCATCAAGGTGATTACCGACCTTGAGCGCGTAGGCGACGAGGCGACGAAAATCGCCCGCGTGGCGAAGAATCTGCACAAGCGCGGCAACGGCGTCGTCAACCATTACGAAATGGTGCGCGGCATCGCCAACACGGCCACCGACATGCTGCATGACGCGCTCGACGCGTTTGCCCGCAACGATGGCAAGCTGGCCTTACAATTAATTGCACAAGATGCCATCATCGACCACGAGTTTCGGTCTATCATGCGCAACCTGATTACCTTTATGATGGAAGACCCGCGCACGATTTCGGCGGCGCTCGATACCCTGTGGGTGGCCAAGGCCATCGAACGGATCGGCGACCATGCAAAAAACATCGCCGAATACGTGATTTACGTGGTTGAAGGCAAGGACATCCGCCACACCAAGGTGGCTGCTCCCGCCATTTCCGAGGAGCTCCCTGAGTAAGCTTTATGGCATCTGATAAAACCACGGTATTGATTGTTGAAGATGAGCCGGCCATCGTTGAACTGGTGACCTATTCGCTGCGCGAATCGGGCTGGAATTGCTGTTCCGTACAAAACGTCGCCGATGCCTGGGAATTCATCCAGCACCGCACGCCGCATCTGATCCTGCTGGACTGGATGTTGCCGGATCAGACGGGCTTGCGCCTGCTGTCGCGCATCCGCGCCGACCGCAATTTCGCATCGATTCCCGTCATCATGCTCACCGCCAAGAGCATGGAAGAAGACAAGCTGGCCGGCCTGAACAGCGGCGCCGACGACTACGTCACCAAGCCGTTCTCGCCGCGCGAACTGCTGGCCCGGGCCAAGGCCTTGTTGCGACGCAAGAGTCCGGAACACGCGCAGGCGCCCATGCGCGCCGGCAACGTGGCGCTGGACCCCGTCAGCTGCACGGTGATGATGGATGAACAGAAGATCGATATCGGCCACGCCGAATACAAGCTGCTGAAATTCCTGCTGGCCCACCCGGAGCGCGTGTTTTCGCGCAGCCAGCTGCTCGACAAGGTGTGGGGCGACCATGTGGTGATCGAGGAACGCACGGTCGATGTCCACGTATTGCGCTTGCGCAAAGCCTTGAAAGAGGCGGAAAGCCTGATCAAGACCGTGCGCAGCGTCGGCTACATGTTGTCTGAAAAGTAAAGCCTCACTCTATGAATCCGAAATTGCTGTTCTGGGTGCCAGCCGCACTGCGCATGGTGCTGGCGCTGGTGGGCGTGGCGGTGGTGTGGTACCTGTTTGGCGCCATCTATGCGCTGGGCATCGCCTTCGTGCTGATGGCCATGATGGTGTTCGTGCAACTGTCGTATCTGTTTCAGCTGAGTAACTGGCTGGACAACCCGGAAAGCGCCAAGCTGCCCGACGGCTGGGGCGCCTGGACCAGCATTTTCGCGCGCCTGTACCGCATGCGCCGCGATGACGAGAAAAACCAGGCCGAGCTGACGGAATGGCTGGCGCGTTTCCGCCAGGCCATGCATCTGCTGCCGGACGGCGTCGTCATCATGGACGACGTGCTGTTCCTCGAATGGTGCAACCCGGCCGCCGAGAAGCACCTGGGCCTCACGCACGAGCGCGACAAGGGCATGCGCGTCACGAACCTGATCCGCAGCCCCGAGTTCATGGATTACATCATCCTGGGCCGCTACGACCAGCCGCTGACGATCACTTTCCGCAACCGCAAGCTGATCGTGCAGATCATCCCGTTTGAAAACCGCCGCCAGATCCTCGTTACGCACGACGTGACGGAGACGGAACGCATCGAAATGATGCGCCGCGACTTCATCGCCAACGCCTCGCACGAATTGCGCACGCCGCTGACGGTCATCGTCGGCTTCCTGGAAATCGCTTCCACCGAGCTGGACCTGGACGCCGCCACGCGCGCCGCCCATATCAAGCTGATGACGGAGCAGGGCCACCGCATGCAGCACCTGATCGAGGACATGCTGACCCTGTCGCGCCTGGAATCGGTTGACTATCCGCTGCGCCCCGAGCCGGTGGACATCAAAAAGCTCATGCAGCAAGTCTTGCGCGACGCCAAGGGCTTGTCGGCAGGCAAGCATGACATCAAGATGGAATGCAACGGTCCCGACGTGCTGGGCAGCTACGACGAGCTGTACAGCGCCTTCGGCAACCTGGCCTCGAACGCCGTGCGCTACACGCCGGCCGGCGGCACCATCACCCTGCGCTGGCAGGACGGCCCGGCCGGACCGCAATTCATCGCGCAGGATACGGGCATCGGCATCAGCCAGGAGCATATCTCGCGCCTGACGGAACGTTTCTACCGCGTCGACAAGAGCCGTTCGCGCGAAACCCAGGGCACGGGCCTGGGCCTGGCCATCGTCAAGCACGTGCTGCTGCGCCATGGCGGCACGCTGGCCATCCAGTCCGTGGCCGACAAGGGCAGCAGTTTTATCGTCAGCATGCCCAAATCCGTCGTCACGCCGCTGCAGGGCGAATTGCTGGTCAAATAGAGGGAAAGGGGGCGCCTGGCCCCCGGTTTTCCTTGCGGCTGGTGCAATGTTGGCATAAGTCGTTACAATCAGGCCATGACTTTAATCAACGCTTCTTTTCGCCATGCCGGCGCGCAGCAACTGGCCCAGTCGCTGGTGGCCGCGCGCCAGGCCACCTTGTCCCTGTTTGACTGCTATGTCTGTGCCGGACTGGACGTGGTCGAGCGCCTGCCCCACCATCCGCAACTCAATCCGCCGCTGTGGCAACTCGCGCATATCGCCTGGTTTGCCGAGTGGTTCATCCTGCGCGAAGCCCCGTCGAGCCATCCGGCCGACGCCGTGTATAACTCCCTGCTGACGCGCGGCGACGATCTGTTCGACGCCAACATGGTCGAGCAGCGCGCGCGCTGGAAGCTGGACTTGCCCAGCCCAGGCGCCGTGAAGACGTATTGCCACGAAGTGCTGGACCGGGTGCTCGATAAACTCTCGCGTGAGGCCAATGTCGACAGCGCCCTGGCGCCGTACCGGCTGGCGCTGGCGCATGAAGACCTGTGCGGCGAGGAAATGCTGGCCGGCTTGCAATGGCTGGGGCTGGAAGGCCCGGGAACCCTGGCGGCCAGCCTCGCCTTGCCGGCAGGGGCGGGCGAGATTGCCTTTCCTGGCGGCACCATCGAACTCGGCTCGCCGCGCGATGACGGTTTCGCCTTCGACAATGAATCGCCCGCCTACGCCTGCTATGTCGCGCCGTTTTCCATCGATGCCGTGCCCGTGTCGAATGCCCGGTTTGCCGATTTCGTGTCCGATGGCGGCTACCAGAACCGCCAGTTCTGGAGCGCGGCCGGCAGCGCGTGGCTGATGCAGCAGGAGCGCTCGTCGCCCCGCTACTGGCTGCGCGAAGCGACGCAGTGGCGCACCATGCGCTTCGGCCGGCGCACCACCTTGCCGCCGAATGAAGCCGTGCGCCACATTAACTTGTATGAGGCGCAGGCGTATTGCGCCTGGGCCGGGCGGCGCCTGGCGACCGAGGCGGAATGGGAGTATGCTGCGCTGTCCCGCCATCCGCTGTTCCAGTGGGGACAGGTGTGGGAGTGGACGGCGACGCCGTTCGAGCCGTATCCGGGCTTTGCCCCCGCCGCCTGGCGCGAATATTCGGCGCCGTATTTCATGCAGTACCAGGTCTTGCGCGGGGCGTCGTTCGCCACGCCGCCGCGCCTGCGTTCAGCGCGCATGCGTGCCTTCCATGCGCCCGAGCGGGGTGATATCTTTGCCGGCTTGCGCACCTGCGCCTGGTAACAGCGTGAAAAGCAGCAACCATTTCAGGAATTCCTTTGAGTACAGATAACGCCCCGCAGTTCATTCCCAAACGCATCACGCCGACGCCGGAGCAGATCGCCATCCAGACGGCGCAAAAGAAAGTCGTCCTGATCGACGCCAATGCCGGCGCCGCCAAGACGACCACCCTGGCCCTGCGCCTGGCCGAAGCCCTGCACCGGGGCCGCGCGCCCGAACGCATGCTGGCCCTCGTGTTCACGGAAGCGGCGCGCGTGGCCCTGCGCCAGCGCCTGCTGGACGTGGGCGTGCCGCTCGGCGTCGTCAAGCGCCTGACCATCGACACCTTCGACGCCTTGGCCGCCAAAATACTGTTGCAGCTGGAAAACATGCAAATAGCGGTCATGCGCAGCGATGAAGAGCTGCGCCCCGTGGCCTGGGAAGCGCTGGAAGTGGTGTCCGAGAAATACGCCCACCGCTATCCGCTGGAAATCAACACGACCAACGGCGCCATCGCCGAATTCCTGAAACTGCAATTGCGCACCAAGGCGCGCCTGGATTTTCAAAACCCCGACTTCGAGAGCAACTCGCTTGATGACAACCTGGAAATGCTGGGCATGTCGCGCACGCATTATCTGTGGCTGCGCGAATATGAAGGCTTGCGCGGCGCCGACACGGGCGACATCCAGTTCCGCGCGCCGTTCGACGCCACCTATGACCTCGTGCGCATGCTCGACGGCGACGAGCCGCTGCGCCAGCAGTTGCCGGCCTTCCAGATCATCGTGGCCGATGAATTGCACGACCTGAACGAAGCGTCGTTTCGCCTGCTGACCATGCTGATACGCCGCGGCAACGCTTTTTTCTGCGGCGCCGGCGACAAGGATCAAGTGATCTACACATGGTCGGGCGCCGACCACCGCTTCCTGCGCCAGCGCTTCGAGCAGGAATTCCCCGCCCTGCAGCGCCTGCCGCTGACGGCGTCCTACCGCTACGGGCCGCAGCTGGCGCAGGCCGTGGGCGTGCTGAAAAACAAGGCCAGCGTGTCGGCCCTGTCGCGCGCCACGCACATCGAACTGCTCGAATACGACCATGCGCAGCCGCAGGCCTGCAGCGCCCAGCTGATCGCCGCCCTCGAACATGCGCATGCGGGCACCACGGCCATCCTGCTGCGCGACCGCGACCAGGCTATCCGCGTGGAAACGGCGCTGTTCCAGAGCGGTATCGCGTACGGCCTGGTGGACATGAACAGCTATCTGCTGAGCCAGGAAGTACTGATGCTGCGCGGCATGGTCGCCATCGCCCGCAAGGATTTACATGCGATCAAGAGCGGTCCGCGCCGCGGCGAGATCCTCGAAGCCCTCGTGGCCTTCGCGGAAATCCCGTTTACGCGCACGGAGTTGCAGCAAGCCAAGGCCGACGTGGCCAACTACCCGGACTTGCTGGAAGGCTTTTTGACCAACCAGCTGGCCAAGTCGCAGAACCAGGACAAGGCGGCGCTGACCCTGGCCGCCGTCGACTACCTGCGCGCGCTGCCCCCGGACGCTTTGGCCGGCGATGCCCTGCAGCACATCTTTGGCCTGATGCAGCTGGAACAGACGGCGCGCCGCATCTATGTCGACCCGGCCCAGGCGCGGGTCGTGGCCCGTTCCCTGCACGGTTTTATCGCCGTGTGCCGCGAGGCGGGCGTGGCGCTGGGCGGCTTTGCCGGCTGGCTGGGCGAGATGGAAGAGGCTGTGACGGTCTCGACCGGCAAGGCCAGGCTGGTCATCGCCTGCATCGACCAGATCAAGGGCCTCGAATATAACCACGTCATCCTGCCTTACCTGGCCGTCGATGAATTCCCGCGCAGCAAGACCGACCCGCTGGAAGAGGAAAACCGTTTTTATGTGGCCGCCACGCGCGCGCGCGACAGGCTCAGCTTGCTGACGCCCGAAGACCCCGCCTGGCGGAGCCGCTACATCGCCGCCCTGCAGCTCAAGATTGTTGCGCCCAAGTCATAAATCTTTTGCCGCGCGGCCGCTTTTTGCGAAAGACGAAAGCGCGCATACTTTGTTGCTGTGATTGATTGCAATCTGAACCAACAAAGGAGTAATGATGCGAATATTCTTGACAGGCGCGGCAGGTTTCATCGGCAGTTCCATCGCGGCGGGCCTCGTGCGCGCCGGCCATCAGGTGACGGGTCTCGTGCGCAAGCCGGAGCAGGTGGCCGAACTGGCCGCCATCGGCGTGCAAGCAATCGTCGGCACCTTGAACGACCGCGAGCTGCTCATCGAACAGGCGAGGGCGGCGGACGCCGTCATCAATGCGGCCAGCAGCGACCATCGGGGCGCCGTGGAAGCCATTATTGAAGCGCTGGCAGGCACGAACAAAGTGTTTCTGCACACCAGCGGCTCGTCCATCGTGGGCGACGCCTCGGGCGGCGAAGGAACGGAACAGATTTATTATGAAGACAAGCTGCCGGCGCCCACGGCCGACAAGGCGGCGCGGGTCGCCATCGATGACTTGGTGCTGGCCAGTGCAGGCCAGGGCGTGCGCGCCAGCGTGCTGTGCAACACGCTGATCTACGGCCACGGCGCCTTGCCGCGCGACAGCGTGCAGTTGCCGCGCCTGCTGAAACAGGCGCGCAAGAGCGGTATCGTGCGCCACGTGGGGCCGGGCCGCAATATCTGGTCGAACGTGCATATCGACGACGTTGTCAGCCTGTATCTGCTGGCGCTGGACAAGTCGCCGGCCGGCACGTTTTACTTTGTCGTATCGGGCGAGGCGGCTTTCCGCGACATGACGGCCGCCATCGCCACTGCACTGGACCTGGCTCCCGCGCAGGACTGGCCGCTGGCCGAGGCGATTGCCGAATGGGGCTATGAAATGGCGTCGTATGGCCTCGGTTCCAACAGCCGCGTGCGCGGTGAGCGGTCGCGCAAGTTGCTGGGCTGGCAGCCGCAGGGGCCGTCCGTGCTGGAATGGATCAGGAACGACATGCAGCAGCCGCCGCACGCCACGGCTGTTTGATGCAGCTCAGCAAAACCACATCTGTGTGTGCTAGCGAACGGTGCTTTTTGCCGATCGGGAGTATGATGGCTTTGCTTGGTTGAGACGCACTGCCGTGAAGTTGGCGGCATGTTCGATCTTCCAGCAGGTCAGCCGGTCGCCTCAAGGATCGGCACCAGATTTCTTTCCCATTGACATCTCGCGCGAGGCTGTTGGCGGGATGCGCCAGTGGCGCTCTGCATGCCCCTTACTCTGCATTACCCCTTGAGGCCGGCGCCTGCCGGTCTTTTTTTCGTCTTTTTCCGGCCCTCGCGCCATTCACCCGCCCGTATCCGCCATTCGCCGAAGAAGGCTGTTCCCGGGCGCCGATCGCGCGTATCTTGCCTATCATCCAAAACCAAGGGGCTATCGTGAAATCCGAACAAGCGTATTGCCGGCGTACCCAGCTGCTGTGGGGCGTGCTGCTCATTGCCATCGGCGTCGTCATCCTGCTGGACCGGCTCGATGTGATCTACCTCCACGATTACTATGCACTATGGCATTATTGGCCGGTGATCATGGCGTTCTTCGGCTTGAACAAGCTGCTCGCGCCCGTGTCCGCCAAGCAAGTGCTCAGCGGCCTGTGGCTGATCTTTTTCGCCGCCTGGTGGTATGTGTCGTACGAGGAACTATGGAATTTGAATTTCTACAACAGCTGGCCAGCCTTGCTGATCGCCTGGGGCGTGGGCCTCGTGCTCGAACCGCTGCTGAACAAGCATTTTATTGCCTACCGGGAGTCCGAGCATGAAAAATAGACCGCCGCCGCACTCGCCGTCGCAGATCCTGCTGGGCGTGATCGTTATCGGGCTGGGGCTGCTGTTCCTGCTCGATAACCTCGGCTTCATCGATGTGCGCTATACCTTCCGCTTCTGGCCCACCATCCTCATCATATTCGGCTTGCTGAAGCTATCGCAAAGCCATACCCGCTCCGGCTACGTGCTCGGCGGCGTCATGGTCTTGCTGGGCCTGAGCTGGACCCTGAAAGCCATGGGTTTGTTCCATATCAACTGGAGCATGCTGTGGCCGCTGCTCATCATTGCCGCCGGCGTGGCCGTGGTGTCGAAATCGCTGCCCGGCGCGCAGCAGCGGCAGCGCCGCCGCCATTTTGCCGCGCAGCAGGATAGTACTGCCGCGCCCGACCCATTCGGCCAGCCCCGCCATGGCGCCGTTTCCCTCGACAAGGCAGGCGCGGATGCGGGGGCCGACGCGGCGGCGCCCGGCGCCAGCGGCCAGGCCGACGACGACAGCATCATCGAAGTGACGGCCATCCTCGGCGGCTATGTGCGGCGCGTGTCCTCGCAGCGCTTCAGGGGCGGCGATATCAATGTCATCATGGCCGGCTGCGAAATCGATCTGCGCCAGGCGTCGATCGAAGGCGAGGCCGTGCTCAACGTGTTTGCCCTGTGCGGCGGCGTCACCATCAAGATTCCGCCCGACTGGAGCGTCGTGCTGCAGGGCACGCCCATCCTCGGCGGCTTCGAGGAGAAGACCATCGTGCCGCCGAACCAGGCCAAGCGTTTGTACGTGACGGGCTACGCCATCATGGGCGGCCTGGAAATCCGCAACTAGGCGCGCATGTCGGGACCCTTGTCGAAGCGGCGCGGCGCCGTGGCGGTCTTGCTGGCCTGCATGGCGCTGGGCCTGGCCCTGGCCTTTGTCCTGGCCAGGGTGGCCCATGCACCGTGGCTCAATGCGGCTTTGCTGGTGGTGCCGGCCACGCTCGTGTATGCGATCGGCACGGGCTTTTCCGCGTTTTACCTGTGCCGCGCCTATCCTTTGGCCGCCCGCCATCCGGCCGCCGTTGCCGGCGTGATGGGCGTGGCGGCCCTGTGCGCGGGCTTGCTGTGGGCCACTTTGCTGCAATTTTTGAACAGCGTCAGCCTGCTGCTGGACGTGCGCTGGCTGGGCGTGAACCTGACGCCATCGCTGCTGGCCCTGTTCTTCGGCCTGGGCGTGCTGCTGTATTGTCTCGTTGCTGCTGTGCATTACCTGCTGCTCGAATTCGTGCGCGCCAGGATGGCCGAGCAGCGGGGCCTGCAAGCGCAGCTGGCGGCGCAGGAAGCGCAATTGCGCATGCTGCGCACGCAGATCGATCCGCATTTCCTGTTCAACAGCCTGAACTCCATCAGCGCCCTGACGTCTATCGATGCGGCGGGCGCGCGCCAGATGACGCTGCAGCTGGCCAGTTTTTTTCGCCAGAGCCTGAGCCTGGAAGCGCACCGGAAAATCACGCTGGAACAGGAACTGGTGCTGATCCGCCATTTTCTTGCTATTGAGCAAGTGCGTTTCGGCGCCCGCCTGCAGGTGGCGGAAGCCGTCGAGGCGGACGCGCTGGCATGCCTGCTGCCGCCCATGCTGATCCAGCCGCTGGTGGAAAACGCCGTCAAGCACGGCATTTGCAATTTGACGGAGGGCGGGCTGATTGAGATCAAGGCCCGGCGCGCGGGCAGCCTGCTGCAGATTGCCGTGCGCAACCCGGTGGATGCGGATCAAACGGCATCGCGCGGCACGGGCGTGGGCCTGGAGAACGTGCGCCAGCGCCTGGCCGGCGCCCATGGCCACGAGGCCGGCGTGCACTGGGGCCGGCGCGACGGCTACTTCGACGTGATGATTTCCATGCCGGCGCGGACCGGCGACACGGAGGACGAATGATGCAGGCAAGAATGCGCGTGGCCATCGTCGACGATGAAGCGCTGGCGCGCGGCGTGCTGCGCGAATACCTGGCGCGCCACGACGATATCGAGATCGTCGCCGAGTGCGCCAACGGCTTTGAAGCCGTCAAGGCCATCGCGGAACTGGAGCCGGAACTGGTGTTCCTCGACATCCAGATGCCGCGGCTGGACGGTTTTGAAGTGGCCGAGCTGATCGGCGCGAAGACAAGGTTGATCTTTGTCACGGCCTACGACCAGTACGCCTTGAAGGCGTTTGACTGCCATGCGCTCGATTATCTGCTCAAGCCGTTCAGCGAACAGCGCTTCGAGCAGGCGCTGGCCCATGCGCGCGCCCAGCGCAGCGCGCCCGCGCAGTTGACTGCCGTGCAAGCGGCGGCGCGCGAGGCGGCCACGCGCGCCGCGCCCCTGGACCGCGTGCTGATACGCGACGGCGCCAAGGTCCATGTGATCGCCAGCGCCCGGATCGATTACATCGAGGCGCAGGACGATTACGTCAGCATCCGTTCCGAGGGCAAGTCCTACCTGAAAAGCCAGACCTTGGCGGAACTGGAAGCCCAGCTCGATCCCGCCAAGTTCCTGCGCGTGCACCGCTCGTACCTGCTCAACATCGACGGCATCCGCCGCATCGAGGCGGCCACCAGGGACAGCCACGTGGCCATCTTGCGCGACGATACGCGGATACCCGTGAGCAAGGCGGGCTATCAGAAGCTGAAGTTACTGGTTGGCTAGCTGCACATCCCACCAAGTCGGCAAGAGCTGGCGGATTTCCGGGCGTGAAAAACGGTCGTCGATCAGGTAGACGACGCCCTTGTCCGACGTGGTGCGGATCACGCGGCCGGCCGCCTGCACCACCTTCTGCATGCCCGGATACAGATACGTATAGTCGTAGCCGGCGCCGAAGATGTCGCCCATGCGCTGGCGGATCTGCTCGTTGACGGGATTGATCTGCGGCAAACCCAGGGTGGCGATGAAGGCGCCGATCAGGCGCGCGCCGGGCAAGTCGATGCCTTCGCCGAAGGCGCCGCCGAGCACGGCAAAGCCGATGCCGCGCGTGTCCAGGCCGAAGCGGCCCAGGAATTGCGCGCGGGCAGTATCGTCCATGCGGCGCGGCTGCTGCCAGAGGGGCACGTCCGGGTAATGCTGGGCAAACAATTGGGCCGTCTTTTCCATGTAATCGAAGCTGCTGAAGAAGGCCAGGTAGTTGCCCGGCGTTTCCGCGTATTGCTTCGCCATCAATTGCGCGATGGGCAGCAGCGAGGCGGCGCGGTGCTGGTAGCGCGTGGAAATGGTATCGGCCACGCGCACGGACAATTGCGCCGCCTGGAACGGCGATTCCACGTCGACCCAGGCCGTGTTCTCCGGCATGCCCAGGGTGTCGCTGTAGTAATTCCACGGACTCAGGGTGGCGGAAAACAGGGCCGTGCTGTGGCTGGCCGCGAAGCGCTCCTTGAGAAACGGCGCCGGCACGATATTGCGGATGCAGACGGTGGAGCCCGTGTCCGTTTTGCTCACGTCGAACAGCGAATGCGCGCCGAAACTTTCCGCCAGGCGGTTGATCAGCAGCACGTCGAAATAGAAGCGCTGCAAGTCTTCGTCCAGCGCGGCAGCGTGCTCGGCCATGTAGTCGCCGGTGGCCGTGGCCACGCCTTGCAGCGCGCCAAAGAATTTGTCGGGCAGTGCCGCATGCACGCGGTAGTCGCCATCCTGCTCCTTGAGCAGGGCCGTCCACTGGCGCGCCAGGCGGTCCAGCGGCTTTTTCAAACCTTCGGGCGCGAATTTGCGCAGCATTTTCAGGTCGATTTGCGCCAGTTCGGCCGAATACATGCTGCGCGCACGCGACACCATATTGTGCGCTTCGTCGACGAGCACATTGACTTTCCAGTCGTGGGCCAGGGTCATGCCGTACAGCATGGCGCTGAGATCGAAATAGTAATTGTAGTCGCCGATGACGACATCGCTCCAGCGCGCCAGTTCCATGCCCAGGTAATATGGGCAAATACCCTGCTGCAAGGCGATGGCGCGCACGGCTTCCTTGTCCAAAATCAAACCGCTGGCCAGCGCCACTGCGCGCGCCAGCGGCAAACGGTCGTAAAAACCCTTGGCCAGCGGGCATGATTCGCCATGACAGGCCTTGTCGGGATGCTCGCAGGCGCTGCTCCTGGCGCTCAGTTCCAGCACGCGCAGCGGCAGCAGCGGCGCGCTTTCCTTGAGGATGGCGCAGGCATCGAGCGCCATCTGCCGTCCCGGCACCTTGGCGGCGAGGAAAAACAGTTTATCGAGGCCATGCGCCGCCGTCGCCTTCAGCATGGGAAACAGGCTGCCCACGGTCTTGCCGATACCGGTCGGCGCCTGCGCCAGCAAGGCGCAGCCGCGGCTGCTGGCCTTGTACATGGCTTCGGCCAGCTGGCGCTGTCCCGGGCGGAAGTCGGCGTGGGGAAAGGTCATGGCCGTGAGCTGGACGTCGCGGCTGGCGCGGTGCGCCATTTCCTGCCCGGCCCATTCCAGGAACAGCGCGCAATGCTGCTCGAAGAAAATGCGCAGCGCCTCGGCCGTGCATTCTTCGTGCATCACCGTTTCCTTCTGGCTGGCGATGTCGAAATACACGAGCGCCACGCGCAGCATGGGCAAGTTCAGCTGCTGGCACAGCAAATGGCCGTAGATGCGCGCCTGCGCCCAGTGCAGCTGGCGGTGGTTGGCGGGCATGGCGCCAAGCTCGCCGCGGTAGGTCTTGATCTCTTCCAGCTGCCGCCGCGCCGGGTCGTAGCCGTCGGCGCGGCCGCGCACGTGCAGGGGGCCGAAGTCGCCGCACAGGCTCATTTCGCGCTGGTAATCGTCGTCGCGCCGGCCCGTGACGGTGGCGTGGCCGGCCATGCCTTCCTGGGCCGTGGGCGAGGGCGTGAAACGCAAGTCCAGGTCGCCCACCTTGGCGGTGAACTCGCACAGGGCGCGCACGGCAACCGTGTACTTCATGCTGCCGCCTGCCATTGCAGATAGCACACGCTGACGGGCATGGCGTGCTCGGCGCAATACGCGATCCAGCGCAGCTGGTTGTCCTGCAGGCGGTCGCCCGGACCCTTGACTTCGATCATGCGGTAGCGCCGTTCTGTCGGCCAGAACTGGATCAGGTCGGGCAAGCCGCTGCGGTTGCTTTTGATATCGAGCAAGATGCGTTCAAACGCCTTTTTCAGATGAAAGGCCGGCATGCAGGCCAGCGCCAGGTCCAGCAAGCCGTCGCCCAGCATATCCCAGCTGACGAAGGGCGAGACGATGCCGTGCTTGGCGGCAAAGGTGGCGCGGATGGCGGCGTGGTAGCTGCCGTCGTCCAGCTGCGCCAGGCAGGCGGCGAAGTCGCCGTTGCGGCGCAGGTAGAAATCGGCGCTGTGCAAGTCGGCCGGGCCACGGTGGAACGGGTGGAAGAAGGCGCCCGGTATCGCCGTGAAGATGGCGGGCCAGCACAGCAGGCCGAACAGCGAGTTGATCAGGGTGTTTTCCACGTAGTACACGGGCGCGTCGTCCCGCATCAGGTGTTGCTGCACCACCCCTTCCACGTAGCACGCTTGTTCAGGGCAGGGCAGCAGCAGGTCGATGCGTTCCACGGCGGCGGGAACATGGGCCGCCTGCCTGGCGTGGCCCAGCTTGCGCCGCAAACGGGGCGCCATGCGCAGCAGCAATTGCTGTTCCGCCTCGCTTTCCGGCGCCGCCAGGGCGATCACGAGGCGGTCGTAGGCCGCTTGCGGCTGTTCATCTTTTTCCAGCACGCGGATGGCGCGGCCCCGCGCGCCCGGATAGCGGCAATCGGCGTAGGCGCGGTAGGCGGCGGGCCAGTCCTGGCATTTTTCCAGGTGCCGGGCGATCTGGAAGCGCAGCTTGTCGCGCCGGCTGGCCAGCCAGGTATTGTCCTGGGACAAGGGCAGCGCGGCCAGTTCCTGCAGCACCTCGTCGGCCGGCGCGCTGGCGTCATAGCGTTCGCGGCACTGCTGCAGCGCTGCATAGTGCTCGATATCCTGGCGCGTGCGAAAGCCGCGCGACTCGGGCGAGAATTCCACTTTTTCATATTGGTACACGCCGAGGTCGGACAGCACGAATTCCGACCAGTCCTGGTGATGGTTGCCGAAGTAAATCAGGCGCAATCGGTCGCACAGCGCTTGCAGGCCGATGCGGTACAGCACGTCGCCGGAGGCCGGATGCCAGGCGGAAAACGGTTTATTGTCCGCATGCTGCCCGCGCAAGGCATCGAGCTGCTCCGCCTTGCGCGCCGCCTTCAGGGACGGGGCGAGGCCGAACGCCTGGGCGATTTCCGCTTTCAGCAGTTGCTCGAACAGTTCGGCTAGCGAGATGACGGGGTCGGCTTCCACCCAGCCCGATGCCAGCAAGGGCAGGGCGGCCGCGCGCGTGTCGCCGATTTCCGGGTAATTGAGCTTGCTGGCGCGGAACAGACAGCCCTTGCGCATGACGAGGCGCACGAACAGGGCGCGCGACGGCTGCGGCAGCGCACCGAAGCCGGCGATGAATTGCGTTTCCTCAAGACTGAGCAGGTCGGCGTAGCGCGCGCTGATCCAGCTCAGCACATCCTGGAAATTGTCCAGATAGTACAGGGGATTTTCCAGGACTCTCAGCATGGTAATAGTGGGGCAAGATGTCACTCGGACAGATTTTTACTGTGTTTATATACAGTTTAAACCTTCATCCGCCGCTTGCCCAGCTATTTTATGTTTCGTCAGCCGTGCTGTAGGCAAAACAGCTGTCGAACTTTTCGTAGGCAATGTATTCCGCGCGCAGGCCGGCCAATTCGATATCGGTGAGCAAGCCCCGGTGCGCTTCCTTGCGTCCCTTCGGCAGCGCCACCTCGTAATCGATGATGTCCCTGGCCAGCAAGGTTTGCAGTACTTCGGCTTGCGGCGCCGTCAGGTAGCGCGCATGGGTGAGCAGGGTTTTTTCCAGCTGCTGCCTGAATTCCTCGTCGCTGACGTCGTTGTACGTATCCTGGTCAGCCATGCTGTTGAGCAGCATAAGGAATATGAAATCCTGCAGGTTCTTCGCCAGGTACTGGGCTGCATTCTGGTCGTGCCACAGCAGCACGACGGGCATCTCGCCGTCCTGCTGGCCTGAGGCGAAAAAGCAGTAGTGGTCGCCGGCGCCCGTTTGCGCGAACGGGATGAATCGGAAGGCCGGGTCGATCTGCCGGTAATCGTCCGCGTCGCGCAAGGTGTCCGCTGCTTCGGCAACGGCCTTGATATTGAGCAATTCGAAATCATCGGCATGCAGCAGCAGGGTGGGTTTATCCTTCAGGGTGGGATAGACCAGCTTGTACCAGTCGGGGCCGTATTCGCCCACGGCCAGCATGCCGTCGCGTTCCAGTTGCCGGTACAGAGCCGGATAGGTGCAGCCGTGTTGCCGTTCAATTTCTGACAATGTCATGTGTGTCCTGTTCAACGTGATTCATCGGGCAATGATAGCCGACGCAATGGCGCGCACGGCAGCAATGATGGCCGCAATTGATAAACTTTTTAGTTTACTTATATGGCATGTCCCCGTATGCTTGCCAGACACAATCCGCCGAGGCCGCATGAAAAACATCATCCTGATTTCCGCCGCCTGCCTGCTGGCGCTGCTGTCGACCATCGGCGCCTCGCTGCCCTACCCGATTCTGCCGCCGCTGTTCGCGGCCGAGGCGCCGAACGCCTTCAATAATTTCCTCGGCTTGCCGTCAAAACTGCTGTTCGGCCTGGCGCTCACCATCAATCCGCTGGGCTTGCTGATCGGCTCGGCCCTGCTGGGTCCCTTGTCCGACCGCTATGGCCGCCGTCCCTTGCTGATGCGCACGGCCGTGGGCGCCGCCATCGGCCATGCCATCACGGCCTGGGCGCTGGTGATCCAGTCGTATCCGTTGTTCATCGTCGCCCGCTTCATCACCGGTTTGCTTGAAGGAAATGGCGCCGTGGCGCGCGCCATGCTGGCCGACCAGTTGACGGGAGCGCTGCGCCTGCGCGCCATGTCCTGGCTGAATGGCGCGTTTTACCTGGGCTGGCTGGTGGGGCCGATTTTGGCGGGCGCGACCCTGGGCTGGGGCGTGACGGTGCCGTTCTGGATCGCCGCCGCTGCGCTCATGCTCGTCGCCGTGCTGGTGGCCGTCGGCTTGCCGCGCGAAACGCCCTCGCTATTGACGACGTCGTGGTGGCAGGTGGCGCGCGACCGCCATTCGCTGAACCTGCTGCGCCACGAGGAGCTGCGTACCCTGTTCATCGTGCAGCTGGCATTTACGTGCGGCGTGGCCAGTTTCTATGAGTTTTATCCGTTGTGGCTGGTCGAGACGGCCAACTACCATGCACAGGCGATTGCCTGGGTGAACGTGGGCCTGTGCGGCACGATGACCATCACCTCGCTGCTGGCGGGCGGTCCCAGCCGCCATGCGCCGCTGCTGCGCGCCAGCTGGTATGCCTGCGGCGTGGCCTTGGCCGTGGGGATT
Organism: Janthinobacterium sp. GW458P; assembly: GCF_002127585.1. Lineage (GTDB taxonomy): Bacteria > Pseudomonadota > Gammaproteobacteria > Burkholderiales > Burkholderiaceae_D > Janthinobacterium. Next base: position 47,756 of record NZ_NEGZ01000037.1, read on the forward strand.
TTGGCGCTGGGTAATATCTGGGTGGGCATCGCCGCCATCGTGCTGTTCGGCATCCCGAACGCGCTGTACAACACGGTAATACAGGGCTGGTGCGCCGAGCGCTTCAGCGCGCATGGCCAGGGCGCCGTGATGGGCTTGCTGGCCACCACCTTTTGCATCGCCAACATCGTCGTGGCCTTGAGCGGCTCCGTGCTGACCCTGATCGACACGCGCCTGATCCTCGTCGCCGGCGCCTGTTCCGCCGCCTGGGCCGCCTGGCGCATGGCGGCCTGGCGCCGCCAGCTGGCCGGCGAGGTTGACGCGAAAGCCGTGGCGTGAGCGGCAGCATGAACACGTCGGAACAGACCCTGTTCCTGCTGAAGATGCGCGGGCCGCAGACGGCGCAGCAGCTGGCGGCCTTGCTCGACATCACGTCCATGGGCGCGCGGCGCCAGCTGGAGGCGGCGCTTGAGCGTGGCCTGGTGGCTTTTGAGGACGTGGCCGACAAGGTGGGACGCCCGTCGCGGCGCTGGGCGCTGACGCGGGAGGGCCATGCGCGCTTTCCCGACCGCCACGCCGACCTGACCCTGGAATTGATCGCGCAAGTGAAAACCCTGTTCGGCGACGCGGGCCTCGATCAATTGATAGGCGCGCGCGAGCGCGGCAGCGAAGCGGCCTACAGGCAGTTGGTCGATCCTCGGCTTGATCTGGCGCAAAGAGTGGCCGCTCTGGCGCAGGCGCGCGATGGCGAGGGTTACATGGCCCATGCCGAGGCGCGCGACGATGGCAGTGTCTTGCTGGTGGAAAACCATTGCCCCATCTGCGCGGCGGCCACGGCATGCCAGAATTTCTGCCGCTCGGAGCTGGCCATCTTCCAGCGGGTATTGGGGGGCGATTGCACGGTGGAGCGCAGCGAATATCTGCTGGAGGGGGGCAGGCGCTGCGTGTACCGGATCGTGCCGGTCGGGTGACTCCCCGCAAAGGCCGGGGTCGTCACCTGCAGGGCACGACCCCGGTACCTGCGCTTGGGGCCAGTTACTTTTTAGCCGCTTTCGGCTTGGCGGCAGGCGCCGCCTTTTCCGCCGCGGCGGCGCTGCTCGTCGCCTTTTCCGTGGCCTGCGCCACTTGCGCGCTGGCCTTGGCGATCTGTTCCTCCACGGTTTTCACGGCCTGTTTTGTGGCCTTGGTCACTTGCTCGTAGCCGAGGAAGGCGTTGTCGATGGCGGCCTTGACGATGGCCACGGCGTTTTCCGAACCGGGCGGCACGTTTTTCGTGACGTCGTAGATCAGGGCGCTCAGATTGCCTTTCGCTTCGGCCACATGGGCTTCGGCGGCCGTCGTGAATTCCGTGTGGATTTCCTTGATGATGTCGTCGAGCTGCTGTTTATACGCTTTCGCGCCGGCCACGCCCGGTTGCAGCTGGGCGGCGGCGGCGGCCATGGCGGCCTTCGGGTCCCTGGCCTGGCTGATTTCCTTACTGGCGGCAAGACTATCCTCGATGCCGGACTTGGCGGTGGCCATGTTCAATGCCAGCACCTGTTCCACGCCTTGCACGGCCTTGGAAGTGAGGGTGTTGAAGGTCATCAGCTGGAATTCAAACAAGGCCTTGGTGGCCGATGCGAATTGTTCGGGATTCGTAAACATGTGGTCTCCTCGGTTTGAATAGATACGTTCTTATCGTTCCATACTCTTTCGACGCCGCAATGCCATCGCTTGATCTCAAGCCGGTGCCCCGTGTGGTCATGGCCCCATTATTTAACAAGCGCCGGTTTTTCGCAACGGCTATCTTTGTACGGTCCCGAGGCCAGTTCCCAGCCAAATCCCAGGGTGGACTGGGCGCATGACAGGGTGCCGTCGATCTTGCTGCGCCATTGGTACCAGGGGGCGGGTCCGGCCGAGGCGCCGGCGCAAATGGCCAGCAGGGCCGTGGCGAGGATGTATTTCATGGCAATGCTCCATCAGAAAGCGATGGCTGCATTGTAGCGTTACCGGCGTTCAGGCGGCGGGCGACTGGGGTGCGACGGCCGGCAGCAGCAGGGTGAAGGTGCTGCCGGCGGGACTGCTGCAGGCGTCGATATGGCCGCCCAGCACGCCTGTGACGATGTTGTGCGCCACGTGCAGGCCCAGGCCCGAGCCGCCGGAGCCCAGCTTGGTGGTGAAGAAGGGATCGAAGACGTGCGTGAGGTCGTCGGCCGTGATGCCCACGCCCGTGTCGGCCACGGACAGCACGATGCCCTGGCCATCGTCGCTGGCGCGCGCGGTGACGGCGATGCTGCCGCCGCTGCGGCCGTCGAAGGCGTGGCGCAGGCAGTTTTCCAGCAGGTTGCCCAGCACCTGGCCCAGCGGGCCGGGATAGCTGTCCATGGCCAGGTCCTCGGGCACGTCCTGCGTCAGCGTCAGGCCGGCGGTCTTGAGCGGCGTGGACAGGGGCAGCATCAGCTCGGCGACGAACTGGCGCAGCAGGAAATGGCGGCGCTGCGAGCTGGCGCGGTCGACGGCGATCTGCTTGAAGCTGGAGACGAGGTCGGCGGCGCGCTGCAGGTTGCGCAGCATGATGGCGTCGGCCTCGCTGGCCTGGGCCAGGTAGGCGCCCAGCTCGGAGCGGCGCAGGCCGTCGAGGAAGGAGGCCTGCAGTTCGCGCGTGCGCTCGGCCATGGTGGTGGCCACCACGAGGCCGTTGCCGATCGGCGTATTGAGCTCATGCGCGATGCCGGCCACCAGCGCGCCCAGCGCGGCCAGCTTGTCGCGCCGCACCAGTTCTTCCTGCGTGATGGACAGGTTTTCCAGCGCGGCGGCCAGCTCGCGGTTGACCTGTTCCGACTGTTCCTTGGCCTGCGTCAAGGCCGCCGTGCGCTCGGCCACCAGTTCTTCCAGGTGGGCGCGGTGGCGCTGCAATTCGCGTTCGTGGCGCATGCGGCCGATGGCGATGCCGGCCAGGTCGGTGGCCGTGTCGATCAGGCCCTGCTCGTGCGCGTCGGGGCTGCGTACTTCGCGGTAGTACATGGCGAACGAGCCGAGCACCTTGCCTTCCTGGCCGAAGATGGGGCGCGACCAGCAGGCGCGCAGGCCGAACGGCGCGGCCAGTTCGCGGTAGGGCGCCCACAGCGGGTCCTGCATGATGTCGCTGACGATCACCTGCTCGCGGCGGAACATGGCCGTGCCGCAGGAACCCACGCCGGGGCCGATTTCCACGCCTTCGAGCAGGGCCATGTACTCGGCCGGCAGGCTGGGGCCGGCCGCGCTGTGCATGTGCATGCCGTCGTCGTCGAGCAGCATGATGGAACAGTACACGCCGCGCGACTGGCCCTCGATGAGTAGCAGCAGCTGGTTCAGGGTGGGGATCAGTGGCGCGCCCTTGGCGACCATTTCCAGCAGGGCGCTCTGGCCCGAGCGCATGGCTTCGGCGAGGTTGCGTTCGGTCAAGTCGATGATGCGCGCATGCACGAGCTGGCGGCCCGGCACGGACAGGCGCATCAAACGGATTTCGCATTCGATGGGATGGCCGTCGCGGTGGCGGCAGGTGGCGCGGAAGACGACGATCTTGCCTTGCAGGGTATCGCGAATCTTGTCATCTAGTAATTGTGGCGAAGGCACGCCATCGTTCTGCTGTTGCGGGAAGAGCGGCTCCATGCCCCCTTGCAGCAGCTGGGTCTGGGGCAGGCCGAACAGCTCTTCGGCCAGGTGGTTGGCGTCGATCAGCAGGCTGTTGTCGATATCGAACAGCAGCACGGCGTCGGGCGAGCCGGCCAGGATCGAGTGGTAATTGACTTCCAGCGTCTGCGGATGCAGGGGCCGCGGCGGCGCCGTGGGGAGCAGCGCGGGCGCCTCGGCCTTGTGCAGCGCCAGTTCCATGAGGATTTTTTCCGCCACGTCGCGCGCATTGAACGGCATCTTGATGTAGTCGGAAGCGCCGGCGCCCACGCTGCGGCCCTGTTCCTCGGCGCTGGGGGCGGACGACATCAGCAGCAGGGGCACGCCGTGGCGTCCGCCCGCATTGCGCAGGCGCATGCAGGTGGCGCCGATATTCGAACCGGCCAGGGCTGCGTCGAGCAGGATCAGGTCCGTGCCGCCGGACGCCAGTTCCACGCCCTCGTCGATATCGCCCGCCAGGCCCGTGCCCAGGTTATGCCGGTCCAGCACATACAGCAGTTCGCGCACATCGTTGGGCGAATTGCTGACCAGTAAAACTCTGGCCCGGTCGGCGATGGAGGATATCAACTGATTCATGGGGGCGCGTCCCTTGCGCGTAGCGTCAGGCTAGTATTACATCAAGGCAAGAAGGAGTAAACGATAATTAGTGATTACTAAAAGCAATCCGCAGCGCCAGCCGTTCATGCCGCGTCCTGCGCCTGCGGCGTCGCCGCCAGGGCGGCGCGCGCCTGTTCGACGCGCGGGTAATTATCCTCGATCCAGTCGACCAGCACGGCCAGGCGTTCGGCCGCCTCGCGCCCCAGCGGCGTGAGGCTGTATTCCACCTTGGGCGGAATCACGAGATAGGCCTGGCGCAGCACGAAGCCGTCGCCGGCCAGCGCTTCCAGGGTTTGCGCCAGCATCTTTTCGCTGACGCCGCCCACTTCGCGGCGCAGTTCGCTGAAGCGCCGCGTGCCGCTCAGCAACAGTACCAGCACCAGCACGGCCCAGCGGCTGGTCAGGTGGCTGAGAACGGCGCGCGACGGGCAGGCGGCGGCCAGCAGGTGCGCGCCCTGGTTCTGGCGGGCGAGGGCGGCGCGCAGGCTGGCACCGGGAGTGTCTGTGGACATGATAGTTGGCCTGAAAGTGTCTGGCAATTCATACTTACCAAAAGGTACGTACTTACAATAGGTAAGTAATAGTCCTATTATAGGGTTTTACGACCCACCCTCCAAGGAGAAATCATGATCGTCATTACCGGCGCCACAGGCAATCTGGGCCAGCACGTCATCACCAGCCTGCTCGCATCCGTCCCCGCCGCCCACATCGTCGCCGCCGTGCGCAACCCGGCCAAGGCTGCCGACCTGGCCGCCCGGGGCGTGCAGGTGCGCCAGGCCGATTACAACGACGGCGCCAGCCTCGACGCGGCGTTCAAGGGCGCCACGAAAATCTTGCTGATTTCGTCGAGCGAAGTGGGCCAGCGCGCGCAGCAGCACCAGAACGTCATCGATGCGGCCCGGCGCGCCGGCGTGGCCCTGCTGGCCTACACCAGCGTCTTGCGCGCCGATACCTCGCCGCTGGGCCTGGCCGCCGAGCACGTCGTCACGGAAGCGGCCATCCGGGCCTCGGGCTTGCCATACACTTTCCTGCGCAACGGCTGGTACCTGGAAAACCACACGGAGCACCTGGCGCCCGTGCTCGAGCATGGCGTCGTGCTGGGCGCGGCGCAAAACGGGCGTTTCTCGTCGGCCGCGCGCGCCGATTATGCGGCCGCCGCCGCTGCCGTGCTGACGGCGGCCCAGCCGCAAGCCATCTATGAGCTGGCAGGCGACCACGGCTTTACCCTGGCCGAGTACGCGGCCGAAGTGGCGCGCCAGTCGGGCAAGGCGATCGTGTACAAGGATATGCCGCAGGCGGACTTCAAGGCGGCGCTGGTGGGCGTGGGCGTGCCGGACGGCTTTGCCGACCTGCTGGCCGATTCCGATGCGGGCGCGGCCAAGGGAGGCCTGGAAGACCATGGCAGGCAATTGAGCGCGCTGACAGGCCGTCCGACGACGACGCTGGCCGAAGCGGTGAAGGCGGCGCTGGGCAATTAAGGGGAGGGTGCCGCGGGTTGGAAAAACCGCGCGGCATTCTGTGTCCAGTCCTAAAATAGGTTGACAGTATTTATTGCTGCACAAACGCCCGATGCACCGCATCGGGCGTTTTGTACTTCAAGGCCGTATGTGGTCGTTCCTGGTTGTATATCCGCACCGATTGCGCCACCATTTTGCTCGCCTGTTTC
>NZ_NEGZ01000038.1 GCF_002127585.1 Janthinobacterium sp. GW458P
GCCGCGCCAGTGCCGCCGGCGCGCGCGGCCGGCGAGCGCATCGAAGTCATCAAGGGCCTGGAGCGCAGCGCCCAGCAACTCCGATGACCATTCCACACACGCATTCCAGTACAGATTGGGGAAGCAATTGAGACACATCATGAAACACCCGGCCCTGCTGCTGGCCCTGGCTGCCAGCTTGCTGCCGGGCCAGGCAGCCGCCGCCAGGACGCCCAAGACGCAGGCCGACGTGGCCCGGCAGGCGACAGCGGCCCCAGCGGCCTCCGCCGCCATCCTGCCCCGCCTGGTAAGCCTGTCGGCCGGCAAATCACAGTTGCTGCGCCTGCCGTTCGCGGCCAGCCGCCTGGCCGTGGGCGACACCGCCGTCGCCGACGTGATCCTGCTCAATGCCAGCGAAGTCTATCTGCTGGGCAAGCGTCCCGGCACCACCAACCTGATCCTGTGGGACCGCGCGAAGCAAGCCACCATCATCGACCTCGGCGTGACCATCGACACGGGGGCGCTGCGCCTGCAGCTGACGCAGCTGTTCCCCGACGAGACGCAGATCGCCCTGCATGCGGCGGCCGACACGCTGGTCCTGTCGGGCACCGTGGCCGACGCCGTCAAGGCCAGCCAGATCTTGTCCCTGGCGCAATCGTACGCGGAGCGCGCCAGCGGCACCGGCGCCTCGGGCGCGGCTGGCGCCGCCATGCCTGCCGCCAGCGGCGCCGGCATCAAGGTGATCAATATGCTGGCCATTGCCGCGCCCCAGCAAGTGATGCTGGAAGTGAAGATCGCCGAAGTGTCGAAGAGCCTCGTCGACCAGCTGGGCGCCAGCCTGGGCGTCAATGTGCAAGTCGGCAACTGGACGCACTCGCTGCTGTCGAACTTGCTCAGCGGCAACCGCAGCCTGATCGAGGCGTTCAACAAGAAGAATGGCAACTTCGTCAGCATCGACGCGCAGAAGCGCGACGGCCTCGTGAAAATCCTGGCCGAACCGACCATCATGGCCATCAGCGGCCAGGAAGCCAGTTTCCTGGCCGGCGGCAAGGTCTTCATTCCCGTCAGCCAGAACAACAGTGGCGGCACGCCCACCATCACCCTGGAAGAAAAGGAATATGGCGTGGCCGTCAAATTCACGCCCACCGTGCTCGATGGCGGACGCATCAACCTGAAGGTGGCGCCGGAGGTTTCCGAACTGAACAAGGACGGCATCGGCCTGAGCGCGGGCGGCACGAATGCCACCGCCTTGCTGCCCTCGTTCACCACGCGGCGCGCGGCCACCACGGTGCAACTGTTCGATGGCCAGAGCTTCGCCATCGGCGGCTTGATCAAGAACAATGTAACGACGAATATCAAGGCCTTGCCCATGCTGGGCGAGATCCCCGTGCTGGGCGCCCTGTTCCGCAGCAGCGACTTCCAGAGCGACCGCAGCGAGCTGGTCTTCATTGTCACGCCGCACCTGGTGAAACCGCTGCCGGCCGTGCCGCCGCTGCCCACCGATGGCTATGTGGAACCGTCGCGGGCCGACTTTTTCATCCGCGGAAAAATGGAAGGAAGGGCGCCGCCCGCCACGGCGGCGGCCGCAACACAACCGGAGCAGCAACATGATTGATTTTCCCCGCTTTCTTTCCCTGCTGGCCGCCGCCGCGCTGGGCGGCTGCGTGCAGCAGACACCGCGGCTCGACAGCCAGTTCGGCGACAGCGTGCGGCAGGCGCACGCGCGGCAAGTGCTGCAGCCGGACGCGGCCGCGCGCGAGCAAAGCCGCCTGGCCGCACGCGGCGGCATCGACGGCGGCGCCGGCGTGGCCGCCTTCCAGCGCTACCAGGACTCGTTCCAGAGCCCGCCGGCGCCGGCGCAGGAGCTGACCATCGGCGTCAGCAAGCGCTAGGGAGGGCCACCGTGCACATCACCGTCATATCGAGAGATGAAAAAAGCCTGGCCGGCATCGCCGCGCTGTTGCGCAGCCGCAACCCCGCGTACCAGGTCGACACCCTGGCCGGCGCGCTGAAAAGGCTGCCCGCGGGCAGCGCCCCGGACGTGGTGATCGTCGACCAGCCGAATATCGAAGCTGGCGACCTCGACAACGTGGAACGGCTGGGCAACCAGCAGCCGCGCATCGCCTTCATCCTGCTGTGCCGCCACCACACGCCGGATTTCCTGCTGCAAGCCATGCGCGCCGGCGTGCGCGAAGTGATCGATTATCCGGCCCCGCCCGGCTGCCTGTACCAGGCCATCGAACGCATCGAGGAAAAACTGCAGCGGCGCAGCGACGCCAACGGCAAGCTGCTGGCCTTTATCTCGTGCAAGGGCGGCAGCGGCGCCACCTTCCTCGCCACCAACCTGGCCTATGCGCTGGCGGCGCAGGGCGACAGCCGCGTGGCGCTGATCGACATGAACCTGCAGTTCGGCGACGCCTCGCTGTTTGTTTCCGACCAGAAACCTCTGGCCACGCTGGCCGACGTGGCGCAGCAGATCCACCGCCTCGACCCGTCGTTCCTGGCCTCGAGCATGCTCAATGTCCTGCCCAATTACGGCGTGCTGGCCGCGCCCGACGACCCCACGCTGGCCAACGACGTCAAGCCGGAGCACGTGGACGCCATCCTCAGGCTGGCGCGCCAGCACTACGACTTCATCGTGCTCGACATCGGCCGCAGCCTCGATGCGATCAGCATCCGCGCGCTGGACCAGGCCGACATGATATTTCCCGTGCTGCAAACCACCTTGCCCTACATCCGCGACGGCAAGCGCCTGCTCGACGTCTTTCAGTCGCTCGACTACCCGATGGAAAAAATCCACCTGGTCGTCAACCGCCACGACAGGGGCAGCGAAATCAGCGTGTACGACCTGGTGACGGCCTACGGCAGCGATGTCTACATGACCGTGCCCAACCACTATGAAGCGGCGGCCGCCTCCGTCAACCAGGGCATCCCCGTGCTGCAGCTGGCCCCCGCCAGCCCCATCACGCGGGCGCTGCAGGAATTCGCCCGGCGCCTGAGCGGCGCGGCCCCCATCGCCGCGCAGGACGGCTGGCTGGGCCGGCTGCTGCGCCGCGCCTGAGCAAGGACAACACCATGAACGCAGTCACCATCCCGATCCGCGAACGGCTGGGCCAGTTGCACACGCACCAGCGCGCCGGCGCCATCGACAACCGCGCCTACCAGCTGCTCAGGCAGCGCATCCACGCCATCCTGCTCGACCGCGTGGACCTGGAAAACCTGCAGCGCCTCGCGCCCGAGCAGGTGCGCGAACAGCTGCGCCTGCTGGTCGAGCGCCTGCTGGAAGAAGAGGCCGTGGTCATCAACGAGCTCGAACGCAAGAACCTGACGCGCGACATCCAGCACGAAATGCTGGGCTTCGGGCCGCTGGAACTGCTGCTGGCCGACCCCAGCGTGTCCGATATCCTCGTCAACACCCACAAGCGCGTGTACGTGGAGCGGCGCGGCAAGCTGGAGCTGACGGACGTGTGCTTCAGCGACGACGCGCATTTGATGAAAATCATCGACAAGATCGTCTCGCGCGTGGGCCGCCGCATCGACGAATCGAGCCCGATGGTCGATGCGCGCCTGCCCGACGGCTCGCGCGTGAACGCCATCATCCCGCCGCTGGCCATCGACGGCCCCGTGATGTCGATCCGCATGACGGCGGGCATGGCGGAAATCCTGCAGGGCCTGGGCAAGGCGAAGATCAACATCCTGATCTCGGGCGGCACGGGCAGCGGCAAGACCACCATGCTCAACGTCATTTCCGGCTTCATCGGCGCCACCGAGCGCATCGTCACGGTGGAAGACGCGGCCGAGCTGCAACTGCAGCAGCCGCACGTGGTGCGCCTGGAAACGCGCCCGCCCAATATCGAGGGCAAGGGCGAGGTGACGCAGCGCGCGCTGGTGCGCAATGCCCTGCGCATGCGTCCCGACCGCATCATCCTGGGCGAGGTGCGCGGCGGCGAGGCGCTCGACATGCTCGGCGCCATGAACACGGGCCACGAAGGCTCGATGGCCACCATCCACGCCAATACCCCGCGCGACGCCATCACGCGGCTGGAAAACATGATCAGCATGGCCGCCGCCAGCCTGCCCAGCAAGGCCATGCGCCAGCAGATCAGCTCGGCAGTCGGCGTGGTGGTGCAGGTGTCGCGCCTGACGGATGGCAAGCGCAAGGTCACCTCGATCCAGGAAATCACGGGCATGGAAGGCGACATGATCACCATGCAGGAAATCTTCAGCTTCCGCCAGACGGGCGTGGGCGACGGCGGCACCGTGCTCGGGCATTTTTCCTCGACGGGCATCCGGCCGCGCTTCCTCGAACGCCTGCACACGTTCGGCATCACGGTGCCGGCCCAGTTGTTCGAACCGACGCGGCAGGGACGCTGAGATGGCCTCCCTGTTCCTCTTCGGCACCCTGGTCTTCAGCGCCGCCCTGCTGCTGGCCAGCGGCGTCTACCTGGCCTGGCGCGGCATGCGCAACCGCGCGCCCGGGCGCGTGGCGCAGCGCGTGCGCAATGCCAGCAGGGGCAGCGCCGACAGCCATCCCGCCCTGTCGATCAGCAAGCAGCGCCTGCTGGCCCGCCATCCGCTGTTGCAGCGCGCGCTGCAGGCGCTGCCGCCGGCGGCCGTGCTGGACCGCCTGCTGCTGCAGGCGGGACGCCAGCAGACGGTGGCCCAGCTGCTGGGCTGGTGCCTGGCCAGCCTGCTGGGCGGACTGCTGCTGGGTGCGCTGCTGGGGCTGCCCCTGTCCCTGCTGGCGGGCCTGGGCGCGCTGGGCGCCGCGCTGCCCCTGCTGCACTTGCGCCGCGCGCAGCAGCAACGGCTCCGGCGCATCGAACAGCAGTTGCCCGATGCGCTCGACCTGATGGGGCGGGCCATGCGCGCCGGCCACGCCTTTCCCACGGCGCTGAAAATGGTCGGCGATGAAATGGCGGCGCCGCTGGGCAGCGAATTTCGCGCCGTCTTCGATGAAGTCAATTTTGGCGTGGCCATGAGCGATGCGCTGGGCAACCTGGCCAGCCGCGTGCCCAGCACCGACCTGCGCTACTTTGTCGTCGCCGTGCTGATCCAGCGCGAAACGGGGGGCAACCTGTCGGAGTTGCTGGGCAGCATCAGCGCCATCATCCGCGACCGCCTGAAGCTGCTGGGACAAATCCGCGTGTTGTCGGCCGAGGGCCGCATGTCGGCATGGATTTTGGGGCTGATGCCGTTTGCCGTGGCGCTGATGATGCAGCTGACCAATCCCGATTTTCTGAGCGTGCTGTACCTGGACAGCGGCGGACGCAAGATGCTGGCCACGGCCGGCGTGATGATGGCGCTGGGTATTTTGATAATTCGCAAGGTCACGCGCATTCGCATCTGAGATTTTTCCCGAAAGGATGGTCATGAGTTTTCTGCAATTGCTGTTCCTGGCGCTGACCTTTTGCGCCGCCTTCGGCGCCATGCTGTTGCTGCTGCGCCCGTTCGCTTCGCCGACCCTGCAATCGCGCCTGGCCGCGCTGGCCGAAGCGCATGCGCCAGGGCGCAAGGCCGGCGGCAGGCGCTGGCTGGCGCGCCTGCTGCGCCTGGCCGTACCGCTGGGCAAATTGTCCTCGCCCGCCGAAAACTGGGAAGGCTCGCCGCTGCGCAGCCGCTTCATGCACGCGGGCCTGCGCTCGAACGCCGCGCCGCTGCTGTTCTTCGCCGCCAAGACGACCCTGGCGCTGGCGCTGCCGGCCGCCGTCTTCTTCCTGCTGCATCAGTCAGGCGGCAGCACGCTGGTGCTGTGCCTGCTCATCGCCATGGCCGCCGGCTATTACCTGCCCAACGTGGCGCTGGCGCACATGGTCAAGCAGCGCCAGCGCGACATCTTCGAAAATTTTCCTGACGCGCTGGACCTGATGACGGTCTGCGTCGAAGCGGGTCTGGGCATGGATGCGGCGCTGGCCCGCGTGGCCGCCGAAATCGTGCTGAAAAGCGCGGTGCTGAGCGAAGAACTGACGCTCGTCACTCTGGAACTGCGCGCCGGCAGCAACAAGGAAAAAGCCTTGCGCAACCTGGCCTTGCGCACGGGCGTGGAAGACGTCGACGCCCTCGTCACCATGCTGATCCAGGCCGAACGCTTCGGCACGGGCATCGGCGCCTCGCTGCGCGTGCAGTCCGCACAACTGCGCACCAGGCGGCGCCAGGGGGCCGAGGAGCAGGCGGCGAAAATCGCCCTGAAACTGCTGTTTCCGCTGATTTTCTTTATCTTTCCCTCGCTGCTGGTGGTGCTGATGGGACCGGCCTTCCTGCAAATCTACCGCCTGCTGCTGCCGGCCTTGCGCGATGCCGGCTAAGGCCCGCGCGCATGTGCGCCAGCAAGGGGTGGCGGCCGTCGAACTGGCCCTGCTGATGCCCCTGCTGATGCTGATCTTCCTCGGCATCGCGGGCATGAGCCGGCTGTACTACCTGCAGATGGCGCTGGTCAGTGCGGCGCGCGCCGGCGTGCAGTTCGCGCAGGCCGGCCAGACGCAGGACACGGCGCGCATCGCCGCCGCCGCGCGCCGCGACGCCCTGCACGACGCGCCCGGCATGGCCATGCCCGACGTGACCATACGCCAGCGCTGCGCCGACGGCAGCCCGTATGCCGGCAACGGCAAGTGTCCCGGCTATGCCAGCGCGCCGTGGACCTATGTCGAAGTGCGCACCAGCTACGTGCTGGCCGATGCCGGCTATCCCCTGCTGCCAGGGCTGGCGGCGCCGCTGCGGCTGCAGCACAGCGCCACGGCGCGCCTGCGCTAGGCGCCCTACTGAAGGAAACGATCACGCCATGCCTCCCATCCGCCAGCGCGGCTCCTTTGCCGTCGAATTCGCCCTCACCCTGTCGCTGCTGTTGCTGCTGACGTTTGCCATCGTCAATCTGGCGCTGGCGGTATGGAACTACAACACCCTGTCGCAGGCCAGCCGCGAAGGCGCGCGCTATGGCAGCGTCCTGGGCAATACCGATGGCCGCTACAGCCGCGAGCGCGCCCGCGAGCTGATACAGCGGCGGGTGGCGGCGCACGCCGTCGGCCTGCGCTTCGACACGATCGACGTCAGCTGGGATGGCGGCGACAACGCGCCCGGCAGCATCGTCACCGTCAGCGCCAGCTACCGCTTCCATCCCGTCAGCGCCATGGTCGGCTCGCTCAGCATTCCGCTGCGCAGTTCGGCCAGCATGATGATTTCCCAATGACATTTCCCAATCCGCCGAAGCGAGGTATTCCATGCGCCTGTCCACTCCCCTGCGTTCCCGCCGCCAGCGCGGCAGCATCCCCGTTGCCACGGCGCTGCTGCTGCCGCTGCTGATCGGCTTTGCCGGCCTGGCGGGCGACAGCGGCATGCTGTATCTCGTCAAGCGGCGCATGCAGACGGCGGCCGATGCGGGCGCCGTCTCGGCCGCGCTGGAAATGCAGCGCCAGGCCAGCCTGGCCGACATCGTCGCGGCGGGCAAGCAGGATGCGGCCCTGAACGGCTTTGCCGCCAGCGGCACCAGCGTGCACCTGCCGCCCCTGGCCGGCGCCCAGGCGGCGCGCCCCGGCTATGTGGAAGTGCAGCTGACGCAAGCCGTGCCCACGCATTTCATGGGCCTGTTCGGCTTCCGCGCGGTCGAAGTGCAGGCGCGCGCGGTGGCCGGCGCGCGGCCCGACGCCACCTGTTTCCTGGCCCTCAACGGCAAGAACGTCAGCGAGGCGATGACGGTCACGGGAGCCGGCGAGATCACGGGCGAACACTGTGCGATGTTCGTCAATGGCAGCACGGCCAATACCCTGACGGCCAGCGGCGCCATGACCGTGCGCGCCGACAGCATCGGCGTGCAGGCGCCCGGCTACCGGCACGACGGCGGCAGCGCCTTCCTGCCCACGCCACAGGTCGGCCAGGCGGCGCGCCTGGACCCGCTGGCGCGTTTGCAGCCACCGCCGGGCGGCGCCACGCAGGCGAACGGCACGCTGAAGGGCACGGGCACGCACACCCTGCGGCCCGGCGTGTATCCCGACGGCATCAATCTGTCGGGCGGCATCACGGTCAACTTTACCCCGGGCGTCTATGTGCTCAAGGGCGGCTTCACGGTCGACGGCGCCGTCAACCTGCACGGCGACGGCGTGGCCTTCTATACGCAGGGAGCGGTCAGCATCCGCGGCAGCGGCGTGCTCAAGCTGGCGGCGCCGGAAACGGGCCCCATGGCCGGCATCCTGTTCTATGGCGACCGCGACAAGGTCACAGGCAAGAACGAGATCACGGGCGGCGTCAGCGGCGAGCTGGCCGGCACCCTGTATTTCCCGTCCTCGGCGCTGAACCTCGTGGGTAGCGGCGGTCTCAAGGGCCGGCCCTACCTGATGCTGATCGCCGATACGATGTCGTTTACGGGCGGCATGCTGTCGGAATTTAGCAAACCCGTGTACAACGAGGCTTACCAGGGCTCGCGCGTGGCCATTGCGGAGTAGCGCTCAACCGAGTTTGTGGCGCGTGGCGTACACGTACAGCTCCAGGCGGTTGCCGACGCCGAGCTTGTGATAGATCGAACTGAGGTGATTGCGCAGCGTGTGCTCGGCGATGAAGGCGCGCTGCGCCAGGTCCTTGTTCAGCGCGCCATTGCCATCGACGATCATGCCGACGATCTTGCGCTCCTTGGCCGTCAGGCTGGCGATGCGCGCGTCTTCGGGATTGTGCGGCGGCGGCGCCTTGGGCGCCAGCAACTCGCCGAGCAGGGAGCCGAGCAGGGTCTGCTCGAGCCACAGTTCACCCAGGTGCACCTTGCGGATCACATGCAGCAGCAGCTCGGCCGGCGCTTCCTTGCCCAGCGCGCCGCGCGCACCGGCGCGCACGGCCTTGCCCAGCAATTCCTGGCTGCGCGTGCCGCTCAGCACCAGCGCGCGCGTGCCGCCGCCGGCCAGCAGCTGGGGCAGGATATCGGTCGAGCATGAACCGCCCAGGTCCAGGTCCAGCACGATGACATGCGGCCGCTGCGAAGCCGCCATCGCCAGCGCCGTCTCGGCATCGCCTGCCGAACCCACCAGCGACATTTCCGGCGTGCCTTCGATCAGCTTTTCCAGTCCCCACAACATGGTCTTGTGGTCGTCGACCAGCATCACGCGGATCGCCTGCCCGGCGCATGCGGGCGCGCTCGCGGCCGGCATCACAGGGGAATCGCAATCTGCAGCGAGGTGCCGCCATCGCCGGGGCGCTTGACCAGCAGGCGCCCGCCCAGCGCCGCCGTGCGCGTGGCGATCGACGAGGGCGTGAAGGGCGCAGCCGGCGCGCCATCGCCCTCGTTTTCAATCAGGATCTGCAGCCAGCCATTGCTGCAATCGACGTCGATCGTGCCATGGCGCGCGCGCGTATGCTTGCGGATATTGCTGATGCCTTCGCTGACGATCTGGAACACTTCGGCCGCCAGGCGGTCGCTCACTTCGATGGCGGGCGAGACGCGCAGGGCGATGTCGATGTCATAGAACTGGCGCACCTGCTCCGCCTGGCGCCGCAAGGCCAGCAGCAATTCGGGCTCCTTGCGCAACTGCCCGCTGTTCAGGTTTTTGACGAAGTGGCGCATGTCGCCCACCACTTCGGTGGCCATCGCCAGCAGCTTGTCGAGGTCGTCGATGAGGGGGTTGTCCGGCGCGGCCGCCTGGCGCACGGCACTGATGCCATGGCGCAAGCCGATATACGGCTGCAAAGTACTGTCATGCAGGTCGCAGGCGATTTTCTGCCGTTCGCGCTGCCCCGCTTCCGACGCCAGGCGGTCCAGCAATTCGATGTTTTCCATCATGGGAAACACTTGCGCCACGATATGCTTGAGAAACAGCGCATCGGCCTTGCTGAAGCCATGCCGCGCCGACATCAGGTACACGCGTCCCTGTCCCTTGCGCAAACGCAAGGATGCGCTGACGAAGGCGCGCGCCTCGAGCAGCTCGACCAGGCGCTCGCCCGCATCGCCGCCGAAACGCCGCCACTTGCTGCAGCCGCGTCCCAGCACGCGCGTGCCGCCCATCCACGGCCACCACGTCAGGCGCGGGCGCACATGCAGCACGCTGTGTTCCGGGGAAAAGGCCAGCAGGGCCGGCATGGCGCTCGCGCACAGGCGCACCGGTTCGATCGACGTGCCCGCATTGGCCGCCGTCGCCGTGCGCAGCAGCCATTTGTCCGAGTCGCCATCCTGCAGCACCAGGATGCAGCTGCTGGCGCGAAAGAAGACGCGGTTTTTCTCCAGGACGGACGAGAGCGAATGGTTGATGCCGAAGCGGGGATTCGACAGGCGGCTGACGTCGCGCAGCAGGGCCAGGCGGCGTTTCTGCTGCAGGCCCATGCCGCCCCAGTAGGCGATCAGATGGCCCAGCGCCAGCAGGAAGCTGGTACACCACAGCAAATGCCAGCGCTGCTCGGCGGCCTGCGCCAGCAGCGCCACCAGCATCAGGGCGGCGGCCGACATCAGCGTCACGCGCGAGCCTTCGCGAAAGCCGAATTGGAACGAAGCGGCCAGGATGGCGAAAAAGAACAGCAGGAAGACATAGCCGTTGCTGCTGCCGCTGTAATAGACGATCAGGCCGAACCAGCCCACGTCATACCAGTAGATGGCCTTGCCCGGCATGCTGGACAGGCGAATTTGCATGAGGGCAAATAGTGCCGCACTGTGCAGCGCGTAGGCGCCGCACACGACCGTGGCCAGGTCGCTCAGATGGACGTCGCCGCCCGGATTGACGACGCAGATGACGACTGCAAACACGGCCAGCAAGAGGCGGATGCCGCACACCATGGCAGCATCGGCGGTATCGCTCGTCAACTGCACGCTGAATGCGTTTTCGTCCTTCACCGCACCTCCGCGCTAGGGGATTTCATCAAGACAGGGCACAGCGTTACGCTTGCCACTGTGCACAAATCTGCAAAATTGCTTTCTTTGCAATCGTCGAGTGTACGCACGGAACTAGTGTTTGTCTACCGGAAAATCCGCACTCCTTTACCCAGGCAAAAACAGCGCCCCATCCTGAAGATAATTCTGTGGATAACTTTGTGGACAAAGCAAAATTAACTGTCAGAATAATGTGGATAGAAAATTTTGATCGCCGTCAAGGGGGGCACGAAATAAAATTTAATCCTTTAAAATCAATGCCTTAAAAATCACTGCCCGGGAGAGAAAAAAACACCTGACTTTCTCCAGGTCTGTGCATAACTGAGCTATTCATGAATTTTTCACACAAGAATAGACGCCATTTGCATGACTCAAATCAATGTATTTCTTACGCCCCAGGAACAAAATAGGCGTTTGCCGGGCAGGCCAGCCGCACGGCGCAGCGTCGGCGCAAAATATTGTTCAAATATCATGCGGTGCAACATGACATTCAAGTAAAACCTGAATTCCCACGCTAAGCCCCCGTTAACAAATTACTTTTCAATTTTATCCACAGAATCTGTTGATAACTTTGTGGACAATGAACTGATAAAGCTGCCGGGCGGAAGAACAACCTTGCCAATTATGGCAAGGATCGCTCTGGGGAAGATTTTTTTCTTCTTAAGAATCAATTACTTGCCGGCACTCCCCGGGCAGGGGTTTTCCACTGCCTGTTATTTCCGCAGCAAAAAAAATTGTGCATAAGTCGGTATGGCATGTTGCATGGCACCAAAGAAAAAGGCAGGCTTCCTGTGGAAAACCTGCCTTCTGCCCGGGCGCGCGCGGCGCTGCCGGGTGCCGTGCGCTCGCTTACTGGCCGCTGCGCATGGCGCGGCTCATGCTGTGCACGGCTTCCACCATCGCTGCCACGGATTCCGGCGGCGTGAACTGGGAAATGCCGTGGCCCAGGTTGAACACGTGGCCCGAGCCGGCCGACGGCGCGCCAAACGCGTTGAGCACTTTCGCCACTTCGGCGCGGATCTGCTCGGGGCTGGCGAACAGGATGGCCGGGTCGAGATTGCCCTGCAAGCCCACTTTATGGCCCACCAGCTGGCGCGCGCGCGCCAGGTTGACGGTCCAGTCCAGGCCCACGGCATCGGCGCCGATGTCGGCGATCTGTTCGATCCACTGGCCGCCGCCCTTGGTGAACACGATGGCGGGAATCTTCACGCCATCCTTGTCGCGCTTCAGCTGCGCCACCACCTGCTGCATGTAGGCCAGCGAAAATTCCTGGTAGGCGCCATCGGCCAGCGCACCGCCCCAGGAATCGAAAATCATCACGGCTTGCGCGCCGGCATCGATTTGCGCATTCAGGTACTGCGCCACGGAGGTGGCGTTGATCGCCAGGATGTGGTGCATCAGGTCCGGGCGGTTGTACAGCATCTTCTTGATGGTGTGGAACTCTTTCGAGCCGCCGCCTTCCACCATGTAGCACGCCAGGGTCCACGGGCTGCCGGAAAAGCCGATCAGCGGCACGCGGCCGTTGAGTTCCGTGCGGATCTGCGTGACGGCCTTGAAGACATAGTCGAGCGACGCCAGGTCCGGCACCTGCAATGCCTTCACGTCCTGCTCCGTGCGCAGCGGGCGCTCGAACTTCGGACCTTCGCCATCGGCGAAATACAGGCCCAGGCCCATGGCGTCGGGCACCGTCAGGATGTCGGAAAACAGGATGGCCGCGTCCAGCGGGAAGCGCTCCAGGGGCTGCAGGGTCACTTCCGTGGCGTAATCGGGATTCTTTGCCAGGCCCAGGAAGGAACCGGCCCGCTCGCGCGTGGCGCGGTATTCGGGCAGGTAGCGGCCTGCCTGGCGCATCAGCCAGACGGGGGTGTGCTCGGTCGGCTGGCGCAGCAGGGCGCGCAGGAAAGTGTCATTCTGGAGCGGAGCAAATTGTGGCATGGAAGGCAATCAATAGCTGGGAGAAGCGGTATTATCGCATCCAATCGCCGCCATTTCATTGATTCCGGTGCCGCTTTGCAGCATTTGCCGCACACAGCGATGACTTTCGTTGTGCCTGACCTTCCATTATGATGATGCACGCTGCCACGCGCCCTGATCCTGCCTGGCGGCCCTTGATCCCCTCACTACACGGAGCCCGCATGACCTCGACCGCATCCAGCACCCCTTATGGCATCTGGCCATCGCCGATCAGCGCGGCCATCGTCGCCGCCGGCGCCTCGCCGCTGACGCAGCTGGCCCTGGGCGGTGCCGATGGCGCCGATGTGTTCTGGCTGGCCGGGCGCGCCAGCGAGGCGGGCCGCAACACCCTGCTGCGCCAGCGCGGCGCGCGGGTCGATGAACTGACGCCGGCACCGTTCAATGTGCGCAGCCGCGTGCATGAATACGGCGGCGGCGCCTATGCCGTGGCCGGCGATAGCGTGTATTTCTCGCATTTCGCCGACAACTGCCTGTACCGCGTGGCCGGCGACGGCGCGCCCGAGGCGTTCACCACGGGCGGCAACACGCGCCACGCAGACTTCGTCGTCGATGCGGCCCGCTCCCGCCTGATCGCCGTGCGCGAACAGCATCCGGAGCAAGGCCACGCGCATCCGGAAAACTGCCTGGCCGCCGTCGGCTTCGACGGGCGCGAAACGGTGCTGGCGCGCGGCCACGACTTTTATGCGGCGCCGCGCCTGTCGCCGGACGGCAGCCAGCTGGCCTGGATCAGCTGGGACCACCCGCGCCTGCCGTGGCAGGGCACGGAACTGTGGCTGGCCGACGTGCAGGCGGATGGCACGCTGGGCTCGCCGCGCCTGATCGCCGGCGGCGCGCGCGAGTCGATTTGCCAGCCGGAATGGTCACCGAACGGCTTGCTGCACTTCGTTTCCGACAGTAGCGGCTGGTGGAACCTGTACCGCCTGCACGGCGCCGACATCGAGGCGCTGTGCCCGATGGAAGCGGAATTTGCCACGCCGCACTGGACCTTCGGCGGCAGCATGTACGGTTTCCTGTCCGCCGACGAGATCGTCTGCACGTATATCCAGGCCGGCATCAGCTACCTGGCGCAACTGAGCGTGGCGGCAGCCAAGCTGGAGCCGATCCCGCACCCCTACCAGGAAATCCGCGAACTGCGCGTGGGCCCCGGCTTCGTCGCGCTGCTCGGCGGCAGCCCCACCATCGCGCTGGAACTGGCGCGCATCGATTTGGCTAACCATGAACTGGAAGTGCTGGCGCAGTCGATCGCGCACTTGCCCGCGCTGGCTTACCTGTCCGTGCCGCGCAGCTTGAGCTTTCCTAGCAGCAACGGCCGCACGGCGCACGCCTTCTTCTATCCGCCGAAAAATGACGAGGTGCAGGCGCCGGCAGGCACCTTGCCGCCCGTCATCGTCATCAGCCACGGCGGCCCCACCAGCATGGCCAGCAATACCTTGAAGCTGGCGACGCAGTACTGGACCAGCCGCGGCATCGGCGTGCTTGACGTCAACTATGGCGGCAGCAGCGGCTTCGGCCGCGAATACCGCGACGCGCTGCGCGGGCAATGGGGCATCGTCGACGTGGAAGACTGCATCGCCGGCGCCCGCTACCTGGCGGCCAACGGCCTGGCCGACCCCGAACGCCTGATCGTGCGCGGCGGCAGCGCGGGCGGCTTGACGACCCTGTGCGCGCTGACCTTCCACGACGTCTTCAAGGCCGGCGCCAGCTACTATGGCGTATCCGACCTGAAGGGCCTGGACGACGATTCGCACAAGTTCGAATCGCGCTACACCGACTACCTGATCGCCCCCCAGCCGCAGGCCGATGCCCTGTACCGCAAGCGCTCGCCCATCCACCACACCAATAAATTGTCGCGCCCGATGATCTTCTTCCAGGGCCTCGATGACAAGGTGGTGCCGCCGCAGCAGTCGCAGCAGATGGTTGACGCCCTGCAGGCGCGCGGCGTGCCCGTCGCCTACGTGCCCCTGGAAGGCGAGGGACACGGCTTCCGCAAGGCGGAAAACATCGTGCGCACGCTGGATGCGGAACTGTATTTCTACCAGCGCGTGTTCGGCCTGCCCGTGGCGGCCGGCGAGCCGCCCGTGCATATCGCCAATCTGCCCGCATGACCGACCCGCATTTGGACCAGCACCTGCTAGCCGAATTCGCCGCCCTGGAGCAGCACGAACAGATGATCCTGGCCTTGCTGGCCATCACGGGCGAGCCGGTGGGCAAGCATGCCGTGTATGAACACTTGCAGCGCGCCAATCTCGTCGAGCCGGACGGCACGCCGTTTTCCCTGCTGGTGGTGACGAACATGCTGCAGCGGCTGACGCGTCTGGCGCTGGCCAGCGAGGTGGTGGGACGGGGTTTCGCCTGCGAAGCGAAGCTGCGCTGGCCCGCCATGCGTGCCGCCATCGAGCATCTGGTGTTCCGCGACCTGTGCCAGGCCATCGAGCTGATCAATCCCGTGCGGCGCAACTGGGACGGCTATGTGGAATTGCGCAGCTACCGGCAAGGCGTGGCGCGCCTGCGCATCGCCCTCTTGCGCAATGACGAGGTGCGCCAGGTGGCCGCCATCCTGGCCGCCTGCATGGCCTGCTATGAAGCGCAGCAGATGCATCCGCTGATCGAGATCTTCGGCCGGCCGTTCGAGCCGGAAATGTTGTCTTTCGTCATGCCGCAACTGCAGGATGACGTCCTCGCCGTGCTGCTGGGCAACGCCCCGCGCGAACCGGCCACGGCGCACGCCATCCGCGCCTATGCGCGCGCCCATCATGCGCGCCAGGCGGCGGCCGGCGACCACATCGGCGCCGCCCTGCCGCTGGCCCTGGCCGAGGACGCCCTGCTGTGCGGCGAACTCGACGCGGCCGCCCGCTACCTGGCGGGCCAGCAGGGACCGCAGGCGCTGTTTGTCGACAGCAGCATCGCCCTCTTGCGCGGCGAACACGCGCACGCCGTGGCGGGCTTCGAAACGGCCCTGAAAGGGCTGCGCAAGGAGGCGGGCAAGCGCAAGCTGTGTTTCACGGGCATCGGCGGCCACCTGTACGTGCTGGCCTTGCTGCGCGGCAACGACGCCAAGCTGCTGAAAACGGCGGAAACCTACCTCGACATCGCCCTGCACGCCCAGCCGAACCACGACAGCATCGTCTACCAGCAGCTGAACATGCTGCGCATGGTGCGCGCCGGCGTGCTGCAAGCCGAAGGCATTCCCACGCGCAACTGGGAAACGGGACTGCAGGCCCAGCTGTTCCAGGCCTTGCTGTACTACTGGCTTGCGCTGCCGCAATTGAGCGAACGCAAACCCCAACTGACATTGCTGGTACAGCAGGCCGACGCGGCCGGCTACGACCTGATCGCCGCGCAGGCGGCCGGCTTGCTGGGCCTGATGAGCGAGCCGCAGCAGGAGCGCTATGCGACGGCCAAGCGGGCGCAGCACGGCTTGACGGACATGGCGCCGTGGTTCGAGCGCCAGGAAGCATGGCAGCGCCAGCTGAGCGCCCTGATCAACCTGCAGCAGAACGCGCCGGCCGAAGCCGTCGGCAGCGTCTCGCGCCTCGTGTGGCTGGTGGCGTTCGACCCGCGCTTCGGCCTGACGGCCGTGGAAGTGCGCGAGCAGAAGCGCGACGCGCGCGGCGGCTGGAGCAAGGGCCGCGCCATGGGCCTCAAACGCCTGGCCGAAGAGGCGGGCGACATCGATTTCCTCACGCCGCAGGACGCCCGCGCGGCCGGCAGCATCGCGCCGTTCAAGCAATACTATTCGTCGGCACCGCGCTATGAAGTCGAGCTGGACAAGGCCGCCGTGCTGCTGGTGGGCCACCCGCTCGTGTTCTGGCTCGATCACCCCGACACGCGCGTGGAACTGATCGCCGGCGCGCCCGAGCTGCTGATCAAGTCGCACGAGGGGCAGCTATGGCTGGGCATGCAGCCGCCGCTGCCCGACAACGGCGGCAACGTGGTCGTGCAGCGCGAGACGCCGACGCGCCTGCGCGTGGTGCACATCCTCGACGAACACCGGCGCATCGGCGCCATCGTGGGCCTGGGCCTGTCCGTGCCCCTGCATGCGGAAAAACAGGTGATGCAGGCCATCGGCGCCATCTCGTCCATGGTCACCGTGCAGTCCGACATCGGCGGCGGCGCGGGCGACGCGGAAGTCATCACGGCCGACCACCGCCTGCACGTG
Source organism: Janthinobacterium sp. GW458P (assembly GCF_002127585.1). Classification (GTDB taxonomy): domain Bacteria; phylum Pseudomonadota; class Gammaproteobacteria; order Burkholderiales; family Burkholderiaceae_D; genus Janthinobacterium. The sequence goes on from NZ_NEGZ01000038.1 coordinate 16,944, forward strand.
CACCTGCTGCCCTACCAGCAGGGACTCAAGATGCAGATTCTCGTGCGGCCGCTGCACGACAACGGCGCCTATTACGCGCCCGGCAGCGGCGCCGAAAGCGTGTTTGCCGATGTGGCGGGGCGTGCCGTGCAGGCGCGGCGCGACCTGAATGCGGAACGCGAAGCGCAGCGCCAGCTCATCGGACGTTGCCTGGTGCTGGAAGAGGCCGATGAAGAGCATGGCGAGTGGCTGCTGGGCCAGCCAGCGCTGGGCCTGCAATTGCTGGTCGAGCTGCAGGCGCTCGATCCTGCCGGCATCGTGCTGGCCTGGCCCGAGGGCGAAACCATGCGCGTATCGAAACGCATCGACAGCGGCCAGATGCGCCTCAATATCAGGAGCGAAAAAGACTGGTTTGCCGCCAGCGGCGACGTGCAGATCGACGAAGACAAGGTGATGGATTTGCGCGCCTTGCTCGATTTGATGCAGAACAATAAAAGCCGCTTCGTGGCCCTGGGCGACAACCAGTTCCTCGCACTCAGCGACGAATTGCACCGCCGCCTGTCGGAACTGGCCGCGTATGGCGAGGCGCATGCCGATGGCGTGCATATCCACCCGCTGGCCGCGTTCGCGCTGGAAGAGCTGGCCAACGATGCGGGCGGCGTGAAGGCCGACAAACTGTGGCGCGAGCACCTGCTGCGCCTGCGCGCCCTCGACGACTTTACGCCGCAGCTGCCCAGCACCCTGCAGGCCGACCTGCGCGACTACCAGCTGGCCGGCTACGAGTGGCTGGCGCGTCTGGCGCACTGGGGCGTGGGCGCCTGCCTGGCCGACGACATGGGACTCGGCAAGACTTTGCAGGCGCTGGCCCTGATCCTGGCGCGCGCACCGAACGGCCCCACCCTCGTCGTCGCGCCCACCTCCGTGTGCATGAACTGGATCAGCGAGGCGCAGCGCTTCGCCCCCACCTTGAAGGTGAAGCTGTTCGGCGGCGGCGACCGCGCCGACATGCTCGACACCCTGCAGCCGTTCGACCTGGTGGTGGCCAGCTATGGCTTGCTGCAGCAGGAAGCTCAGCTGTTCGCGGACGTGCGCTGGCATACGATCGTGCTCGACGAAGCGCAGGCCATCAAGAACGGCGCCACCAAGCGTTCGCAAGCCGTGATGGCCCTGCAAGGCGATTTCCGCATGGTGGCCAGCGGCACGCCGCTGGAAAACCACCTGGGCGAACTGTGGAATCTGTTCCGTTTTATTAACCCGGGCTTGCTGGGCACCCTGGACCAGTTCAATTTGCGCTTTGCGGGACCGATCGAAAAGGATCAGGACAAGCGGGCGGCCGCCGGCGCGCGCCTGCGCCTGCGCCGCCTGATCGCGCCATTCATCCTGCGCCGGACAAAAACGCAAGTGCTGTCGGAATTGCCATCACGCACGGAAATCGTGCTGGAGGTGGAACTGTCGCCGCCGGAAACGGCGCTGTACGAATCCTTGCGCCGCGAAGCGCTGGAAAAGCTGGCCATGGTGGAAGGGCCGGCGTCGAAAAAGGCCATCCAGATCCTGGCCGAAATCATGAAGCTGCGCCGCGCCTGCTGCAATCCGCAGCTGGTGGCGCCCGAGCTGGGCCTGGCCAGCAGCAAGCTGGCGGCCTTCGCCGAACTGCTGTCGGGTCTGCTGGAAAACCGCCACAAGGTGCTCGTCTTCAGCCAGTTCGTCGACCATTTGACCCTCATCCGCCAGCACCTGGAGCAGCATGGCGTCAGCTACCAGTATCTCGACGGCGCCACGCCCATGCAGGAGCGCAAGCGCCGCGTGGATGCCTTCCAGGCGGGAGACGGCGACGTTTTCCTGATCAGCCTGAAGGCGGGCGGCATGGGCATCAACCTGACGGCGGCCGACTACGTGATCCACATGGACCCGTGGTGGAACCCGGCCGTGGAAGACCAGGCCTCGGACCGCGCCCACCGCATGGGGCAGTTGCGCCCCGTCACCATTTACCGCCTGGTGGCGAAACACACGATCGAGGAAGGCATCGTCGAATTGCACCAGCACAAACGCGACCTGGCCGACAGTCTGCTGGAAGGCAGCGACGCGGCCGCGCGCATGTCGGCCAATGACATGCTGGGCATGCTGCAGGAGGGCTTGAAAAAATGAACAGCCGGTCCCGTTCCATGCGATTATTCCTGTTTCTTCGCCCTATTTCCCCATGACCGACTTCATCGCCACCAGCGCCGGCCAGCGCGCCACCTTTTTGTGCGGCAAATCCTGGACGGCCTACGTCAGCACCTTCATCATCGCCGTGCTGCTGTTCTTTGCCGCCTTGCCGCTGGCCTTCAAGTACAACACGCGGGCCGCCTTCGTGGTGCTGGTCGGCTCGGCCCTGATCGTCGGCTACCGCCTGTTGACCATCCGCAGCTACCAGCTGTATTGCGACGAGGCAGGCGTGTGGCTGGCGTCCGGCATCTTGCCGTGGAAAAAGAAACTGACGGGCGTCAAATGGCGCGACATGGATGAAGCCGTCTACGAAACGAACTTCTGGAGCTGGCTGTTCCAGTCCTACACGGTGCGCGTCAGCCAGCGCTACACGCAAGAAACGGAAATCCACGCCACCGGCATGGCGCGCGGCAAGGACGCCGTGGCGGACCTGAATGCGCGCCATCAGGACATGCTGCGCGGCGGCGCCGTCGTCGTCTAGCGCGGGAACGCCCGGCGCAAAAAACTGCGCAGCGGCGGCAATTAATGCTAATCTTTGGGCCGCCCAGGCAAGCAAGGCCAACCTTTCAATAGTTGTTTGTTACTTATATTATCAGTTTATTATTTACTGATTTTTACAAACAGCCAAATATTCAAGAGACCAACTATGCTGACAAGAAATAAAATTGCGCTCGCCGCATTGATGATGGCCTTTACGCTGACGCCGGCCAGCGCCGCCAAGAAACCGCAGAAAAGCGGCAAGGCAGGCACCAGCAGCAGCAAGAAGAAAACCGTCGCCAGGAAGGCTGTCGTCGCCACGGCTGCGACGGCAGCCACGGTCGCGGCCGTCGCCAGCGAGAACAGCAGCGACCGTTCCATGAATAACCTCAGCGGCCAGTTCCTCACGGCCCTGTGGCGCCTGGATCCGGAAAGCGCGATTTCGGTCGGCAAGTACGACGGCGCCGCCAACCTGAGCATTCCTGACGCGGCCAGCCGCCAGAAGCAATTGGCCTTCATCGAAGAATGGCTGGGCAAGTTTGGCAAGTTGAATGCCAGCAAGATGTCCGACAAGCAACGTACCGACCTGGCCCTGCTGACGAACAAGCTGCAAGCGGACCGCTGGTATCTGACCACCTTCCGCGAATTCGAATGGAATCCCGCCCAGTACAACGTGGCCGGCTCCATCGATTTCATCCTGAACACGGAATACGCGGCCCAGCCGCAGCGCCTGCGCACCTTGCTCAAGCGCATCGCCGGCGTGCCGCAATACTATGCGGCCGCGCGCGCCAGTATCAATCACCCCACGCGCGAGCATACGCAGCTGGCCATCGCCCAGAGCGCCGGCGTGCTCAGCGTGCTTGACGACCTGAACAAGACGGCACAGGGTTCCATCCTGACGCCGGCGGAAAAGCAGCTGTACAACGCCCGCATCGCCGCGGCCCGCACGGCCGTGCAAGGCTATGCGGCCTGGCTGACGGAACAGGATGCGGCGCTGGCGCAGAACGGCAATGCGCGCTCCTTCCGCATCGGCAAGGATTTATATGAACAGAAATTCGCCTACGATATCCAGGCCAGCGTGAGCGCCGAGCAGATGTACCAGAAAGCCCTGGCCGCCCGCGAAAAGCTGCTCGAACACATGGACAGCCTGTCCGACGAGCTGTGGGTGAAAACCATGGGCGGCACGGCCAAGCCGGCGGACCGCACGACGAAGATCGGCATGGTGATCGACAAGTTGTCGAGCAAGCACGTGGCGCCCGCCGATTTCGTGCCGGAAATCCGCCGCCAGATCCCGGAATTGCAGGAATGGGTGAGCAGCCACAATCTGCTGACGATGGACCCGAAAAAGCCGCTGGTCGTGCGTGAAACGCCCGCCTACCAGCGCGGCGTGGCCGGCGCCAGCATCGAGGCGCCCGGCCCCTACCGCCCGCAGGACCGCACCTATTACAACGTGACGCCGCTCGACGGCGAAACGCCGGAGCAGGCGGAAAGCAGCTTGCGCGAGTACAACCACTGGATCTTGCAGATTTTAAATATCCACGAAGCCATCCCCGGCCATTACACGCAGCTCGTGTACGCCAACAAGTCGCCGTCGCTGGTCAAGTCCATCTTCGGCAATGGCGCCATGATCGAAGGCTGGGCCGTGTATGGCGAGCGCATGATGCTCGAATCGGGCTATGGCAACAACGCGCCGGAAATGTGGCTGATGTATTCGAAGTGGAACTTGCGCAGCGTCACCAACACCATCCTCGACTACAGCGTGCACGTGCTGGGCATGACGGAAGCGCAGGCGCTGGACCTGCTGACGCGCCAGGCTTTCCAGACCAAGCGCGAAGCGACGGAAAAATGGCGCCGCGTGCAGTTGAGCTCGGTGCAACTGACCAGCTATTTCAGCGGCTACAGCGAAATCATGGACTTGCGCGAACAGCGCAAGCAGGCGCTGGGCAACAAGTTCGTGCTGAAGGATTTCCATGAGCAGTTCCTCAGCTACGGCAGCGCTCCTGTCAAAGTCATCAAGGAATTGATGAATTAAGCGGCGCTCGCCGTCAGCTTGCAAAGGGCGCTGCGGCGCCCTTTTTGCATGCGTTTGCGCCGCCGCAAACCAGCTACCGCCCTGTCGATTAAGCTGACGGGAAGGCAGGCGCCACCGCACTCCTCACTGGCAATTGCCGATTTTTCTGCTAGGGTGAGTTCGGGAGCGTCCATGCATATGCCCATCCAGTTCGACACCCTCGATTACGCCAAACGCCTCGCCTCGGCGGGCGTGCCCACGCAGCAGGCGGAGGCCCATGCGATGGCGCTGGGCGAAGTGCTGGGCTCGGCCGTCGTCGTGCATGGCGAACTGGCGGCGCTGGAGCGCAATCTGCTGGGGGAAATCAAGCTGGTGTCGCAACAGGTCGATACCAAGTTTGGCGCCCTGGGGGTGAAGATCGACGCGCTGGAACTCAGGCTCGACACCAAAATAGACGCCCTGGAGCAAAAATTCGACGCCCGCCTGGAACGCCTGGACTTGCGCCAGGGCGCGGACATGAAACGCGTGTACTGGATGATGAGCACCTTGATCCTGCTCAACCTGGGCATCCTCAGCAAACTGATGCTGCAGTAAGCGCACACTCACTTTCCTGGCAACAAAAAAGCCGCTGCTCCCGGGGGAGGTCAGCGGCTTTTGCTTGCGAGTATAGTAAAGCGTCTAGGACGCTTCTTCCGGCGCCTGGGTGGCCTTGACGAAGATGGGCGCCACCAGCAGGCCCAGCTCGAACAGCAGGCACATGGGGATGGCCAGCGAGAACTGGCTGACCACGTCCGGCGGCGTGACGATGGCGGCAATCACGAAGGCGCCGACGATGATGTAGGGGCGCACTTCCTTGAGTTTCGCGATGGAAACCAAGCCCATGCGCACGAGGATCACCACCACCACGGGCACTTCGAAGGTGGCGCCGAAGGCCAGGCACATCGACATGACGAAATCGAGGTAGTTTTCGATATCCGGCGTCACCGCGATCGACGATGGCGAAAAGTCGCTGATGAAGTGGAACACGCGGCCAAACACAAAGAAATAACAGAAGGCCACGCCGGCCATGAACAGCAGCGACGACGAGATGACCAGCGGCGCGATCAAACGCTTTTCATGCGTGTACAGGCCGGGCGCGATGAAGGCCCACATCTGGTACAGCACCCAGGGCAAGGCGACGATGAAGGCGATCACCAGGGTGACCTTCATCGGCACCAGGAAGGGCGAAATGACGCCGGTGGCGATCATTTTCGAGCCGGCCGGCAGCGAGGCGATCATCGGCGCGGCAATGAAGTCGTAGATATGCGAGGGGCCGGGCCAGTAAAACAGCACGGCGCAGACGACGGCGATGCCGATCGAGGCTTTCACCAGGCGGTTGCGCAGCTCGACCAGATGCGAGATAAAGGTTTCTTCCACCGGAGATTTGCTACTCATGAGTAAAAGGAGGAGGAACTGGCGCGCGGACGGAAACGCGCCACGCGGGCGGCGGCCGACTGCACGTGCTGCTTGCCGCCATGGCGCTGCTTGTACCAGCCGGGAACGGCGGAATTGCGCACCAGTTTCTTGCGGCGGAATTCGCGCGCCTTGCGGGCCAGGTCATCGTTGGTGGCGCGCAGCATGGCTTCATGGGCATCGTGATGCCCGTCATATGCACTGGAATCGCCGCGCCAGGCGTTTTCCACCTCGGCCAGGTTGCCGGAAATCGAGTTTTCCACGCCATGCATGGATTTCTCCACGCTTTGCTGGACGGAATGGGCCGCATCCTGCACTTCCTTCTGCAGGTTTTTCAGCTCTTCCAGTTCGATTTCGCGCGTGACTTCGGATTTCACCTGGTTCAGGTAGCGTTGCGCGCGGCCATACAGGGTGCCGGCCATGCGCGCCACCTTCGGCAGCTTTTCAGGACCGATGACTATCAACGCAACCACGCCGATGATGGCGATTTTAGAGAGACCGAGATCGATCATAAGCGGACAAGGGCTGTTACCGGACGAGGCAAGGGCCCCGCCACGCTATCAGGACTTGCTTTTCTCTTTCGTTTCGACGTCGATGGTGCTTTTGTCGGCCACTTGCGATGGCGCAGCAGGAGGGGTATTGGCGGCAGGCGCCTCATCGTCGCCCTTGACGCCATCCTTGAAGCCTTTGACGGCCTTGCCGATATCACCGCCGATATTGCCCAGTTTCTTGGTGCCGAAGACCAGCATCACGATAACCAGAACGATCACCCAGTGCCAAATACTCAATGAACCCATCACATTCTCCTTGCGGGACGGTGCCCGAATAGCGTCAACCAATGCCGGTAGTATACACGCGAACCCGGCGCACGGCGAAATCAGTGCTGGCCGCGCCAGGGGCGGGGACCGCCGTACACATGCATGTGCAGGTGGTACACCTCTTGCCCGCCGTTCGGGCCGCTGTTGATCATGGTCTTGAAGCCGCCGGCAGGCGTGCCGTCGGCGTCATAGCTGACGGCGCAGCCGAACTCGGCAGCGAGCTTCGGCGCCAGGCGCAGCAGCTTGCCCAGCATCTCCGTATGGCTGTCGTCGCAGTCGGACAGGGTCGCCACGTGGCGCTTCGGAATCAGGAGCAGGTGCACGGGGGCGGCCGGGTTGATGTCCTTGAAGGCCAGCAAGTCCTCGTCTTCATACACTATGCTCGAGGGAATTTGTTTTGCAGCAATCTTGCAAAAAATACAGTTATCCACGCACGCTCCAGTAGGTCAGTGTTTGTCTGTTTCGCCGGCGTCGCGCAGCTCATCCTTGCGCGCCGCCTTCTCTTCCAGGCCGGACAAGCCTTCGCGGCGCGCCAGCTCGTCGAGCACCTGCTGCGGCGTCAGGTCGAACTGCGCCAGCATCACCAGCGAATGGAACCACAGGTCGGCGCATTCGTACAAGACCTTTGACGGGTCGTTGTCGCGGCGCGCATCCTTGGCGGCCATCACGGTTTCCGTCGCTTCCTCGCCGATTTTTTTCAAAATCGCATCATCGCCCTTGGCGAACAGGCGCGCGACATACGAGGTGGCGGGGTCGCCGCCATTGGCCAGCTTGCGCGATTCGATCACGGCGGCCAGGCGTTTCAAGGTTTCACTCATTTGTTCTTGCTTTCCGCGTAAATCGTGTCGGGATCTTTCAGCACGGGCTCGGTGACTTGCCATTCGCCCGTTTTCTCGTCGCCTTCGAACTTCTGGAAGAAGCACGAATGGCGGCCCGTATGGCAGGCGATGCCGCCGGCCTGCTCGATTTTCAGCAAGACCACGTCTTCGTCGCAATCGAGGCGGATTTCCAGCACCTTTTGCGTGTGGCCCGATTCTTCGCCCTTGTGCCACAGTTTCTTGCGCGAACGGCTCCAGTACACGGCTTCGCCCAGCTCCACCGTGCGCGCCAGCGCGTCGCGGTTCATCCAGGCGAACATCAGCACGTCATTGCTGCCCGCTTCCTGCGCGATCACGGGCACCAGCCCGTGCTCGTCCCATTTGACCTTTTTCAGCCACTTGGCATTGCTTGCTACGATGGTTCCGTTCTGCATGTTCTTCTATCCCGCTGATATTGACTGCTTGCCTTTACGCCAGGCGCATGGGAATGCCCTGCTGCGCCATGAATTGCTTGGCTTCCTGCACCGTGTGCTGGCCATAGTGGAAGATGCTGGCGGCCAGCACGGCATCGGCGCGGCCCACCTTGATGCCGTCGACCAGGTCTTGCAAGCCGCCCACGCCGCCCGAGGCAATGACGGGAATGCTGACGGCGTCGGACACGCCGCGCGTCAGGCCCAGGTCGAAGCCCACCTTGGTGCCGTCGCGGTCCATGCTGGTAAGCAAGATCTCCCCGGCACCCAGGCTTTCCATTTTACGCGCCCACTCGAAGGCGTCCAGGCCCGTGGCCGTGCGCCCGCCATGGGTAAACACTTCCCACTTGCCGGGCGACACCTGCTTGGCGTCGATGGCGACGACGATGCATTGCGAACCGTGCTTTTGCGATGCCTCAAACACCAGTTGCGGATTCGTCACGGCCGAGGTGTTGATGCTGACCTTGTCGGCGCCCGCGTTGAGCAGGCGACGCACGTCTTCCACCACGCGCACGCCGCCGCCCACGGTCAGCGGAATGAACACTTGCGACGCCACCGCTTCGATGATGTCGAAGATCAAACCGCGGTTGTCGCTCGAGGCGGTAATGTCGAGGAAAGTGATTTCGTCGGCGCCCTGTTCGTCATAACGGCGGGCAATTTCCACCGGATCGCCCGCGTCGCGCAATTCCGTGAAGTTGACGCCTTTGACGACGCGGCCATTGGTCACGTCGAGGCAGGGGATGATACGTTTTGCAAGCATGATGGGTTCCAGATTGTCGCCAGGCCAGGGAACGTGTGCGCGCGCCCCGGCCGGGCAGGCTTAAACGGCGGTGTCGGTCAGCTCGTCGGCGCGTTCCTGCGCCTGCGCCAGGTCGATCGTGCCTTCATAGATGGAGCGGCCGCAGATCACGCCCTCGATGCCTTCGGCCTGGACGGCGCACAGCGCTTCCACATCGCCGATGTTGTGCAGGCCGCCCGAAGCGATGACGGGGATCTTGACGGCTTGCGCCAGCTTGACGGTGGCGTCGATATTGATGCCGCCCATCATGCCGTCGCGGCCGATGTCCGTGTAGATGATCGATTCGACGCCGTAGGCTTCGAATTTTTTCGCCAGGTCGATCACTTCATGGCCCGACATCTTGCTCCAGCCATCCGTTGCCACTTTGCCATCCTTGGCGTCGAGGCCGACGATGATGTGGCCGGGGAAGGCGCTGCAGGCGTCGTGCAGGAAGCCGGGGCTTTTCACGGCCGCCGTGCCGATGATGATGTAGCTGATGCCGGCGTCGAGGTAGCGCTCGATGGTGTCGAGGTCGCGGATGCCGCCGCCCAGCTGCACGGGGATTTCCTCGATGTCGTTTTCCACGGCGAAGTCCTGCACCGCCTTGAGGATGGCTTTCACGGCGCCTTCATTCTTCGGCTTGCCGGCGAAGGCGCCGTTCAGGTCGACCAGGTGCAGCCGGCGCGCGCCTTGCATCAGCCAATGGCGGGCCATGTCGGCCGGGTCTTCGGAAAATACGGTGGCAAGTTCCATATCGCCTTGTTTCAGGCGTACGCAGTGACCGTCTTTCAGGTCGATGGCGGGAATGAGCAGCATGGTCAGTGTGGTTTAAAAGTGAGTGAGAAGCGGAAAAAAAGCCGGAAAACCAAGGTCAAGGTTGCCAGTGAACGAAGTTCTTGTACAGCTGCAAACCAGCGGCAGCGCTTTTTTCAGGGTGGAACTGTGTCGCGAAAATATTATCACGGGCGACGGCGCAGGCGAACGGCGCGCCATAGACAGTCTCGCCCACCGTGTGCGCCGCGACTTGAGGCTGAGCAAAATAGCTGTGCACAAAGTAAAAATAAGCATTGTCGGCAATGCCATCCCACATGGCATGGGATGCCGTCTGCCGCACTTGGTTCCAGCCCATTTGCGGTACCTTGAAGCGCGAACCGTCTTCCTGCACCTGGCCGTCGAGCTGGAAACGCACGACTTTGCCTGGCAGCAAGCCCAGACCGGCCGCATCGCCCTCTTCGCTGGCGTCGAACAGCATCTGCTCGCCGATGCACACACCGAGCACGGGCTTGCTGTTGGCGGCGCGCAACAGCGCCTCGAGCACGCCCGATTCGCGCAAGCTGCGCATGCAGTCGGGCATGGCGCCCTGGCCCGGCAGGACGATGCGGTCGGCGCCGTCGATGTCGGCGGGTGCGCCGGAAATGCGCACGTCGGCCTCCGGCGCCACGGCACGCAGCGCCTGCGCCACCGAGCGCAAATTGCCCATGCCGTAATCCACCACCACAATTTTATTCATGTTTAATCCCGGAATCTACAATATAGCGAGCGCGGCGCTTACAGGCTGCCCTTGGTCGATGGAATGATGCCGGCCGCGCGCTCGTCGAGCTCGGCAGCCATGCGCAGCGCGCGGCCAAAGGCCTTGAACACGGTTTCGCACTGGTGGTGGGCATTCGTGCCGCGCAAGTTGTCGATATGCAATGTCACGCCCGCATGGTTGACGAAGCCGCGGAAAAATTCCAGCGTCAGGTCGACGTCGAAGCCGGCGATCATGGCGCGCGTAAACGGGATGTGGTATTCGATGCCAGGGCGGCCCGAGAAATCGAGCACCACGCGCGACAGCGCCTCGTCCAGCGGCACGTAGGCGTGGCCGTAGCGGCGGATGCCCTTCTTGTCGCCGATGGCCTTGGCCACGGCCATGCCCAGGGTGATGCCCACGTCTTCCACCGTATGGTGGTTGTCGATATGCACGTCGCCCGTCGCCTCGATATCGAGGTCGATCAGGCCGTGGCGGGCGATCTGGTCCAGCATGTGGTCGAGGAAGGGCACGCCGGTGTTGAGCTTTTGCTGGCCCGTGCCGTCCAGGTTGAGGGCGACGCGAACTTGCGTCTCGTTGGTGTTGCGCGTGATTTCTGCGGTGCGGTTCATGGGAGGCTCTGGCGATTAGCTAAACGAGGGATGCCTTGAAGGCATCGTAAAAAAGGGAATTCTCTTCCGGGGTGCTGACGCTGATGCGCAGGCAATTGGCCAGCGCAGCATGCATTTTACTCATATTTTTAATTAAAACCCTGCGGGCAAGCAGTTTTGCGCAAACATCGTCGGAATCAGCCACACGAATCAGAAGAAAATTTGCCTTCGAGGGAAATACCGTCACGCCCGGCAGTTCCGCCAGGCGCAGCGCCAGTTCGTCGCGCGCGCTGTTGAGCAAGTCCGCCTGCGCATTGAGCACGTCGAGGTGCTCGAGCGCGAATTCGGCCGCCGCCTGCGTCAGCACATTCACGTTATACGGCGGCCGCACTTTCTCGAACTGCGCCAGCAGGGCCGGCGCGGCCGACATATAGCCGAGGCGAATGCCCGCCAGGCCCAGTTTCGACACGGTGCGCATCACCACCAGGTTCTCGAATTCGGGCAGGCGGCCCATGAAGCTGTGCTGCGCGAACGGCTCGTAGGCTTCGTCGACGACGGCGATGCCCGTGTCGCCCAGGGCGGCCAGGAGGCGCTCGATGTCGGCGCCGGCAAACAGGTTGCCCGTCGGGTTGTTCGGATAGGCGAGGAAGACCAGCGCCGGGCGGTGCGCTTCGATCGCCGCCAGCATGGCGTCCATATCCAGGCTGAAATCGGCCCGCAGGGGCACGCCGACGAAATCCATGCCGGCAAACTGCGCCGAACGCGCATACATGACGAAGGCCGGCACGGGCGCCAGCAGCACGGCGCGCTGGCCCGGCTCCTGGCGGGCGCAAGCCATGGCCAGGATGGAGATCAGCTCATCGGAGCCGTTGCCCAGCATGACGTCATAGCCGGCCGGCACGCCCAGTTTGGCGCAGATGGCTTGCTGCAGGCTGGCGTAGGACGGCGGATAGCGGTTCAGCGCCACGCCGGCCAGGCGCGCGCCCAGTTCCTCGCGCAGCTGCTGCGGCAGCGGATACGGGTTTTCCATCGCATCGAGCTTGATGTAGCCGCTGGCGTCGGCGACCTGGTAGCTTTTGACGGCCCGCACATCGGCGCGCACGGTGTTGCTGATTAACTGATCGAGGAAAGACATGCTGCAAACACTCCTGATGAAATTTAATGGAGACTAAACGACGACGTCTTCCGGCACGCTAACGTTGCGCGCCTTGCGGGCCGGCGCTTTTTTCACGGCGGGCGGCTTTTTCGCCGCCGCCGGCTTCTTCGCGGCCGCCTTGGCGGCCTTCGGCGCGGCACCCGTCGCCGCGGCACGGCGCTTGGCCGGCGCCTTTTTCTCAGGCTGCGGCGCGGCCGGCTCGGCCAGCTCCTGCGTCAATGCCGCCAGGCGCTGCTCGATGATGGCGCAGTAGTCGGGATTGAGCTCAAAACCGACGAAATCGCGTCCGCAGCGCCTGGCCGCCAGGGCCGTGGTGCCGCTGCCCATGAACAGGTCGAGCACCACGCCGCCGGGCGGGCACGAGGCCTTGACCATGCGCTCGATGATTTCCAGCGGCTTTTGCGTCGGGTGGTCGGCCCGTTCCGGGTGTTCCTTGTGCAGGCGCGAGACGCTCCACAAGTCTTTCGGGTTGTAGCCCACTTCCAGCCATTTCGCGCCGATGAAGATCGAGCGCGAGCGGGCTTTCTTGGTGGCCGCGTCGTAGGCGATGCGCACCGCGTCAAGGTCGAAGTAGTAATCCTTGCGCTTGACGAAGAAGCCGATGGTGTCGTGCACCGATGAAAAGCTGCGCACACTGCCGCCCATGGACGGCACGCGGCGGTCCCAGATGATTTCATTCATCATCGCCATGCGCTGTTTCAGCATGACGAAGATCTCCGGCGAATAGCGCCAGGTCAGAAAGATATACAGGCTGCCGTTGGCTTTCAGCTTGGGCAGCGCCGCATCGATCCATTCTTCCGTCCAGCGCAGGTAGTCGGCCACCGACTGCTGGTCCGAGGCATTGCCGTAATCCTTGCCCAGGTTGTAAGGCGGGTCCGTCAGGATCAGGTCCACGGAACCATCGGGAATGCGCGCCAGCCCCGCCAGCGCGTCTTCGCAATAGACCCGGTTGACCCAGTCCGGCTGGTCCGCCATCGTCGTCATGGCTGCGGCTTCAGACGCAGTTCGGCGCTGCGCGCGTGGGCCTGCAAGCCTTCGCCATACGCCAGGGTGGCGGCGACACGGCCCAGGGTCTGCGCGCCCGCTTCGCTCACGTGAATGATGGACGAGCGCTTCTGGAAGTCGTACACGCCCAGCGGCGACGAAAAGCGCGCCGTGCGCGACGTCGGCAGCACGTGATTGGGACCGCAGCAATAGTCGCCCAGCGATTCGGACGAAAAGCGGCCCAGGAACATGGCGCCCGCGTGGCGGATCTGCTCGGCCCACTGCTGCGGGTTGTCCGCCGAGATTTCCAGGTGTTCGGCGGCGATGCTGTTGGCGATCTCGCACGCTTCTTGCATGCTGCGCACCTTGATCAGCGCGCCGCGGTCGGCCAGCGAAGTGCTGATGGTGGCCTGGCGCGGCATCGTCGGCAGCAGCCTGGCGATACTCGCCTCCACTTGCGCGATGTACGCGGCGTCCGGGCACAGCAGGATGGCCTGCGCCAGCTCGTCGTGCTCGGCCTGCGAAAACAGGTCCATGGCGACCCAGTCCGGGTCCGTCGTGCCGTCGCACAGCACCAGGATTTCGGAAGGCCCCGCGATCATGTCGATGCCGACGATGCCGAACACGCGGCGCTTGGCGGCGGCTACATAGGCGTTGCCCGGGCCGACGATTTTATCGACGGCGGCGATCGTCTGCGTGCCGTAGGCCAGCGCGCCGACGGCTTGCGCGCCGCCGATGGTGATCACGCGCGTCACGCCCGCGATCGCGGCGGCGGCCAGCACCATCTGGTTTTTCACGCCATCGGGCGTCGGCACCACCATGGTGATCTCGCCCACGCCCGCCACGTGCGCGGGAATGGCGTTCATCAGCACGGACGACGGATACGCGGCCTTGCCGCCCGGGACGTAGATGCCGACCCGGTCCAGCGGCGTGATTTTTTGCCCCAGCACCGTGCCATCGGGCTCGGTGTAGCTAAAGCCGCGCAGTTCCTCGCGCTGGCGTTCGTGGAAGGCGCGGATGCGCTGCGCGGCGATCTGCAGCGCCTCGCGCTGGGCCGACGGCAGGCCGTTCAGGGCCGCCTGCAGTTCGGCTTGCGAAATGTCAAACGCCGCCATTTCCGCCGCGCCGCCATGCGGGATGCGGTCGAAACGGTTGGTGTACTCCAGGACGGCGGCGTCGCCGCGCGTTTTCACATCGGCCAGGATTTTTGCGACCGACGTTTCAATCGCCGCATCGGTACCCGCCTCGAACGCCAGCAGCGTATCGAGCGATTGTTGGAAACCTTCCTGGCTTGAATCGAGCTTGCGTATCTGTATCGGCATAATCGGCTTTCTGCTACTGAATGTGTCTAGGCTTGTGAGGCAGTTTGCGAGGCGCGTTCAAACGCCTCGATAATCGGCTGCAAGCGCTCGCGCTTGAGCTTTAATGCCGCCTGGTTGACCACCAGGCGCGACGAAATTTCCATGATGTGCTCGACCTCGACGAGGTTGTTCGCGCGCAAAGTGCTGCCCGTGCTGACCAGGTCGACGATGGCGTCGGACAGGCCGACCAACGGCGCCAGCTCCATCGAGCCATACAGCTTGATCAGGTCGACGTGCACGCCCTTGGCGGCGAAGTGCTCGCGCGCCGTGTGCACGAACTTGGTAGCCACGCGCAGGCGCGCGCCCTGGTGCACGGCCTTTTCGTAGTCAAAACCGGCCTGCACCGCCACCGACATGCGGCAGGAGGCGATATTCAGGTCGATCGGCTGGTACAGGCCTTCGCCGCCGTGTTCGAGCAGCACATCCTTGCCCGCCACGCCGAAATCGGCCGCGCCGTACTGCACGTAGGTCGGCACGTCGCTGGCGCGCACGATGATGACGCGCACGTTCGGATCATTGGTGGCCAAAATCAGCTTGCGCGAAGTCTCCGGGTTTTCCAGCACCTTGATGCCGGCCGCTTCCAGCAGCGGCATGGTGTCTTCAAAAATGCGGCCCTTTGACAGCGCCAGGATCAGCTGGGAGCTGTCACCGTTGTTCGATCCGTTCATGCTCGTTCCTTGTTATTTAATACGTACGATGTTCGCGCCGACGGCCGACAATTTGACTTCCATGCGGTCATAGCCACGGTCGAGGTGATAGATGCGGTCGATCAGGGTTTCGCCGTCGGCGGCCAGGGCGGCGATCACCAGCGAGGCCGAGGCGCGCAGGTCGGTCGCCATCACGGGCGCGCCGCGCAGCTGCTTGACGCCGGCGATGATGGCCGTGTTGCCCTCGATGGTGATGTCGGCGCCCAGGCGGTTCATTTCCTGCACGTGCATGAAGCGGTTCTCGAAAATCGTCTCGGTGACGCGGCTGGCGCCGTTGGCGATCGTGTTGACGGCCATGAACTGCGCCTGCATGTCGGTCGGGAAGCCCGGGTATTCCGTGGTGCGGAAGCTGACGGGGTTCGGACGGGCCGACATCTCGGCGCGGATCCAGTCGGCGCCGAAGGTCATCGTCAGGCCCATGGCGCGCAGCTTGTCGAGCGCCGCGTCGAGGATGTCGGTGCGCACGTTGCGCAGGGTGATGTCGCCGCCGGTGGCCGCCACGGCGCACAGGAAGGTACCCGTTTCGATGCGGTCGGCAATCACCGCGTGCGAGGCGCCGTGCAGGGCGTCGACGCCCTGGATCACCAGGCGGCTGGTGCCGATGCCGTCGATCTTCGCGCCCATGGCCACCAGCAGGTGCGCCAGGTCGGTCACTTCCGGTTCGCAGGCGGCGTTTTCCAGAATGGTCTCGCCTTCGGCGAGGGTCGCGGCCATCAGCAGGTTTTCGGTGCCGGTGACGGTGATCATGTCGGTGACGATGCGCGCGCCTTTCAGTTTGGCGCACTTGGCGTAGATGTAGCCGGCCTCGATGCGGATCTCGGCGCCCAGCGCTTCCAGGCCCTTGATGTGCTGGTCGACGGGGCGCGAACCGATGGCGCAGCCGCCCGGCAGCGAGACCTTGGCTTCGCCGAAGCGCGCTAGCATGGGGCCGAGCACGAGAATCGAGGCGCGCATGGTTTTCACCAGTTCATACGGCGCTTCCAGGGTGGTGATGGCGCTGCCGTTGAGGACCACGCGGTCGCCGTCCTGCTGCACTTTCAGGCCCGTCTGGCCCAGCAGCTTGAGCATGGTGGCCACGTCGTGCAGGTGCGGCACGTTCGTCAGGTCCAGGTCGCCCGCGGTCAGCAGGCCCGCGCACAGGATGGGCAGGGCGGCGTTTTTCGCGCCGGAGATGGCGATGTCGCCGTTCAGGCGGTTGCCGCCGTTGATGAGGAGCTTGTCCATGTGCTTATCCTTGGAATTCTTCAGGTGTCAGGGTTTTCATCGACAGCGCGTGGATTTCCTCGCGCATGCGGTCGCCCAGCGCCGCGTAGACGATCTGGTGGCGGGCGATCAGGCGCTTGCCGGCAAACGCGGGCGAGACGATCACGGCCTGGAAGTGCTGGCCGTCGCCCTCCACTTCGAGGTGCGTGCATTCGAGGCCGGCCGACAGGTAGCCGTGGATCAGTTCTGGAGTGGTGGTCACGATAAGTCCTTGATATTGAATAATGTAGTGATGTGATGTGCCGCAATTAGTGGCGCAAACGATAACCGCTCTTCAGCAGGCGGATCGATGCCAGCGCCAGGATCACGAGGAAGCCGGCGACGATGGAAAGACTGAGCCACGGGCTGACGTCGGAGGTGCCGAAGAAGCCGTAGCGGAAGCCGTCGATCATGTAGAAGAAAGGGTTCAGGTGCGATACCGTCTGCCAGAAGGCGGGCAGCGAGTGGATCGAATAGAACACGCCCGACAAAAAGGTGGCCGGCATGATCAAAAAGTTCTGGAAGGCGGCCAGCTGGTCGAATTTCTCGGCCCAGATGCCGGCGATCAGGCCCATGGTGCCCAGCATGGCGGCGCCCAGGAAGGCGAAGATGACGATCCACAGCGGGGCGACAAACGACAGGTCGGCGAACCAGCAGGTGATGGCAAAGACGCCAAAGCCCACGGCCAGGCCACGCGCGACGGAAGCGAGTACATACGCCGAGAAGATTTCCCAGTGCGACAGGGGGGTGAGCAGCACGAACACCAGGTTGCCCGTGATCTTCGACTGGATCAGCGAGGACGAGGAATTGGCGAATGCGTTTTGCAGCACGCTCATCATCACCAGGCCGGGAATCAGGAAGGCCGTGTAGCTGACGCCGGGGCTGGGCTCGACGCGGCCATCCAACACATGGCCGAACACCAGCAGGTACAGCATGGACGTGAGCACGGGCGCGGCCACGGTTTGCGTCGCCACTTTCCAGAAGCGCAGCGTCTCTTTGTAGACGAGGGTGC
Organism: Janthinobacterium sp. GW458P; assembly: GCF_002127585.1. Lineage (GTDB taxonomy): Bacteria > Pseudomonadota > Gammaproteobacteria > Burkholderiales > Burkholderiaceae_D > Janthinobacterium. The sequence goes on from NZ_NEGZ01000038.1 coordinate 34,532, forward strand.
GAAATCCTGTCGAAATCATACGGTACCTTTATCCATGATCTGCAAGAAGATATCTTCCAGGTCGGCTTGTTGCAATTGCATTTCATCGATTTCGACGCCCGCCTCGCGCAGGCGGGCGAGGATTTTCTCGACTTCGCTGTATTCGTTGACGCGCAGGCTGAACTTGTTCGGCGCCTGCTGTTCTTCCGGGTGCAGCACCAGGTGCCGCAGGTCGGCCGGCAGGCTGCCGTTTTTCAGGTGCAGCTGCAGCTGCGAGCCGGCGATGCGGCGGATCAGCGCCGACATGGTGTCGAGCGCCACCACCTTGCCGGTCTTCAGCATGGCCACGCGCTGGCACATGGCTTGCGCCTCTTCCAGGTAGTGGGTGGTCAGCACGACCGTGTGGCCGCCCTCGCGGTTCAGGCGCGAGATGAACTTCCACAGGGTCTGGCGCAGCTCCACGTCGACGCCGGCCGTCGGCTCATCGAGCACGATGACGGGCGGCTTGTGCACCAGCGCCTGGGCCACGAGCACGCGGCGCTTCATGCCGCCGGACAGGGCGCGCATGTTGGTGTCGGCCTTGCCGGTCAGGTCGAGGTTTTCCATGACCTCGTCGATCCACTTGTCGTTGTTCGGCAGGCCGAAATAGCCGGACTGCAGGCGCAGGGTTTCGCGCACGGTGAAAAACGGGTCGAACACCAGTTCCTGCGGCACCACGCCCAGGTTGCGGCGCGCGTTGCGGAAGTCCTTGACCACGTCGTGGCCGTGGATCTTGACGGTGCCCGCGTCGGGGCGTATCAGGCCGGCGATGATGGAAATGAGGGTGGTCTTGCCGGCGCCATTCGGGCCGAGCAGGCCGAAAAACTCGCCTTCCTCGATGGCCAGCGACACGCCGCCCAGCGCCTTGAGCGATTTATAGCTCTTTTCTACATTCGTGATTTGAATTGCGGTCATGTGCTTGTTTCAAGTGTAATGCGTCTGGTGTGATGCGCCAGTGCCGGGACAATCCAGGCCGGCAGGCCGGTGCAGGGCGCCCCTTCCGTGGAGGGTAGCGCAACAGTCAATTATAGTTGGAAACTTCGTGGAACACTTGGAGTTCAATCCGGCGGCGCTGCTGGCTTGCCGGCTTGAAAGCTACTGCTGATGCGGGGAGTGGGACAGGATCAATGATGATGCAGGTCGGACGGGCTGCGTTCGGCGTGGCCGCCGGCGCTGGCGCAGTCGTCAGCCGTCAGGGTGCTCGAGACGAGCGAGCAGACGCCATACAGCTTGGTGAGGTTTTTCAGGTTGTTCGGCAGGTTCTTCAGCTCCAGCACGCCGCCCGCATCCTGCGCGGCGCGTTGCCACGTCAGCATGACGGAGACGGCGGCCGAATCGACGGCCTTGACGTTGCGCAGATCGAACTTCGTCTGACCCGAGCGGATGGCGTCCAGACCCTGCTCCAATGCCGAAGTGGCATTGTGCACGGTCAGGGAAGTCAGGGACTGCAAGGTGTCGAGAGAATCGGGCATGGCGTCGGGCTGCGCTGGTCTGGAGCTGGGTCTGGAGCTATATGATAGCCGATTATTTGGCTTTGGCGGCAGGACGGCTGGCCAGGGCCTTGTTTTTTGCCTGCAGGGTCTTGATCAGGCCATCGATGCCGCCCTTGCTGATTTCGCTGGCAAAGCTGCTTTTGTAGGTTTCCACCAGCCAGGCGCCCAGCACGTTGATGTCATAGATCTTCCAGCCGGCCGGGGTTTTCGCCACGCGGTAGTTCAGGGGCACGGGTTCGCCGCGCGCCACGTTGACCTGCGAGCGCACTTCCACTTCCGTATCGCTCGGGTCGGCGCGCAGCGGCTTGAATTCCACGGTTTCGTTCTTGATCTGCGACAAGGCGCCCGAATACGTGTAGATCAGCAGGGTACGGAACTCCGCCGACAGCTGCTTTTGCTGGTCCGGCGTGGCGTCGCGCCAGAAACGGCCGGCGGCCAGCGACGTCATGCGCTGGAAATCCACGTACGGCAAGATTTTGCTTTCTACCAATTCCGTGACGCGCTTGATATCACCCGCCTGGATCGCCTTGTCGGCCTTGGCCGTATCGATCACGTCCTGGCTGATGCGCTTGACCAACACGTCGGGCGCTTCCACGGCAGGGGCGGCCTGGGCGGCGGTGGCAAAGGCGATGGTCGCCATCGCCAGCAATTGTTTCATCAATTTCATGGTTCTACCTTTCATGGTGTTGCTATGCACCGGCTGGCGTTGATCGCAGCCGTGGTGGTCTTGTCCCGCAGTTTACTCCTGGGGCCTGGCCTCGGCGGCCACGGTATTGCTACCAGATGTTACGAGGCCGGCGGGCGCCGCATCGGCCGCCGCCACGGCTGGCGCGGCTTCCGCAGGGGCCGGCTGTGGTTTCGCATCGTACTCGGGCGCGTCATCGCTGGTGTCGTTTTTTGGCACTTTGCGGTCGCGGCGGTCCGTATCGCCATCGAAAACCTTGCTTTCGCGCGCCTGCAGGAAGCCGTCGCGGATGAATTCATAGCGGTCCAGCGCGGCCGCTTCCATCAGGTTCGTCGCGTCGAGCAGGGCGGCGCGCTTGTCGACCACGCGCGTTACCGTGCCGATATTGCGCACATTGACCGGGTCCTTGTAGCGCCATGGATCGCCCGTGATGTCGAGCGGCAGGGCCACCGTGTCGCGCACGGTCGATGGGCCCAGCAGCGGCAGCATCACGTACGGACCAGGCTGGACGCCATACCAGCCCAGGGTCTGGCCGAAATCTTCGCTGTGCTTCGGAATGCCCGCCTGCGAGGCGAAATCGATCAGGCCGAAAATGCCGAAGGTCGAGTTCATGCTGACGCGCACGACGTCCTGCAAGCCCGCCTCGCCCTTGCCTTGCAGCAAGTTATTTACGGCGCTCCACACATCGGCCAGGTTGCCGAAGAAGTTGCCGATGCCCGTCTGCACGAACGACGGCGTGACCGTCTTGTAGGCCGTGGCGACAGGTTTCAGCGCCACCTGGTCGACGGTATCGTTGAACTTGAACATGGCGCGGTTATACCCTTCCAGCGGGTCGCGCGGATTGGTGCCGGTGGCGCACGCGCTCACGCTGGCGGCGATGGCCAGGGCCAGGCCGATACGCGCCAGGCTGCCTTGGAATTTCATGGTCGACTCGCTCATTTGCTGTCCTTTCCTTCCGCTGCCTTGCTGTAGATGAACTGATTGATCAGGTCTTCCAGCACTGTGGCCGATTGAGTGCGGGCGATCTTGTCGCCCTCTGCCAGGTTCGCCAGATCACCGCCCGCTTCCAGGCCGATATACTGCTCACCCAGCAAACCGGCCGTCAGAATCTTGGCCGAGCTGTCTTTCGGAAATTTGTAACCGTCTTCGATGTCCAGTTTCACCAGCGCCTGGTAGGTCTTGTCGTCAAAGCGGATCTCCGCCACGCGCCCGACCACCACGCCGGCGCCCTTGACGGGCGCCTGCGGCTTGAGGCCGCCAATGTTGTCGAATTTCGCAGTAATGGTATACGTCTTGCTGAACGACAGCGAGCTCATATTGCCGGCCTTGAACGCGAGAAACATCACCGCCGCCACGCCCAGCAAGACGAACAAGCCTACCCAGACATCCAAAGATTTACGTTGCATAAACAATCCTAAATAATTTTTACTTGCCGCCACCTGCGCAGATCCCGCCCAGGCCGCTATTTTTTTTTGCTGATCTGTAATTACTTGCTAAACATCAAAGCCGTCATCATGAAATCGAGCCACCACACCATCAGTGACGAAATAACAACAGTGCGCGTGGTGGCGCCGGACACGTCTTCCGGCGTCGGCTGTGCCTGGTAACCCTGGAACAGCGCGATGAACGTCACCGCAATGCCGAAGACCAAGCTTTTGACATAGGTACCGTTGCCAATATCTTTCCAAACATTTACGCCGCCCTGCATCTGCGACCAGAACGAGCCTTCATCGACGCCGATCAGCACCACGCCGACCAGGTAGCTGCCGATGACGCCGACGGCCGTGAAGATGCCGCCGAGGATAGGCATGGCGATCACGCCGGCCCAGAAACGGGGCGCCAGCACGCGCTGGATCGGGTTGACGGCCATCATTTCCATGGCCGACAGCTGCTCGCCGGCCTTCATCAGGCCGATTTCGGCCGTCAGCGAGGTGCCGGCGCGGCCAGCGAACAGCAGGGCCGTGACGACCGGACCCAGCTCACGCATCAGTGACAGCGCCACCAATTGCCCCAGCGATTGCGTCGCGCCAAAGGTGCTCAGCGTGTAATAGCCTTGCAAACCCAGCACCATGCCGACGAACAGGCCGGACACGGCGATGATCACCACCGAGCGGCTGCCGATGTAAAACAATTGCTCGAGAAGCAAGTGCGGACGGCGCCACAAGCCCCCCGAGGAGGCGATGATGAGAAAGAAGGAACGCACGGCAAAGCCGAGGTCTTGTACCGAATTGCGCAACCATGCTCCGATCGCCGCCAGGAAACCCGCGATCATCGGCCCGCTCCCGCGTGCAGCCCCAGGTCGTCGGCCAGCGACTTGCCCGGGTAGTGGAACGGCACGGGGCCATCGGCCTCGGCGTTGACGAACTGCTTCACGTACGGATGCGTCGAGACAGCCATTTCGGCCGGCGTACCGTGCGCCACAATCTTGCCCGATGACAGAAAATAGACGTAATCAGCGATGGCAAAACACTCCTTTACATCGTGCGATACCAGGATAGACGTGGAGCCCAGCGCATCGTTCAGATTGCGGATCAAATTGGCCGTCACGCCCATGGAAATCGGGTCCAGGCCGGCGAACGGCTCGTCATACATGATCAGTTCGGGGTCGAGCGCGATGGCGCGCGCCAGGGCGACGCGGCGGCCCATGCCGCCGGAAATCTCGGCCGGCTTCAATTGCGCCGCATTGCGCAAGCCCACGGCGTGCAGCTTCATCAGCACCAGGGTGCGGATCAGCTCTTCATTCAAGTCCGTGTGTTCGCGCAGGGGGAAGGCCACGTTCTCGAACGCCGTCAAGTCCGTAAACAGGGCGCCATGCTGGAACAGCATGCCCATCTTGCGGCGCAGCTGGTATAGCTGGTCCGTCCCCAGCGTATGCACGATCTGGCCGTCGACATTGACGGAGCCGGAACTGGGACGCAGCTGCCCGCCGATCAGGCGCAGTACGGTCGTCTTGCCACTGCCGGAACCACCCATGACGGCCACAACTTTTCCACGTGGGAAATCCATTTGAAGGCCCGATAAAATCGAACGTTCTCCATAGGCAAAGTGTAAATCACGGATTTCAACAAGATTTGGCACGACGAAGCTCACTATTTTAATGGCGTATTGTAGTGCAGAAACACCAATCTCTGCTGAGACACCCCGCTGGACAGCCCGGGACAGGGGGAGAATACAACACTAATGAATCGAAAGTCAGATATTTTATTGTAAAAAACGCGAGCCTGCACGCGCGCCGCGCCCACAAACGGCGGCATGAGCAAGTAACAAGGGCCACGGCGCATTGCACGCCGTGGCCCTGGCTTGATCCAGCTCAAATCGTTAGCGTGGCAGCGAGGAAGCACCCATCAGGAAGGCATCGACGGCGCGCGCGCACTGGCGCCCTTCGCGGATGGCCCAGACCACCAGCGACTGGCCACGGCGCATGTCGCCGGCCGCGAACACTTTCGGCACCGACGTCTGGTAGCAGCCTTCGCCGTCCGTGCCGGCCTTGACGTTGCCGCGCGCATCCGTATCGACGCCGAACGCTTGCAGCACTTGTTGCACAGGGGAAACAAACCCCATGGCCAGGAAGACCAGGTCCGCCTTCATCTCGAATTCCGAGTTCGGCACTTCGCTCATCTTGCCGTCTTTCCATTCGACTCTGCAGGCGATCAGCTTTTCCACCTTGCCGCCCTTGCCTTCGAAACGCTTGGTGGCCACGGCCCAGTCGCGCTCGCAGCCTTCCTCGTGCGAGGACGAGGTGCGCAGCTTGGTCGGCCAGTACGGCCAGACGAGCGGCTTGTTTTCCTGTTCCGGCGGCTGCGGCATCAGTTCGAACTGGGCCACGGAAGCGGCGCCATGGCGGTTCGAGGTGCCCACGCAGTCGGAACCCGTGTCGCCGCCGCCGATCACCACCACGTGCTTGCCCGTGGCCTTGATCTGGTCCTTGAGCTTGTCGCCCGCGTTGACCTTGTTTTGCAGCGGCAGGAAATCCATGGCGAAATGCACGCCTTTCAGGTCGCGGCCCGGCACGGGCAAGTCGCGCGGCTGCTCGGCGCCGCCGGCCATGATGACGGCGTCAAATTCTTTTTCCAGGTCTTCCGGGAAAATGGTTTCCTTGGCCCAGTTGTTCACGTTGGCAGGGAAATCCTTGCCGACCAGCACGCTGGTGCGGAACACCACGCCTTCGGCTTCCATCTGTTTCACGCGCAGGTCGATGTGCGACTTTTCCATCTTGAAGTCAGGGATGCCGTAACGCAACAAACCGCCGACCCGGTCGCTCTTCTCGAACACGGTGACGGCGTGGCCGGCGCGCGCCAGCTGCTGCGCCGCCGCCAGGCCGGCGGGGCCGGAACCGACGATGGCTACTTTCTTGCCAGTACTAAAAGAGGCCGGCTGCGGCGTGACCCAGCCGTGTTCCCAGCCCATGTCGATGATTTTATGCTCGATGGACTTGATGCCGACCGGATCTTCGTGTATGCCCAGGGTACAAGCCGCTTCGCACGGCGCCGGGCAGATGCGGCCCGTAAATTCCGGGAAGTTGTTCGTCGAATGCAGGGTATCGAGCGCTTCGCGGTAGGCGCCGCGGTACACGAGGTCATTCCAGTCAGGAATGATGTTATTCACGGGACAACCCGTGGTGCAGAAGGGGATGCCGCAATCCATGCAGCGCGCGCCCTGCACGGTCGCCTGGGCGTCCGACAGGTGCAAGACGAATTCCTTGTAGTTCTTCAGACGCGCGGCAGGCTCCAGATAGTGCTCGTCCTGGCGCTTGAATTCCATGAAGCCGGTAATTTTACCCACGATGTTTCCTTTGTATTTGGCTGGCGGGGAGCGGCTCGGCCGCTCCCGTATCATTGATCTTGGCTGGCTCAGGCGGCGACGGCTTGCACTTCCATGGCGGCGTCGGCTGCCATTTCGATCAGCGCGCGCTTATATTCGTTCGGGAAGACCTTCACGAACTTGCCGCGCGCCGCGGCCCAGTCGTCGAGCAGGACGCGGGCGCGGGTGCTGCCCGTGTGCTTGAAGTGACGCTCGATCAGGCGCTTGAGGATCACTTCATCGGCTTCCGGCGCGCCGTCGCGGTGCTGCGTATGCCAGGCGTCGCGGTCGACATGCTGTTCCGCTGCGGACACGACCTTGTCCAGGCTGACCATGGCCGTGTTGCACTTGCTGGCAAAGTCGCCGGCCGGATCATAGACATAGGCGATGCCGCCCGACATGCCGGCCGCGAAGTTGCGTCCCGTATTGCCCAGCACCACCACCGTGCCGCCCGTCATGTATTCGCAGCCATGGTCGCCCAGGCCCTCGACCACCGTGGTGGCGCCCGAGTTGCGCACGGCAAAGCGTTCGCCTGCCACGCCATTGAAGAAGGCTTCGCCGGCGATGGCGCCGTACAGCACCGTGTTGCCGATGATGATGTTGTCCACGGCCCAGCCACGGAATTCCGTATTCGGCCGCACGATGATGCGTCCGCCGGACAGACCTTTACCCACGTAATCGTTGCCCTCGCCCACCAGGTCGATCGTGATGCCGTGCGCCAGGAAGGCGCAGGCCGACTGGCCCGCCGTGCCTTGCAGCTGGATGTGGATGGTGTCGTCCGGCAAGCCGGCATGGCCGTATTTCTTCGCCACTTCGCCGGACAGCATGGTGCCCACCGTGCGGTTGACGTTGCGCACGGGCGAGATGAAGGAAACGCGCTCGCCCTTTTCCAGCGCCGCGCGCGCCTGCGCGATCAGCTTGTGGTCGAGCGCCTTTTCCAGCGCGTGGTCCTGGTGTTCCACGTGGCGGCAAGCTTGCTCGCCCGTCGTTTCCGGCTTGTGGAAGATGGCCGAGAAGTCCAGGCCCTGCGCCTTCCAGTGCGAAATCGCCTTCGATTTGTCGAGCAGGTCGACCCGGCCGATCAGTTCATCGTAGCTGCGGATGCCCAGCTGCGCCATCAGTTGGCGGGCTTCTTCGGCAACGAAGAAGAAGTAATTGACGACATACTCGGGCTTGCCCGAGAACTTGGCGCGCAGCACCGGGTCTTGCGTGGCCACGCCCACCGGGCACGTATTCAAGTGGCATTTGCGCATCATGATGCAGCCTTCGACCACCAGCGGCGCCGTGGCGAAACCGATCTCGTCGGCGCCCAGCAGGGCGGCGATGACCACGTCGCGGCCCGTCTTCATCTGGCCGTCGGCCTGCACGCGGATGCGGCTGCGCAAGCCGTTCAAGACTAATGTTTGTTGTGTTTCAGCCAGACCCAGCTCCCAGGGCGTGCCCGCATGCTTCACGGACGACAATGGCGAGGCGCCCGTGCCGCCGTCATGGCCGGCGACGACGACGTGGTCGGCTTTCGCCTTGGTGACGCCGGCGGCGACCGTGCCGATGCCCACTTCCGACACCAGCTTGACGGAAATCGAGGCGCGCGGATTGGCGTTCTTCAAGTCATGGATCAGCTGCGCCAGGTCTTCGATCGAATAGATGTCGTGGTGCGGCGGCGGCGAAATCAGGCCCACGCCCGGCACGGAAAAGCGCAGGCTGGCGATGTATTCGGACACCTTATGGCCCGGCAACTGGCCGCCTTCGCCCGGTTTCGCGCCTTGCGCCATCTTGATCTGGATCTGGTCGGCCGAGTTCAGGTAGGCGGCCGTGACGCCGAAACGTCCCGAGGCCACCTGCTTGATGCGCGAGCGCATGGAATCGCCTTCCTGCAGGGGAATATCGACGACGATCTGCTTGCTGCCCACGATGGACGCCATGGTGTCGCCCTGGCGGATCGGGATGCCCTTCAGTTCCTGCGTGTAGCGGTTCGGATCTTCGCCGCCCTCGCCCGTGTTCGACTTGCCGCCGATGCGGTTCATGGCCACTGCCAGGGTCGCGTGCGCTTCCGTGCTGATGGAGCCGAGCGACATGGCGCCCGTGGCGAAGCGCTTGACGATTTCCTTGGCCGGTTCCACTTCGTCGAGCGGGATGGCCTTGGTCGGGTCAAGCTTGAACTCGAACAGGCCGCGCAGGGTCAGGTGGCGACGGCTCTGGTCGTTGATGATTTGCGCATACTCCTTGTAGCTGGAGAAATTGTTGCTGCGCGTGGAGTGCTGCAGCTTGGCAATCGCGTCCGGCGTCCACATGTGGTCTTCGCCGCGCACGCGGAACGCATACTCGCCGCCCGCGTCAAGCTTATCCATCAACACGGGATCGTCGCCGAAGGCCAGCGCATGCAGGCGCAGCGCCTCTTCCGCCACTTCAAACACGCCGATGCCTTCCACGTTCGAGGCCGTGCCCTTGAAGTATTTGTCCACCAGCGACTTGTTCAAGCCGATGGCTTCGAAAATCTGCGCGCCGCAGTACGACATATACGTGGAAATGCCCATCTTCGACATGACTTTCATCAAGCCTTTGCCCACCGCCTTCGTGTAGTTATAGATGGCTTTGTCGCCGGACAAGTCACCGGGCAAGCCGTGCGCCAGCTCGACCAGGGTTTCCATGGCCAGATACGGGTGGACGGCTTCCGCGCCATAGCCCGCCAGCAGGGCGAAGTGGTGCGTTTCGCGGGCCGAACCCGTTTCCACGACGAGGCCGGTGGAGGCGCGCAAGCCCTTGCTCACCAGGTGCTGGTGCACGGTGGAGGTGGCCAGCAGCGCGGGGATCGCCACCTGGTCGGCGCAGATGGCGCGGTCCGAGACGATCAAAATGTTGTGGCCGGACTTGACGGCGTCGACGGCTTCCGCGCACAGCGAGGCCAGGCACGCTTCCACGCCTTCCTTGCCCCAGGCCAGCGGGTAGCAGATGTCCAGTTCGTACGACTTGAACTTGCCGCCCGTGTGGGCGCTGATATTGCGCAAGCGCGCCATGTCGTCAAAGCCCAGCACGGGCTGCGCCACTTCCAGGCGCATCGGCGGGTTGACGTTGTTGGTATCGAGCAAGTTCGGTTTCGGGCCGATGAAGGACACCAGCGACATCACCATCGCTTCGCGGATCGGGTCGATCGGCGGGTTCGTCACTTGCGCGAACAATTGCTTGAAGTAGTTATACAAAGGCTTCAATTTGTTCGACATGACGGCCAGCGGCGAGTCATTGCCCATCGAGCCCGTCGCCTCTTCGCCGGCCAGTGCCATCGGCGCCATGAGGAATTTCAGGTCTTCCTGCGTGTAGCCGAACGCCTGCTGGCGGTCCAGCAGCGACGGCTGGGCCTTTTCGCCCTGGGCGCGGTCCAGTTTCGCTTGTCCTTCGGCCAGCTTGATCTCGTCGAGCTTGATGCGCACCGAGTTGATCCACGCCTTGTACGGCTTGGCGTTGGCGTAGGTGTTTTTCAATTCCTGGTCGTCGATGATGCGGCCCGCTTCCAGGTCGATCAGGAACATTTTGCCAGGCTGCAAGCGCCATTTCTGGATGATTTTCGATTCCGGGATCGGCAGCACGCCCGATTCGGACGCCATCACCACCAGGTCGTCGTCCGTGACGATGTAGCGGGCCGGGCGCAAGCCGTTGCGGTCCAGCGTGCCGCCGATGTGGCGGCCGTCCGTGAACGCCATGGCGGCCGGGCCGTCCCACGGTTCCATCATGGCCGCGTGGTATTCATAGAAGGCGCGGCGGTTGTCGTCCATCGTCGTGTGGTTTTCCCACGCTTCCGGAATCATCATCATCATCGCCTGGGCGATCGGATAGCCGGCCATCAGCAGCAGTTCCAGCGCATTGTCGAAGCAGGCCGTGTCGGACTGGCCTTCATAGATCAGCGGGAACAGTTTCTGCAGGTCGTCGCCCAGCACGGCCGACTTCATCACGCCTTCGCGCGCGCGCATCCAGTTGAAATTGCCTTTCACCGTGTTGATCTCGCCATTGTGCGCGATCAAACGGTAGGGGTGGGCCAGCGGCCATTCGGGGAAGGTATTCGTCGAGAAGCGCTGGTGCACGAGGGCCAGGGCCGAGATGCAGCGCGCATCCTGCAAGTCCTTGTAGTACACGCCCACCTGGTCGGCCAGCAGCAAGCCCTTATAGACGATGGTACGGGCCGACATCGACGGCACGAAGAATTCCTTGCCGTGCAGCAGTTTCAAGGCCTGGATGGCGTGGCCCGATGATTTGCGGATCACATACAGTTTGCGCTCGAGCGCGTCGGTGACCATGATGTCCGGGCCGCGGCCGATGAAAATCTGGCGGATGACCGGTTCCTTGGCGCGCACGGTGGGCGACATCGGCATGTCCGTATCGATGGGCACGTTGCGCCAGCCCAGCACGACTTGTCCTTCGATGCGCACGGCGCGTTCGATTTCCTGTTCGCAGGCGATGCGCGACGCGTGTTCCTTCGGCAGGAAGACCATGCCCACGCCGTATTCGCCAGGCGGCGGCAATTCCACGCCCTGCTTGGCCATTTCTTCGCGGTAGTACTGGTCGGGAATCTGGATCAGGATGCCGGCGCCATCGCCCATCAGCGCATCGGCGCCCACGGCGCCCCGGTGATCGAGGTTTTTCAGAATCAGCAAACCCTGTTCGACGATCGAATGGGTCTTGTTGCCCTTGATATGGGCGACGAAACCGACGCCGCAGGCATCGTGTTCATTGGCTGGGTCGTACAGGCCTTGCGCTTTCATGGGCTTCTCCGCTGCGTATGGATATCGAAAAACTAGAGTAGTGCAACGCAACAAAAAACTCAACCAGAACAATTAGGGTCGGAGTCGAATTAAATTGGTTTGCGTCTCCCGCAAAATTTAATAGGGACATAGTCGAAGCCATTTCAATAAATCGTCAGAATGAAACCATTTTTGTTTTAAATGCGAATGCTTTTCAATTGGCGTCCGATGCGGCCACGGTTTTGCGGGGACGGCCCCGCTTGGCAGGCAGTACTTGCCGCTGCATTTTCAGTTCCAGCGCCTGCTTGAACGCGTCGGAACCCAGGGGCCAGCCCTTCAATACAGCCTGTTCCACCACCTTGACCTGGCTGCTGCCCAGGCCCTGCTCGAACAGGCGCAGGTACGCCGCTTCGCGGTCGAACGGCGTGTTGCCCAGCGCCCAGTACAGCGCATGGTCGGTGATCACGGGATCGGGGCGCACGCCCGCATGGTGGGCATAGCTGGACCAGCTGTAATCGAGCGCCTGGCCCGCCAGGCCCGTCTGCACGGGCACGGACTCCAGGTAGCGGCAGCAGGTGAGGAAGAAATTGTCGGGATCGATGACGGAAGTTTTGTAGCGTCCCTGCCACAGCGCCCCTTCACGGCCGTATTTTTGATTGAAATACGGCACGTAATAGCGTCCCAGCCACTGCATCAGCTGTCCCAGGCCCGTCGCATCGCTGGGGGTGGCCAATAAATGTAGCTGATCGGGCAACAAAACATAGGCGTGGATGGCCACCTTGAACATTTTCGCGCCCGTTTTCAGCCAGGACAAAAATTGCGCGTAATCGAGTGCATCCTGGAACACGCTCTGGCGGTTGCTGCCGCGCTGGATCACGTAATGGGGCAGTGCGGGAATGATGAGGCGGGGCAAACGGGCCATGGCAGAAATCATGAAATGAAGGCTAAGGCCTTGATTTTACACACTTGCGCGCGCAGGACGCGACTCTGACCCTGTTTTATTTGAAATACCTGAAAAAGCGATTGACTCTGTCCCTTGATTTGAGAACAGGATGCTCATGCCCCCTCACAAACACTAAGTGAATAGTTCCAGCGGCCACCATTGTCGAGACAGCTGTCGATTTTCCATTCCTGACGCAGCCACAGGACAGCACTGGACGCCCCAACGATCAGCAACAGCCCAAGCAGGAAACGCAGTTTCATGTGGACCGCTCTGGCGATCAGGACAAATTGAAGCTGGCCGACAGGCTGTAGCCCTCGCCATACGCGCTGCGCAGCGGCAAGTCCTGGCCCAGGCCTGTCTTGGCTTTCTTGCGCAGCCGGTACACGAGCATGTCGACCCGGCGGCCCGCATCGGGGTCTTCGCCGCCCATGCCGGCCACGATGACGTCGCGCGGCACGGGGCGGGTGTTGATGGTCAGCAGGTGCAGGAAGTTGAATTCCTTTTCCGTCAGGGCGATGACGGCGCCCATCAGTTCAAGTTGGCGAGCGCTCACTTTCAAGGTCCACTTGCCCGGCTCGGGCACGGGGTCCTGCGGGCCGACGCGGCGGTCGAGCGCCTCGATGTGGGCCGCCAGCTCGGGGAACTTGATCGGCTTGGTCAGATAATGGTCGGCGCCCAGGCGCAAGCCGAGGATGCGGCTGTCGAAGGCGACGCGCCCCGTCAGCACCAGCACGCCGATTTGCGGATACAGCTGGCGCATGCGGGGGATGACATTGAAGCCGTCTTCATCGGGCAAGCCCAGGTCGAGCACGACCACGCCCACATTTCCATGGCTCAATGCAGTCCACATGCCGCCAGCGGAGCTGGTGATATGCACTTCGTGCTCGAGCTCAACGAGGAATTCCGCCATGTCTTCGGCGTAGTCCAGATTGTCTTCGACGATCAATATTTTCGTCATTGCTACGCCATTCTTTGTTAGTAAGCAAACCGTGGGCAAACCATGCCATTCACTTCTGCACCATGATGGACGGGCTGATAGGTTTACGTCAAGGAATTATCACGGTTGACTTCAGCGGAAGCAAGGCTTTTCCTTGTCTAGACAGGAAGCGGCAGCCAAATCCGGAAAACTGCCCCGCCTTCGGGCAGATTATGCCCCTGCAAACTCCCGCCATGCACGTCCACGACGGCGCGGGCCATGTACAGTCCGAGGCCCGCGCCCGGATGCGCGGCATGGGTTCCGCGGAAACCTTTTTCGAAGATATGCGCCAGTTCCGCCTCCGGCACGCCGGGACCCTCGTCGCGCACGCACAGTTCCACGCCGCCGGCGCTGGCCCGCCGTCCCGCCACGGTGATGCTGCTGCCCGGCGGGCTGAACTTGACGGCGTTATCGAGCAGGATTTTCAGGCACAGGGCCATGCCGGGCACGTCGCAGCGCAGCCGGGCCGGCAAGTCTTCATCGAGTTCCAGCCGCACGCGGTGGCTGGCGGGCACGGTGGCGGCCGCCTGCTGCAGCAGGGCCAGCGGCGCGATGCCGTCGGCGGCCCGCTCGCGGCCGATGGCCGCCATGCGTTCGGGCGACAAATAATCATCGATCATGGCCAGCAGACGGTCGACAGCCGTCTGGATTTTCACATAGCGCTTGCGCGTGGCCTCGTCAGCCTCGGCGGAAGTCGACACCAGGCGCTGGATGGCGCCGTCGATGGTGGCCAGCGGCGTGCGGAATTCATGCGACAGCATCGAGGCGAAACGCTTCTGCTCCTGTTCCCGCGCCGCTTCCTGCGCGTGCGCCGCGCTGACGTCGCGCACGCTGCCGGCGAGGGTCACGCCGCGCCCGTGCGCGGCTGGCAAGATGGTCGAGCTGATTTCCAGCGCCAGCGCATGCCCGTCGGCGTGCGCCAGTGCCACTTCGCGCAGCAAGGTCACGCGGCTGGCGTCGCCGTCGCGCCAGCGCTGCAAGCGGGCCGGCACATCCGCCGCCAGGCGCGCCGCGTGTTCGCGCAAGGCAGGCAAGTCGTGGCCCGTCAGGCGCTGCGCGGCGGGGCTGATGTAGATCAGGTCGAGGGTGGCGGCGTCGAGCAGGAAAACCGCGTCGCGGCCGTGTTCAAGCAGCAGGCGGAACTGCGCTTCGCCCCCGCGCGCGCGCAGCAGGGCGCGGCGCAGCTGGACGAAACGCAGCGCCATGAGGATGGCGCCGGCAAGCAGCAGTAAAAGGAACGGCAGGAAGGGCAGCATGCTTTACACCTGGCAAGATCAAAACGCCAAGTATAGAGCTTGCCACATGGTTAATCCTCGAGCGGGGCGAAAATCTGCTGCAAGTCTTCCTGCGTGAGGGCCATCTTCTGCGATTCGCCTTCGGCCAGGATCGATTGCGCCAGCTCCGATTTCTTTTGCTGCAGCAGCTGGATCTTTTCTTCCAGCGTGCCCTTCGCGATCAGTTTATACACGAACACGGGCTTGTCCTGGCCGATGCGCCAGGCGCGGTCCGTGGCCTGGTTTTCCGCCGCCGGATTCCACCACGGATCGTAGTGGATCACCGTGTCGGCCGCCGTCAGGTTCAGGCCCACGCCGCCCGCTTTCAGGCTGATCAGGAAGATGGGCACGGCGCCCTGCTGGAAGGCCGCCACTTGCGCGCCCCGGTCCTTCGTCTCGCCCGTCAGCAGGGCGTAGGGAATGTCGCGCGATTCCAGCTCTTCCTCGATCAATTCCAGCATGCTGGTAAATTGCGAGAAGACGAGGATCTTGCGCCCTTCGTCGAGCAAGTCTTCCACCATCTGCATCAGGTCGAGCAGCTTGGCCGAGCCGGCCGACTGCTTCTTGGCCGGCAGCGATTTCACCAGGCGGGGGTCGCAGCACACTTGCCGCAGTTTCAGCAGCGCTTCGAGAATGACGATCTGGCTGCGCGCCACGCCCTTCTTGTCGATTTCTTCACGCACCTTTTGATCCATCGCAAGACGCACGGTTTCATACAGGTCGCGCTGCGGCCCCGTCAATTCCACCTTGCGCACCATTTCCGTCTTCGGCGGCAGTTCCTTGGCCACATTGTCCTTCGTGCGGCGCAGCAGGAACGGCTTGATGCGGCGGTTCAGCAGCATGCGCCGCAGCGGGTCGTCCTGGCGCTCGATCGGATGGCGGAACTGCGTATTGAAGGTCTTCTCGTCGCCAAGCAAGCCCGGCAGCAGGAAGTGGAATTGCGACCACAATTCGCCCAGATGATTTTCCAGCGGCGTGCCGGACAGGCACAGGCGGTGGCGCGCGCGCAGCAGGCCCGCGCTTTGCGCCGCCTTGCTGCGCGTATTCTTGATGTAGTGCGATTCATCGAGGATGACCAGGTGGAAATCATGCTCGCGCAGGGTTTCCTCGTCGCGCGGCAACAGCGCGTAGGTCGTCAGCACCAGGTCGCACTGGTCGATCTGGTCGAATTGCTGGGCGCGGTCCTTGCCTTGCAGCAGCAGCACCTTCAGGCCGGGCGCAAATTTTGCCGCCTCGTCCTGCCAGTTGCCCATCAGGCTGGTCGGCGCGATGACGAGGGCCGGATGCGTGAGGCGGCCCGCTTCCTTTTCCACCAGGATATGCGCCAGCGTTTGCACGGTCTTGCCGAGGCCCATGTCATCGGCCAGGATGCCCGCTAGGTCGTGGTCGCGCAGGAATTGCATCCACGCCAGGCCATCGGCCTGGTAGTCGCGCAGGGTGGCCTGCAGGCCGGCCGGTGCCGCCACTTTCTGCACGGAACCGAACTGGCTCAGCTTGCGGCCCATGGCGCGCAGCTGCTCGCCGCCCGTCCATTGCAGCTCCAGGCCGCGCGCCAGGTCTTCCAGGCGCGCCGCGTCCAGGGTCGACATGCGCACGGCATGCCTGATCTTGTCGCCGAAATACAGTTCGCCCAGGGTACTGAGAATGGGACGCACGCGGCCCCACGGCAGCGCCACGCGCGTGCCGTCCGGCAAGGTCGCCAGCATCTGGTCATCGTCCGCATGCGCTTCGATGACTTTCGGGTTGAAATCGTTGGGCGCGTTGCGGATCAGCTGCACCAGCACGGGCAGCAGCGGCACGCGCTCGTGGTTGACGACGATGCCCAGCTCCAGCTCGAACCAGGCGTTGCCGCTGTCCGGGTCCTGGTCGTCGATTTCCGCGTACCAGTCGCCCACGTCGCTCACATCGTAGCGGTACTTGGCCGTCTTTTCCACGATCCAGCCCTGCTCCAGCAAGGCGTCGATGCCGGACTCGGCAAAACGCAGCCATTCCGCCTGGGAAGGCAGCAGCAAGGCGCCTTTCAGCCCGCTCAAGGGGGCCGAGCCCGGCTTCTTGAATTGCAGCTCGGCCAGGGTGGCCAGGGCGCGCGCCTCGTCGACCGTATTTCTCTGGATAATTTCCGTCACCTCGCCCACTTGCCGCACCACGCGCTGCGACGGATCGAACGAGACGCGCTCGCCATCATAGTCGTAGGACAGCACGGCGAAGTCATGCCAGCGCTGCAGGCTGCCGTCGGCCAGCATGGCGCTGTCGAGCAGCAACACCGGTTGCGCCGGCACGTCCTTGCGCAAGCGCTGCGGCAGCGGTTGCGGCAGCGGCATCAGGTGCTGCAGCCCCTGCGCCAGCAGCAGTTGCGACACGCGCACCTTGTCGTTCGCGTTCAGGGGCGGCGCCTGCGCCACCAGCGCCTGCAGGTCGGCCAGGGAAATGTCGGAGCCGCCCTGGTTCAGTTCCAGCACGCCGCACGACAGGTTGTCGATGTACCACGGCGGGTCCGTGGGCAGCATGTAGTCGATCTGGTCGGCGCCATGGTGCTTCGCGCCTTCCGGCGGGTCCACTTGCCAGCCCAGGCGCATGGTCTTGCCCTCGTCGCGCCAGAACAGGCGCGCCGGGCGCACGGGACCTTCCTTCAATGGATACACGAGGCCATTGCCGACGTCGGCCCAGGAATTGGCCCACAGCAATTTATCCTGCTCGGCCAGCATTTTCAGCAGGGCCGCGCCCACCTTGCCTTTCGGTTCCGTGGCGCTGCCCGTCTGCGAGTTCTGCCCGCTGCGCATGGCCACGAAGAAGCGCACGAGGTCTTCATCGGCCGGCGTCAAAAACGTGGGCGGCGCCGACAGCAGGGAAAAGATTTCGCTGATGGGCGAAGCGGCCGCCACGTCGCCGTTCGGCCGCAGGCGCGCCTTGTACAGGCACAGGGCCACGTGGCGGCCGCCGCTGGTGGGCGCCAGCACGTAGATCAGGCGATGCGCGTTGAGTTTGGGATCAGGCTCGGCTATCGTCAGCACGGCCTTCGGATGAGCGGCAGCCTCCACCCGCTGCAGCCAGGTGGCGACGGCATACGGCAAAGGCGCTCCCGGCGTACTGGCCGGGGCAACTGGGGTTTCACTGGTTTCGTCGCGGGTAAAATCCATGGGGCGCATTATTGTGTAAAGGTCGTATCCAAATCGGCAACAGGCAATATTATCCGCCATACAGGCGTTGCTGGCTTGATTCACACACGCTCTTTGAGCAGTTTTAATGCGCGATGCCTAAAAAATAAGTATTTAATACGACACTCTTGCCGCGCAGGCGGCAAAAATGGCCCGCCGTCGGCCATTTCCGCCGCCTGCGGGCGACTTATCAGGCTGGCACGCTTTCTTCTTCCGTCACGCTGGCGGCCGCCTCTGGGGCGGCTGGCGCCGCATCGGCCGGCGTAAAGTTGCGCAGGAACAAGAAAAACTGGCCCATCATCTGCGTCCACAATTGCAGATTGATATTCAGGTACTCCTTGCTGACGCCGCCGGCGACCAGCACATCCATTTCCAGCACGACGAAATCGCCATGCTGGGCCACGCGGGCGAAGCGCTTGCTGCGGTGCCATTCGGCCAGCAAGCCGGCCGGCAAGTCGCCGCCCTGCACGCGCAGCGGGCAGCTCAGGGTCAGGTCCGCATACTGGCCCGGCGCAGCTTCGTTACCCCACAGCACCTGAAAGCCGATGCCGTGGCTGGCGCTGTGCAGGCGCACCACGCCGTCGTGTTCGATGCTGGTGACGGCGCAGCCGGCCGTCTTGATGGCGTCGGCCATTTGCTCGGCATTCAGGGTGGTCAGCAAGTTATTCGTGTTTTCCATCGTCATTCCATTCATTTCAAAAAAAAGTCAATTTATTGGGGTGCCGGCGCGGGCACGGCAGGCGTTTCTGTTTGACGCGCATCAAAGCGGCCCTGGTACAGCTGGTCGCCATACTGCTGGGCGATTTGTTCCAGCTTGACCCGGCTTTGCGCGGCGAACGGCTGGCGCGCCTTCATGACGCCCAGCACGTCGAGCGATTCATACGCTTGCAGGATTTCTTGCCCGGTTGCATACAGCTGGGCATTCTTGGCTTCGCAGCGCGACAAGGCGCCACGCTGCGCCGCCACTTCGCCGTCC
>NZ_NEGZ01000039.1 GCF_002127585.1 Janthinobacterium sp. GW458P
ACAGGAGTCTTCATGTTCTTGATCCGTGCCGTCCTGGCGGCCTGCGTGGCGGCGCTGTGCGTCTTGCCGCAAGCCGGCGCTGCCGCACCGCAGCCGACGCTCCCGCCGTCGCGCCTTCCCCCGTTCCCGGCCAGGCCGTTCCCCCGCCCGCGCGCCCGCGCATCGCCCTGGTGCTGTCGGGCGGCGGCGCGCGCGGCCTCGCGCATATCGGCGTATTGAAAGTGCTGCAGGAACTGCACGTGCCGATCGACATGGTGGTCGGCACCAGCATGGGCGGCGTGGTCGGCGGCGCGTATGCGGCCGGCGCTTCCGTGGCGGACCTGGAGAAGATGGCGCGCGAGACGAATTGGGCGCGCGTGGTGGCCGATCGGCCGCCGCGCGACGAACTGGCGTTCCGCCGCCGCGAGGAAGATTTGCTGCTGCCGTCGCGCATCGAATTCGGCACCAGCCGCAACGGCATTTCCACGCCGCCGGCCGCGGCCAGCAATGCGGCGCTGGAGATGGCGCTGAACCGCCTGCTGCCGGCCGGCATGCGCGACCGTCCCGCCAGCCAGCTGCCCTTGCCCTTCCGCTCGGTGGCCTCGGACCTGGTCAATGGCGAGCTGGTGGAGCTGGTCGACACGCCGCTGTTCCTGTCGATGCGCGCCTCGCTGGCCGTGCCCGGCGTGTTCGCCCCCGTGCGCGTCAACAACCGGCTGGTGGTCGACGGGGGCCTGGTGCGCAACCTGCCCGTCGACATGGCGCGCGCCATGGGCGCCGACATCATCATCGCCGTCAACGTGGGCACGCCGCTGGCGCCGGAAAAAGAGCTGGGCAGCGCCATCGGCGTGGCGCAGCAGATGCTGCAGATCCTCACGGAGCAGAACGTGCAGCGCTCGCTCAAGGAACTGCAGCCGCAGGACATCCTGGTGGCGCCGGACCTGACGGGCGTCAGCTTCCTCGACTTTGAAAACTATGCGCGCGCCATGCGCGCCGGCGAACAGGCGGCGCAGGCGCTGGCCGCCCGCCTGGCGCCGCTGGCCCTGCCGCCGGAACAGTACGTGGCGCGCGAGCAGCTGCGCCTGGCCGCGCCGGCCCTGCTCGACGTGGCCCTGCCGCTGACGCGCCTGGCCGTGGAGAGCGAAGGCGATATCAATCCGCGCATCCTGCAGGCGCAATCGGGCCTGGTGGAAGGGCAGTCGGTCACCCAGGAAGACGTGCTCAAGGCGGCGGCCAAGCTGTATGGCCGTGGCGACGTGGCGCGCGTCGAGACGGACGTGGTCGATGCGGGCGACCAGCGCGCCGTCACCATCAAGGCCGTCGAGGCGCCGTGGGCCAGCAGCCGCCTGCGCGTGGGCCTGGAAGTGGCCAGCGATTTCAGGGACAGCAATACCTTTGCCTTGAAGCTGCTGCACGTGCGCTCGAATCTGAACAGCTGGGGCGGCGAATTGCGCAGCATGGTGCAGATCGGCACCACGCGCAACTTCGGGGTGCAGTACTGGCAGCCGCTGGGCGCCGGCAATCCGTGGTACATCGCGCCGTCGATCCAGTACAGCTCGCAGGCGGTCGACCTGTTCGACAAGGGACGGCGCAATGCGCGCGTCGCCTACAGCGGCCAGGGCGCCAGCCTGGTGCTGGGGCGCCAGTTCGGTTTCTGGGGCGATCTGCAGTTCGGCATCACGCGCAGCGAAGTCAAGGCCGGCGTCAGCATTCCCGCCGACCCGGCCTTGGCCGACCAGCGGGCGCTGGGCACCAACCAGTTCGTCCAGTTCCGCGTCGATACCCTCGATTCGCCCGGTTTCCCCACGCGCGGCGTGCTGTTCGACGCCACCTGGACGCGCTCGGCGACCACCGGTACGGGCGAGTCGGGCCTGGGGCGTTCCGCCATCACGGGCATGAAGGCCTTTGGCCGCGGCAACTGGGCCGGCCACGTGTATGGCGAATGGGCGCGCGCGCAGCGGGGCGAGGCGCCGCTCAGCCTGGGCGGCTTTTTGCGCCTGTCCGGCACGCAGTTCGAGTCGGTGACGGGGCGCAGCGTGGCCCTGGCGCGCATCGTGATGGCGCGCCGCATCGGTTCTCTGCCGAGCACCCTGGGCGGCGCCGTGCGGGCCGGCTTTTCGCTGGAAATGGGCGGCGGCTTCGATCAGAGCGAGCGCTGGAAAGCCAGCAAATTCACGCAGGCCAGCAGCGCCTTCATCTCCGTCGATACGCGCTTCGGCCCCGTGTACGTGGCGTCGGGCGCGTCGAAGGGCGGCGCGAGCACGCTCTATCTGTTCCTGGGACCGGTCTGGTAAGGGGCTGCCGGGGCGACGGACGCCGTGCTGCGGCGCAGCGCCGTGAAGGCGGCAAATTCCCATGAGCGAAAACCCAGCAGCAGGGTAAAGCCGTCGCGCTCCTGCGCGGGCAGGCGCCGGTCGTTCTGGTGCAGGCGCGCCAGTTCCTCGGCCAGCTGGCGGATTTTTTGCACCAGCTCCTGGGCGCTCGACAGCGACAGGCGCGCCGGGATGCACATCAGGGTTTCGCCGGCGCCGTCAAAGTGTCCGCTGAAATAATCGGCTACCACGTACTCGCGGAAGTACTGCTGCACGGGACCGTCGGCCAGCCAGTGGAAGGCGTTCGAGACGCGCAGGCTGTAGCGGTTCAGCGGTTTGAGCTCGATCAAGCCCAGGCGGTCCAGTTCGGCCAGGCAGCCGATGCACTCGGCCTGCGTCAGCGCATACGTTTCCACCACCTGCTCCAGGCTCCAGTGGCCCAGGCAGCAGATCGCCACCAGCAGCAGGCGCGGATGCGCCACCAGCGACTTTTCCTGCACCAGGGTGAGCGTGTCGGCGTGCGGCGTGATGTCGGCCGCGCCGCGCAGCACGTCTTCCATGGCGATGCCGGAAGCCTTGCAGATCAGGGCCAGGCGCGACAGCGACATGTCGTGCTGGCCAAACATGCGCTTGACGCTCGATTCGCTCATGGCGATGCGCTCGGCCAATACCTTATAAGTGATGCCGGCGGCGCGCAATTGGGTGCGCAGCACGCGTAAAACCAGTTCAGGCGAACTCACGATAGTTCCTTTTTACAAGTTTGGTAGCGGATGACGGTACCGAATGTAGCCCTTAATGGCACTTTGCACAAGGTGATAGTACTTTGTGGCAAAAAAGATGACACTCCCGCTTGTGGCTCGCGCAGCGCGCTACAACCAGGCAATCCATCCACTTGTAGAGGTTATCCATGTTCCCATCTTTCCGTTTTCCCGCAGCCCTGCTGGCGCTGGCCAGTATCGCTCCCCTGCATGCCGCGGCTGCCGATCCGGCGCCGAGCCCCATCTATATGGGCGCCAGCTACGGCTTTCGCGCCAGCACCAACCTCGATTGCGTGCCAGGACAAGGCGATTGCGACAAAAGCAGCAAGCGCAGCGGCAAGGCCTACGTGGGCTACAGTTTCGATGCGCTGCCGTTTCAGGGCGGCGTGGCCCTGCCTTCGATTGAGCTGGTGGGGTACCTGGGGGGAGAGGTCAAGTCCGGCTTTGACACGGGCGCCGGCAAGCGTGCTGGTCGCGGCAAATTCACCGGTCTCGGCATGCAGGGCGTGCTCGGCTACCAGTTCGACGCGTTCACCCTGAGCGGCCGCGCCGGCGTGGCTTACACGCAGGGCAAGGTCGATTATCTGGGCGGCGGTTCGGACAAGAAGGACAAGATCGGCCTGACCTACGGTATCGGCGCGGCATATGCGTTGAACAAGAACTGGTCGCTGCACCTCGATTGGGACCGCGTGCCGGTCAAGTACAGCACCCAACAGACGAGCAAGGTCGACATGTTTTCGCTGGGCGCGTCCTACCGTTTCTAAGGGGGACGTTCAGCAGACGATGGCCTGATGGCGGACGCCCTGTAAAAGGGGTGTCCGCGGGCGGCCTGCAATGCCCATGGCGGCGTTGCACTGCGCATACTGTCTTCGTCCATGCGCCTTGCCATGGACATTTCCAGATCAGTCCTTGACGTCTACCTTCAGCAGCAGTTTCGCCAGCAGGCGTTTTTCCTGCTGGCGCTGGCCGGACACGGTCTTCACATGCGCCCCGGCGGCGCGCTGCAGGGCAGCGGTGGCGACCGGGTTGCGCGGCTTTTGCGAGGGTTCGACGCGGAACTGCATTTTCTGCCGCGTCGCCAATGCCTTGTTTGCCATCGGTCCCCTCCTTGACTACAGCACGTAGCGCGACAGGTCTTCGTTGACCGACAGCGCTTCCAGGCGTTCATTGACGTAGGCGGCATCGATCACCAGCAGGTTTTCCGTCGTGCTGCTGCCTTCGCTGGCCGTAAACGACACTTCCTCCAGCAGTTTTTCCATCACCGTGTGCAGCCGGCGCGCGCCGATGTTTTCCGTGCGCTCGTTGACCGAATAGGCGATTTCCGCCAGGCGCGTGATGCCTTCCGGGGCGAATTTCAAGGTCAGGTTTTCCGTCGCCAGCAGGGCTTCGTACTGCATCGTCAGGCAGGCGTCGGTGCTGGTCAGAATGCGCTCGAAGTCCGAGATCGACAGCGATTCCAGTTCCACGCGGATGGGGAAGCGACCCTGCAGCTCGGGGATCAGGTCCGACGGCTTGGCCAGGTGGAAGGCGCCCGAAGCGATGAACAGGATGTGGTCCGTGCGTATCATGCCGTACTTGGTGTTGACGGTCGTGCCTTCGACCAGCGGCAGCAGGTCGCGCTGCACGCCGGCGCGCGAGACGTCGGCGCCGCCCGCTTCCGAGCGCGAGGCGATCTTGTCGATTTCGTCGAGGAAGACGATGCCGTTCTGCTCGACGTTCTGGATGGCCTTCTGTTTCAGCTCATCCTCGTTGACCAGCTTGGCCGCCTCTTCCTCGACCAGCAGCTTTAATGCTTCCTTGATCTTGACCTTGCGCGCCTTCTTGCGCTGGCCGCCCACGCCCGAAAACATGGACTTGATCTGCTCCGTCATTTCTTCCATGCCCGGCGGCGCCATGATTTCCATCTGCGGGCCCGCCTCGGCCAGTTCCAGCTCGATTTCCTTGTCATCGAGCTCGCCCTGGCGCAAGCGCTTGCGGAAGGTCTGGCGCGTGCTGTCGCCGCTGCCCGTGTCCACGGCCGCTGGCGTATTCGGCGTGAAACCGAAGTCGCGCGCCGGCGGCACGAGGATATCGATGATGCGGTCTTCCGCCGCGTCTTCGGCGCGCGCGCGCACTTTCTTCATTTCCAGCGCGCGCGTCTGCTTGATGCCGATGTCGATCAGGTCGCGGATGATGGTGTCGACGTCGCGGCCCACATAGCCCACTTCCGTAAACTTGGTCGCTTCGATCTTGATGAACGGCGCTTCGGCCAGCTTGGCCAGGCGGCGCGCGATTTCCGTCTTGCCGACGCCCGTGGGGCCGATCATGAGGATGTTCTTGGGCGTGATTTCATGGCGCAGCGGTTCGGCCACCTGCTGGCGGCGCCAGCGGTTGCGCAGGGCGATGGCGACGGCGCGCTTGGCCTTGGCCTGGCCCACCACGTGTTTGTCGAGTTCGGTAACGATTTCCGACGGGGTCATGTTCATGATCATAGTTGGCTTTCTGTATTCTTTGCTTGGGCGCGCTTGGCGCTTAATCGAGAGTCTCGATAATGTGCGACATGTTGGTATAGATGCACAGCTCGGCGGCGATGGTCAGCGACTTCCTGACCACCTCGGCCGGCGACAAGTCCGTGTTTTCCTGCAGCGCCTTGGCGGCCGACTGGGCGTAGGTGCCGCCCGAGCCGATGGCGCCGATGCCGTCTTCCGGTTCCAGCACGTCGCCGTTGCCCGTGATGACCAGGGTCGACTCGCTGTCGGCCACCAGCAGCATCGCTTCCAGGCGGCGCAGCACGCGGTCGGTGCGCCAGTCCTTGGCCAGTTCCACGGAAGCGCGCAGCAGATTGCCCTGGTGTTTTTCCAGCTTGCCTTCAAAACGGTCGAGCAGGGTGAAGGCGTCGGCCGTGCCGCCGGCAAAGCCGACGAGAACCTTGCCCTGGTACAACTTACGCACCTTGCGGGCCGTGCCCTTCATGACGATATTGCCCAGCGTGACCTGGCCGTCGCCGCCCAGGGCCACTTGCTTGCCGCGCCGGACGCAGAGGATGGTGGTGCCGTGAAATTGTTCCATAGTGACCTCAAAAGATTCGTGCCTATGCGTGCAGCGTCATGCGCCTGCGCGCCCATGGCTCAAAAGTGGGGATGGAAAAGGCAATTGCAAGCGGCACTTGCCGCTGCCGCGCTCGCTTCAGTGTAGTCGGCGCGGGACGAAAAAAAAGCACGCAACGCAGGTTGTGTGCTTTTTTCGCCATCACGGGCCGCCGGGGCGGCCGCGCAAGGGAAGGGGCGATCAGTCGCCGTACAGCTTTTGCTTCAGTTCGCGCCGTTGCTGGGCTTCCAGCGACAGGGTGGCGGTCGGACGGGCGATCAGGCGCGGGATGCCGATAGGCTCGCCCGTTTCTTCGCACCAGCCATAGTCGCCGGCGTCGATGCTGGCGATCGATTGCTGCACTTTCTTCAGCAATTTGCGTTCGCGGTCGCGCGTGCGCAGTTCCAGCGCATGCTCTTCCTCGATGGTGGCGCGGTCGGCCGGGTCCGGCACGAGCACGGTTTCACGCAAGTGTTCCGTGGTTTCGCCGGCGTTTTTCAGCAAGTCTTTCTCGAGCTGCTGCAGGCGCGCCTTGAAGAATGCCAGTTGTGCCGGATTCATGTAGTCATCTTCGCTCATGGCGCGAATTTGGTCTTCGCTGATGAGAGGGATGTCTTGGTTGGCGGCCGGGGTCGATTTATTAGTTTTGGTCATAACTTCGCTTACCTTCGATACGACAGAGTTTTCAAATTGATCAGTTGATGCGGCGGTGCCGAGCAACTGTACAGGTTCCGCTTGGCATTGCTGTCCCGCTGTACTGCGTGCGACCTTGGCTTGCCGGCGGCGGCCAGGACTACCGGCCGGCTATTTTTGCCATGTTGATAACTTTTTACCGCTCTATGCCAGTCGCGCTCTGTGCGCGACAACGGGCGTGTTGGGTGGATCGCTTGCATGCCTGGCATGCGGCCAGCGGCAGTTTGCCAGCATTTCATGACAGGCTAACGACATGGGCCGTTTTCGTCGCTGATTTTGGCACGCTTTGCCTTATATTGCCATCCCGATTTGTTGACTAGCCGATCAGAGGCGGCCACTTGTTGGTTTATGTCAGCAAGATTGTCGTCGGATGGCGGGAAAGCGTGCTTTACTTTCCCTTTTGTTTCTGCTTTGCAACGGGTACTTTGCAAAACCCGGCTAGTTTATACCAAACATTGTTCGAGTCCGCGAATAAAAATGTCTTTTGGTAGATTTTTGCCAATAAATACCATTTTGCTGCCGCGTACCTCGTTTTCGCCCCATTTGGCGCCCAGGTCACTGCCCATCAGCTGGTGCACGCC
Organism: Janthinobacterium sp. GW458P; assembly: GCF_002127585.1. Classification (GTDB taxonomy): domain Bacteria; phylum Pseudomonadota; class Gammaproteobacteria; order Burkholderiales; family Burkholderiaceae_D; genus Janthinobacterium. The sequence goes on from NZ_NEGZ01000039.1 coordinate 7,390, forward strand.
CTGGAAGACCACCTTGCGCTCGGCGCCCTGCATCAGCAGCACGCCCTTGTAGCGCAGCATGCGCGGGCCATACACTTGCACCAGGCCGCCGAGGAATTCGTCGAGCTTGGCGCTGTCGAACGGCTGCGTACTCTTGAAAACAAAGGCGGCGATATCGTCGCTGTGCTGCGCATGGTGGTGGTCCGCATGGCCGCAGTCGGTGGCGCAGGCGTCGCTGTGCTCGTGTTTGTGGCCGTGCTCATGGCCATGTGCATGGTCGTGCGCCGTGTCGTGCACCGTGTCGTGATCATGTACGTGCGCCGTCTCCGTCGCCAGGAAATCCGGGTCCAGCTCCAGCTTTTCATTCAGGTTGAAGCCGCGGATGTCGAGCACCTCGGCCAGCGGCGCGCGGCCGAAATCGGCCCGGGCGATGGGCGCGCGCGGATTGATGCGCTTCAGGCGGCGCGTCAGGGCGGCCACGTCGTCATCACTGACGAGGTCGGTTTTTGACAGCAGCAGCTTGTCGGCAAAGCCCACTTGCCGCTGGGCTTCCTCGTATTCGTCAAGTTGCTTCATGGCATGGCGGGCGTCGACCACCGTGATGATGGCGTCGAGCATGTAGCGGCTGCCCACTTCCTCGTCGACAAAGAAGGTTTGCGCCACGGGGCCGGGATTGGCCAGGCCCGTCGTTTCGATGACGACGCGGTCAAACGCGATCAGGCCAGCGTCGCGCTTGCGCGCCAGTTCCGTCAGGCCCACGATCAGGTCGCCCCGCACGGTGCAGCAGATGCAGCCGTTGTTCATCTCGATGATGTGTTCGTTGCTATCCTGCACCAGGATTTCATTGTCGATGTTTTCCTGGCCAAACTCGTTTTCGATCACGGCGATGCGCATGCCATGGTCTTCCTGCAGTATGCGGTTGAGCAAGGTGGTTTTGCCCGCGCCGAGGAAACCGGTGAGGATGGTGGTGGGTATCATTGCCATGCGATGCCTATGCTGTAGTCGGTGGTGCCGCCGCGCAAGCGGACGAATCCGGACGATTATGCCGGAATTTCCCAAATGCTTGCAAATGTGCGCCGATTCGCTTGATTTGGATCAGGCCGTCTGGATTATCTGGCCTTGGCGCGCGGGTGGGCCTGGTCGTAGACGTGGGCCAGGTGCTGGAAGTCGAGGGCCGTGTAGACCTGGGTCGAGGTGATGCTGGAGTGGCCCAGCATTTCCTGCACGGCGCGCAGGTCGCCCGACGATTGCAGCACGTGCGAGGCAAACGAGTGGCGCAGCACGTGCGGATGCACGTTGGCGGGAATTTCCGTCGCCAGCGCGTGCGCCTTCAGGCGCAGCTGCAGCACGCGGGGCGAGATGCGCGTGCCGCGCGTGCTTAAAAACAAGGCAGCGCTGCCATCTTTTGCCTGCGGGCGCACGGCCAGCCAGGCGGTCAGGGCCACGAGAGCTGCCTTGCCGACGGGCACCTTGCGCATCTTGCTGCCCTTGCCCGTGACGACGACTTCGAAGCTGGCCATGTCGAGCCAGCCCAGCGAGGCGGGCTGGCCGCCTTCGGCCTTGCAGTAGTGGGTGTCCAGGCTGGTCAGTTCGGACACGCGCAAGCCGCTCGAATACAGCAGCTCGAACATGGCGCGGTTGCACAGCTGCTCCGGCTCGGCGCCGCCCTGCTGGTGTTGCGCGGGCGCCACGAGGCGCACGGCGTCGTCCACCGACAGGGCTTTCGGCAAGGTCTTGGCCCGCTTGGGCGCGCGGATGCCGTCGACGGGGTTGGCGTCGAGCGCCGTTTCGCCGCTGAGCCAGTTGAAGAAGCCGCGCCACGACGACAGCTTGCGCGCGATCGAGCGCGGGTCGAGGCCGCCGGCGTGCAGCTTGGCCGTGTAGCGGCGCACTTCATTGTGCGCCAGGGCCGTCCACGGCGTATTGCCGCTCAGTTCCAGCAGGGCGCGCAGGTCGCGCCCGTAGGCGTCCAGCGTATGCGGCGACAGCTTGCGCTGCGTGGCCAGCTGCGCCAGGTAGGCGTCGAGCCAATCGGCCTTGCCGCGCGCCGCATGCATGGCGGCCTCAGGCTGGCGAACCGGCGCGCAGCGCGGCCAGGGCGGCGCTGGCCGTGGCGCCGATATGCACGAGGAAGTCGGTGCCCATGCTGGAGGTGAAGCGTTCGCTGTCTGGCGAGCCGAGCACCAGCAAGCCGAAGGTGCCCGTGGTGCCCGGGGCGCGCAGGGCGATCATCACGGTCGATTCGATTTTATCCGCCTGCAACCAGTGCACGGCTTCGAAATCGCGGTTGCTGCCGCAGTACGGCGCTTGCAGGCTGTTGGCGAACATGCGCACGTCGGCCGTGACGTCTTCCGTGAACCAGCCGTTGGCGTGTTCCGGCAAGACTTGCCACAGGCGCAGACTGACGTAGGGCACGTCGAAATTGCTTTGCAGCGCATCGACCAGCACGCGCGGCATGGCGGCATCGTTGCGTACTTGCAGCATGGCCTGGTTCCAGCCGTGGAACTTGCTGGCGATGTCGCCATTTTCCTCGGCCAGGCGGCTCAGCTTGGACATGCGCAGCTCGAGCGCCTTGTATTTGTCGCGCATCACTTCCATCTGCCGCTCCTGCAGCGAGATGGTGCGTCCCGTCAGCGGGCTGCTCAGTTTGACCTCGCCGAGCAGAGCTGTATGCTCTTCGAAGAAATTCGGGTGCTCGCTCAGATACTGGGCGACGGTGCTGGAATCGAGTGTGGCGGTCATTGATAGTGTCAGAAGATAGAAGGATGAACACTTGATTCTAACCGAGAGTGCGCCGCAATATGGAGCAAAAGCGCGCGCCCATGAAAAAAGCGGCATGGTTGCCCATGCCGCCTTGCTCCGTCTGGCGCGTCACGTCACCCGTAGCGGGTGACGCGCGATGCCATTAGAAGTTGTGGTGTACGCCGATGCCGAAGTAGTTGATGCTTTTCGCAACGTTGTAGTTGATATTGTCGGCCACAGCGCCTTTTTTGTTCGAGATGTCTGCATATACGTAGGTGCGCTTCGACAGATTGTAGTCATAGCCCAGCGATGCTTGCTTGGTTTTGACGACGCCATCGGGCGTTTTCTGGCCATAGCCGGCGCGGATCTTGCCTGGGCCAACGTCGTAGTTGGCGCCCAGTACCCACGATTTGGTGCCGGTATTGATGATTTTGAAGTCATCATCCTTCTGGTGCTGGATCGACAGCATGACTTTCAGCTCAGGAATAGGATTGACCGAGGCGGCAACCGACCACAGCTTGGCTTGCAGGCCATTGCGCTCGTAGGCAGCCATGGCGGCAAAACCAGGCGAGGTGTACGTCGCGGAGATCGAGTATGGCGTCGATGTCGGCGCCACGTTGGCTGGCACGGCATAGTTGCCCGAAGCAAATGTTACCGAATTGCCCGGCGCACGTGCCGGGACGGCGCTGTTGTTATTGGCTTCCTTGGCAGCGACGGTGGCGTTGAGCTGGAAGCCATTGAACACTGGCGAGTTGTAGAACACGGCGTTCGAGAAGCGGTTACGCGAGTTGCCTGGCGCGCTCAGCGGATCGCTGGTGTAGCCGGCGACGGTCAGGTCGGTCTGGAAACCGGCTTGCGTAGGCATGCCCGACCATGGTTCGAACGAGGTGCTCACTTCCTGGTATGCGGTCAGACCACGGCCCAGACGCAGGGTACCGAAGTCGCCTTGCAGGCCGACGCGGCTTTGACCCTGGAAGAGTGGACGCGAGTTGTTGCCCGACGTGTTTTCAATGGTGCCCGTGTCGGATTCATAGCGAATTTCCAGTTGGAAAATAGCTTTCAAGCCATTGCCCAGATCTTCCGTGCCTTTGAAGCCCAGCTTGTTGTTGTCGCGTTTGCCGACGGAAGTGGTGCCTTCGGTGGCCTTGGTCAGACCTGCATCGATCGTGCCGTAGATTTGAACGGACGACTGCGCTTGTGCGGTTGCGGCGTAGGCGCCGAAGAGAGCGAGGGCAACGAGTGATTTTTTCATGTCTTATTCCCTATTAAAAGTAAGTTCCGTCCGAGATCCGAGCAGATTGAAATGCGCCAACTGCCGCGTTTCGATGAATGAACCTTAATTCGTCGGCACGCAAGACGTGTGGGATTGGTCAAATATGCGTGAAAAGATTGGTGAAAAGCGGCATAAGCGCATGCCCCTGTTGTATTTTTGTAACGCGCGATTTCTGCGGCCGGCACGCCAACGGCCACCGTCTTCCCTTGCTGGCGCATCGGCCGCAAGCGCATATTGGCGTAACGTCGCCATGGCATTGTTGCGTTGAATCAAGTTCTTGCGCCGGCTTTGGCGGAATTTGGACGCCGTGACGGTACACTAGGGGACGGCTTGCATCGACAGGCCTGAGACAGCTCACCATTATTAGAATCATTGACTCAATATCGAGAATCGATGGCAAATCGCGAAACATTAGGATTGATCAAGGGGGCGCGTGCGGGCGATGTGGCCTGCCAGCTGGCGCTGGGACGGCTGTACCTGTTCGGGCAGGGCGTGCCGCAGAGCTTGCCGACCGCCTTGCACTGGCTGGCACGCGCGGCCCAGGAAGACAGCCAGGAAGCTTGCATGCTGATCGGCACGCATGTGCCGTTCGAGGTGGCGCAACCGGCGGCCAAGGTGCTGATTCCGTACTACGCGCAGGCGTACGACGCGGGGCTGGCGCAGGCCGGTCTCGTGCTGGCGCAGCTGGTGCTGGGCGATGCGGCCAGCACCACGTGCGAAATCCTGCGGGCCAAGGCGCGCCTGGCCCTGGACGCGGCCATACGCGCCGGTTTGCCCGATGCGCAATGGCTGCTCTCCACGCATGATGGCGTGGCCGGAGACGCTGTAGCGGCCGTCAGGCATGCCGTGGCGCAGGGAAGCGAGGCCGATACCCTGGTGCATGCCGGGCTCGAGCGTGCATGGAATACGGGCGACCATGCGGCGTTCCTGGCGCAGGGCTTGCCGCTGGCGCGCGAACTGCTGCAGCGCCAGGCGGCGGCCGGCGCGCGCACCATCGCCCTCGATGCGCAGCAGGTGCTGTTGCTGTCGCGTTGCGCCCAGGCGCTGGCGCCCGGTGGCGACGCCGAGGGCTGGCAGTGTTGCGAACTGGCCGCGCATGGCGGCGACCGCACGGCACAGCTGGAGCTGGGACTCGGCTATGCGCGCATGGATGCGCATGGCCAGCGCCTGGCCACGCGCAATGGCGCGGCGAATTTCAAGCGGGCAGTGCGCTGGCTGACGCAGGCGGGCGAGCAGGGCCTGGCCGAAGCGTGGTTCGTGCTCTCGCGCATCTATACAAAACCGGAATTTTCCCAGCGCAATGTGGTCGAAGCCCATTGCTGCCTGGAGCGGGCGGCCGACCTGGGGCATGGCCCGGCCCAGCTCGAGTGCGGCATGTATGCGTGGCGTAACCGCCGTGATGGCGTCAACAGCGACGTGCGCGCCGCCTACTGGCTGCTGCAGGCGCAGGCGCAAGGCAGTGCTGAAGCGGAGGCGGCGCTGGCGCGCATTGCGCCGCGCGGCGAGCCGGGCGACTGGGGGCAGTGGGCCGCGCTGCAAGCCGGCTCGCCGCTGCGCCAGCTGGAGCAGAATCATCCCTTGCTGGCGGCGCGGCTGGAACTGGCACGCTGGTTTCACCTGTCGCGCGCCGAGGCATTGCTGCTCGACATGCATGCGGCCGACCAGGGGCATTGTCTGTTGATCGATATCAGTGCCGCGCATGGCCGCGGCAAGCGGCGCCTGGCGCTGATCCGCACGGCGCAGGAGCGCCAGGTGCTCGACCAGGTGGTACGCCTGTTCGAGCGCGTCGATTGCGGCGTGGCGGGGCCGGAAGGCAATTACCGGCAGCGCTTGTACCGCCTGAAGTGCTACCTGGGCGAGCTGGGCGTCGCGCAGGAACAGCAGTTCCTGGCCGCCTGACCCATTCCTTACAGCTCGATCGTGCCTTCGAAGACGGTTACGGCCGGGCCCGTCATCAGGACGGGCTGGCCCGGGCCTTGCCAGGCGATCGACAGTTCGCCGCCGCGCGCACTGATGCGCACGGGGGAATCGAGCAAGCCGCGCATGATGCCGGCCACGGCGGCGGCGCAGGCGCCCGTGCCGCAAGCGAGGGTTTCGCCCGCGCCCCGTTCAAACACGCGCAGTTTCACGTGCTGGCGGTTGACGATCTGCATGTAGCCGGCGTTGACGCGGCGGGGAAAGCGCGGGTGGTGCTCGATCAGCGGCCCCGACGCTTCCAGGTCTTGCGCGTCGACATCGTCGACCACCTGCACGGCATGCGGATTGCCCATCGAGACGACGGACACCAGCACCGGGCCTGCATGACCGGGCAGCGCCAGGTCCAGCGGCCATAAGGTGTCATTTCCCTGCGCCACGCCATCGAGGCCGCTTGCATCGAACGGCACCAGCGCGGGTTCGAGCACGGGCGCGCCCATGTCGACCGTGATGCTGCCATCAATTTCCAGGCGCGGTGCGATGATGCCGGCCATGGTTTCCACGCGGATGCTGCTCTTGCTTGACAAGCCTTTTTCGCTGACGAACTTGACGAAGGCGCGCGCGCCGTTGCCGCACTGTTCCACTTCGCCGCCGTCGTTGTTATAGATGCGGTAGCGGAAGTCGCAGCCGGGCAGGCGTGGTTTTTCCACCACGAGGATCTGGTCGGCGCCGATGCCGAAACGGCGGTCGGCCAGGCGCTGCCACTGGGCCGGCGTGAAATCGACATCCTGATTGATGGCGTCGATGACGATGAAATCGTTGCCCGCGCCATGCATTTTGGTAAATTGGAGTTTCATGTTCCGCCGTATCACTTGTGCTGGTTATAGAACGACGCTTCGCCTTCCGGACGCGTCTTGAAGCGTTTATGGGTCCAGAAATACTCGGCCGGCGCTTCGCGCACGCGCTCTTCGATGAATTCGTTCATGCGGCGCGTGGCGGCCGTGATGTCGTCGCCCGGATAGTCATCCCAGGCCGGATAGTAGGTCACTTGCCAGCCCTGGTAATTGGGTAAAAAAGTGGCGATGACGGGTATCACCTGCGCCTTGGCGGCCAGCGCCAGGCGCGCCGTGGCCGTCAGGGTGGCGGCCGGCACGCCGAAGAAGGGCACGAATTCCGCATCCTTCTCGCCGAAATCCATGTCCGGCAGCATGAAATACGGCAAGCCGTCGCGCAGGGCGCGCAGAATCGTCTTGATGCCGTCCTGGCGCGTAAACAGCTTGGGCGGCTTGAAGCGCGAGCGGCCGTTGCGCAAGGCCTGGTCGAAGGCGGCGTTCTTTTGCTGCACGTACATCGAGGAAGCGGAAATTTCCATGGCCGTGGCGGCGCCGGCCACGTCGAGACAGACGAAGTGCGGGCACAGCAAAATGGTGGGCTTGGCCGCGATCTGCTGGCCCGGGAACGCGGGCACTTTCCTGATCAGGCGGTTCAGGCGTTCTTCCGATGACCACCACAGGATGCTGCGCTCCCACACGCTGCGCGAATAGGCCTGGAAATGCTGGCGCGCCAGGGCCACGCGTTGCTGTTCCGTCAATTCCGGCATGCACAGGCGCAGATTCGTCAGGGCGATCCTGCGCCGCGTGGGCATGGCAATGAACAGCACGCTGCCGACGGCCACGCCGAAGCGGCCGAGGATGGGCAAGGGCAGCCAGTGCAGCAGCCACATGAAGGCGATCAGCAGTCTCATGCCTGCTCCCCGGCGGGCTCGGGCGTGGCGGGCGTGGGCGGCGGCGCGCCGCGCGGCACCTTGTAGCGATTGTAGCTCCACAGGTATTGCGCCGGGCTGCGCGCGATCAATTGTTCCATGGCCGCGTTGATGGTGCGCGCCTGTTCGGCCGAGGTGCTGTCGAGGGACGCGGTGAACGGCACGAAATGCACGACATAGCCGCGTCCGCCCGGCAGGCGTTCCGCGTAGGTGATGATGACTTCGGCGCCGCCCATCTGCGCCAGCTTGGCCGGCAGGGTCATGGTGTAGGCGGGACGGCCGAAGAAATCGGCCCACACGCCTTCGCCCTCCTGCGGCACCTGGTCCGGCAGCAGGCCGATCGGCTGACCTTTTTTCAGGCATTTGGCGAAGATGCGCACGCCCGACATATTGGCCGGCGCCAGCATCAGGTTTTCGCGCGCGCGCGCGCCTTCGATCAGCGGTTTCAGGGCGGCGCGCTTGGGCGGACGGTACATGACGGTGAGCGGCGTGCGCAGCGCGATCTGCTGGGCGACGATTTCAAAGCAGCCCAGGTGGGGTGTCAGGAAGACAATGCCACGGCCATGCTGCAGCGCCTTTTCCACCAGTTCCCAGTTTTCCACCGTCGCATGGCGCGCCACGCGCTCGGCCGGCGCGCACCAGATGAAGGGCAGTTCCAGCACGCTCTTGCCCGCTTCGGCCACCGCCGTGTGCAAGTGTTGCGAAAACCCCGCACCCTGCATGTTCTCGCGCATGCGGCGGCGGTAGGACGGGGAAATGGCGTAAATCACCCAGCCGAGCGCAGCGCCCAGGCCATGCAGGACGGGCAAGGGAAAGATGGATAAGAAGCGGAAAATAGGGACTAACATGTATAAGCTGGTTCCAGGAATGGCGTGTTGCCGTGCCAAAATTTTTTAAGAAGCGTAAAATACCACGTATGCAGTACCCGCTGAGTTAATAGACAACTTGCGAAGCGGAATATAAATATCGCTAAAGCGTCGCAGGCAAAATCCTCTTTACTGCGACAGAACATTCACATAGTAATCAGGAGCTTGCAATGTCAAACGACTATCTCTTCACTTCCGAGTCCGTCTCGGAAGGCCATCCCGACAAGGTTGCCGATCAAATTTCCGACGCCATCCTTGACGCTATCCTGACCCAGGATCCAGCCGCCCGCGTGGCTGCCGAAACCCTGTGCAACACGGGTCTGGTGGTACTGGCCGGCGAGATTACCACGCACGCCAATGTGGATTATATTCAAGTTGCGCGCGAAACCATCAAACGCATCGGCTACGACAACACGGAATACGGCATCGACTACAAGGGTTGCGCCGTGCTGGTGGCCTACGACAAGCAGTCGCCGGACATCGCGCAAGGCGTCGATGAAGGCGCGGGCATTGACCTGGATCAAGGCGCTGGCGACCAGGGCCTGATGTTTGGCTACGCCTGCGATGAAACGGCCGAGCTGATGCCTGCCGCCATCCACTACGCGCACCGCCTGGTCGAGCGCCAGTCGCAACTGCGCAAGGATGGCCGTCTGCCATGGCTGCGTCCGGACGCGAAATCGCAAGTGACCCTGCGCTACGTCGACGGCCGCCCCGTCGGCGTGCACACGGTCGTGCTGTCGACCCAGCACGCGCCGGAAATCTCGCACAAGCAGATCGAAGAAGCCGTCATTGAAGAAATCATCAAGCCTATCCTGCCGCGCGAATGGCTGACGGAGACCAAATTCCTCGTCAACCCGACGGGCCGTTTCGTCATCGGCGGTCCGCAAGGCGATTGCGGCTTGACCGGGCGCAAGATCATCGTCGACACCTACGGTGGCGCGGCCCCGCACGGCGGCGGCGCGTTCTCGGGCAAGGACCCGTCGAAAGTCGACCGTTCGGCAGCCTACGCGGCCCGTTACGTGGCGAAAAACATCGTCGCCGCAGGCCTGGCGCGTCAATGCCAGGTGCAGGTCAGCTACGCCATCGGCGTGGCCAAGCCGATCAACATCACCGTCTACACGGAAGGCACGGGCGTGATTCCCGATACGGAAATCGCCAAGCTGGTGCTGGCGCACTTTGACCTGCGTCCGAAGGGCATCGTGCAAATGCTGGACCTGCTGCGCCCGATCTACCAGAAGAGCGCCGCCTACGGCCATTTCGGCCGCGAAGAGCCGGAATTCACGTGGGAGCGCACGGACAAGGTCGCCCTGCTGCGCGACGCTGCCGGCCTGAAGTAATCTAAGTAACCCCAATAAATTATTGTGATCTCTGACTTCCATAACCGGCGCTCTGCGGCGTTGCCCGCTGCTAGCAGTGCTCGCACTGCGTCGCAGCGGGCGCCTTGCATAGCATCGGCTTCTGTTCTTCATAATTTCACAATAATTTCCTGAGGATTACTTAGTCAGACTTGCAAGAAAAGCGCCCCGGCCGCCAGGCTGCGGGCGCTTTTTTTATATGTTGTTAGTTGGCAATGCATGCCGAACAGGCTGGCGCGCGCGGCTTGACAATGTTAAAATCCCGTGTCCGAGGAGCGTTGCGACGAAGAAATTCGCCAGGCTCGGAATATCCTGCAACCGCGCTCACGTACCTTTTTCAACTGAAAGGAGGGCGTGATGAACGCCGTACTCAAATCGCAACACGACTACACCATCGCCGATATCACTCTGGCCGCATGGGGCGACAAAGAAATCAAGATTGCTGAAACGGAAATGCCTGGCCTGATGGCCATCCGCGAGGAATTCGCGGCAGCGCAGCCATTGAAGGGCGCGCGCATCACCGGTTCCATCCACATGACCATCCAGACCGCCGTGCTGATCCAGACCCTGGAAGCACTGGGCGCGCAAGTGCGTTGGGCATCGTGCAACATTTACTCCACGCAAGATCACGCCGCCGCCGCCATCGCTGCCGCCGGCACGCCCGTGTTCGCCGTCAAGGGCGAGTCGCTCGACGACTACTGGGAATACACGCACCGCATCTTCGAATGGCCGGATGCGGACGGCAAGGCTGTCTACTCGAACATGATCCTCGACGATGGCGGCGACGCCACCCTGCTGCTGCACCTGGGCGTGCGCGCGGAAACCGACCTGTCGGTGCTGGCCAACCCCGGTTCGGAAGAAGAAATCTGCCTGTTCAACTCGATCAAGAAGCACCTGCTGGTTGACCCGACCTGGTACTCGAAGCGTTTGCCGGAAATCCTCGGCGTGACGGAAGAAACGACGACCGGCGTGCACCGTTTGTACCAGATGCATAAGGAAGGCAAGCTGGCTTTCCCTGCGATCAACGTCAACGATTCCGTCACGAAATCGAAATTCGACAACCTGTATGGCTGCCGCGAATCCCTGGTCGATGGCATCAAGCGCGCCACCGACGTGATGATCGCCGGCAAAGTGGCCGTCATCGCCGGTTACGGTGACGTCGGCAAGGGTTCGGCGCAAGCCATGCGCGCCCTGTCGGCGCAAGTGTGGGTGACGGAGGTCGACCCGATCTGCGCACTGCAGGCGGCGATGGAAGGCTACCGCGTCGTGACCATGGATTACGCGTGCGAACACGGCGACATCTTCGTTACCTGCACCGGCAACTATCACATCCTGACGCACGACCACCTGACGCGCATGAAAGACCAGGCCATCGTCTGCAACATTGGTCACTTTGATAATGAAATCGACGTTGCTTCGTTGAAACAATACGAGTGGGAAAACATCAAGCCGCAAGTTGACCACATCATCTTCCCGTCGGGCCGCCGCATCATCCTGCTGGCCGAAGGCCGTTTGGTCAACCTCGGCTGCGGCACGGGCCACCCGTCGTACGTGATGAGCTCGTCGTTCGCCAACCAGACGATCGCGCAGATCGAGCTGTACGCGAACACGGCCAACTACCCGGTCGGCGTGTACACCTTGCCGAAACACCTGGATGAAAAAGTCGCGCGTTTGCAACTCAAAAAGTTGAATGCGCAGCTGACGGAACTGACGCAAGAGCAAGCCGACTACATCGGCGTGCGTCAAGAAGGCCCTTATAAGCCAGAGCACTACCGTTATTAATCGCTTGCTTGCCTCGGGAACCTACTGCGCTTCTCGGCCACGCCGCGCATCCGCTCGCTACGGTTCCTGAGGCAACAAGACTGATCGGTGTATCGTTAGAGACAGCCGTTACTGTGCTGTCTCAATATCTTTTTTGACAGGCTAGAGAAATGCGCTTGCTACTGATTTGGTTTATCAATGCGGCAGCCCTGTTTGCCGTCCCCTATCTGATGCATTCGGTGACGATGAGCAGCGGCTGGACCGCGCTGCTGGCCGCTGCCGTGCTGGGGCTGGTCAATGCACTGATCCGTCCTTTGCTGATCCTGCTGACCCTGCCCGTGACGTTTCTGTCGCTGGGCCTGTTCATTTTGATCATCAATGGCTTCCTGTTCTGGCTGGTGGCGCAGGTGATAGCTGGTTTCCATGTCGCCAGTTTCTGGTCTGCCGTCGGTGGTGCCATTCTGTACAGCATCATTTCCTGGGCCTTGTCGACCTTACTTTTGAGTAATGACGATGGAAAAGCATAATTTCAGTATTGAGTTTTTCCCGCCGAAAACCCCGGAAGGGGCGGAAAAGCTGCGCGTCACGCGCGCCAAGTTGTCCGAATTGCATCCGAAGTATTTCTCGGTGACGTTCGGCGCGGGCGGCACCACGCAGCAGGGCACGCTGGACACTGTGCGCGAGATCCTGGCGGCCGGCGAAGAAGCCGCACCGCACCTGTCTTGCGTGGGCGGCACGCGCGAATCGATCCGCGCCGTGCTGGGCGAGTTCAAGGCGGCCGGCGTGAGCCGCATCGTGGCCTTGCGCGGCGATTTGCCGAGCGGCTACGGCGCCTCGGGCGAGTTCCGCTACGCCAACGAGCTGGTGGAATTCATCCGCGCCGAGACGGGCGACCATTTTCATATCGAAGTGGCCGCCTATCCGGAAGTGCATCCGCAAGCCCGTTCGCCGCAGGACGACCTGAATGCGTTCGCGCGCAAGGTGCAGGCCGGCGCCGATGCGGCCATCACCCAGTACTTCTACAATGCCGACGCGTATTTCCAGTTTGTCGAGCAGACGCAGAAGCTGGGCATCAATGTGCCCATCGTGGCCGGCATCATGCCGATCACGAATTACACGCAGCTGATGCGCTTTTCGGACATGTGCGGCGCGGAAATTCCACGCTGGGTGCGTTTGAAACTGGCCAGCTTCGGCGACGACAGCGCGTCCATCAAGGCGTTTGGCCTGGACGTGGTGACGGGCCTGTGCGAACGCCTGCTGGAAGGCGGCGCGCCAGGCTTGCATTTTTATAGCATGAACCAGGCGGCCGCCACGACGGCCTTGTGGCAGCGCCTGGTGAAGTAGTACCTCGGGCTTACAGCGCCTAATAGTAAAGATCGCCCTCGGTCACGATGTAATCGAGGGCGATGTCGTATTGGCCGTTCGGAAAACTTGCCGCTAGGCAGGCATAGGCGATACCGACGGTGCGCGGACGGGGCGTTTGGGCCAGCGTGCGGTCATAATAGCCGCCGCCATAACCGAGGCGAAAGCGTTCCTGGTTAAAACCCAGGCAGGGCACGAGCAGGGCCGCGGGCGCCGGGTGCAGGCGCAACCGGGCCGGCACGGCCACGCCCATGCCATCCTTGACCATGGCTTCGCCAGGCGTCCAGCCGGAAAATGCCAGCGGCGCGTGCTTTTCCAGCACCACCGGCAAGCTTAATTGCACGCCGCGCGCGGCCAGCTGCGCATATGCCTCGTGCAAGTCGGGCTCGCCGTGCAGCGGCCAGTACACGCCCAGTTCCTTGACGTTTTCCTGCGCGCACCAGTCGAGCAGGCGCTGCGCGATGGCCGCATCCCATCCTGCGCGCGTGGCGTCGGGCAGGGCACGGCGTGCCGCCAGCAAGGCTTTGCGCAAGCCGGCTTTTTCCTGTGGCGCAATGGGTGGCCGTGCAGCCGGGTCGCATGTTATTCTAGGGTCGCTATTCATATCACCATCAAGATTGAGAGTCGTACATTGATTTCCCCACTGAAATGGATTGCCGGCTCGATGCTGTGTGCCGCATCGGCCTTGTCTCCCCTGGCCGCCCTGGCCCAGGTGTCCGCCACCGTCTCCCCCGCTGCCGCGCTGGCGTCCGATACGCGCAGCGAGGATGATGCCTTCCTGCTGCTGCGCGACGCCGCGCGCAAGGATGACGCCGAAAAAGCCGACTTTTATGCGGCGCGGCTGACGAATTACCAGATTCCATCGTATGTCGACTATTATCGGCTGAAACCGCGCATCAAACTGCTGACCGAGGCGCAATTTCGCGATTACCTGAACCGCTACAAGGGCAGCGCCATCGCCGACCGCTTCCGCAATGACTGGCTGCTGGAACTGGGCCGCAAGCGCGACTGGGCAGTGTTCGATGAGCAATACCCGCAATTTGCCCTCGACGATGATACCCAGCTCAAGTGCTACGCGCTGATGTCGCGCGCCGCCAAGGGCCAGAACGTGGCGGCCGAGGCGCGCAATCTGCTCGTCGCGCCGCCCGGTTATGGCGAAGCGTGCGGCAGCCTGATCGCCGTATTGGCGCAAAACGGCCAGTTTGACACGAATGAGCTGTGGGCGCAGATCCGCCTGGCGGGCCAGACCAACGCCACGGGTCCGGCGCGCCGCATCGCGCTGCTGCTGGGCGCGTCCGACGCGAAGATGGCGCAAGCGATCGACTTGCCCGCGCTGATGCTGGCCAAGGGGCCGGGCCCCAGCCGCGCCGACCATGAAATGTACCTGGTGGCCATCGGCCGCATGGCGAAAAGCACATTAAAACTGGGCGTGGTGGCGCTGCAAAAGGCGAGTGCGCAGCTGACGGCGCAGGAACAGGCCATCGGCTGGTCCAACCTGGCCTTGCAGGCGTCGTACTCGCTGGCGCCGGAAGCCTTCGAATATTGGCAAAAATCCAATGGCGCGCCATTGACCCTGGAGCAGATGCAGTGGAAAACGCGCATTGCCTTGCGCGAAGGCAACTGGCCCATGGTGAAGTCGTCCATCCAGGCCATGCCGGCCTCGCTGCGCACGGACCCCACCTGGGTCTACTGGCTGGCGCGCGCGCAGCAGGCGGAAACGCCGGGCCGCCCGAATGCACAGGCCGATGCCCTGTACCGCACGATTGCCGACCAGTCGAATTTCTACGGCTTGCTGGCCAACGAAGAGCTGGGCAACCACCTGGTGCTGCCGCCGCCGGGCCAGCCCGTCACGCCGGCGGAAATTGCCGCCATGGCCGCCAATCCGGGGCTGCAGCGGGCCTTGAAATTCTTCAATATGCGCTTGCGCTTCGAAGGCACGCGCGAGTGGAACTGGGAATTGCGCTCGATGACGGATCGACAACATCTGGCGGCCGCGGAATTTGCGCGCCAGAACAATGTGCTCGACCGCATGGTCAACACTTCGGACCGCACGCGCCTGGAAGTGGACTATACGCAACGCTATCCGACGCCGCACGACGACGTCATGCATCCGGCCACGCAAACCCTGGGCCTCGATAAAGCCTGGGTGTATGGCCTGATCCGCCAGGAATCGCGCTTCATCATGGATGCGCAATCGCACGTGGGCGCCTCCGGTTTGATGCAGGTCATGCCGTCGACGGCCCGTTATGTCGCCAAGAAGATCGGTTTGACTGATTTCGTCACGGAAACCTTGAGCGATGTGCGCACGAATGTCTTGCTGGGCACGAATTACCTGAACATGGTGCTAGGCGGCCTCGACGGTTCGCAAGTGCTGGCCAGCGCCGCCTACAACGCGGGGCCGGGGCGCCTGCGCATCTGGCGCGCCACCATGACGCGGCCGCTGGAAGGCGCCGTCTTCGCCGAAACGATCCCGTACACGGAAACGCGCGGCTACGTGAAAAACGTGATGGCCAACGCCACGTATTACGCGGCCCTGTTCGAGAAAAGCCCGCAGTCGCTGAAGGCGCGCCTGGGCACCGTGGGACCGAAAAACAGCGCTGTCGCGGCCGATTTGCCTTGAACCTTACCTGGATTAGCTGATTATGCAAACGACCATCCTTGATCCCAGCCTGACGCAAGCCCTGGCCGCCGCGCGCGAGCCAGGTTTGACCCTGATCATCGGCAACAAGAATTACTCGTCGTGGTCGATGCGCCCGTGGGTGGCCATGACGGCCTTCGGCATTCCGTTCCAGGAAGTGCGCGTGCTGCTCGACCAGCAGGACACGGCGACGAAAATCGCCGCCTATTCGGCCTGCGGCCGGGTGCCCGTGCTGCTGGCGGGCGAGATGACGATCTGGGACAGCCTGGCCATCTGCGAATACCTGGCCGAGCAGTTTCCTGACAAACACCTGTGGCCGCAGGATGTGGCCGCGCGCGCCATGGCGCGTTGTGTCTGCGCGGAAATGCATTCCGGTTTCACCGGCTTGCGCACGGACATGTCGATGAATATCAAGGCGAAGCTGCCGGGACGGGGCCGCACGGCCGCCGCGCAGGCCGACATCGGCCGCATCAGCGAAATCTGGGAAGAGTGTTTATCCCGCTTTGGCCACCACCAGTTCCTGTTTGGCGAGTTTTCCATCGCCGATGCGTATTTCGCCCCCGTCGTCATGCGTTTCCGCACGTATGGCGTGTCGCTGGCGCCGGCGCTGAACGCCTACTGCGAGCGCGTGCAGGCGCACCCGGCCATAGCCCGCTGGATCACGGAAGCGCTGGCGGAGACGGAAACGGCGCCCAAGCACGACGCGGAACTGCCTGATTAAGAAAAGAGTGTTATGAAGATATACACGGTCGGTGGCGCGGTGCGCGACCAACTGCTGGGCTTGCCCGTGAAAGACCACGACCACGTCGTCGTCGGCGCCACGCCCGAAGACATGCTGCGCCAGGGCTTCCGCCCCGTCGGCAAGGATTTCCCCGTCTTCCTGCACCCGCAGACGCAGGAAGAATACGCGCTGGCACGCACGGAACGCAAGACGGCCCCCGGCTACCGGGGCTTTGTCTTCCATACGGCGCCCGACGTCACGCTGGAAGACGACCTGGTGCGGCGCGATCTGACCATCAACGCCATCGCCCGGGCCGAGGATGGGACGTTGACCGACCCGTTCGGCGGCGTTGAGGATATTCGTAACAAGATCTTCCGCCACGTCTCCGACGCATTCGGCGAAGACCCCGTGCGCATCTTGCGCCTGGCCCGCTTTGCCGCCCGCTACGACGCTTTCACCATTGCACCGGCCACTCTGGCCCTGATGCGCCGGATGGTGCTTGATGGCGAAGTCGATGCCCTGGTGGCCGAGCGCGTGTGGCAGGAAGTGGCCAAGGGCTTGATGGAACGCCGCCCGTCGCGCATGCTGACGGTGCTGCACGAATGCGGCGCGCTGGCGCGCATCATGGGAGAAATCCAGCTCAGCGAGCGCTTGCTGCAGGTGATCGACCATGCGGCCGCGCAGGGCCTGGACTTGCCCGTGCGCTTTGCCGTCCTGACGTTGCATATGAGTAAAGATTCCATCGAGCAATTGAGCGAGCGCTTGCGCGTGCCCAACGAATGCCGCGAACTGGCCGTCATGGCGGCGCGCGAGCTGGACCATATCAACGGCGCGCTGGCCTTGCACGCCGAAGCCGTGGTGAGCTTGTGCGAGCGCTGCGACGGCTTGCGCAAGCCGCAGCGCTTTGCGCAGATGCTGCAGGCCGCGGCCTGTGACGCTCAGGTCACCGGCGACTTTCCCCAGGCGGCGCGGCTGCAGGGCGGACTGGACGCGGCGCGCGGCGTGAATGCGGGTGCGCTGGCGCAAGGCTGTACGGAGCCGAAACGCATCCCGCAAGTCATCCATGCGGCGCGGGTGGCGGCCGTGGCGGCCTTTCTGGACCAGGCTTGAATGGCGGGAATAGGCTACAATACCGGCGGATGCTGCACTGCACAATTCCGGCCTGACGTGCCGCAGCACCGCCTCCAGGAGTCGACGTGACCTTACCCAAGCTATTTCAAAACCCGTTTCGCCGCTGGCTCAGCCGTAGCGGCGGCGGGCGCCCGACCGTGCTCGTCAAGCAATTGCATGAGCGCGACCGGCGCCGCATGATGAAGCATTTCCTGGCGCTCGAGAAAAGCGACCGCCTGCTGCGCTTCGGCAGCGCCTTGCCCGATGAACTCGTCGCGCAGTACGTGCAAAAGATGGATTTCTCGCGCGACATGATTTACGGCGTCTACAACAGCCTGTTCAAGCTGGTGGGCGTGGGCCATCTGGCGTTCGCGCCGAAGGACCAGTCGCCGGCAAAAAGCGTGGTGACGGACAAGGAGCAGGTGGCGGAATTTGGCGTGTCGGTGTCGAAATCCATGCGCGGCATGGGCGTCGGCTCGAAACTGTTCGAGCGGGCGGCGATTCACTGCCGCAACAACGACGTTGATACTCTGTACATGCATTGTTTGTCGTCGAACAAGACGATGATGCATATCGCCAAGAAGGCGGGCATGGAAATCCAGCGCGATTACGGCGAAGCCGATGCGTATTTAAAACTATTGCCGCCGAACCCGACCAGCATGCTGCAGGAAGCCGTGCAGGAGCAGTTCGCCATGTTCGACTACACGTTCAAGGCGAACGCGCGCGCCGCCAGCAAACTGTTCGAACGCTTGCCGGGGCGCAAGAAGTCCGCGCCGCCGCCATCCCCGCCGCCGGCCGACTGATTACAGCAGGGGCAGGGCCGTCGTATCCTTGATGCGCTGCAAGGCGAAGCTCGATTTCACGTCCAGCACGGCCGGGTGGCGCAGCAGGGTGGCCATCATGAAGCGCGAAAAGTGCTCCATGTCTTCCACGTGCACGCGCAGCAGATAATCCATCTCGCCCGTCATCGCATAGCACGCCACCACTTCCGGCCAATGCGCCACGGCCACGGCGAAGTCGGCGCGCGGCGAGGTATTCGTCACCAGGTTCGGCGCCAGCACGCGCGCCGTGCTGTGCGCCGTGGCGTCGCTGTGCTTTTCCAGCCGCACGTTGACGTAGGCCAGCAGGCCCAGGCCGATCTTTTCCGGGTCCAGCAGGGCCACGTACTGGCGGATCACGCCCGCTTCTTCCAGCCGTTTGACGCGGCGCAAGCATGGCGACGGCGACAGGCTGACCTGTTCGGCCACGTCCTGATTCGACAGGCGGCCATCGGCCTGCAGGACGGCGAGGATCTTGCGATCCGTTTTATCCAGCGTAATTTTGCTCATGCTTCCTCCGGTGGTTCTTGTTTCACGCAATATTATTGCGCAAATCATGATTGTTCGGGAGATCTTTGGCATTTAATGCCCGTGACCCACGCCTATACTGTGCGCTACTTCTTGGAGGAGACATCATGCAATTTCAGCCTTGGGATAACCCGATGGGTACCGATGGTTTCGAGTTCGTCGAGTATGCAGCACCAGACCCAAAAGCATTGGGCAAGCTGTTCGAGAACATGGGATTCACGGCCATCGCGCGCCACCGCCACAAGGATGTCACCCTGTACCGTCAGGGCGACATCAATTTCATCATCAATGCCGAACAAGATTCGTTCGCGCAGCGTTTTGCCCGCCATCACGGCCCGTCCGTGTGCGCCATCGCCATCCGCGTCGACGACGCGGCCTTCGTCTACCGCCGCGCGCTGGAACTGGGCGCCTGGGGTTTCGATAACAAAACCGGCCCGATGGAGCTGAATATCCCCGCCATCAAGGGCGTGGGCGATTCCCTGCTGTATTTCGTCGACCGCTGGCGCGGCAAGGGCGCCGACAAGGAAGGCGCCGCCGCGCCGGGCGGCATCGGCGACATCAGCATCTATGACGTCGACTTCGTCGCTATTCCGGGCGCCGTCGCCAACCCCGTCGGCCATGGCCTGACCTACATCGACCATTTGACGCACAATGTGCACCGTGGCCGCATGAAGGAATGGGCGACGTTCTATGAAAGCCTGTTCAACTTCCGCGAAGTGCGCTATTTCGACATCGAAGGCAAGCTGACGGGCCTCAAATCGAAGGCCATGACTTCGCCGTGCGGCAAGATCCGCATCCCGATCAACGAATCGTCGGACGACAAGTCGCAGATCGCCGAATACCTGGACCAATACCATGGCGAAGGCATCCAGCACATCGCCCTGGGCACGGACAATATCTATGCGTCCGTGCAAGGCATGCGCGATACGGGTATCGATTTCCAGGATACGATTGAAACTTACTATGAGCTGGTTAACCGCCGCCTGCCGAACCATGGCGAGCAGCTGGAAGAACTGCGCCGCCTGCGCATCCTGATCGACGGCCACAGCACGGAAAACGAACGCGAACTGCTGCTGCAGATCTTCACGCAGACGGTGATTGGCCCGATCTTTTTCGAGATCATCCAGCGCAAGGGCGACCAGGGCTTCGGCGAAGGCAATTTCCGCGCGCTGTTCGAGTCGATCGAGCTGGACCAGATCAAGCGCGGCGTGCTGAAGGATACGAACGCGGCGTAAGCCGAAGTACCGGGGTCAGACGGGGGCGCCGAGCCCCGACGGGTCTGAGCCCGGCACTCTGCTGGTTTGACCAAAAGTAACAAAAAAGCAGCAGCACGGGAGTGCAGCGCAGCAAAGAACTGCGCGCCTTCCTGTGGTAGTCTACGACAAACAAGTCATTTTTCCGCACCGGCATGCTCACAAAGCGCGGCCGGTACGTGTGAGTTCAACCGACTTTGCACGCGTAGCACAGAGAATAATGGAGACAAGTAATGAATGCACCAATCAAGGGCTCGAGTCTTGAGCCGGGCGCGCACGCGTCCGAAATTTCCCTGAACGACAAATACACGCTCGAGCGTGGCCGCGCCTTCATGACGGGCACGCAGGCGCTGATCCGCCTGCCCATGTTGCAGCGCGAGCGCGATTTGAAGGCTGGCCTGAACACGGCCGGCTACATCACCGGCTACCGCGGTTCGCCTGTGACGTCCGTCGACATGACGGCGATCAAGGCCAAGAAATACCTCGATGAACACCACGTCAAATTCCACCCTGGCCTGAACGAAGACCTGGCCGCCACGGCCGTCTGGGGCACGCAGCAAACGAATCTGTTCGAAGACGCGAAGTACGACGGCGTGTTCGGCATGTGGTACGGCAAGGGCCCCGGCGTCGACCGCTGCGGCGACGTCTTCAAGCACGCCAATAACGCCGGTTCCGCCAAGCACGGCGGCGTGCTGGTGCTGGCCGGCGACGACCACGCGGCCAAATCGTCGTCCACGGCGCACCAGTCCGACCATATCCTGAACGCCTGCGGCATCCCCGTGCTGTACCCGTCGTCGGTGCAGGAATACATCGACTACGGCTTGCACGCCTGGGCCATGAGCCGCTACACGGGCTTGTGGGTGTCGATGAAATGCGTGACCGACATCATCGAGTCGGGCGCCGCCGTCGATTTCGACCCGGACCGCGTGCAGATCACCCTGCCGACGGACTTCGAGATGCCGGCCGGCGGCTTGAACATCCGCTGGCCCGACACGGTGCTGGAACAAGAAGTCCGCATGAACAGCTACAAATGGTATGCGGCGCTGGCGTATGCGCGCGCCAACAAGCTCAATAAAATCATCTGGGACAGCCCGAAGGCGCGCATCGGCATCATCACGGCCGGCAAATCCTACCTGGACACGCGCCAGGCGCTGGCCGATCTCGGCATCGACGAGCAGACGGCGTCCGACATCGGCATCCGCCTGTACAAGATCGGCATGACCTGGCCGCTGGAAGCGGACGGCGTGCATGAATTTGCCAAGGGCCTCGACGAAATCCTCGTGGTGGAAGAAAAGCGGCAAATCCTCGAATACGCGCTGAAGGAAGAGCTGTACAACCTGAAGGATGGCGAGCGTCCGCGCGTGGTCGGCAAGTTCGACGACACGGGCGAGTGGAGCAACCAGAAGGGGACCGGACACGGCGACTGGCTGCTGCCGGCCACGTATGAACTGAACCCGGCGATGATCGCCCGGGCCATTGCCAGCCGCATCTCGCGCTATTACGCGGGCCACCCCGTCGAGCAGCGCGTGAAGGAGCGCATCGCCTACCTGGAAGCGAAGGAAAACGTCCTCAAGGCCATCAGCGTGAAACCCGATCCGCAAAAGGACCGCACGCCGTTCTTCTGCTCGGGCTGC
Source organism: Janthinobacterium sp. GW458P (assembly GCF_002127585.1). Lineage (GTDB taxonomy): Bacteria > Pseudomonadota > Gammaproteobacteria > Burkholderiales > Burkholderiaceae_D > Janthinobacterium. Next base: position 29,106 of record NZ_NEGZ01000039.1, read on the forward strand.
CCGCACAATACCTCGACCAAGGTGCCGGAAGGCTCGCGCGCGCTGGCCGGCATCGGCTGCCACTACATGGTCCTGTGGATGGACCGCGAAACGTCGACCTTTACCCACATGGGCGCCGAAGGCGTCACCTGGGTGGGGCAGGCGCCGTTCACGAATGAAAAGCACGTGTTTACCAACCTCGGCGACGGCACGTATTTCCACTCGGGCATCCTGGCCATCCGCGCCGCCGTCTCGGCCAAGGTGAATATCACCTACAAGATTCTGTTCAACGACGCGGTGGCCATGACGGGCGGCCAGGAATTCGACGGGCCATTATCTCCGGCCATCATTTCGCGCCAGATCGCCGCCGAAGGCGTCGGTCCCATCATCGTCGTCACCGACGAACCGGAAAAGTATCCGGACGATTACGCCTGGGCCGAAGGCGTCACCGTGCGCCACCGTTCGGAACTGATGGACGTGCAGCGCGAACTGCGCGACATGCCCGGCGTGTCGGCCATGATCTACGACCAGACCTGCGCCTCGGAAAAACGCCGCCGCCGGAAACGCAATGAATATCCGGACCCGGCCAAGCGGGCCGTCATCAACGAAGCCGTCTGCGAAGGCTGCGGCGACTGCTCCGTGCAATCGAACTGCCTGTCGGTGGAACCGCTGGAAACGGAACTGGGGCGCAAGCGCCAGATCAACCAGTCGTCCTGCAACAAGGATTTTTCGTGCACGACGGGTTTCTGCCCCAGTTTCGTGACGGTGGAAGGCGGCGGCCTGAAAAAGCCGAAAAAAGCTGCCAGCGCCGACAAGGACGCGCCGGCCGTGCCGGCCTTGCCGACGCCAGCCATTCCATCGACGGCCGAGCCGTTCGGCATCCTGGTGACCGGCATCGGCGGCACGGGCGTCGTCACCGTCGGCCAGATCCTGGCCATGGCGGCGCACGTGGAAGGCAAGGGTTGTTCCGTGCTGGACATGAGCGGCCTGGCGCAGAAGGGCGGCCCCGTGATGTCGCACGTGCGCCTGGCGGACCGCCAGGAAGATATCCACTCGACGCGCGTCGGCACCGGTGCGGCTGACCTGGTGATCGGCTGCGATTTGATCGTCACGGCCAGCCGCGACGCCCTGTCGCGCATGGGAGAGGGGCGCAGCTGGGCCATGATCAACTCGACCAGCTCGTCGACGGCCGCCTTCGTGAAGAACCCGGACTGGCAATTCCCCGGCGCTTCGGCGCGCATGGAAATCGAAAAGGCCTGTGGCAGCGACCACGTCGACTTCATCGACGCGGGCCAGATCGCCACGGCGCTGATGGGCGACTCGATTGCCACGAACATGTTCATGCTCGGTTACGCCTGGCAAAAGGGCAAAGTGCCCTTGAGCGAAGCGTCCATCATGAAGGCCATCGACCTGAACAACGTCTCGGTGGCGTTCAACAAGGCCGCCTTCAACTGGGGCCGCGCCGGCGCCCACGACACGGCCAGCCTGGTGCGCATGACGACGCCAGCCAAGGTGGTGGAGTTCAAGCGCATCGACACGCTCGACGACATCATCGAAAAAAGAGTGGCCCTGCTGACGGCTTACCAGGACCGCGCGTATGCGCAGCAGTACCTGGACTTCGTCGGCCAGGTGCGCGCCGCCGAAAGCGCCCTGAACGGCCCGCACCTGCGCCTGACGGAGGCCGTGGCCCGCTACTTCTACAAGCTGATGGCCTACAAGGACGAGTACGAAGTGGCGCGCCTGTACACGGACGGCGCCTTCCAGGCGAAGATCGCCGCCATGTTCGAAGGCGACATCAAGCTCAAGTTCCACCTGGCGCCGCCGATCATGGCGAAAACGGATGCCCAGGGCCACCTGATCAAGAAGGAATATGGCCCGTGGATGCTCAAGGCATTTGGCGTATTGGCCAAAATGAAAGGCTTGCGCGGCACGGCATTCGACGTGTTCGGCCATACGGCCGAGCGCAAGATGGAGCGCGCGCTGATTCTTGAGTACCGCGCGACGGTGGCCGGCCTGCTGCCGAAGCTGACGACGGCCAAGCTGGCGCAAGCCGTGGCGATCGCCAGCATTCCGGAAGACATCCGCGGCTATGGCCACGTGAAGGAGCGTCATTTGAAGGCGGCCAAAGAGAAGGAAGCGAGTCTGCTGGTCGCTTTCAATGCGCCGGCGCCGTTGCCGCCCGTCGTGGCGGCACCCGTGGCGGCCACCGTGTGATGGGGTGAACGCCTCGCTGTAGCAATGGCGCCTGCGGGCGCCATTTTTTTCGTGTCAAAGAAAACAACGCCCGTCTGCAAAACGCATTATAATTTTTCGATAATTTCTTTTCGGAAAGTTTTCTCATGCATTCCCTGCGTCTCTTCTCCCTGGCCGTTCCTCTCGTCTTGTTGCTGAGTGCTTGCGGTGGAGGCGGCGGCGAGAGTGCGCCTGTTACCCCTCCCGTGACGTCGACCGGTCCGACGGCGCTAGTGGCCTCGTCCACGGTGGCGAACCGCTGCGAGAAGCCGCGTACGGGCAGCAGCGTGGATCTGCCGGGTACCCTGCCCGATGAACTGACGTGGGTGCGCAGCTGGATCGATGAAACGTATCTGTGGTACCGCGAAGTACCGGCCACATACCAGCCGCAGAACTTTGCCACGCCCATTTCCTATTTCGATGTGTTGAAAACAACGGCCACGACGGCGTCCGGCAAGCCGAAGGACCAGTTCCATTTCACCTATACGACGGCCGAATGGGAAGCCTCGCTCAATGGCGTGGAACTGGGCTACGGCATGCTGCTGGCGCTGACGCGCACCACGCCGCCGCGCAAGGCGGTGGTTACCATTGTCGAGCCAGGCTCGCCGGCCGACCTGGCGGGCTTGCGCCGCGGCGATGAGCTGCAAACCGTCGATGGCGCCGATTTCATCAATGCCCCTGACGCAGCCAGCGTGAAGATCATTAACGCCGGCCTGTCCCCTGCAGCGCAAGGCACGCACACGCTGGCGTTCAGCCGCAATGGCTCGCCCGTCTCCGCGAGCCTGCAGGCGGTGGAAGTCAACACCAGCGCCGTGCTCAACCAGCGCGTCATCGACACGCCCACGGGCAAGGTGGGCTATCTGACGTTCAACACCCACAACAATGTGGCGGAACGCCAGCTGGTCGAGGCGATGCGCCAGTTCCAGGCGGCCGGCATCAGCGACCTGGTGCTCGACGTGCGCTACAACGGCGGCGGCTACCTCGATGTCGCCAGCGAACTGGCCTACATGATCGCCGGTCCGCAGGCTACTGCGGGCAAGACGTTCGAGCAGGTGCTCTTCAATGACAAGACCAGGCCGCAAGCGCCCGTGCCATTCCATGCGCAGAGCCAGGGCTTTGCCGGGCCGAATCCCCTGCCCAAGGGCACGCCTTTGCCTACGCTGGGCCTCAAGCGCGTGACCTTGCTGACGACGGGCAATACCTGTTCGGCCAGCGAAGCGATCATCAACGGCTTGCGTGGCGTCGACGTGCAGGTCAACCTGATCGGCGGCAGCACATGCGGCAAGCCCTATGGTTTTTATCCCACGCCGAATTGCGGCACCACGTATTTTGCCGTGCAGTTCCAGGGCGTCAACGCCAAGGGCTTCGGCGACTTTGCCGATGGCATGGCGCCGACGTGCGACGTGAAGGACGACTACCAGCACCCGCTGGGTGACCCTGCCGAAGGCATGCTGGCGGCGGCGCTGCGCTACCGCAGCAGCGGCAACTGCACGCCGGCCACGGGCGCGATCCGGCTGCCGGGTTCGATGGAGAGGCCGGCCGACACGGCCATGCGCCTGCTGCGCCCGGCCTACAAGGAAATTGCTGTGTTGAACCGGTAAAGCCCGATTTTGCCCCCCTTCCTGGGCAAAGGTGGGGCGGTTTCCTGCTCATAAATCTTTCGATATAACAATTTTGATATATGAAAGAACGAATCGATTCGTTCTGTAATAACTGGCATCTTGATATCTTTCACCTTCTCCCTAACCTTGAGAAGCGCAAAGATGCCTATACAATTCAAGTTACCACCGCTCACCATAGCCGTACTGGCCGTCCTGGGCGGTTCCGCATGGCAGGCGCACGCGCAGACGCAAGCGCCCGCAGCGGATCTGCAGTCGGCGGCCACCCCGCCCGCCGTCGTGGTCACCGGTTCGCGGATTCCCCGCGCCAGCCTGGAGGGACCATCGTCCGTCACCATCCTGACGGGCGATGAAATCACCAAGCAAGGGTACAAGAACGTCTTCGATGCGCTGACCAACCAGGTACAGAACAGCGGCTTTACGCAAGGCGAGGACTTTGGCAACACCTTCACGCCGTCGGCCAATACCATCAGCCTGCGCGGCCTCGGCCCGAATCACACCTTGATCCTGCTCAATGGCCGCCGCCTGGCCGACTTCCCCGTCGCTTACGAAGGCGCCGTCAACTTCACCAACCTGGCGAATATCCCGTCAAGCATAGTCGACCGCATCGAGATCCTCAACGGCGGCGCCTCGGCCATCTATGGTTCCGACGCGATCGCCGGCGTGGTCAACGTCATCCTGAAGAAGCAGACGGAAGGTTTCGATATCAACGTCAAGGCGGGCGGCACCACGCGCGGCGGCGCCGGCAACCAGCGCGTGCAGCTGACGGGCGGCGGCAATTTCGACAAACTGCATACCTTGTTCAGCGTGGAGCTGAGCCAGCGCGATCCGCTGTCGAGCCTGCAGCGCGACTTCATGGCCACCCGCTCGGGCACGCCGACGAATATCGCGTCGCGCCGCGTGGTAAAGGCGGGTACTTCCGGCACCTACGTGGACCTGGGCGACACCTGCACGCAGTTCGGCGACCTGTTCGGCGGCAGCACCGTCAAGTACCAGGCGAAGAACGGCAGCTATTGCGCCAGCCCGAAAGTCGGCCCCACATACTGGACCACGCAGACCAAGAACCGCAGCCAGAACGTGTTCGGCAGCGCCAACTATGAGCTGTCGCCGGAAACGACCTTGTTCGCCGACTTCCTGATCGGCAAGAACTCGACCGAGAACAATACGCGCGGCCCGACGTGGACGTCGTCGTCGACGGGCAGCAGCTATTTCCGCAACCAGAATACCAATCGCTACGAAGCGTGGACGCGCTATATCTCGCCAGAGGAAATGGGCGGCGTGGAGCGCTACAACCGCAAATGGGACGACCTGGCCACGGCCATCTCGCTGGGCGCCAAGGGCCGCGTGCCGGGCACCAGCAGCTGGCAATACGAAGCCAATTACAACGCCTCGGTGTACAAGAGCGAAAGCCACACGCCGCGCGCGCTGGCCAATATCGACAGCTTCTTCCTGGGGCCGAAGCTGGGCACCGATGCCGCCGGCGTGCCGGTCTACGCGCCGGATCCGGCCCGCCTGTCGCGCCGGGTGACGGCGGCCGAGTTCGACAGCATCACGGGCAATTCCGACAGCGACGACAAGGCCTGGACGAATACCCTGAGCCTGGCTACCAACGGCGACCTGTTCCAGCTGCCCGCTGGCGCGGCGAAGATCGCCACCATCGCCGAAGTGGGCAAGCAGGGCTTCAGCAACGTGCCCGACGCGCGCCTGAACGAAGGCTACTTCAACGTCGCCACCAGGTCCGACATCACGGCCGGCACGCGCACCCGCTATGCGCTGGGGGCGGAACTGAATCTGCCGCTGCATGAAAAGCTGACCGGCACCCTGGCCGGCCGCTACGACCGCTACAGCTTTGCCGGCCGCCATGACGGCAAGTTCACCTATAACGGCGGCCTGGAACTGCGTCCCGCGCCTGAACTGCTGTTCCGCGCCAACTACGCCACCAGCTTCCGCGCACCGGACATGAACTATATCTACAAGGCGCGCGGCACCGGTTACTATTCGAGCACCACCGACTACTACCGTTGCGGCGCCGCCGGGCAGGCCATCGATAATTGCGACTACGCGAACAAATCGCCGGGCGCCGACTATGTGCAGAACGGCAGCAAGAATCTGCAGTCGGAGAAGGGTAAGTCGTTCGGCGTGGGCGCCGTCTGGTCGCCGACATCCAATTTCGACGTCTCGGTCGATTACTGGAATATCAAGATCGACGACCTGGTTACCAACCTGAGTTCCGACAAGATACTGCGCGATGAAGCCGATTGCCGCCTGGGCAAGACCGACATCAACTCGCCGACCTGCGTCGATGCCCTGAACCGCGTCGAGCGCTTTGCCGCCAATGCGCTGAACCGCGCCGGCGAGATCAAGACCATCACCGTCAATCCGATCAACGCGGCCAGACAAAGCAGCAGCGGCATCGACATCAGCGTCAAGTATTTGCTGCGCACGACGGACTATGGCCGCTTCGCCTTCAAGGCCAATTACGCCAAGGTGCTGAGCAATAAATCGCAGCAATTCGTCGGCGACGAAGAGATCGACGAGCTCAAATCGCTGAACAATTCGGACTGGCGCGACAAGCTCAACCTGAGCGTTAACTGGAGCGCTGGCGACTGGTCGAACACCTTGCTGGTCAGCCGCTACAGCAAGATCCCGAACGCCGCCGGCAAGGCCTATCTGACGCCGACGGCGCTGGCCAACATCAGCACCGTGTATCGCATCAATGACCGCGCCACCGTTTCGCTGATCGTCAACAACGTGTTCGACAAGATCAAGCGCGACGACAGCGGCGGCTGGCCGTACTACCCGGTGGGCAGCTACAGCCCGCAAGGCCGCCAGGGCTGGGTTGAATTCAACTACCACTTCGGCTCATAAGTCGAACTTGCCGGAGCACGGCCGGAACAGCCAACGCTGTTCCGGCTTTTTTATTTTCCGCTGCGTTTTTAGCCGACCGCCCCTCTATAATTGCCCGCTTGTCCACTCTCGATGGAGTTTGCCCATGCCACGTCACGCCCTGTTGTCCGCCGCCCTGTTCACCGTCTTTGCCGCCAGCGCGCATGCCGCGCCCGCCCTGACGACGGTGGCCGAGCGCTCCGCTTTCCTGCAGACGGGCCGCTATGCGGAAGTGGAAGCCCTGTGCCGCCAGTTTCAGTCGCGCTATCCGAAGCAGGTGCGCTGCGTGGAGTTCGGCCGCACGCCGGAAAACCGCCCCATGCTGGCGCTGGCTGTCTCCAATACGGGCGCCCTGACGCCGGCCGAGGCGGCGCGGCGCAAGCTGCCCGTGCTGCTGGTGCAGGGCGGCATCCATGCGGGCGAGATCGATGGCAAGGATGCGGGCTTCCTGGCGCTGCGCGAAGTATTGGAGGGCAAGGCGGCGCCCGGCGCGCTCGACAAGCAGGTCTTGCTGTTCGTCCCCGTCTTCAATGTCGATGGCCATGAGCGCTTTGGCCAGTGGAACCGCCCGAACCAGCGCGGCCCCGTGGAAATGGGCTGGCGCAGCACGGCGCAAAACTACAATCTGAACCGCGACTATGTGAAGGCCGATTCCCCCGAAATGCAGCACATGCTGGCGCTGGTCAACGCCTGGGATCCGCTGGCTTATGTCGACCTGCACGTCACCGATGGCGCGCAGTTCGAACCCGATATCTCGATTCAGGTCGAACCCGTGCATGCGGGCGACGCAGCCCTGCGCGTGGCCGGCACGGCTTTGCGCGATAATGTCCTGACCGACCTGGCCAGGCAGGGCTCGGACCCGAAGCCGTTCTATATTTCGTTTGCCGAGAACGACAATCCGCAATCGGGCTTTGTCGATTCGACGCCGAATCCGCGCTTCTCGCATGGCTATTTCCTGCTGCGCAACCGCTTCGGCATGCTGGTGGAAACCCATTCGTGGAAGGATTATCCGACCCGCGTGCGCATCACGCGCAACACCATCGTCTCGCTGTTGTCGCAAATGGCGCAGCATGGCGCGCAGTGGCGGCAAACGGCGCTCGAGGCGGACGCGCGCGCCGCGCAGCTGGCCGGCGCCACCTTGCCGCTTACCTATAAAACGACGGACAAGAGCCGCATGATCGCGTTTCGCGGCTACGCCTATACGCGCACGCCATCCGAGGTGTCGGGCGCGCTGATGACGCGCTACGACGAAACCACGCCGCAGATCTGGAACGTGCCGCTGCGCGACGAGATCGTGCCCGACCTGCAGCTGGCCGCGCCGAAGGCCGGCTACCTGGTGCCCGCCGCGCAGGCGCCGATGGTGGCGGCCAAGCTGCGCCAGCATGGCGTGTCGTACCAGGTGCTGGCCACCGCGCCCGGCAAGCTGCCGGTCGAAGCCTTCCGCGCCACGCAGGTGAAATTCGGCGCGCAGTCGTTCGAGGGCCGCCAGACGGCGGCCGTGCAGGGCGAGTGGCAGCAAGAGGAGCGTCCGGTCGATGCAGGTGCGTTGTACGTGCCCGTCAACCAGGCCAAGGCGCGCCTGGTCGTCGCGATGCTGGAGCCGCGCGCGCCCGATTCCCTGCTGGCCTGGGGCAGTTTCAATACGGCCTTCGAGCGCAAGGAATACATGGAAGAATACGTGGCCGAAGATGTGGCCCGTGCGCAGCTGGCGGCCGATCCGGCGCTGGCGGCGCAGTTCCACCAGAAGCTGGCCGACGATCCCGCGTTTGCCAGGAATCCGGCCGCGCGCCTGGAATTCTTCGCCCGCCGCCACGCCTCGTGGGATGAGCGGCTGAATCTGTACCCGGTGCTGCGCACGGATGTCGCGCCGGCGCTGAAGTAAGGGACGCCGCGCGCCTTGCTAATTTGCAATGTGCGCGGCGCGGAAAATGGTATTGTGCCTGTTTTCCCGATCAGGGCTTCCAGTGGAGCACCAGCGCATGCCGCAGCAAACACCGAAAAAAATTCTTATCCTGAGCGTTTCGGCCGGCGCCGGCCATATGCGCGCAGCGCAAGCCATCGAGGCATACGCGGCGCGCGATGACGGCGCCGGCCCAGCGGCGCTGGCCAGCCATCTCGACGTGATGGATTTTGTCACGCCCGCATTCCGCAAGCTGTACACGGATTTTTATATCAAGCTGGTCAACAAGGCGCCCGCGCTGTGGGGCTATCTGTACCATGCCACCCACGACGCGCCGCGCGACAGCTCGATGCAGCGGTTGCGCCGCGCCGTCGAGCGCCTCAACACGCGCGCGCTGATGGCGCAGATCGCCGCCTTCCAGCCCGATGCGATCATCTGCACGCATTTCCTGCCGGCGGAACTGCTGTCGCGCGCGCTGCGCCAGGGGCAGCTGGCTTGCCCCGTGTGGGTGCAGGTCACCGATTTCGACTTGCACCGCATGTGGGTGCATGAGCAGATGCAGGGCTATTTTGCCGCTACCGACGAAGTGGCGTTCCGCATGCGCCACGAAGGCATTCCTGCCGAACGCATCCACGTGACGGGCATCCCCATCATGCCCGCCTTTGCGCAGGCACCCGACCGCGCGCAGTGCGCGCAGGCGTTTGGCCTCGACCCGCGGCGCACGACGATCCTGCTGATGGGCGGCGGGGCGGGACTAGGCAGCCTCGATACCATCGCCGCGCGCCTGCTGGCGCTGGATGGCGACTTCCAGCTGATCGTGCTGGCGGGGAAAAACGCCGCCGCGCTGGCGGCGCTGCAAGCACTGGCCGGCCGCTATCCGGGCCGCCTGCTGGCACAAGGCTTTACCAGCGAAGTCGAGCGCCTGATGGCGTGCGCCGACCTGGTGATCACCAAGCCGGGCGGGCTGACCACCTCGGAATGCCTGGCCCTGGGCTTGCCCATGATCGTCAACTCGCCGATTCCCGGGCAGGAAGAGCGCAACGCCGACTATCTGCTGGAGCAGGGCGTGGCCCTGAAGGCATTCGATGCCGTCACCCTCGAATACCGCGTGCGCCTGTTGCTCGATCATCCTGAGCAGTTGCAAGCCATGCGCGAAAAAGCCCTGGCGCTGGGCCGTCCGCGCGCCGCCGCCGACGTGCTGGTGCAGGTATTGGCGCAGAGCGTGGCGCCGGAGCCGGCGTGACGGGCGCCGTGGCCAAACCCTGGCAGATCGCCCTGACGCTGGCCTGGGTGGCCCTGCTGGGACTATTCTTCGCGCAGGTGGAAATCCAGATCGAAGGCGCGGCCGGCTGGGCCGCGAACCTGCCCACCTGGCGCATCGAAAGCCACCGGCTGCTCGATATCTTCTGGGGCGGGCGGCCGATGACGGGCTACCATGCCTGGGTCTTTCCCTTCATTGCCCTGTTCTTCCATTTCCCCATGCTCTTCCTGGCGCAGTGGTCGCTGCGCCTGGAATGCCGCGCCATCGGCTGCATCATGCTGTTCTGGATCATCGAGGACTATCTGTGGTTCGTGCTCAATCCCGCCTATGGCGTGGCGCACTTCAATCCGGCCCACATCGCCTGGCACAAGCACTGGCTGTGGTGGGCGCCGACCGACTACTGGGTATCGCTGCTGCTGGCCGGCGTGCTGCTGTGGTTTTCATACAAGAGGAAGTCATGACCTTTTCGCCTGTCCTGCTGTTGTTTTTGACCCTGGCGGCCGGTTCCGCCGGCGCGCAGGCGCGCGTGGCGCCCGAGCGCAACGCCGAGTGGGCGACGCCGTTGCCGCACGTGTCGAACCTGCACCAGGTCACCCCCGTCCTGTTCCGCAGCGCCAAGCTGGACAGCGCCGACGTGGCCCAGCTGCAGACGCTGGGCGTGAAGACGGTGATCAGCCTGCGTTCCTTCCACTCCGACACGCAGGTGCTCGATGGCAGCGGCATCCGCGCCGTCCGCATTCCCATCAATACCTGGGCCATCCGCGACAAGCATGTGATCGAGACCATGCGCAGCATCCGCGCCGCCGAACAGCAGGGCCCCGTGCTGCTGCACTGCCTGCACGGCGCCGACCGCACGGGCCTGATGGCCGCCATGTACCGCATGTTGTACCAGGGCTGGCCGCGCGAGAAGGCGATCGACGAGCTGAAAAATGGCGGTTACGGCTATCACGCCGTGTGGAAGAATATCGAAAGCTACCTCAAGCGCGTCGACGTGGCGGCGCTGCGCGCGCAGATCGAACAGGAGAAACCATGAAGACCTGGCTGTTCGCACTGGCCGCCGGTTATCCGCTGGCCACCCTGGCGGCCACGCCTGCGCTCGATTTGCGCGATGTCAGCAAAGCTGGCATGCCCGGCAAGACCTTTGTCGCCACGACCAGCATGCCGGCCAGCGTGGCCACCGTCTGCGCGGCCATCCAGGATTTCGCCGGCTATCCGCAGTTCATGCCGAATGTCGACAAGATCAAGGTGGCAGCTGCCGGCGGCGGCGCTTCGCTGGTCGATGTCACGCTCAAGCTGCCGATGGGAAAAATCAAGTAATACCGGCTGAGAATGACGCCCAAGGTGCTTGACGCCAGCTGCAGCTTGTCCTGGAAGCTGGTGCCCATGGAGGGACTGAAGGTGGAGGACACCATCGCCGACACCAGCGGCTACTGGCAGCTGTGGTCGGATCCGCTCGATGCGGGCGCTGCCGCCGTCAAGTACCAGGTGTACACGGATCCGGGCCCGGTACCGATGGGCCTGGGCTGGATCGTCGACAGCATGAGCCGTGACAGCATCCCGAAAATGTTCGACGCGCTGCGGGCGCGGGTGGCCGCGCGCAAATAGCCGGCGCAGCGGGGCCGCCACTGCACGCCGGCGCGCCACTTCAGGCATGATGTCGTTTCATTCACACATCTGTCCGGAACCCGCATGGAACACCACAGCTTCCTCATCAATATACTGTTTTACCTGGTGGCCGCCATCATCATGGTGCCGCTGGCCAAGCGCCTGGGCATGGGCGCCGTGCTGGGCTACCTGGTGGCCGGCGTCGTCATCGGGCCGTGGGGCCTGGGTCTGATCAAGAATGTCGAGGTGATCCTCAGCTTTTCCGAATTCGGCGTGGTGCTGCTGCTGTTTTTGATCGGCCTGGAACTGCAGCCCAGGCGATTGTGGCTGCTGCGCCGTCCCATCTTCGGCTGGGGCGGGGCGCAGGTGGGCGTCGTCAGCGCGGGCTTGTGCGCCGTGGCGATGGCTTTCGGCGTGGACTGGCGCACGGCGCTGGTCGGTGCGCTGGGGCTGTCGCTGTCGTCAACGGCCATCGTGCTGGCCACCCTGGGCGAACGAAAATTAATGAGCACGCCGGCCGGTTCCGCCGGCTTTTCCATTTTGCTGTTCCAGGATATCGCCGCCATTCCCATGATCGCGCTGGTGCCGCTGCTCGGTGGCCTGGTCGCGCATGGCGGCGAACCGGGCTGGCTGCGCGTGGCCAAGCTGGCTGCCGTGCTGGCTGCCCTGGTGATCGGCGGGCGCTTCCTGGTCAACCCCATCCTGCGCTTCATCGCCAGGACGGACTTGCGCGAAATCTTCACGGCCTTTGCCCTGCTGCTGGTGATTGCCATCTGCGTGCTGATGGAATCGGTGGGGCTGTCGATGGCGCTGGGCACCTTCATGGCTGGCGTGCTGCTGGCCGACTCCGAATACCGCCATGAGCTCATTTCCGACCTGGAGCCGTTCAAGGGCTTGCTGCTGGGGCTATTCTTCATCGCCGTCGGCATGTCCGTCGATTTCGGCGTGCTGCGCGCCCAGCCGCTGCTGATCCTGGCGCTGGTGGCCGGCTTGCTGGCGGTGAAAATCGCCTTGCTTTACCTGCTGTCGAAATTTTTCGACATTCCCCGCGGCCAGCAGCTGTTCTTTGCGCTGCTGCTGTCGCAGGGCGGCGAGTTCGCCTTCGTCGTCTTCGCCACGGCCGTGGCCGCGCACGTGTTTTCGCCGCAGACGGGCGCGCTGCTGGTCGTCGTTGTCACCGTGTCGATGGTGGCCACGCCCTTGCTGCTGCTGGCGCACGACAAATTCGTCGCGCCGCGCCTGCAGGGTGACAAGAAGCGCCGCCCCGACGACCATATCGAGGCGCAGGACAACCCCATCGTCATTGCCGGCTTCGGCCGCTTCGGCCAGATCATCGGCCGCCTGCTGGCGGCCAACAAGATCGGCGTGACGGTGCTCGACCACGACCCGGACCAGATCGAGCTGCTGCGCAAGTTCGGCTTCAAGGTGTTTTATGGCGACGCCACCCGCGTGGACCTGCTGGTGGCGGCCGGCATCGAGAAAGCGAAGGCGCTGGTGATCGCCATCGACAATGTGGACGACAGCCTGGCCCTGGTCGACGCCGTGCGCCTGCGCCTGCCCGAGCTGACGATCCTGGCGCGCGCGCGCAACGTCACGCATTACTATGAACTGATGAAGCGGGGCGTGACCCTGATCGAGCGCGAGACGTTTGCCGCGGCGCTGCTGCTGGGCGAGCAGACCTTGCGGCAGGTGGGCTTCAGCGCGGAACGGGCGCAGCGCGCGGCCGGCATCTTCGGCCGGCATAACCTCAAGACTTTGCTGGAAGTGGCGCCGCACTTCCAGGACCAGCAAAAAGTCATGTCGCTCACGCGCCAGGCGCGCGAGGAGCTGGAAGACATGTTCGAGAGCGATGCGGCGGCGTTTGCGGCCGAAAACGTTGCAGAATCGGGTGCAGACCCTCGGCACCGCTAACGCAGAGGCTTGCGCTAACGTGCGTGGGGGGCTGCCCCCAGCCTTTGCTTTGGGCTTACTTCCCCCGCTTCGCTTCGATTGCCTCGATCTGGTCCATGATGCCGTTCATGCGCGCCACCAGCGCCTGGTACGGTTTCGGCGAGGCCAGGTCGACGCCGGCCGCCTTCACCAGATCATACGGGTAGGCCGAGCCACCCGCGCCGAGCATCTTCAGGTAGGCGGCCAGCGCGCCCGGTTCCTTGTCGAGGATGCGCTGCGCGAAATCCTGCGCCGCCGCGATCGAGGTGGCGTACTGGAACACGTAGAAGCCGTGGTAGAAGTGCGGCACATACGCCCATTCCAGCGCGTAGGCGGGATCGATGCTCATGATGCCCTGCGCTTCGCCATGGTAGCGCTTGAGGATGCCGGCGTAGATGGCCGTGATCTCTTCGCCCGTCAACGATTCTCCCTTGTCCACCTTGCCGTGGATGGCTGCCTCGAATTCGGCGAACATGGATTGGCGGAAGAACGTGCCGCGCAGGTTTTCCAGCGCCGCGCCCAGGTACAGCAGGCGCTCGTCGTCATCCTTTGCCTGTTTCAGGCGCGCGTCAAGCAGCAGCGCCTCGTTCGTGGTCGAGGCGATTTCCGCGACAAAGATGCTGTACGGCGCATAGATCGACGGTTGCGCCTGGTTGGCCAGCACCGAGTGCATGGCGTGGCCCCATTCGTGCGTCAGGGTGCTGACGGCTTCGTAATTGTCCGTGTAATTGAGCAGCACGTAAGGGTGCACGTCGTACGCGTCGCCATTCATGTAGGCGCCGGCCACCTTGCGCGGGCGTGGATACACATCCATCCAGCGCGCATCCACGGCGGCGGTCAGCGCCTTGACGTAGTCGGAGCCCAGCGGCGCGGCGGAAGCGAGCATCATCTGCTTGCCTTCGGCCAGCGGGAAGCTACGCTCGCTTTTCAGCAGCGGCGCATACACGTCGTAATAGGCCAGGTCCTTGACGCCCAGCATGCGCGCGCGCAGCTTGAAGTAGCGGTGCAAGGTGGGCAGGTTGGCATTGGTTTGCGCAATCAGGGTCTGGTAGACGGCCGGCGGCAAGTTGTCGGCGTCGAGCGCGGCGCTTTGCGAATCGGCGTAATGGCGCACCTTCGCGTTGGCGGCGTCCGTTTTCAGCTGGCCGTACAGGGTTTCGCCGAACGTGCGTTCGTATTCTTTCCACTTGCCGAAGAAGGCATCGAACACCCGCTTGCGGTCGGCGCGGTTGTCGTCGCCCCGGTATTTGGTGTAGGCCGCCTGGTCGAGGCGCACCTCCTTGCCGTCCGATAGTTTGATGGTCGGCCACGGGATTTCCGCATTGGCCAGGGTGCGGTAGACGCTGGCGGCCGACCCTGTCGCCAGGCCGAACTGCGCCACCAGCTGTTCACCGGCCGCGTCCAACGTATGCGGCGCGCTGCGCAGCATGTTGCTCAGTTGAAAACGGTACAGCTGCAAGCCCTTGTCTTTCGCCAGCATGGCATCGATGCGCTTGCTGCCCATGGCGAGGATTTCCGGCTGCAAAAAGGTGGTGGCCTGGCTGAATTCGTTGCCCAGCAGGGCGGCGCGCTGGTTCAGCTGGTTGCCCTTGCTGTCGCCCGTATCCTGGTCGTAGTACTGCGCCGCATAGGTGGTGAGCGTATTGACGCGCTTGCGCGCATCGGCGTACAGGTCCAGGCAGCTTTTCAGGCGGGCCGGCGAGGCTTTCAACTGCCCCTTGCAGCCAGCCAGCTGCTGCAGCTGGGCCGACAGCCGTTTCGCGTCGGCGTCGAACGCGGCATCGTTTTGATACAGCGCCGTCAGATCCCAGCGGTCGGCCTGGCGGTCCGTGGGCGCAGGTGCGGCAGTGGCGGTGGCGAGCCCGAGGGCCAGCAGGGAGAACAGCAGGGGGCGCTTGAGCGCGGATGGCGTCATGGTTCATTCCAGTGAGGTTGTCGGAAGAATGCGTGCTGGCCGCCGGGCAGGAATGCGCGCGTGACACATCGCGTACCGGCAGAGCTGACTACGGTACCTCAAATGGACGCAGGGGGAAAGAGGGCGGATGCCGCCACCAGGACGGTGGCGGCGAAACAACATGAGGTTTACAGCGGTTGCAGCGGGATGGTGCCGAAGGTGGTTGGCGTCGAGCATGGCTCTTCGTCAAAGGCGATGTCGCCCATGGGGTTGGCCACGCCGTCCGCCTTCAAATCCTTGAAGCCGAACAGTTTCGGGTCCATCAAATGCGATGGGGCCACGTTCGACAGCGACGAGAAGATGCTTTCCACGCGGCCCGGGAATTTCTTGTCCCATTCGCGCATCAATCCCTTGATCTGCTTGCGCTGCAGGTTTTCCTGCGAGCCGCACAGGTCGCACGGAATGATGGGGAAGCCCTTGACTTCCGCATAGCGCTGCGTGTCTTCTTCCTTCACATACGCCATCGGGCGGATGACGATGTGCTTGCCGTCGTCTGACTGCAGCTTGGCCGGCATGCCTTTTAGTTTTCCGCCGAAGAACATATTCAGGAAAAAAGTTTCCAAAATATCATCGCGGTGGTGGCCCAGGGCGATCTTGTTGGCGCCCAGCTCGTCGGCCACGCGGTACAGGATGCCGCGGCGCAGGCGCGAGCACAGCGAGCAAGTCGTCTTGCCTTCCGGAATCAGCCGCTTGACGATGCTGTAGGTATCCTGGTTTTCGATGTGGAAAGCCACGCCCAGTTCCGTCAGGTAGGCGGGCAGGATTTCCGGCGGGAAATTCGGCTGCTTCTGGTCCAGGTTGACGGCAACGATATCAAAATGAATCGGCGCGCGTTCGCGCAAGGTCATCAAAATGTCCAGCAGCGCATAGCTATCCTTGCCGCCCGACAGGCACACCATCACCTTGTCGCCGTCTTCGATCATATTGAAGTCGCCGATGGCTTGGCCCACCAGGCGGCACAGGCGCTTGTGCAGCTTGTTGTTTTCCAGGGCGATCTTTTCCGCCTTCTTGCGCGCCAGTTTCTGCGCTTCCGCGTTGGCCGGGAATGCCACGGCCGTCATCGTCGTTTCCAGCACGGCGTTATTGCTCATGTTGTTCATGCTTCATCCTTGATCTTGAATACTTCCACGCCCACGCCTTCGCAGTCGGGATACACATCCGGCTTCATGCTCGACACGCGCGCGGCGCGCACGCGCGGGTGGGCCAGCATGGCGGCGAGCACGTCGTCGACCAGGCTTTCCTGCAGCTGCACATGGCCTTGGGCCATGCGTTTGGCGATGGTTTCGCGCATGAAGTCGTAGTCGACCACTTCTTCCAGCTGGTCATCCTTCGGCGTCGACAGGGCCAGGGGAATGTACAGGTCGACGTTGATGAGGACGCGTTGCTCGCCTTTTTTTTCGAAGTCGTAGACGCCGATGTTGATGAGGACTTCGTAATTGCGCAGGAACAGCCGGCGGCAATCGGCCAGGCGGGGGTGGGACAGGGCGGACGACATAGTTTTACCTTTTAGGGAATGCTGGAATGCTGGTTGTTTGGCAGGGCTGCTGATTATTTGGTCAAAAACATGACGTCGCGCGGCAATCCGATCAAGTGCTGGCCGCCGTCGACCAGCAGGGTCGTGCCCGTCAGCGCACGCGCGCCGGCCACGTAACAGACGCTGTCGGCCACGTCCTCAGGCGTGCTGGAGCGTCCCAGCGGCGTGTTTTCATGCGCCTTGGCAAAGTTCGCTTCCGTCTGCTCGCCGGAGAGCATGGTGATGCCGGGGGCAATGCCCACCACGCGCACTTTCGGCGCCAGCGCCTGGGCCAGCATGGTGGTCGCCGACAGCAGCGCCGCCTTGGACAGGGTGTACGACAAAAAATCAGGATTGAGATTGTACAGTTTTTGGTCCAGCAAGTTGATGACCACGGCTTGCCCGCCGCTCGGGGTGGCCTGGTACAGGGCCTGCGCCAGCAGGATGGGGGCGGCCAGGTTGGCGTGCATGTGGGCGTCCAGCGCCGCGACGGAAAAATTGCCCGCATTGTCGTATTCAAACAACGATGCGTTGTTCACTACACAAGTGACGGGTCCCAGCGCCGCCTGCGCCTGCGGCAGCAGCTGGCGCACGGCGTCTTCCTGCGCCAGGTCGCAGGGAAACGCTTGCGCGCGACGGCCCAGCGCCGTGATTTCCGCCACCAGGCTGATGGCGTCCTCGCGCGAGTCGCGGTAATGGACGGCGATATCCCAGCCGTCACGCGCCAGGCCCAGCGCGATGGCGCGGCCGATGCGGCGCGCCGCGCCCGTGACGAGGGCGACGCGGGGTGTGCTGTCGAATGGCGTTGTCGTTGCGTCTGTCATGTCTTTGCTATGGTTGAGATATTCGGTGGACGCCGCACTGGCGGCATGCGCCGCCGATTCGCTACAATGCGGATATGTCTCTTCCCGCACCCGATAGCGACGCGCTGGCCGCGTCCCATGCCTTGCAGCACCAGATTGCCGCCGAAATCGCGCGCAATGACGGCGCCATTCCCTTTGTCCGCTTCATGGAGCTGGCGCTGTATGCGCCTGACCTCGGCTATTACAGCGGCGGCGCCGCCAAGCTGGGCAAAGATGGCGATTTTACAACCGCACCGGAGATTTCGCCCCTGTTCGGCGCCACCCTGGCCCATGTGGCAGCCGCTATTATGGCGCAAACGGCCCCGCGCATCCTCGAATTCGGCGCCGGCACGGGCAAGCTGGCCGTTGATATCCTGACGGAAGCAGCGAATGCCGGCATTCATGTGGAACAGTATGCGATCGTCGAACTGTCCGGCGAATTGCGCGCGCGCCAGGAGCGGGCGCTGGCCGCCTTCCCGCAGGTGGTGTGGCTCGACGGCTTCCCCGACAGTTTCGAAGGCGCCGTGTTCGGCAATGAAGTGCTGGACGCCATGCCCGTCAACCTGATCAGCAAGACGCCCGGCGGCTGGTGCGAGCTTGACGTCAGCATTGCCGACGGCCAGTTTATCTTCGTCGAGCGCCCCGCGGGCGAGGATGTCGCGGCGCAGATCGCCGCCCAGGTGCCGGATGCGGATGACTTGCCAGTCGGCTATGTCAGCGAGATCCACGGCGTCGCCTGCGGCTTCATGCGTTCGCTGGCACGCATGCTGACCGCCGGCAAGGGCGGCGCGGCCGTGCTGCTCGACTACGGTTTCCCCGGTCACGAGTATTACCTGGGCCAGCGCGCCACGGGCACCCTGATGTGCCATTACCGCCACCATGCCCATGCGGAGCCGTTTTATTTGCCCGGTTTGCAGGATATTACCGCGCACGTGGATTTTACGGCAATGGCCGTGGCGGCGCAGGATGCTGGGCTCGACGTGCTCGCCTACATGGACCAGGCCTCCTTCCTGCTGGGCGCCGGCATCGGCGACTTGTTGCTGCGCACGGATCCCGCGCAGGCCAGGGCATATCTGCCGCAGGCGAGCGCCGTGCAGAAACTGCTGTCGCCAGCCGAGATGGGAGAGTTGTTCAAGGTATTGGTGGTGGGGCAAGGCGTGGAGTTGCCGGAAACCCTGTTGTCAGGTGACCGCAGCCACCGCTTGTAATATCAAGGCAGGGCGTTAACGCCCTGCAATTTCCTGTCCGCCGGTGGTTATTATCTTGTCATATCGTATATGATGACCGACACAGCACGGTTCCATCCTGCAAGAACCCGTCGCCGCGCACCGATTTCAAGATAGAACGATGGGAAAGATACATACACACTATGACAACCTGAAAGTGGCGCGCCTGGCGCCGCAGGAAGTCATACGTGCCGCGTACAAGGCCCTCAGCCAGAAATATCATCCAGACAAGAATCCCGGTGACGAAAAGGCGGCCCGCATCATGGCCATCCTGAATAGCGCCTACGGCACCCTGTCCGACCCCCAGCGGCGCCGCGAGCACGATGAGTGGATCGCCGCCGAGGAATGGGAAATCGAATGGCTGGAAAGCACCCACCACGAAGAAGGCAAATCCAAGGATGGCAGGCAGCATGGGCATCAGCATGAGCATGCGTGGGCGAAGGATGTGCCGCCGACGACGGGCAAGGCACCGCGCGGCGCACTACCGATCTGGCGCAACTGGCGCTGGTGGCTGAGTCTGCTTGTTTGCCTGCTGCTGGGCTGGCTGGGCGCCTTGCTGATGCTCGATACCTCGCAGCCCATGCCGACCGCGCTGGCGTCGGCCTGGAGCGGCCTGGCCCACGATGGCGCCAAGCCGTCCGCGGAGACGGCGGGGCCGGGCGCGACCGCCACGCCTCCGGCAAAGAACGAGACGGTGGCCATCGATAGCTGGGCAGTGGGCAAGCCGTATGCGGCCGAACCGGCGCAGCCCAAGGCGCCCGAGATCCGCGTGCAGGCCGTTTCCCAGCTCAACCTGAAGCCCAGCCGGCCTGTCTGCGACGGCACTGGCCAGGCCGAGTCTGCGGGACTGGTGGCGCCGAACGGCGAGCCGTGGCCGGCGCAGTCCGGTTATGTCGACGGGTTTCCGATCAGTAACAAGGGCGATGAGCTGGCTTTGACCATCGACAACAGCGGCAATGCGTCGCCCGTGTTCGTCAAACTGTATGACACGGAGCGGCGCTCGAATGTGCGCTACCTGTTTATCCTGGCGAACGACAGGCTGACGGTGGAGCAGCTCAGCGCTGGCAAGTATGAAGTGCGTTACCAGGCTGTCGGACCCGGCCAGGACAGTTGCGACGGCAAGACGCGCAGCAGCGCACCGGTGCACGCCCCCGGTCCGGCCTCGGCCGAAGGGAGTGCGCAGAATCCTGTTGTAAGCGGCATCTAATCTGATTATGCTTGATATGCGTCAAACGGCTTTCATCTCGAATCTATCCTTTAGGAGCAGCATCCATGACCGACCTCAAAGCCGATGCCGATGACAATTGGCTGCTTGACGAGGATGAGCCGGTGGCGAGTCCTGCCGGACTGGCCGCCCCTGACCAGCGCCTGTGGCGCGTCCTGATTGTCGATGATGACGTCGACGTGCATGCGGTAACGCGGCTGGCGCTGCGCAATGTCAGTTTCAAGGGCCGTGAACTGGAGCTGTTCTCCGCCTACAGCGGCCGCGAAGCGTATGACATCCTGCGCGACACGCCCGATATCGCGCTGGTGCTGCTCGATGTGGTGATGGAAACGGATGATGCGGGTCTGATCCTGGCCAAGCGCATTCGCGCCGACCTGAACAACTCCATCGTGCGCGTCGTGCTGCGCACGGGCCAGCCGGGCCAGGCGCCCGAGCAGCGCGTCATCATCGAATACGATATCAATGATTACAAGGCCAAGACGGAACTGACGACACAGAAGCTGTTTACCACCGTCATTTCGGCCCTGCGCGCCTACGAGAGCCTGATGATGCTCGAGCGCAGCCGCATCGGTCTGGGCAAGATCCTCGCCGGCGCCACCAATCTGTACCAGATCCACTCGCTGCGTGAATTCGCCTCTGGCGTGCTGAACCAGGTCAGCGCCATTCTCGACGTGGGTGCCGACGGCGTGCTATGCCTGATGCAGGGCGGCGCCGGACGGCCCGAGGTGGTTGCCGCCACGGGCACCTACGCCATGCTGGCGGAGTCGGAAGCCATGCCGGTCAACCACGCGCTCACGCCCACCATCGACAAGGCCTTCGCGGAAAAGCGCAGCCAGTTCGAGCATCCGGCCAATGTGCTGTTCATCCATACGGAGGGCAATCGCGAGCTGGCCATTTCCGTCACGCCGCCGTGGCCGCTGGCGCAGATCCAGCGCGACTTGCTGGAAGTGTTTTGCCAGCGCATCGCCGCCGCCTTCGATAACCTGTATATGTTCGGCCAGCTGCGCAAGGCGCAGGAAGCCACCGTGGTGGCCCTGGCCGACCTGGCCGAGTTCCGCGACAGCGACACGGGCGGCCATGTGCGGCGCGTGCAGCAATTGTCGGACGCCATCGCCCGCCGCATGCAGCAGCGCGGCGTGTACCCGGACGAGCTGACGCCGCAGCTGCTCGACATGATCGGTCTGGCGAGCATCCTGCACGACGTGGGCAAGGTGGCCACGCCGGACGCCGTGCTGCTCAAGCCGGGCCGGCATACGGACGAGGAGCGCACGCAGATGCAGCTGCACGCCAGCGTGGGCCGCACCATTCTCGAGCGGGCCGCCAACATGGTCGATGGCGTCAGCTACCTGACGTACGGCGCGCAGATCGCCGGCGGCCACCACGAGCATTTTGATGGCGCCGGCTATCCGAACGGCCTGAAGGGGCGCGACATCCCGATTTCCGCGCGCATCGTTGCCGTCGTTGATGTGTTCGATGCCTTGCTGCATGAACGGCCGTACAAGGAACCCTGGCCGTATCCGCAAGTGCGCGAATATATCGAACAGCGCAGCGGCAGCCAGTTCGACCCGGAAGTGGTGGCGGCGCTGCTCGACCTGATCGACCACGAGCCGCAACTGTGGCATCCGGAGCGCGCTGTCGCTTGAGTTATCGGCTTCGTTGCCAGTTTCCGGCGTTGCGCCATTCCCTTGGGCGTGCCGCCGGCATATACTCGGCAGCCTCATGCAGGCTGGCGCCATGCACCAGTGTGGTGCGCCGCTGAGTTTTCGGACATCACGACATGAAAGAACTCAAGGGCCTTAGCGCACTGATCATTGAGCCGCATCCGGGCATGCGCTCGAGTCTGCACAATATGCTCAACCTGTGCGGCCTGGCAAAGATCGACGATGCGGCCAGCTCCGGCCAGGCGATCCGCATGCTGGGCAGTAAATCGTATGACCTGATCCTGTGCGAATACGACCTCGAAGGGGGGCAGGATGGCCAGCAGATGCTGGAAGACTTGCGCCATCACAAGCTGATGCATGCCTCTACCATGTTCTTCATGGTCACGGGCGAGGGCAGTTTTGCCAAGGTGGTCAGCGCCGTCGAGCTGCTGCCCACCGATTACATCCTGAAACCTTTTACGGCTGACAGCATGCTTGAGCGCATAGGCCGCGCGCTGGACAAGCGTAACGCCTTCGTGCCCGTATATGAACTGATCGACGTGGGCAATGAGCGCGCGGCGATTGCCGCCTGTACCGAGGGAGCCAGCCTGTACCCGCGCTATGCGACCGATTTCATGCGCCTGCGCGCGGAACTGCATCTGCTGCTGGGCGAAGCGGCCGACGCCGAGCCGATCTATGCGGCACTGTACGAGGCCAAGGCCATCGGCTGGGCGCGCCTGGGCCAGGCCAAGACGCAGTTTCTGCTGGGCGAGTATGAGGCGGCGCAGGGCATGCTGGAAGGCTTGCTGGAAAACAACAAGCGCTTTCTCGACGCCTATGACTGGCTGGCGCGCACGCACCTGGCGCAAGGCAAGCCGCAGCTGGCCCAGGCAGCCCTGAGCGAAGCGGTGGCCCTGTCGCCGCATGCCGTGCGCCGGCTGCGCCGGCTGGGCGAGGCGGCCCTGGCGGCCGACGATATCGAGATGGCGGAAAAAGCCCTGAAACTGGTGGTAAGCAAAGCCAAGTATTCCGAGTTCCGCGATCCGGAAGACCATGTGCGCCTCGTGCAGACCCTGGTGCGCAAGGGCGATCCGCTGCAGGTGGGCGCCGTGATCCGCGACCTGGACAAGTCGATGGGCGGGCAAAAGAATGTGGAGCTGTGCAGCGCGGTGTGTAGTGCCATGCTGCATGCGCATACGGGCAATGCCGAGCGCTTGCAGCAGGCGCTCGATGCGGCCCTGCTGGCCAACCGCCACGCTCCCGGCGGCTCGAATGCCTTGAAAACGGAGCTGGCGCGCCATTGTCTGGCGCATGGACGCGAAGACGGCGCCGCCGAGGTGATGCGCGAGGTCATGCGCAATGCGCCCGACAGCGCCGCCATGACGCGTGCCATGGCCGTATTCGAACAGGCGGGGCGCGATGAGCTGGCCAAGGCGCTGGCGCGGCAAAGCCGCCAGGAGGTGGCCGACATGGTGGCGGCCGGCGCGGCCAGGGCGGGCGAAGGCGACTTCCGCGGCGCCGTCGAGTTAATGGACGAGGCCGTCGCGCGCCTGCCCGACAATCCGCAAGTGGTGTTCAATGCGGCCGTGGCCGTATTGAAATGCATCGAGCATGAAGGCTGGGACGAGCGCATGGGGCAGCAGGCGCTGATTTTTATTGCCGGCGTGCGCCGCCTGGACCCGCGCAATCCCAAATTGCCCGTGCTTGCAGGCTTGCACCAGCAGTTATTGCGCAAATATAAGCCTCACGGCAGCTCCTGGATGCATCCGTCCGAGGCTTAATGACGAGGGTAAATGCAGGGTGCATGACGGGAAAATGCGGTTTGCAGGCAGGAGGGATAAAAAAAATGCGAAAAAGAGCGACTTTTTCGCGCCAACCCTTGCACATTCTCAAATCGGGAGCTTATAATCACGCCCCGAAGCAGCCAACTTCTTCTTTATAAGCAAATGCAGCAGTCAGGCATCAGTAAATAAGGTTGACAGTTGTGAGTAGATGCTTCATACTCTGCGGTTCCCGCGGAGGGGTGGCCGAGTGGTTAAAGGCGACAGACTGTAAATCTGTTCTCTATGAGTACGCTGGTTCGAATCCAGCCCCCTCCACCAAGTTTTTGCAAGGAAAACTGGGTAGTAGCAAGTAAGTGAAGATAAAGTGAACGATACCTCGCGGGTGTAGCTCAATGGTAGAGCAGAAGCCTTCCAAGCTTACGACGAGGGTTCGATTCCCTTCACCCGCTCCAGTTTCCGTTCAGATGCTTGATGCATCGCATGCAACAAATTACAGCCCTTGTAGCTCAGTGGTAGAGCACTCCCTTGGTAAGGGAGAGGCCACGTGTTCGATCCACGTCAAGGGCACCAGAATTCGCAGTAGGCAGCACAGAAGCAATTCAAACCAGACCGTCGGGCGTGTGCCTGAGCAATCTAATCAAATCATTAGGAGTTCAAAATGGCAAAAGGTAAATTCGAACGGACCAAGCCGCACGTTAACGTCGGCACCATCGGCCACGTCGACCACGGTAAAACCACGCTGACCGCTGCAATCGCAACGGTTCTGTCGAAGAAATTCGGCGGCGAAGCCAAAGCATA
>NZ_NEGZ01000004.1 GCF_002127585.1 Janthinobacterium sp. GW458P
GGCTGGCGCCGGCCAGCGCGCCGGCGCACATGCGCAGGATGTCGGCCGGTGCGGCCGGTTCGCGCGCCAGCAGGCAATTCTCGGCGCGCAGGCGGGCGATGGTGGCGCTGGCGCCGAAGTGATACAGCACGACAATGGCGCGCGCGGCGCCCGCCACGCTGGCCGCGCGGATCGGCGGCAGGGCGTCGTCGCCCAGTTCGGCAATTTCCAGCATGATGATGTCGGCGCGCGCGCCCAGCAAGGCTTGCGGCGCCTCGGCCAGGCTGTCGCAGACGCGCACCACGTCGCAGGCGGGCATGCTGGCCGTGCCGCGCAAGTCGCTGGACATGCGCATCGGCAAGGTCGTGCCGACGAGGGCCAGGCGCAGCGGGCGCGGCAGGAGGGGCGCGGAAACGGCGTCGGGCGGCGCCAGCAGCTGTTGCAGGCTGTCTTGCGGCAAGTGGGCCAGCATGCCCACGTTGTGGCCCAGGTCGACCAGTTGCTTGATCAGCCCCAGCCGGCGTACCTGGCTGGCGGAATACAGGCGCTGGCCGCTGGCCGAGCGCTGCGTGGCGGCAATGCCGTAGCGGCGTTCCCAGACGCGCAGGGTTTCCACCGGCACGCCGGCCAGCCGGGCGGCGGCGCCGCTGCGCAAGGCGCCGTGCTCCGCGCCCGATTCTGCATAGTCTGTCGCCGATGTCCTCATGGTGACCCGTTGATGAACCGTGGTTGTTTTATTGTAGCGGTTCATTGTGTGCTTGCAAGCAGTATTTGCCCGGGCTTGTGCCAGATCAAGCGGTTCATCGTGTTCATGCGAACAGGCTGGCCACCACATGGTTGATGGCGGCGCCGCCGGCGATCAGCCAGCAGAACAGCAGGCCGGCCAGCAGCAGGGGCTTGATGCCGGCGCGGCGGATGGCCGACATATGCGTCGTCAGTCCCAGGGCCGCCATGGCCATGGCCAGCAGGGCCGTGTCGATGTCGTTGACGGCGGCCACGACGGGGCTGGCCAGCCAGCCCAGCGAGTTGAACGCCACCACGGCAATAAAAATGAAGGCAAACCAGGGGATGGCCAGTTTGGCCGCCTTGCCGTTGCCGCCCGCCTTGCTCTTGCCGCGCGCCAGCACGGCCGACAGGATGACGAGGAACGGTGCCAGCATCATCACGCGCACCATCTTGGTGATCACGGCCGCGTTCGCCGCTTCCTGGCCGATCGACTTGCCGGCCGCCACCACCTGCGCCACTTCATGCACGGTAGAACCGATGTACACGCCGAACGCCGTGGGCGTGGCGCCCAGCACATGCCAGTCCAGGTTCCACCGGTACAGCAAGGGATACAGGAAGATGGCGATGGTGCCGAACACCACGACGGTCGAGACGGCCACGGTGACGTCCTCGCTGCGGCCTTTGACGACGGGTTCCGTCGCCATCACGGCCGCCGCGCCGCAGATCGAGCTGCCGGCGCCGATCAGGATGGCGCTGTTGCGCTCCAGCTTGAACACCCTGGTGCCGAGGAACATGGCCAGGCCGAACGTGGACGCCAGCACCAGCGCGTCGATGGCGATGCCGGCCAGGCCTACCTGGCCGATATCCTGGAAGGTCAAACGGAAGCCATACAGGATGATGCCCAGTCGCAATAACGTCTGCTTGGAAAAAGCCACGCCCGCGCCGCAGGTGGGCGCCAGGCGCGCGTAGACGCTGTTGCCGAGCACGATGCCCAGCATGATGGCCAGGGTCAGCGCGCTCATGCCGTGGCTTTGCATCCATGCCAGCTTGCCCAGCGCAATGGCGCCCCAGGCGATGATGCCGCTCAGCAGCAGGCCGGGCAGGAGGCGGCCGTAGCGGTCGGAAAAACTCGTGGTATTCGTGGTCGTCGATAGGGAAGACATGCCGTACTCCATGTTTTTATGCGTATGGCATGACTGTACAGTGAGGCTATTAAATGGTAAAACGGATTGTTTTTGTATGTTTAACCTGAAAAATAGGTAAAGAAGGAGCGCAGCACCATGGCCTTGTCCTTGCGGCAACTGCAGATTTTCCTCGCCGTGGCCGACACGGGCAGCACCAGCGCGGCCGCCGAACAGATTGCGCTGTCGCAATCGGCCACCAGCGCGTCCCTGAACGAACTGGAAACCCTGCTGGGCGCGCAGCTGTTCGACCGCGTCGGCAAGCGGCTGGTGCTCAACGACAATGGCCGCCTGCTGTTGCCGCAGGCGCGGCAGATGCGCGACGGGGCCGCCAGCATCGAGCGCCAGTTCGCGGGCGCCGACCCGTCCGTGCCCGTCAGCCTGCAGATCGGCGCCAGCACGACCATCGGCATTTATTTATTGCCGCAGATCCTGGCGCAGGCGGCGCAGCAGTACGGGCGCAGCATTCCGCAGGTGACGATCGCCAACACGGCCGACATTGCGGCCGCCGTGGCGGCATTTCGCGTCGACATCGGCCTGATCGAAGGGCCGTGCCATGAACCTGGCTTGCTGGTGGAACCCTGGCTGACGGACCAGATGCTGATCGTGGCCGCGCCCGCGCACCCGCTGGCGCAGCTGCGCCACCTGCTCAGCTTTGCCGAGCTGAACCAGGCGGGCTGGCTGCTGCGCGAGGCGGGTTCGGGCACGCGCGAAGCCGTGGAGCAGGCGCTGGTGCCCTACCTGCACTATCTGCGCCCCGCGGGCGAGTTCAGCAATTCGGAAGCCATCAAGTACGGCGCGGCGGCCGGCCTGGGCATCGCCTGCCTGTCGCGCGTCGTCGTGGCCGATTTGCTGGCCAGCGGGCAACTGGTGGAGCTGGACACCATGCTGCCGCCCCTGGAGCGCAATTTTTATCTGATCCGGCAATCGAAAAAAATCCTCTCGCCGCGCCTGGCCGGCTTCCTGGAGCTGTGCCGCCACGCCTCGCGCATGGGCGGCTAGCGGGCGCACGCGGCTTGACTGTGTTCCATATATGGAATAAATTCCCATATATGGAAAATCATATTGCGAACGAAGACAACGCCGAACAGCGGCTGGCGGCGCGCCTGAAACAGTTGCGCGTGGAGCGGGGCTGGTCGCTGGACCAGCTGGCGAACGTGAGCCAGGTCAGCCGCGCCACCCTGTCGCGCCTGGAAAACGGCGACGTCAGCCCGACGACAGCCGTGCTGGGCAAGCTGTGTACGGCCTATGGCCTGGCCATGTCGCGCCTGCTGCGCATGGTCGAGGACGATTTCCCGCCCCTGCTGCGGCGGGCACAGCAAAGCGTGTGGACGGACCCGGACACCGGTTTTATTCGCCGCTGCGTCTCGCCGCCGTCGCGCGACCTGGCCGGCGAAGCGCTCGAATGCACGCTCGGCGCCGGCTTGACGATATCGTATGCCGCCTCGCCCCGGCCCGGCATGGAACACCATCTGCTGCTGCAGGAAGGCAAGCTCAACGTGACGGTCGATGGCAAATCCCACGACTTGCTGGCAGGCGACTGCCTGCGCTACCAGCTGCACGGCCCCAGCGCTTTTGTCACGCCGCCGGACAGCGGCGCCCGCTATGTTCTCTTTCTCGTCTGAGGCCGCCATGCCACCCTTGCTGCGTCTGTTTACTTCCGCCGATATTCGTGAGCGCCTGCCGGAGCTGGGCGCCTTGCTGCAGGCCTGCGTGCACGACGGCGCCAGCATCGGTTTCATCTTGCCCTTTGACGCGGCGGCCAGCCGGGCATTCTGGACCGACAACGTCTTGCCGGCCGTGGCGCGCGGCGTGCGCCTGCTGCTGGTGGCCGAAGTGGAAGGGGTGCTGGCGGGCGCCGTGCAGCTGGACTGGGATACCAACCCCAACCAGGCGCACCGGGCCGAAGTGCGCAAGCTGCTCGTCGCGCCCGCTTACCGCCGCCACGGCATCGCGCGCCAGCTGATGCGGGTGCTGGAAGACCAGGCGCGCCTGTTGCCGCGCAGCCTGCTGACCCTGGACACGCGCAGCGATGACCATGCGCAAGCGCTGTATCTGTCGCTCGGCTACGTGGCGGCGGGCAGCATCCCCGGCTATGCGCTGGCGCCGGCCGGCGACCGGCTGGACGCCACCACCATCATGTACAAGCGGCTGTAGCGTAGTCCCGACTGAGCCGCCGTGGCGGGGGAACTCAGGCTTTCCGCCGCGCTCTAACGCTTGCGGCAGGCCGGTTTGCCGGCGCGGTAACCTCCCGGGTAGCCTGCACGGCCACCAGGCTGATGCCGTGCGCCACTTGGGCGGGAAGCTGATCACGGCTCAGCTTGAAGATGCCCACCGTGCCCGACAGCAAGGTGGCGCGTTGCTGCATGCTGGCCGCCGCCGTCGACGCCTGTTCCACCAGGGCCGCGTTTTGCTGCGTCACCTGCTCCATCTGCACGATGGCGGCATTGACTTGTTCGATGCCCGACAATTGCTCGCCGCTGGCCACGCTGATTTCGCCCATGATATTTGTTACCCGGTGCACGCTGGCCACGATGTCGCGCATGGTGGCGCCGGCCGTGTCGACCAGGCGCGCGCCCGCGTCGACCCGCTCGACGGAGTCGCCGATCAGCTGCTTGATTTCCCGCGCCGCCCCGGCCGAGCGCTGCGCCAGGGTGCGCACTTCCGCGGCCACGACGGCAAAGCCGCGCCCCTGTTCCCCGGCCCGCGCCGCTTCCACGGCCGCGTTCAGGGCGAGGATATTTGTCTGGAAGGCGATGGCGTCGATGACGCCGATGATGTCAACGATCTTTTTCGACGACGCATTGATCGCGCTCATGGTATCGATGACTTCTGCCACCACTGTACCCCCTTTGCCGGCCACGTCGGCGGCCGATTGCGCCAGCTGGTTGGCTTGCCGCGCGTGGTCCGCATTTTGCTTGACGGTGCCCGTCAGCGTTTCCATCGAGGCGGCCGTGCGTTCCAGCGAACTCGCTTGCGCCTGCGTGCGCTGCGACAGGTCCAGGTTGCCGGCGGCGATCTCGCCCGAGGCGCCCGCGATCTCGTGCGTGCCGCCGCGCACCTCGCCGACGATATTGATCAAACTCGTGTTCATGTCCTTCAGCGCCTGCAGCAATTGCCCCACTTCATCGCCGGAATCGACGCGGATATGCTCGCTCAAGTCGCCTCCGGCCACCTTGCGCGCCACCTTGACGGCATGCCGCAAGGGCCGCACGATGCCGCTGCTGATGAACCAGGCCGTCGCCAGGCTCAGCACGCCGCCGACGAGGCCCAGCGCGATGATCAGCATGCTCGTATCGCGCGCGCGCGCCATGGCCGTCCCGGCCGCCGCGCGCATCAGGGCCGACTGCGCGGCGATCTGCTGGTCGAGGTCGCTTAGGGCGGACGGCGCCAGCGTACTGTTGCGCGTGGCCTGCAATTGCGCGATGCGCGCGTAGCGCTGGTTCACGCTGCTGTCGATTTCGCCGCTGACCGCCGACAATTGCCAGGTGCTGATGCCGACGACCACAGCCAGCAAAAGCGAAGCGAGCAAAAAGCCTGTCGTCAGCCGTACACCGATGCGTATGTTTGAAATATTCATGTCCCCTCAGCTGTTGTCCCATGGTGGCCGTGCCCCATGCGGCGGCGGGGCGCGGCGCTTGCCCCTGAAGTTGCTGGGGTGAAATGAGTGTAGCAGTGCGGTACTAAGTAATCTATAAATATTTCCATATTGGAATTAGTCACTGCCTGTTTAGCAACAGCTTGGGCCACAGCGGGCAAGGACGTGCCGGCATGGGCGCGCGTGCGCAAGGGGTGTTGCCGGATAAAATCACCCACCGCATTACAGAGTTATCCTACTTCCATACCCGGCATCGTCCGACTGGCGCCCACGGTTGGCCCGCCTACACTGTTTCTTGTACAGACCCGGCGGCGGGTCATTCTTCTTATCCACAGGAGGTTGACATGGCGAATATCCAGGCAGGATCGGACGGTGCTGCAAACGAGGAAATGACGGCAAAGCGCCTGAATGTGGTCGACTGGATCTCGATGATCCTGCTGATCGTGGGCGGCTTGAACTGGGCGCTCGTGGGCCTGTTCGACATCGACATCGTGGCCCGCATCTTGGGCGCCATGACGACGGCGTCGCGCGGCGTGTACGTGCTGGTGGGGCTGGCGGCGCTGTATTCCATCTATCTGTGCGTGCGCAAGCTGCCCGCCAAGCCTTAGGTGGGAGGGCGCATGCCAGCCGGTGCCAGTCCCAAGCGCGAGCGCGAATTCAGGAAGCTGGAAAAAGAGTTCAGGCAGGAAGGGCGCTATCGGGGCCGCGAGGATGAAGTGGCCGCCCGCATCGTGAACAAGCAAAGGGCGCAGGCGGGGGAAACGCGGGCGGTGCCCGAGCGGAAAAATACCAGCAGCCCAGGCTCGGATGCGCCAGCGTCAGACCTGCCCATTGCCGGCTACCAGCATTTGACGGTTGCGCAGATCCGCGACAAGCTGGGCGGTCTTTCCGCCGCCCAGTTACGGCGCCTGCGCGACTATGAGGCGGCGCACAAGAAGCGCAAGGGCGTGCTGCAGGCGCTGGGAGCTTGATCTGGCGTCAGGACTTGATGCCGTGTGCCCGTGCATGCATGCGCGCTGCTTACATTCGCTTATCGCTGCTTACATCCGCTTATTTCATGCGATTACTGCGTGCGCAGGTAGGCCAGCAGATCGGCCACTTGCTGCGCATTGCCGATGCCCCAGAAGCGCATGTTGTTTCCAGGAATGAAGTCGCTCGGTGCTTGCAGGAAGCTGGCCAGGTTTTGTTCGGTCCAGACGAGATTCGCGTTCTTCATGGCGGCCGAGTATTTATAGTCGGTGGTGGCGCCGGCCTTGCGGCCGATCACCCCCGTCAGCTTGGGGCCGAAGCCGCCGCGCGCCGCAGGCCCTACCTGGTGACAGGAGGCGCACTTGCGAAACGCGGCCTTGCCCGCTTCGGCATTGCCTTTCAAGGCGGCGGGAGCGGCCGCATTTACCATGGCGGCGGGCGCCAGCAGCAGGGCCGCCGCGGCAAGAGGGGAGAACCGGCGAAAAAGATATGTGGATGTCATCGGTGAGGCGGAAGTGCGCGATATGGCAAGCAATGACGCATTTTACAGGCGGGCATCCAAACCTGCCCGTTAGTGATGCAACCATGTGATGCAACCATGCCAGGCGGCCAAGCGCGGGCGTGGCGCAGTCAGCACAGCGGAACTGGCTCGACACCGCTAGCGCTTGCCGCCCTGTGCGCCCAGCGCCGCCATGGCCGAGGCAAACACGATGCAGGCGATGGCCAGCCACTGGGTCAGGCTCAGCAGCTCTCCCAGCACGGCCATGGCCGCCAGTGCGCTGACGGCCGGCGCCGCGCTGCTGAACATGCCGAACACGCCTCGCGGCAAGCGGCGCAGGGCAAAGATTTCCAGCGAATACGGCAGGGCGCTGGAGAGCATGGCAATGGCCAGGCCCATCAGCGCAATCGATGGCGCCAGCAGGGCCGTGCCCGAATACGCAACGCCGACGGGCACCGTCACCATGGCCGCCACCGTCATGCCCCAGGCCACGGCTTGCCCGCCCTGCAAGGCCGAGGCGCGCTTGCCGAAGATGATGTACAAGGCCCAGCACAGCGCCGCCCCCAGCGCATACGCCACGCCGACAGGGTCCAGGCTGCCCGGACTGCCCTGCAGGGGCAGCAGCAGATACAAGCCAAACACGGCGCACGCCACCGCCAGCAAATCGCGCGGCCGGCGTGACGACAGCATGGCTACGGCCAGCGGCCCCGTCACTTCGATGGCCACCGCAATGCCGATCGGTATGAGCGCAAACGCCCGGTAGATCAATAAATTCATCAGCCCCAGCACGGAACCGTAGACGAGCAGATTCAGCACATCCTTGCGCGTCAGCCGGTAACGCCAGGGGCGGAAGATGGCCAGCAGGATCAGCGCCGAAAACCCCACCCGGTACGCCGTGATGCCCTCGACGCCGATGACGGGAAACAGGTTTTTCGCGATCGCCGCCCCCAGATTGACGGAAATCTGCCCTCCCAGGACGGCCAGGGAAGGGAGCAGCACGCTGTCGGGCAGGGGGGAGGTCGAGGCGGGGGAGGTCATGGGGCGCCATTTTAATACGCCACAGGCCGCCAGTCGCTGGCAGATCTGTAACGGGCAGCAATTTATTCGCCCGCGCCACGTCGCGATGCGGTGCGGGCACTGTTGAGATAGTGCAAGTATTTTCTGATAATGCTATTCTGGCTGCACGCCCGGACCCGCCGGGCGCTACCCCGATTCCTCATCCTGATGGAGCCGTCTGATGAATTGCACAAGCATGGCAGTGACAGTCGCCTTGGTGTGCGCCGCCGGCATGGCCGGTGCGCAAGCCTTGCCGCCGCAGGCGCAATTGCCGGTCTGGGCGACGCAACAGCTCGATAACCTGGGCAGGCGCGAGCCCGTCGAAGTCAATGCCCGCATGAACCCGTTCGTCCTGCGCGGCGATTTCGACGGCGATGGCAAGGGTGATCTGGCCGTGCTCGTCAGGAACAAGGACAGCAAGAAGGAGGGCATCGTTTTCCTGTTCAGGCAAAAGACGGCGCCCCTCATCGTCGGTGCCGGACATGCCTTGTCCAGCGGCGGTGACGATTTCGCCTGGCTGGAAGTGTGGCAGGTGGAAGACAAGGGATCGTTGCAGCACAGCTATCATGAAAAATCCCTCAGGCTGAAAACGGATGGAATCGTGGTGGCGAAAGAGGGTTCTGCCAGTGCCTTGATCTATATCAAGGGTGGCAAGGCGTTTTGGCAACAGCAGGGCGATTGATGGATTGCCCGCGCATGTCCGCTGGCTGGCAAGCAGTCCACGGGAATGGGCAGAGCCTGAATCGGCATGAATTGAGATTATGACAGCACTGGCAGTGGATTACGTTGCATCCTATACCCCCTCATCCGAAGCGAAAATTGCCTTTGCCTGGAATGGCAGGCATGGGGCCGATTTCGACGATGCCAACATGGCGTTTCGCACCGTCATAGGCGATTATTTCGAAGAGAATACGCAGGCATGCTCCTTGCCGCTGATTGCCGCCCTGTACCGCGCGGAGACGCAGTGGGCGAAGGAAGCCTGGTGCGTGAGGAGCGTGGTGGCTGAATTGGCGCAGGAGCTGCTGCAGCGCGGTGGCGTCGCTTATCTCGACGTGTACCTTGCCGGCGCATGTTGCGGCATGGATGCCTGTATGGAATCGGGGAATATTTCGCTCAGCAAGACGCGTTGCGAAGAGTTGCTGGCCTATTGCAAGGCCTCGGCATTCAACGCCGAGGCCGGTCTCCGGGAACGATGGACCATGCTGGCACAGCGCTTTGCCTGCCTGCTTGCCGGTGCGGCTTGATGACGCAAATGAGGGAACAAATGAGAGACGCAGTTAAGGGGCAATACGGGAAAAAACTCGTCGGATGCACGATGCTGGCGCTCGCCTTGGGTGCCAGTTGCGGCGTCCGCGCGGCAGAGCCTGAAACCGTTGAAACATTGGCGATGCAGTTGTTTCTCGGCGTTTGCGTGCCTTCTCAAGGGGATGTGCAGCAGATCGGAACGGCAGTCAGGCGTGTGAAGCTGGTCGAGGTGACGTCAAAAGAGGCGCGGGCACTGCCGGATGATGTGCCTGGCAAGTCCTGGTCCACGAGGGAAACAGGCGGCCGCTTTACGGTAGTGGCCACGCAGCCGCAAACCTGCGCCGTTGTGGTGAAACAGATAGCTCCAGCCGATTTGAAGCGCGAGTTTGAACGGTGGCTTCCTCCGGCAAGCACCGGCTACACCGTGATGCAGAAAGCCGAGGACAGGCAGGGCGATATGGCGACCTCGTCTTACGCCATTTTGCGCGAGGGGCGGCTCAGGTACAGCTGGGTGCTGTGCATGTCCTTGACCCAGCCGGGCGCGACGGGAACGCTTTCCGTGCGTGCCGCGGTGTCCTGACTTGTTACGATGGAGTAGTGTTGAATGCATGTATTTAGTATCGGCGACACCAATTTCGAAGTGGATGTCGCGAAATCCCGGATCAGCGTGTCGGCACGCGCCGACGGCATGCTGGAAATCAATATCAGGATCGAGGCCGACGACGACGAGTTCATGCGGCTGACGGAAGACGAGGACGCGCCCTGGTCGTGGGCGCTGTATCCGCCCACATTCCTTTTGCAGGGCTTGCTCGTGGCGGGCACGGATACCGCGCCCCTGCACGGGCTGGCCGTCGATGCCGGCAATACGGACTGTGAATGCAGTCTCTACATGATGGAATACCGCGACGTGGCGGACCTGCGCCTGGTGGAACTATCGGCGCAGCGCCTGGCCGTGACCGGGAAGGTGGGTTTCGATGGCAAAGACCTGCCCTTCGCCATCGATATGCGGCGCGCGGCGTAGCGCCGGTCCTGGGTGCAGCGGCGGGAGAACGCTGGGGCGGCCGGTGCGGGCCGGCCCCGTGTCACTAGTCCAGCTTCAAGGCCTTCGCCACATCGCCCCACGCCACATACTTGAAGTTCTGCGGCCCGTCGGGCAAGCGCTTGTAGCCGTCCTGGATCACCAGCATGCCTTGCGCATACGCGCCGCCCAGGTTGGCGGACGTGACGTCGAGGCCATCCGTTTCCGAGGTGCCGTCTATGCCGGCGGGCAAGTTGAATCCCACCTTGAAGCGGCCGCGCACCTTGTACGGCGCCTGTGCGTCGAGCACGACGTAGCTGCTGTCGCCCTGGCTGGAGACGACCAGGTAGCCGGTGCCGGGCTTGGCGCCCGGCTGGCGGTAGATGGCCATGCCTTCCACGTCGGCCGCCAGGTGCGGGCCGACGGGCAAGACCATGGCGAGGGCGTCGGGCTTGGCGGCGTCGGCCGAGGTGGTCCACACGCCGCGTGTTTCCTCGCCCAGGAACAGGCGCGCGTTGGCGTCGTCGGCAACGCAGCCTTCCGGCTGCGTGGCGACCTTGAAGCTGCGCAACAGAGTCGCGCTGAACTTGTTGTCTTCCAGGCCGATGCTGTACTGCTGGAAGGTGCCGTCCTTGTCGTTGATGAACGCTTGCACGCCGCCGCCGGCCGGCTGGTACAAGCACATGCCGTAGATGCTTTTCAGGCCAGTCGCGAAGCGGCCCGCTTCCGCCACCTCGCCACTGGCATTGATCGTGAACAACATCATGCTGTTGTCGTCGCGCTGCGTGGCCACAGCCAGGTCGACCTTGCGGCCGCTCAACTGGATGTTCTGGCGCACGTCGACGTTGTTCAGGCGTCCCACTTCCAGCAGCTGCGTCTGTTTACCGTGCAGGTCGTAGACGAGCAAGCCCTGCTTCTTGTTGGTGCCGAGGATGCGCGAGTCGGCCCGGTTGCTGGACAGCCAGATGGCCGGGTCGTCGGCCGCATCGCCCTGGCGCGCCATCGGTTCCGTCTGCGCTTGCGGCGCGATGATGGCCACCGCAGGCTGCATTTCCGCCTTGCCGGCCCATTTCAAGGGCCGCGCCTGCCAGCTGTTCTTGCCGCGCAGCAGCAATGCGTCCTTGTCCAGCGCCAGCTGGCTGTCGCCCTTGCGCACGTTCAAGGCGACCGTTTGGGCCAGCTGCGCCGTCCACCGGTCGTCCTGGTGGGCAAACAGGTGCAGCTTGTCCGCCTTGCCGTCGAGAACGGCCACGCCGCCGGGCAGCACGGCCAGGGCGCCGGCGCCGCCGTCCAGCTGGCCGTATGGCTTGCGCAGCGCCACCACTTCGCGCTTGCCCATGCCTTCCGAATCGGCCTCATACGCCCACACGCCCATGTTGGACTCGCTCACCAGCAGGCGCTGCGCGCCATCGTCGGCGCGGCAATGCTTGGCGTGCGGGGGCAGGGCCAGTTTGCGTACCAGGCTGCGCTGCTCGCCCTGCATCACCCACTGTTCCGCCTGTCCATCCTTGCCGATCAAGAACAGATGGGCCAGCTGCTGGGCGTCGCGGTACAAACACGACGCTTCCACGGAAAACGTGGGCACGGGAAACGGCGCCAATTTGACCAGCTTGCCGGCTTGCACGTTCACGGAGACGGGCAGCGGGCGCTGCGTGTCCGCTTCCAGGAACACGGCCAGCACTTGATTGCCGTCAATGCGCGTGTCGAGCTGCTTGGCGCGCACGGCGATGCGGTCCAGCTCCTTGCCCGCAGGATCGAACAGGCGCAGGCCGTGCTTGTCCAGGGTCAGCCAGCCGCCGCCGGGCAGGCGCGCCAGTTCTTCCGCCTCCTGCGTGAAAGTGGGGACGGCTTGGGCAGGGGCGGCCTGCGCGCTGCCGCCCAGGCAGAAGGCGGCCAGCACAGCGCTGCAGAGTACGGTCTTTTTCATGTTATTGATCATCATCAGAAGGCGCTCGCTTTCAGGCTCACTTTGAACGTGCGGCCGTATTGTTCGTTCTGCACGTTGTATTGCTTCGTGCCCTGGTAGACATAGTATTTCTCGTTGTTCAGGTTGGCCGCTTCAAGGACCACTTGGAACTGCTTGTTGATCTGGTACGACAGCGAAAAATCGAGCTGCTTCTGGCTGTCCACGATACGGTCCTGGCTGGGGTCGAGGATATCGTTGCCCATTTCCAGCAGGTAGGGCGACTTGTAGTTGAGGGCCAGGCGGGCGCTGACGGGCCCCGTTTCATAGCCCAGCATCACATTCATCACCTGGTTCGACTGGCCCGGCAGACGGATGTCGCGGCTCATCTGTTGCTTGCTGGCCTTGTCATAGCGGCCGATCTGCGCGCTCGAGGTGCTCAGGGTGCCGTTGACGCCGACGAGCAGCTTGTTGAACGGCGCCGGCAGCATGCGCAGCGGCTGCATGTAGGCCAGTTCGATGCCTTTCACTTTGGCCGCGTCGCCGTTCGCATACGAGGTGGCCGTCGTGTAGCCCGTCCATTGGCCCGTGCCGGCCAGGTTGGTCGTGTACGTAAAATTCTTGATGTCCTTGTAGAAGCCGTAGGCCGACATCACGCCGTCGTTGCCCAGGACTCTTTCGATACCGAGGTCCAGGTTGTTGGCTTTCAAGGGTTTCAAGTCCGGGTTGCCGATCACGGCTTCCGTAGTGCTGGCCAGGCTGATGCCGGGCGCCAGCTGGCTGAAGTTGGCGCGCACGACGGCTTGCGTCCACGCGGCCCGCACGCTGGTTTTTTGATCCACATCATAACGGGCTTGCAGGTTCGGCAGCCAATTGGTGTATGAACGTTCGCGCGTCAAGGCCGTGGCCAACCCGGCGCTGTCCACCTGCGAGCCGGCCGCCTCGAAACTGGTGCGTTCGGCGCGCACGCCGCCCAGGATGTGCCAGGCGTCGAAGTCGTAGCTGTTTTGCACATACATGGCGTTGATGTCTTCATGCATGCGGTAATCGTTGATGATGGACTCGGTGGCCAGGCGCGCCTTGTCACGGTCCAGTCCGGCGACCCTGGCGCGTATCAGGGCCGGGTCCAGCGCCACGCCGATGTTGCCCAGGTCGTAGTCGAGATGGTGGCCCTGCACGAAGGCGCTCATCGAGGTGGAACCGGCGCCCCAGTAATTGCCGCTGGAAGCCTTGCTGCTGTTATACGCCCATTGATCCGTGTCATTGGTTTTTTCGCGGCGGCTGACCTTGGCGCCGAATTTCAGGGTGGCGATGTCGAACTTGCGGGCCAGGTCGATGCGCGCATGGCGTTCATTGTCCTTCGAATAGCGCTTTTGCAGGGTGATGGCGTTCAGTGCATAGCCGGCCGGGTCGTACAGCGAGGCGGGGCCGCTCAACAATGGTTGCTCGGTGCCATGGAAGCTGATGCCGTTAAAGTTGCTGAGGCCGCGGAAGCGGCCGTCGTTCAAGGACTCCGGCGTGTCTTCCGTGGCGCGGCTCAGGCCGCCTTTCACGTCCAGGGTCCAGTCGCCCGATGTCTGCTGCGTGCCCAGCACCAGCGAGCGCACCTGCTGCGTGTACTTGCGCTGGCGGATGCGGCGCTCGGCGCGCGCGCTGGCCGTCTGGTCTTCGGCCAGGCTGCCGCCCGCGATATTGCTGATGGTCAAGCGGTCGCGCACTTCATCGTCGGAAAATTCGCTCACAAAAGAGCGCAAGAACCAGCTGTTGCCCGCCTCCGGGCGGTAATCGAGGTTGACGGCCAGGGCGCCGCGCTTGCGCACGGGCAGGTAGTCGCGCAATTCCAGAGCCGACAATTTGCCCTTGCTCCAGGCGCCGCCTGTTTCCACGTCATCGGAGCCGAACGAGCGCTTTTCCGCGCTCAGGCCGGCGGCCACGCCCAGTTTGCCATCGAGAAAGCGCTGGGCCCACAGGGCGCCGCCGCTGGGGCTGGTCTTGCCCGTCTTTTCATCATGGCTGGCGGCCACGTTGGCCGACAGCAGCTTGCCTGGCAAGTCGAAGGCGGACAGCGACTTGACTTCGACGGTGGCGCCCAGCGAGTTGGCGTCCATTTCCGGCAGCAAGGTTTTCGAGACTTCCAGGGTGCGGATCAGGCCGGCAGGCAGGATATCGAGCGCCACGGCGCGGCGCCCCGCTTCCGGCGACGGCACCAGCGCGCCGTTGATGGTGACCGCGTTCAGGTCCGGGCCCAGGCCGCGCACCGTGATGTAGCGGCCTTCGCCCTGGTCGCGCTGCACGGACACGCCCGGCAGGCGGGCCAGCGCCTCGGCCGCGTTTTTATCGGGCAAGCCGCCGATATCGTCGCTGCTGATGACGCTGATGATGTTGTCGGCTTTCTCCTGTGCGGCGATGGCGTTGCGCAGGCTGGCGCGCTGGCCGCTGACGACGACGGTGGCGCCGGGCTGGCCATCCGCATCCTGCGCTTGCGCCTGGCTGGCGCCGCCGAAGACGGCCATGACGGCCAGGGCCACGGCCGTCAGGCGCAGCGGGGAAGGGTAGGAAGTGTGCATGGTTTTCATGAAGGGCTCGGTGAGGGGGAAGGAACCGGGCGGATTCTAGGCAGCAAATATGACGGTTGCGTGACAGGCCAGGGCTTGCTGCCCTGAAAACAACGGCGCGTGAAGGCTTTCCAGCCGGAAATGAAGCGGGGTGAGCTGAAATGACCTGTCCGCTGCGGGCGCGCGGGGCGCGGCATGCCGTATTTGCATGACGGCAACTCGTAATGGTGAGCCGTTTGCACCTGCCGCACGGGTGCGCGGCGTGTCATCGTGCCGTCATGGGCGGGCGCTATCGTGGCGGCAGCACCACTTTTAAAGGTTTTCCCCATGCTGCCATTGCACCGTAACAGCCTGATTGCCGCCGCACTGGCGCTGCCCCTGTTTTTTTTGCTGTACGCCACCCTCGGCCATCCGAAACCAGTTGCCATCTGGAAGTGGATGGACATCGTCTGCGAAGGCGGCACGGCCGTCATGGCCGGCGTGTGGTTCCTGTTCACCCTGAGCAGTCGTCCTGGGGGAAGGGTGACGAGCCTGATCGCCGGCGGCCTGTGCGCCATCATGCTCGGTTCCTGGGCCGATTGCCTCGACGAATTCTTCGCCGTCGACAAGCAGGACGTGTGGGATAACTGGCTGGAAGCCTTGATTCCGTTCGGCATGCTGGTGCTGACCATCGGCATGTATTACTGGCGCCAGGAACAGTTCCGCCTGAACGAACACCTGCAAAAGCGCGAGCGCCTGTTCCGCGACCACCGCGCCTTCGACCGCATCACCCAGCTGGCCGACGCCAGCTATCTGCGCACGCAGATGCGCCTGGAGCAGGAACGCCGGCCCGGCCTCGATTGCGCGCTGGTCTTGCTCGACATCGACAGCTTTCACCTGATTAACCGCGAATACGGCCACCGCGAAGGCGACCGCGTGCTGCAAGCCGTGGGCCACATGCTGCTGTTGAACTTGCGCAATGACGATCTGCTGTGCCGCTACGCGGGCGACCGCTTCGCCGTGCTGATGCCGGGCGTGGCCCGCGAGGACGCGGCTGCCAGGGCGCGCCACCTGTGCTATATGGTGGGGCAGATGCGCCACCACGCCAACGACAACCGCGAAATCCGCCTGAGCCTGCGCCATGCCTGCTCGCTCACCGACGGCGTGCCGGAAGTGGTGTTGGCCGAACTGAGCCGGGCCGTGGAAACGCCGCGCCCGGGCGCCAGTCCCGGCCCCGCCACCGCGCCTGCCTGATGCAGCTGAATCAGGCGGGCGACCCCGGCATCGCGGCGCGGCACCAGCCGGCGCTGGTGCTCGACTATGCGCGCAGCCGCGACCTGGCCATGGCGCCGCTGCTCAAGGGCACGGGCCTGGACGACGGCCCGCTGCCGTCCGAGGAAAGCCAGGTTAGCGCCGCGCAATACCTGCAGCTGCTGGCCAACGTGGCGCGCGGCCTCGACAGTGCCGACACGAGCTTCATGCTGGGCCAGCAAATGCTGCCCGGCCATTACGGCGCCGTCAGCCACGCCCTGCTGCAGGCGCAGAACCTGCGCCAGGCCCTGGCCATCCTGTGCGATTTCCATACCTTGCTGTGTCCGCTGCTGCAACCGCGCTTGCGTGTGGCGGGCGACATGCACGTCTTGTACTGGACAGATGCGTTCGGCGCACCGAGCCAGCTGCCGTTTCTGGTGGAAATGCACATGACGGCGCTGGCGGCCATGTGCCGCTGGCTGGCCGGCGAAGCGCTGCCGTGGCGCTTCTGTTTCAACCGTGCCCGTCCGCGCCACGTGGAGCAGCACGAAGTGCACCTGGGCCTGGCGCTGCGCTTCGATTGCCAGGTCGACGCCATGCTCATCGATTCCGCCTGGCTCGACAAGCCCTGGCCGCGCGGCAACGCGACGGCCGCGGCGCTGGCCCTGCGCGCGGCGGCCCTGGCGCCCGTGCCCGCCGCCAGCCTGCTGGGCGCGCTGTACGACTATCTGCTGGCGAACATCCGCTGCGCGCCCACGCTGGAACGCACGGCGCAGGCGTTCGGCGTCAGTCCCGCCACCCTGAAACGCCACCTGGCGCGCCATGGCACGCATTTCCAGGCCGAGCTGGACCAGGTGCGCGCGCACCAGGCCATCTACCTGTTCCAGGCCCATGGCTACGACAACGACGCCGTGGCCGCCTATCTCGGCTTTCATGATGCCACCAACTTCCGCCGCTCGTTCAAGCGCTGGACGGGGCAGACGCCGCAGTTGCTGCGGCACGCATTGGCCCTGTTTGTCTCTGGTTGAACGGGGGCGTTGCGCGCAGGCGCCATGCCAGGTGGTTCCAGAGGGAACAATTGCCCGTTCTGCCACATCCATAGTACACTCGATCAGAGAGCGGACAGACGCGCTGCGAGGCGCTCCGGCACGGCGTCACGCGACGCCGCGACACCGCCATCGCGATGGCGGGCCGGCGGCAGACAACCGGTTTGCCGTGCCTTAACCCCGCCCGGAAACTGGCGCGCCCAGCATGGCGCGCCGGAAGCCGGGCAACTTGATAATGCTCAATCGTGTATTCACAATCGCAGATCGATCCAGTCGTCAGTTTCCGCAACACCCAGGGTGAGGCGGTGCGCGGCACGATTTTCAACTTGCAGCGCAATTCGCTGGTCATGGAAATCTACAATCCCTACTCGATTGTGCAGGTCAGCGAGGTGCTCAACGAGCTGACGGTGCGCATGGGGGCGAAAAACGCCTACGTGGGCAAGGCCGTCGTCATCAGCAGCGTCAATACGGGCCTGACGGCCATCGTTTCCGTCACCCTGATCGACGAATGGCGCGAACTGAGCGACGTGGTGGTGGTCAAGGGCGCCGTGTTGAAAGAGTCGAGCGCCTTTGTCGCCGGCTGGGGCGAGCGTTTCCGCATCCGCCGCGATTACCAGATCGTCGTCAATGAAATGCGCGCCTTTTTGTCGGAAGTGTCGCGCTGGGTCGAGCAGGTCGACTTGTCCGACTCCCTGCCGAAGGAAAACGGCCGCCTGCGCCCCGACGTCTTCGACGAGCTGGCCCTGCCGCTGATGGAGCAAACCCAGCTGTACCTGCGCCAGCTCGAGGTGGAGGCGTCGCTGGTCGAGGAAGAGCGGGCGCCGGCCCACCGCGCCTTCGCCCAGGCGGCGCTGCACCCGCTGATCCTGCGCGCGCCGTTCGTCTTCCGGACGTTTACCAAGCCGCTCGGCTATGCGGGCGACTACCAGATGGTCAACCAGCTGCTGGACGATCCGCGCCAGGGGCCGAGCACGTATTTCCAGATCGTCAACGCGGCCTTTCTGCAGGCGGCCGTGGCCACCGCGCACCGCAACCGCATCGATATCCTGACGGAATTCCTGTCGCAGAAGGCGGCCGCGGCGCGCGCTGCCGGGCGCGTGTATAAAGTGCTCAACGTGGGCTGCGGCCCCGCCATCGAGGTGCAGCGTTTCCTGGAAACGTGCCCCGATGCGCAATGGCTGGCCTTCGAGCTGGTCGACTTCAGCAGCGAGACGCTGGACTGGACGCGCGCGCGCCTGACCACCATCATGCAGCGCACGGGAAGAGTGGTGGAGATCGACTACGTGCACGATTCCGTGCACAACCTGCTCAAGCGCCGCCATGGCGCGGGCGCGACGGGCTTGCCCGGCAGTTTCGACGCCGTGTATTGCGCCGGCCTCTTCGACTACCTGTCCGACAAGGTGTGCGCGCGCCTGCTGCTGCACTTCGCTTCGCGCGTGGGACCGGGCGGGCGGCTGCTGGTGACGAATGTGCATGCCGACAATCCGGGCAAGTTCGGCATGGAGCATTTGCTGGAGTGGCATTTGATCTATCGCAATGAGGCGGGCTTGTCGGCCCTGCTGCCCGAACATGCGACGGAACCGACAATCTATGTCGACGCCACGGGCGTGAATGTTTTTGCGGAAGTGAGCATACCCTGATGATGGATAATCCAGGCCTGCACGCCGGTTACACGGCTGTTTTGCGCGATTTCCGCCTGGAATTTAGCCGCGGCGGGGCCTACACGGGCATCGTGCTGATCCTGCTGGGCATGGGCCTCGATTCGGCCCTGTATCCGGACATGCAGTCGGCTTTCACCAGCGCGCGCATCGTCGTGTCCGCGCTGATCTTTTGCGTCGTGCTGGGCATGCGCACGCAGTGGGCGCAGGACCGCATCCAGGGCCTGACCTTCGTGTGGCTGATCCTGCCGCAGATCATGATCGCGTGGATGATCGCCGTCACGGAAGGCGCCACCTCGATCTATTACGTGGGCATGACCCTGGCCATTTATTCGTCGGGCATCGTGCTGGCCTTCGGCCTGTGGCAGAACATGGTCTTCGGCGCCATTTCCTGCCTGCTGTACGTGGCCGCCTGCGCCTGGCATGCGGGCGGCTTCGACTTGCCGGGCACGTTTGTCGTCAATTGTCTGTTCCTCATCATGTCGGCCAGCATCAGCGCCGTCTTTACCTATTTCAACGAGCGGGCCCGCTTCATGCTGTTCCAGCTGAAGGCGGAAGTGGCGCAAAAGAACACGCAGCTGGAAGAAACCAACAAAAGTCTGGCCGATATCAAGGGGCAGATGCTGCAGCAGGAGAAAATGGCCGCCATCGGCACCCTGGCCGCCGGCATGCTGCATGAAGTGAATAATCCCGTGAATTTCTGCATGATGGCCATCGAGGTGGCCATCGAAGATCCGGCCGCCAAGCAGAGCGCCCT
Source organism: Janthinobacterium sp. GW458P (assembly GCF_002127585.1). Lineage (GTDB taxonomy): Bacteria > Pseudomonadota > Gammaproteobacteria > Burkholderiales > Burkholderiaceae_D > Janthinobacterium. Next base: position 19,421 of record NZ_NEGZ01000004.1, read on the forward strand.
CGTCAGTGAATGCCTGGCCGACGCCAAGCAGGGCATGCTGCGCGTGCAGCACATCGTGTCGGACTTGAAAACCTTTGCCTACCGCAAGAGCGGCAACCAGCTGGAAACGGGGCACTTCCAGTTCCGCAGCGCGCTCGAGGCGGCCATCCGCCTCGTCGGCCACGAAACGAAGAATGTCAGCATCAGCCACGACTTGCCGGTCGACACCCTGGTGCGCGGCGACGAGGCGGCCATCGTGGGCGTGCTGATCAACTTGCTGGGCAATGCCGTGCTGTCCATGCGCAAGGGCAATGCGCCGCCGTTCGAGATCCACGTCACGGCCCGCTGGGACGACAACCGGCTGCGCATCTGCGTGCGCGACAACGGTCCCGGCATCGCCCCGGAAAACCTGGCGCGCGTGTTCGAACCGTTCTTCACCACGCGCGAAGTGGGGCAGGGCCTGGGCCTGGGCCTGAGCATCAGCTATGGCGTGATCGAGCGCCACGGCGGCACCCTCTCCGCCGAAAGCGAGCTGGGCGAGTGGGCCAGCATGAATTTCGACCTGCAGCGCTCCGATTGGGAGGGCCGCTAGCATGGACAACGATAGCCGCGCCTGCGTGCTGTACGTGGACGACGAAGCGCTCGCCTGCAAGTATTTCGAGCGTGCCGTCGGCGCGCGCTACCGCGTGCGCACGGCGCAGAGCGTCGATGCGGCGCTGGCCCTGCTGGAAGACGAGGCCGCCCACGTCGACGTGCTCGTCACCGACTACCGCATGCCGGAGCGCCTGGGCAGCGAATTGCTGCAGGAAGTGGCGCAGCGTTATCCGCATATCGTCTGCATGCTCGTCACCGCCTACGCGGACAAGGACGTGCTGCTGGAACTGATCAACGGCGGCACCTTGTTCCGTTTGCTGGAAAAACCGCTCGACCTGGCTGCCATGCAAACGGCGCTGCAGCTGGCCGTGCAGACGGGGCGCGAGCGGGCCGCGCGGCGCCAGAGCCTGGTGGCGATGGAAGAATCGCTGGCCTTTCTTGCGCATGAATTGAATACGCCGCTGGCGGCCATCGCCAATTTCGCGCGCGGCATCGAACGGCGCGCGCAGGCGGCCGGCGCGCCCCAGGCCGAGATCGGCGAGGCGGCCGCCCTGATGCACGGCAATGCCCGCTATTGCCTGTCCGTGCTGGCCAGCTTTGTCGACACGGTGCGCCTGGCCAGCGCCGGACCCGGCATGCAGGGCGGCCGCAGCGCCGGCAGCGCGCGCCAGCTGCTGGCCGCCTTGCTCGACAGCTATCCCCTGAGCGCGGCCCAGCGCGCCGCCATCAGCGTCGAGACGGGTGAAGACTTTGCCATCGCCGAGTCGCCCAACTGCGTGGCGCTGATCGTCTCGTCCGTGCTGGGCAATGCCTTGCGCTCGGTCAATGATCAAGCCCATCCGCAGATCAGCATCCGCATCGGCGCCGGCCACATCAAGGTGCGCGACAATGGCGCCGGCATCGCCCCCGAGATTGTCGAACAGCTGTTGATCGACCCCGTCAGTGCCAGCAGCGAAGGCGGCAAGGGCTGGGGCATGGTATTTTGCCACCGCATGATGCAATCGTTCGGCGGCAATCTCGACATCGCCACCGAGCTTGGCAGTTCCACCACGGTGACCCTGAATTTTCCAGTACATATAAGGAACGAGCATGATTGACGCCAATCTGCGTTTACCGGCTCAGCGTGAGCCGGCGCAAGGCTTGCCGACGATACTCTACGTCGATGACGAGGCCAACGCCCTCAAATACTTCCAGCGCGCCATCGCGCCGCTGGCCGACGTGCTGACGGCCACCTCGGTCGAGGAGGGCAAGCGCATCCTCGACGAGCAGGCCGACCGCATCGCCGTGCTCGTGTCGGACCAGCGCATGCCCGGCGCCTACGGCAACGAGCTGCTGTCCTATGCCTGGGACCGCCACCCGCACATCGTGCGCATCCTCACCACCGCGTATTCCGAGCTGGAGCACACGGTGGAAGCCGTCAACCAGGGGCAGATCCACCGCTACATCCAGAAACCGTGGGATATCGCGGCCCTGCGCATGGAGCTCAAGCAGGCGCTGGAACTGGCGCGCTTGCGCAATGAACATGCGCAATTGCTGCGCGAAAAGCTGATGGTGCGCCAGCGGCAAGCCGTCGCCAACCGCATCGGCGCCCTGTATGCCCTGTGCGCCAGCCTGGCCGGACCGGAACAGCAGCTGCCCGTGGAAGCGTATCTGTCGGCGGCGCTGACGGCCGGCGTCACGCCGCCCGAACCTGACTGGCTGCTGATGGATTATGCCGACCTGGTCAGTTCGGAAGCCTTCCGCAGCACGGCCTTCGGCGCCGCCGTGCGCCTGCAGCTCGACGCGCTCGAACGCGAACACGCGGGACCGGGCGTGGAGCGGGCCGTCGACATGCTGGCGCCCGTGTTTGGCGCGGCGCTGCAAAACCAGGGCGGCACGGCGCTGTTCCTCGACGGACGCCTGCTGACGGAATTCCTGGAAACGCCGACCACCGCGCCCGTTTCGGCCATCCACAGCTTCTGGCTGGCCAGCCTGCTGTGGCTGGCGCGGCGCGGCTGGTCTTTGCAGCTAAGCAAGGTGGAGCAGGGCTTGCAGGGCAAGCTGGTGCAGGCTGAACCGGCGCTCACGCCCGACCACCTGGCTGCCTGGATCGAGCAGTTCTGAGGGGCGCCGGCGCCTAGGAGTCCAGTTGCCAGACATAGCTGGTGCGCGCCCATTGCTGCAGCGGCGCGCCGTCCTGCATGGCGGGCGCGAAGCGGCAGGCGCTGAGGGCGGCGCGGGCCGCCTCGTCCAGCTGCGGGTGGCCGCTGCTGCGCTCGAGCCGCGATTCCTGCACCACGCCATCGGTGCCGATCAACAAGCCCAGATACGTCGTGCCCTGCGCTCCCTGCGCCTGGGCGGCGGCCGGATAGTCGGGACGGGCGCAGTGGCGCATGTCCACGGTGGCCGCGCGGATGGCGGCGGCGCCATTGGCGAGCACGGCCGTCGGCCGCGCCGTTTCCATGCTGACGGGCAGCGCCACCCATGCCTTGCTGGCCTTGCCATCGATGCGGTAGGGCTGGAAGCGGCATCGCAGCGCCATCGCGCGCGCCGCCCCGTCGAGCCCGGCGTGGCCGCTGCTGCGCTCCACATGTGCTTCGGCGATGCTGCCATCTTCCCGCAACAGCAGGCGCAGCCGCGCCGTGCCTTGCTGCGGCGCGGCCGTGGCGGGCAGCACGACGGGCGGACAGTGCGGCGGCGGCATGGCGGCATCTGCCGCGTGGACATGGCTGGCGGCGGCCAGCAGGGCGGCGGCCGGCAGGCTGCCAGGTAGCTTGATACGGATCAAAGCATTTCCTAAAGAAAACAGGGCCGCGCGGGCCCCGTGTGCAGCGGCGGTGGGCGGGCTTAGCGTTCCGCCGCCGCCTTCAGATTGTTCAGGCCTTTTTCAAAATCCTTGCCGATCATCCGGTCCATGCTGACGAAGACCGTCATGACCTTGCTGACGTAGGGGCTGGGGCCTGTCATGGTCCAGTTCACCTTGGTGCCGTCGCCCTCGGGTGTCATGGTGAAGGTGGTGGTGTTGTGGCTTTCAAACGGTTTCAGGAAGTCCAGCTTGATGACGGTGCGTCCGGGCTGGGTCGCTTCCGTGATTTCCATGCGGCCCGCGCCCACCTTGTCATTGCCTTGCCACGCATATTGCGCGCCCTGGCCGCTGGCCGGGCCCGTGAACGTGCGGCGCATGGCGGGATCGAGTTTTTCCCACGGCGACCAGGCGGCCCAGTAGTGGAAATCCGTGATCAATCCGGCGATTTTCTCGGGCGGGGCCTTGATGGTGATTTCGCGCTGCACGCTGAAGGTGTCCGGTTTGGTGGTGGCATAACCGAGGATGGCGGCGACGACGACAATGATAAGCAGCAGGGTTTTTTTGATCATATGCTCTCCAGATCTTGAATGGTCGATGCGAACGAATCGGGTCAATCTTAGCAGAAATGAATGGCTGTGCGCGGCCGCCTGGCCTTTATTTGCGCCAGCTCCGGGCCGGGCCGCGCGCCTGCCCGTTTTTCGCCGCGCACAGGCGCGCACGCCTCGTTTGTGGCGCGGACCCGCGTCCGCTAGAATGCTGGCCTGCAAAGATTTCAGAGGGAAATATGATTCATCGATCGATCGCCAGGCTGACCCTGGCGTGCGGCCTGCTGGCGTCCGCCTTTGCCGCGAACCTGGCGCATGCCGATGCCTGCCCGGCCCATTACGTGGATGGCCGCAAGCCGGAAATCACCAACCCCAAGCTGGACGTGGCAACGAAAGAGCTGTGCTACAAGGTGTTTGGCGTGATGCACTCCGGTATCACGCGCACGCCGCTATGGTCGGCTGAACATTTGACGGCGAACAGGCTGGACGCGGCGCAGGATTTGTCGCGCGAAAACTCCTTCCATGCGGAACGCAAGCTGCCCGCCGCCCAGCGCGCCGAGCTGGCCGATTATGCGCGCAGCGGCTTCGACCGAGGCCACATGGCGCCCAACGGCGACATGCCGGACCGCCAGAGCCAGCGCGACAGCTTTACCCTGGCCAATATGGTGCCGCAAGACGCGCGCAACAACCGCTACGTGTGGGCCGGTATCGAAGGCGCCGTGCGCAAGATGGCGAAGAAGGAGGGCGATCTGTACGTGATCACGGGGCCGGCTTTTATTGGCGGCAACCTGCGCAAGGTGGGCCGCGTCATCGTGCCCAGCCATCTGTACAAGGCCGTGTACAGCCCGCGCCAGCGCGCCGGCGCCGCCTACTTCATCGAAAACGTCGATACCAAGGCGTATGAGGTGCTGAGCATTGCGCAACTGGAAGACAGGATAGGCATCGATCTGTTGCCGTCGTTGACGCGCCAGCAAAAACTGCGCATGCTGAGTTTGCCCAAGATCAATAGCAAGTCCAAGAAATAACAAGACCGTTGAAAAGGAAATCCCATGTGCGCAAAGAAATTCGTCCCGTATGCCAATGAAAGCGATGTGCTGGAAATCGGCGGCCTGACCATCGAAAACCGTGTCGACCGCATCAGCATCAGCGGCGACATCGACCTGACCCTGGACAAGCCGGGCCTGGCCCTGGCGAAACAGCTGCAAAAACTGCTGGCCGACGTGGTGGCGCAGCTGGAAAAGCAGCAATTGCCGGACCAGCTGCCGCCGCCCGAGGTGACGTCGGTGGCCAATCCCTTCGAGTGACGCCGGCCATGGCCGGGCCGCTTCAGCAGCGTCAGGCCGGGCCGGGAAGCCGCCTGAGTTGGGCCAGCAGCAAATCCCAATGCCAGATTTGCTCTGGAATGTACAATGCGCCGCCCGGCCCCGGGCGCAGCATGACTTCGCTAGCCACGCCTTTTGCCATGAGTTCGCCTTGCGCCCACTGCATCACGCGGCGCTGGCCCGTCAGCCAGCTGCGATGTTCCGGCGACAGCAGCGCCAGGGCGTGGGGCAGGCGACAAGCGAGGGTCTGCCGCAGGCGGATGAGCGCTGCTTTGTCTGTCCGTTCAAAGGCGGGTTCAAGCACGTAGACCTGGCCGGCCGCGTCGCGGACGTCATATTTATCCTGCAGATAGTCGCTGACGCGGTTTCCGCTCACCACGGTCTCGATCTGGCCTGACAGGACGTCAAGCAGGAATGCATTGACGCCGACGTAGCAATACTCGCTGCGGCCATGTACCACATATGCCTCGGCATTGGCGCGGATGATCCAGTAGTCGCCGCGTGCGGACAGGGCGCAGCACTGGATCGCGTGCTTCACGTAGTGCGGCGATTGCGGATCGCCTTCGCAGAACCGCAGTATCGTCGCTTGTGCAGCGTCAGCGCTGATCATCATTTCCGCGCACCCCGTGACCACTGCAGATAATGCAGGGCAAGCGCGATGCCGGCCATGCCGATGCTCCAGTTCCGCAGTTGCCACAGCGACGGCCCCATTTGCGCGGCATACGGTGACGTATATTTGTAGAAAAACATCTGCGCCAGGTACAGGGCGAATGCGGTGGACAGGATGCTGGCCCTGGCCAGGCGTCCCGGTGTGTTGCCCACCCACTCCGCGATCAAAATGACCGGCAAGGCAATAAAGACCAGCTTGTCGCGATGCAGGCTTGCCGGATAGATCTCGGTAATGCCCAGCACAATCGCATTGAAGCACCAGTAGGCATAGACGGCAGCGATGATGTACAGGCACGCGCCGATGCGCCGCCGGCCGCCAGGGCTGGGGCGGGGCAGTTTCGCTGATGCAAAATAAAGCCGGGCATCCTCGCGGTACAGCAGGTAGAGGAAGGTCGCGAACGCCAGTACGGCGAACGGCAGTTGCATGGCGTGGCCGCCCTGTGTCTGTGATGCGATGGCGATTATGTAAGCCATGCTTAGCGTGCCGACAATGACGTAGGCCAGGCGCGCCCACCGCTGCGCGCAGAGCAGGCCTGCGGCAATGAAAAAGTCGGCATAGCCGCCGGCTTCAAGCAGTTGCCATTGCACGCTGCCTGACAGGAAGGTGCCGGTCAGCGGGGCCTCGGGCAGGCGGCCAAACAGCAGGAAGTTAGTGATCGTGTCGCCCATGTTCATGAACAACATATAGGCGATCACGGTCACGCTTGCGGGACGCGGGCGCCGCATATTATTGTCCGCAGGCAAGATTGGCGCGGATGTCTGCGGCGGTGGGGAGTTGAGTACTTCGGATGTCATGCGGATGGACTCGTTCAGAGTTGCTGCGGCAGCGCGCGTGGCGCGGAATCCCATCCGACCGCCAGCATCGGATGGGCGATAGGGCGCCGGCTTACCTGGCGAACGCCTGCGCCGCCGGCGTCACGGTGACGGCCTCAGGCTTGATGTTCAGCTGCATGGCGCCGATCACCTTGTCTTCATCGAGCAGGGCCTGCGGCTTGTTGCCGTCGTACTTGATGGGGGAAAACGCGTCGCTGACGAGCTTTTCCTTCAGGCCGGCCGCATCCTTGGCGACGATCACCACGGACAGGTTCTTTGCCGACAGGTGCTGTTTGATGGCGCGGTTGACATCAAGCACCGTGAGTTTCGACAAGCCGTCACGCATCAGCTTGGTGAACTCGGGCGTGCCATACCATTGCGAATCGAGCGCATAACCGAGCTGCTGGTCCTGCGTCGACGTCATGACGAAGACGTTCTTCATCAGGTAGTCGCGCGTGGCGGCGAAATCGTCCTGCGTCAGGCCGTTGTCGATCAGCTTGCCCAGTTCCGTCAGGGCCACGCGCAGGGCGAAATGGGCGTTGTCCGGCGCCACGGGGCGTATCCAGATTTCGAACAGCTGCGCCTTGCGGCCCAGGTTCGGGTTCGGGAAGAACTGGTACATGCCGCGCGGGAAGGCTTCGATGTACGCGTAATCGCCGTAGTTCATGCCGCGCAGCTCGCGGATGCGCTGGTACAGATAGGAATTCGAGGCGCGGTGCTCGCCCAGCCACGTTTTCGCCAGCCACAGGGCGGGGAAGTCCGCGTGCGTGCGCGTCACTTCCAAAGGCAGGCCGAAGGAAATGGCCGTGGCGCGCGTGTTTTTCTCGATGATTTCCACTTCCAGGCCCTGCGCCTTGCGGCCAGCCGGTTTCACGGTGGCCGGCAGGCCGGGACCGGCCGGCAGCTTGCCCAGCGCCTGCGTCAGCGAGGCCGTCATGGCGTCGGACACGTCGCCGGCAATGCCGACCTTCACGGCGCCTTGCGCGTACGCCGCTTTCCAGAACTGTTTCACGTCGTCGAGGGTGATGGCGTCGATGCCGGCGAGCGTGCCCAGCACGGGGTGGCCGTACGGCGTGCCCGCATACACATTCGTCTGCAGGCGTTCCTTGGCGAATTCCTCTTCGTTATTGTCCTTCAGGTCCAGCAGCAGCGCGTTCTTTTGCGCATCCTTCAGGCGGCGGAAGTCGTCGTCGCGGAAACCGGGCGACAGCAGCAGGGGCAGGGCGATGTCGTTGAACTGGCTCCAGTTATCCTTGTGGATGGCGCCCGTAAACGTCGTCATTTCCTTGTCCGTCTGCTGGCTGAAACTGCCGGCCAGCGGGAACAGGGCCTGGTTGACTTCGTCGATCTTGCGCTCGGACGAGCCGCCGGACGCCACCATGGCGGCCGTCAGTGCGGCCAGGCCTTCCTTGCCTTGCGGGTCGTGCGCGGAACCGGCCGCAAACAGCAGCTTGTAGCGGATCTGTGGCAGCGCGGACTTTTGCACCAGCACGTCGAACTTCGCGTTCGGAGCGGCCGGCAGCAGGCTGGCCAGCTTTGGCGTGGTGGCGATGGCGGCCGGCATGGCTTCGTGCGACAGGGTGGTCACCACCAGGCCGTCGTCCGTCAGGTATTTGCGCGCGGCCGCCTGCAGGTCGGCCGGCGTGAGCGTGTCGATCAGGCGGTAGTACTGGTTGATGGTGGCGTACGAGCGGTCGAAATGCACGAACGACGCCAGGGTGCCGGCGATCTGCTCCGTGTTGTCGAGCGAGCGGATCAAGCCGTATTTCTCGGCCGACTTGGCGTCTGCCAGGTCTTTGTCGCTCACCGGCGTGTCGCGCAGCCGCGCCACGGTGGCCAATATCGCGTCGCGCACGTAGACGGCGTCGGCAAGGTTTTTCACGCGCGCGCCCAGCACGGCCAGGGTCGGGTCGACCCGGTCCGGCGTCATCTCGAACAACTGGTCGACCTTCTGCTCGTTCTGCACCAGGCGTTTATACAGGGGCGAGGTGCGGCCGAACGACAGCGACAGCAGGGTGGCCAGGGCGGCCTGGTCCTTGTCCTTGACGGAAAACGCGGGCGCGTGGAAGCCCACGGCCACCCACGGCAGAGTCGGCGTGGGCCAGGCCACGTGCTTGTAGACGGGGCCATGCGGCTTTGGCTCCACGGGCACGGCCGCCTGCTGCTTGCCGCGCTGCCATTTACTCCAGTATTTTTCCACCAGCGCGATGGCTTGCTGCGGCTCGACGTCGCCGGCGATGATGATGGTGGTGCGCTCGGGACGGTACCAGCGGTCGAAGAAGAGCTTCGAATACGCGTACTGGTTCGGCATATCTTCGATGTCCTGGATGAAGCCCATCGTCGTGTGCTTGTAGGTATGCGTCGTGTAGGCGCTGTCGCGCATCACTTCGAACAGTTTCGAGACGGGATTGGCGCTGTTCTTGTTGTACTCGCCCAGCACGGCCCGCGATTCCGTCTTGAACGCGTCTTCCGCGTAATCGAGGTGCTGGAAGCGGTCCGCCTCCACCTTCAGCACGGTTTCCAGGTCCTGTTTGGCAAACGTCGTGTGGTAATTGGTCAGGTCGTCGCTCGTATAGGCGTTCTGGCGCGCGCCGGCGCGGGTGATGATGTCCTGGTATTTCTCGGGCGGATAGGCCTTGGTGCCGCGAAACATCATGTGCTCGAAGAAGTGGGCGAAACCGGACTTGCCCGGCTCGACTTCATTGCGCGAGCCCGTCTGCACGGGAATCTGCAGCGAAACGATGTTCGGAAAGCCGGTCGGCACGATGATGATCTTCAAGCCGTTGGCCAGGGTCTTTTCCGTGGCCTTGAACGGCAGCAGGTCGGCCTTGGCGGCGGTGGCGCCGTGGGCAGCGGCCGGCCTGACGGGCGCGGCGCCCAGGTTCGACGCGGCCATGGCCGACAGGGCCAGGGCGAAAGCGGGTAATAAAGCAGGCATGATTCTTGACACGGGGGCTCCTTCTTTTTTGGATGTTATGAAAGTGCAACGCCGCAGCATAGAATATTCATGCCGCCGTGCATAGGGGCAAGGCGTTTTGGCATGAAGCGGTGGCCCCGTCAGGGCAGGCTAGGCGCGCCGCAGGGACAGGTGCTCAGGTCAGCGTCGTTTCCGGCAGGCTGATGCGGTTGCGGCCCAGATGCTTGGCGCGGTACAGGGCGCAGTCGGCCGTGTGGATCAGCTGCCCCAGTTCCGTGCCGGGGCCGGGCAGGGCCGTGGCGGCGCCGATGCTGACGGTGACGCAGGCGCCGTCGGGGCGCTTGCGCGGCAGCTGCAGCCGCTCCACGCGCTGGCGGATGCGTTCGGCCACGATGGCCGCGCCCTTGAGCGACTGGTTCGGCAGGATGACGGCAAACTCTTCGCCGCCGTAGCGGGCCACCAGGTCGTTGGCGCGCATTTCGCTGGCCACGGCGCCGGCCACCTTGCGCAGGCACAGGTCGCCGCCCTGGTGGCCGTGGCTGTCGTTGTATTGCTTGAAATTGTCGACGTCGACCATCAGCAGCGACAGCGCCTGCTGCTGGCGCTGCGCGCGCTGCCACTCGGCCAGGAGGGTGTCGTCGAAGCAGCGCCGGTTCGCCAGCCCCGTCAGGCCGTCGCGCGTGGCCAGGCGCTCCAGTTCCACGTGCGCGCGCTTTTCATCGGTCATGTCGCGCAGGGTTTCGACGACGGCGACGAGTTCGCCGTGGTTGCCGTAGATGGGGCTGGCGTCGACGGCCAGGTAGCGGCGGCGGCCCGTGCGCGGCATGTCGCACCAGTTTTCCGCGCACAGATTGTGGCCCGTGCTGTTGCGGTACTGCTGCTGCGCGTACAGGGCGCGCAGGTCGCCGCCGCGCCCGGCCAGCAGCAGGTCGGCCAGGGTGGGGCGCGCGTCGTTGTAGAAGCAGCGGCCCGGCGCGCGCATGCCCAGCACTTCGGCCGCCGGCACGCCCGTCAGCTGTTCGCAGGCGCGGTTCCAGATCATCACCCTGCCATCGACGTCGAGCACAAAGGTCGGCACGACCAGCAATTCCATCATCTTCATGGCGAAACCCTGGGCTTCGCCATAGGGCGATACGCTGGCATGATGTGCGTGGCTGTCCGGCATGTAGGCATCCTTGTAGGGCGGGGAGTGGGGCGGTTCGTTGGCCATGATGCAGCGTGGCTGGCGGCGGGTGTTGATATTGAGCAATATTTCAGCATTGGCCGGCGTTGTCCGCCGGAGGAAGCGGAAGTGGCAGGCTCAGGCGCAAGCGGGTGCCGCCGCCCGTGCGGCTGTCGATGTGCAGGCAGCCGCCGGCGCAGGCCAGGCGTTCGTGCATGCCGGACAGGCCGCAGCCCCGGCGCGCGTTCGCGGCGTGCATGCCGACGCCGTTGTCGCTGACGCACAGCTCGAGCGTGGCGGCGCGCCGGCGCAGGCTGACGCTGACGCGGCTGGCGCCCGCATGGCGGGCCACGTTGGCCAGCGCTTCCTGCAGCGCGTGGTACAGCAGCGGTTCCTGTGCGCCCGCGACGCCGTCGAGGGCGTCGCAAACGCCGTCGCACACGATGCCCGTGCTGCGGGAAAAGTCGGCCAGCAAGCCGTCGAACGCCGCCTGCCAGCCGTGTTCCAGGGCGGGCGGCCGCAAGTCGTCGATGACGCAGCGCAGGGCGGCGATGCTGAGGTCGACGTTGCGCGCGATCAAGGCCAGTTTCTGCGCCAGCTGGGGCGCCGTGGCGGCGCTGTTCGCCTGCAGCATGGCCAGGTCGATTTTCAGGGTCAGCAGGTGCTGGCCCAGGTCGTCGTGGATGTCGCGCCCGATGCGCCGGCGTTCCTGTTCGCGCGCTTTTTGCTGCTCGCAGGCGAGGCGTGCGAGCTCGGCGTCCGCGCGCAAGTGTTCCAGTGTTTGCAGGCGCGTGGCCAGGCGGTGCTGGCGCCACAGCAGCAGGGCCAGCGCTGCCAGCAGCACGGCGCAAGCCGTCGCCAGGTTCAGCGCGGTGTGCGCGCGCGCCAGCGGCGCGTCCGCCTGGCCGGCCTGCAGCGAGGCGCCCGCGCAGGCGCCGAGGCAAGCGGGAATGCCGAGCCTGGCCGGCAGGCGGATGTGGCGTTGCTTCATCTTCTCGCTCCCTCAGATGTTTGCCATCGGGCAATGTCATTACAGAAAATATATTGGCTTGAGGGTATTTATATTGTCTAAACGCAAAAACTGCGCAGATAGCCGCGCCAGCGTCGCATTCTTGTCCGTTTGCCGGCGCCGCCATGCGGCAGGACCGGCATTTGCACGGGATGTGTCGCGGCGGCATATAATAGAGGGTTGTCAATCGGCTTCACGCCCCCGGCCGGGTGTTTTGCGCCGGGCGCGGCCGCATCCATGCGCGATGCGCCGGCCAGCTCTTAGGAAATACAGTGACTTATAGCATCAAAGAGATTTTTTACACGCTGCAGGGCGAAGGCGCGCACGCGGGCCGTCCGGCCGTGTTTTGCCGCTTTTCCGGCTGCAACCTGTGGACGGGCCGCGAAAGCGACCGCGCCACGGCCGTGTGCCAGTTCTGCGACACGGATTTCGTCGGCACGGACGGCGAACTGGGCGGCAAGTTCAAGACGCCGCAGGAACTGGCCGCGCTGATCGACAGCCTGTGGCCGGCCAGCTATACCGCCAGCAAATACGTGGTGTTTACGGGCGGCGAGCCGCTGCTGCAGCTGGACGCGGCCCTGATCGACGCCATGCACGCGGTCGGCTTTACCATCGCCATCGAAACCAACGGCACCTTGCCCGTGCCGGCCGGCGTGGACTGGATCTGCGTCAGTCCGAAGATGGGTTCCACGCTGGTGGTGCACAAGGGTAACGAGATCAAGGTCGTCATCCCCCAGTTCCAGCAGGACCTGGCCGTCTACGAAGGGCTCGATTTCGAGAACTTCTTCGTGCAGGCCATGGATGGTCCATTGGCCGCGCACAACATGAAGCTGGCCATCGAGACGTGCAAAAGCAACCCGAAGTGGAAGCTGAGCCTGCAAACCCATAAACTTCTGCAAATTCCTTAAATAGGTAGTATTAATACAACAATATGCTCACTATCACACGCAAGCTCGAATTCGACGCGGGCCACCGCATTCCCGACCACAAAAGCCAGTGCCGCAACCTGCACGGCCACCGCTACACGGTGGAAATCACCCTGGTCGGCAAGGTCATCGAAGCGGAAGGCAATTCCGACAATGGCATGATCATGGACTTTTCCGACGTGAAAACCCTGGCCAAGCAGCACCTGGTCGACGTGTGGGACCATGCCTTCCTCGTGTATGAAAAGGATACGGCCGTGCGCGACTTCCTGGCCAGCCTGCCCGACCATAAAACCGTCGTCATCGACCGCATCCCGACCGTGGAAAACCTGGCGCGCATCGCCTTCGAGATCCTGAAAGCGGCATTTACCGACCATTTCGGCACGGGCTTGCACCTGCATAAGCTGGTGCTGCATGAAACGCCGAATTGCTGGGCTGAAGTGACCGATGACTGAAGTGCTCGATAGCGCGCAGGACGCGCGCTACATGCGGCTGGCCCTGGAACAGGCCCAGCACGCGTGGGACCTGGGTGAAGTGCCCGTGGGCGCCGTCGTCGTCAAGGATGGGGAAGTCATCGCCGTGGGCTACAACCAGCCCATCGGCCGCCACGACCCCACGGCGCACGCGGAAGTGATGGCCTTGCGCGCCGCCGCCGACAAGCTGGGCAATTACCGGCTGCCAGGCTGCGAGCTGTACGTGACCCTGGAACCGTGCGTGATGTGCTCGGGCGCCATGCTGCATGCGCGGCTGGCGCGCGTGGTGTACGGCGCGGGCGACCCGAAGACGGGCGCCTGCGGTTCCGTGCTGAACCTGTTCGAGCAGCCGGCGCTGAACCACCAGACGGCCATCGCTGGCGGCGTGCTGGCCGACGAGTGCGGCGCCTTCCTCAAGCGTTTCTTTGCCGAGCGCCGCCGCGCCCAGGCGGACGCGCGCAAGCTGGCCCGTCCTCCGGCCTGATGTTGGCCCAGACAGGGCAGGGCCGCCATGGCCTCGCCGGTCTGTGCGCCATGCCTTGCCAGCCATTGCGGATGGCATTTTTTATAATTGTTGCGAAATAACATCTGCCTGGAGCAATTGCCACTCTCAAATGAGAATGATTCGTGTTACAGTATTGTTTTCGCCAGCAAACTTTCCTTATGCATCGTTAACACTTTCGTTATCGATCCGGGTTCAAGAGCCAGCCTCCACTCTTACACCGGATCATCATGACTACAGTGCTACTGCAGCGCTCCGCTGCGCCCGTCGTATCTCCCCTTCCTGCCCGCCGCCACAACCTGGTGCTGCGCGCCGCCTTGCTCGGCCTGTTCGCCGCGCCGCTGCTGCCTGCCGTGGCGCAAACGGCCGCCATCAACGCGGGCACGGCCGCCCAGGAACAGGCCAGGCTGCCTGTCTTCCCGGAAATCGTCGTCAACGCCAAGCAGGATTACGAACGCCGCGCCGGTACCAAAACGGTGATCCGCAGCGACGACCTGGAGCGCCGCAACGTGACGGACATGGCTGGCATCGTGCGCTATCAGCCGCTGATCAGTACGCCAATGGCGGCTTCGGGCGGCGGCGGCATATGGGATGGCGCGGGCAACACCGGTTACAACATCCGTGGCCTGGAAGGCAACAGGGTCAGCCTGGAACTCGACGGCATTTCCCTGCCTGATGCTGCACCGAAGCCAGACAGCACTACCCTCAACGCGTTTGGCATGGGCCGCGATTATTTCGATCCTGAAACTTTCCGCGAAGTGCGCATCGATTCGGGCACGACGGCCGTCAGCGGCGCCAATCCTGGCCTGGGCGGCGGCGTGGCTTTCATCACCAAGTCGCCCGAGGATTACCTGGGCGAAGGGGCGGACCATTACGTGGCGTATAAATACGGCCGCGCCACCGCCGACCGCAGCAATGCGCACACCCTGACGGGCGCCGCCAAGATCGGCGCCAATCTGCAAGGCCTGGCCGTGTACGTGCACCGCGATGGCGAGCAGCTCGACAGCCGTGGCAGCGCGCCCGTCAACCCGGATGACTGGCATTCGAACGCCTTGCTGTCCAAGCTGGTGTGGACCTTGCCGGGCGAACAAAAGCTGGACTTGACGGTCGACATGTTCGAGCGCAAGAACAAGCGCGATTTGCGCAACAAGGTCAGCGCCTTGTATCCGGACGGCGTGCAGCAGGATTCCACCACCAGGCGCACCCGCGTCAGCCTGGGGCATGATGTGGTGCTGAAGGACTTCGCCCTGTTCGACCGCTTGACCTCGAAAGTCTATCTGCAGAACGCGAAGATCGACGACAAGAGCAAGGGGCGCTATACCTACCGCGGCAATTTCCAGCGCGCCATCGACACCAGCTTCAAGAACGACAGCATCGGCCTGACCTCGGAAGCGTTCAAGCAAGTCAATGCCGATAACGCGCTGCTGTATGGCGTGCAGCTGGAGCAGGGGAAATCGCGCCGTCCGTGGATGGAGGACCGTACGGCGGTCGCCACGGGCGCGCACGAGATCACGCGCAAGAACCGCATGGCCGACATGGACAGCACCAAGCTGGCGCTGTATGTGCGCGACGACCTCAGCTTTAATCTGGCTGGCAAGAAAGCCGTGCTGACGCCGGGCTTGCGCGCCGACTACCGCAAGAATGAGCCGAAAAATCTGCAAAACTACGTGATCGCCGTGCCGAACGCGGCCAAGGAGGTGCGCAAGGAAAGCGATAGCTATTTCACGCCCAGCCTGAGCCTGTCGGTGGAAGTACTGCCGCAAATCAATGCTTACGCCACCTTTACCCGCGGCACGCGCCTGCCGACGCCAGTCGAGCGCACGGGCACCTACGATTCCTTCAGCTACACGAGCACGAATGGCTATGCCATCCTGGGCAATGCCAATTTGCGCAAGGAAACCAGCAAGGCCTACGAACTGGGCCTGAAGGGCGACGTCGTCAAGGGCTTGAGCATGCATGCCTCCGTTTACCAGACGGAATACAAGGACATGATCGAGTATGTGATGCAGGACGATGACCCGGTGAATTACCCCACCATCACCCAGGGCTTGTACCGTCCGGAAAACATCGGCAATGCCCGGACCTGGGGCGCCGAGCTGAGCCTGCACGCGGAACTGGGCACCTGGCTGCCCGCCATGCAGGGCTACCGCGTCGACCTGGCCACGGGCGTGGCCAAGGGCCGCTCCTTCAATACCCTGACGGGCGACAGCGGCGGCCTGGCCTCGGTGGCGCCGGCCAAGACGGCGCTGACCTTCGGTTATGACCATGCGAACCAGCTGTTCGGGCTGGAATTGACGGCGCTGCATGCCGGCGAGAAACAGGCGCCGAACGACTTGCTGATGGGCACGACCGCACCGCGCTTCACCGTGCCGTCGTACACGATCTTCGACCTGTCGACCTACTGGAACGTGCACAAGAACGCGAAGATCGTCGTCGGCGTGTACAACTTGACGGATCGCAAGTACTGGGATTACGCCGCCGCGCGCAGCCTGTCCGCCGGCACCACGGCCGCCAGCCGCGCCGAGATCGAGCGCTACGCCAAGCCGGGCCGCAACGTCGCCGCCAGCCTCAGCGTCAATTTCTAAATTTTTCCGGGGAGGGGCGCCTGCCCCTCTTTTTTTCCATGTTTGATTGAATGGTCTCTCTATGAAGTTATCCAAACTCGTTCTCTCCCTGCTAGGCAGCCTGCTGATTGCAAACGCATACGCGGCCCCAGCCACCCTGGCGGAACGCTGGTCCACCCTGCGCACGGAGCAGCCGAAGCTGCAGATCCGCGACGCGGCCCGCGCCCTGGGCGTGTCCGAAGCGCAATTGCTGGCAACCAATGTCGGCAAGGGCGTCACGCGATTGCAGGCCGATGGCAACCAGCCGCGCGAAATCATGCGCGCCGCGCTGGACCTGGGCCTCGTGCAGGCGATCACGCGCAATGAAAACGGCGTCATCGAAACGACGGGCGTGGCCAGCAAGTTCAAGCAGGCGGGCGACAAGTCCGAGCAGGCCGACGCCAAGGACCCGGAAACGGAAGCGCGCCAGCGCAATATCGCAGGCGGCTACCTGGGCGGCCAGATCGACCTGCGTTTCCACTTTGAAAACTGGAAATACGCATTTGCCGTGGAACAGCTTGGTCGCGACGGCAAGCCGACGCGCAGCCTGCAATTTTTCGACGCCAACGGCACGGCCGTGCACAAGATTTTCCTGCGCAATGAAGCGGGCGTGGCCGTCTACGACAAGCTGGTGGCGGCCTTCCGCCTGCCGCAGCAAGGCGCCGAGCTGAACGTGCTGGCCGTGGCGCCGAAAGCGGCGGAAAAGCCGGATGCCGAAATCGACGTCAAGGAATTCCAGCTGGCCTGGAAAGACATGACGGACGTGCATCAGTTTGCGCAAATCATGCGCGAATTCCATCTGTCGCGCGAACAGGCGCTGCGCCTGGCGCCGGCCGGCGTGGTCGAGCGCGTGACGCCGCAAGCGCTGCGCACCCTGCTGGAAAACGCGGCGAAGGACAAGGTCGCCATCATGGTGTTCCTGGGCAACGAAGGCTTGACGCAGATCTACAGCGGCAAGATCGAGAAAACTATGGCCGCCGGCGGCTTCTTCAACGTGCTGGACCCGGACTTCAACCTGCACATCCGCGACACGGCCCTGCGCAGCGGCTGGGTCGTCAAGCGCGGCGGCGTCACTTCCGTCGAATTCTTCGACAACGACGGCACGCAAGTGGTCTCCTTCTTCGGCGTGCGCGAGCGGGGCAAGCCGCAGCCGCAAGCGTGGGTGGACCTGGCCGACTCCTTGCCAAAAGCCAAGTAAGCAGCATCATGGACACTGCACTGTTGCCGCCCGGCGTACCGGCGCGGCAACAGTGCAGAGGGACTTTCGCATGAGTCATGATGGTACTATCACAATAGTGGTATGCTGATTGCAAGGCCGCAGCGATCGTGTCTGCGTGCTGGTTCCTGAAGAGAGGCAATCATGGCAACCATCATGGCGAACGGCCTCAACATAGCTTATGAAAGCCACGGCAAGCCCGATGATCCCTGCGTGCTGCTGGTCATGGGCCTGGGCATGCAGCTGATCGCCTGGCCGGCGGACTTCGTCGAAGGCATCGTGGAGCAGGGCTTTCGCGTCCTGCGTTTCGACAACCGCGACAGCGGCCTGTCGAGCAAGATGGCGCTGGCGGGCAAACCCTATCTGCCCCTGGCCTACGTCAAGAATTTGCTGGGCTGGCCCCTGAAAACATCCTACACCCTCGATGACATGGCGGACGATGCGCTGGGCTTGCTGGCTGCCCTGCGCATTGCGCAGGCACATGTGATCGGCGTGTCCATGGGCGGCATGATCGCCCAGGTGATGGCGGCGCGCGCGCCGCAACAGGTGCTCAGCCTGACCTCCATCATGTCGAGCAGCGGCCGGCGCGGCTTGCCCGGCCCCACGCGGGCCGCGCGCAATGCCTTGCTGCAACGTCCGAAACGCAATGCCAGCCGCGCCGAGCTGATGGCCCACATGGCGGCCACCGTGCGCGTCATCGGCAGTCCCGCCTATCCCGTGTCGGAAAAACTGCTGTACCAGCGCATCGAGGCGGCGCTGGAGCGGGGCAGCTGTCCGGAAGGCGTGGCGCGGCAAATGGTGGCGATCGCCGCCTCGGGCGAGCGCACGGCCTTGCTGCCGAGCATCAGCTGTCCGGCGCTGGTGATACACGGCGCGGCCGACCCCCTGATTCCCGTCGCCTGCGGCATCGATACGGCGGCGCTGATTCCCGGCGCGCGGCTCGAAGTGATCGAAGGCATGGGGCACGACATGCCGCCCCAGCTGATCGAGCGCCTGCTCGCCTTGATCGATGTGCATCTGCAAGGTAAGATGGCGCCCCAGATGCGCTCCCAGCCAGCCTAGGCGCGCCCACCATTTTTGAAGGCACGGGCATTTTGAAGACACCTGACATTGGCATCGCCATCGTGGCGCCCGGCGGTTGCGCGCCCGATGACGCGGCCGTGGCGCGCGGCATCGCCCGCCTGCAGGCGCAAGGCGCCGCCGTCCACAATTACTACGACCCTGCACACACGTTCCAGCGCTTCGGCGGCACGGATGCGGGCCGCCTGGCGCAGCTCAACGCGGCAGCCGCCGACCCGGACGTGCAGGTGGTGCTGGCCTTGCGCGGCAGCTACGGCATCAGCCGCATCCTGCCCGACATCGATTTCGAGCGCATGGCCGCCAGCCGCAAGCTGTTCGTCGGCTACAGCGACTTCACGGCTTTTCACATGGGCTTGCTGGCGAAAACGGGCCGCGCCAGCTTTGCCGGCCCCATGCTCTGCGATGATTTTACGCGCGACGAGCCCGAGCAATTTACGCTCGATCAACTGTGGTCCTGCCTGGCCGGTCCCACGCACACGGTCAGCGGCACGTCCGTTGGCAATCCGCAGGCCGAGGCAGTGGGCACCTTGTGGGGCGGCAACCTGGCCATGCTGGTCCACTTGCTCGGTACGCCGTATTTCCCCCAGGTCGACGGCGGCATCCTGTTCCTGGAAGACGTCAACGAGCACCCGTACCGGGTCGAGCGCATGCTGCTGCAATTGCTGCACGCGGGCGTGCTCGAACGCCAGCAGGCCATCGTGCTTGGCGACTTTTCCGCCTATAAATTGAGTCCGATGGACAAGGGCTACGATTTCGACGCCATGCTGGCCTACGTGCGCGCGCGTCTGCCCGTGCCCGTGCTGACGGGGCTCGAATTCGGCCACATCCGCCGCCGGGTCACCTTGCCCTTCGGCGGCCAGGCGCGGCTGCAATCGGATGCGTCCGGCTTCCGCCTGCAGGTTGCCGATTACCCGACCCTGGCGCGCCCCTGAACTCCTTGAACGCCATTGGCGCCAGGCCGGGCAGGTTGCTGCAGCTCGACGTGCTGCGCGGCATCGCCGTGTTTGGCATCCTGCTGGTGAATATCTGGGGCTTTGCCTGGGGCACGAATTCCTTGCGCTACGGCACCTTGCCCGCGCAGCCTCCCGTGCTGGACCAGCTCGTCATTTTCGGCGTGGCGGCGCTGGCGCAATTCAAGTTCTATCCCGTCTTCGCCTATCTGTTCGGCGCCGGCTTTGCCCTGCAGACACGCTCGCTGCAGCGCCAGCTGGGCAGCTGGGAAGCGGCGCAAGCGGCCTACAAGCGCCGGCTGCGCTGGCTGCTTGTGTTCGGCCTGCTGCACGGTTTTCTTATCTGGAACGGCGACGTACTGACCTCGTATGCGGTGGCCGGCATGCTGGTCCTGCCGCTGGCAGGCGCCAGGCTCGGCCGCGTGCGCAACCGCGCCTGGCTGGTGGCGGGCGGTTTTCTGCTGTTCATGTGCCTCTTGATTCCCGTGGGCCAGCAGGGCGGCGCGCCCGATACGGCGCAGGATTTGCAGAGTTTTGCCGGCCGCTACGCCATCTACACGCAGGGGAGCGCCGGGGCCGTGGCGCAGCTGCGCGCCAACGATTTCCTCGTCTCGCTGCTGTACGCCATCGTCATGCTGCCGCACGTCATCGTGCTGTTCCTGCTGGGCATCTTGTCCGTGCGCCTGGGCTGGCTGACGCGGCCGCAGCGCCACCGCCGGCTGTGGCGCCGCGTGTGCGCCGCGGGACTGGGCGTGGGCTTTCCCTTGAACCTGCTGGCGGGCGGCGTCATCGCGCGCCAGGTGGCTGATCCATATCAAACTTTATTCGACGCGGCCCTGTTCGACGTGGGCCTGTTTGCGGGCGGCCCGCTGCTGGCGGCCGGCTACGTGGCGGCCCTGATGCTGGCCGGCCCCTGCATGCTGCGCTGGCTCGCTGCTTGGCTGGCGCCCGTGGGACGCATGGCGCTGAGCAATTATCTGCTGCAATCGGTGCTCGGCACCTGGCTGCTGCAGGGACCGGGCCTGGGCTGGGGCGCCACACTGCGTCCCATCGAGATGCTGGGCCTGGCCATAGTGATCATGGCGGGGCAGGTGCTATTKAGCCGCTGCTGGCTGCGGCATTTCCGCCAGGGGCCGATGGAGGCGCTGTGGCGCCGGCTGGCGCGCCTGCCTTAATCCTTCCCCCAGTCAAACACACCTTGCGGCGATGCCGGCGGCGGCGCCTTGGCCCTGGCGGACGGCACCAGCGGATTGTCGACGGCATGCCATTCGAACAAGTCCGCGTCGAGCATGCCGGTGCGCGCCAGCTGCAGCGCCGCTTCGGGCGACAGCTGCGGATCGAGCCAGCGGTGGGCGTCTTCCCGGCCGACGGCCACGGGGCGGCGGTCGTGGATATCGACCATGCCGCCCAGGCTGTCGGCCGTCACCAGCACGAAGCCCGCTTCCTCGCGGCTGTGCTTGTATGGCCCGAACTGGGCCAGCGCCAGCAGGAACAGGGGCGCGCGGTCGCGGCGGTGGATGTGCCAGGGCTGCTTGCCGCCTTTTTCGCCCGTCCATTCATACCAGCCCGACACGCAGACGATGCCGCGGCCCGCGCGCAGCAAGGGCTTCCAGTAGGCGCCGGCGAGTTTTTCCAGCCGGGCATTGATGGCGATGGGGATTTTTTTCTTGCCGGGCGCGGGCACGGCGTGCGCGGCCCAGGCGGGGCGGTAGCCCCAGTAGACATCGTCGACCCTGTGCTGGCCATCCTGGATGTGCAGCACGGGCCGGTAGGTGCCGGGCGACACGTTCAGGTGCGGCTCGGCCTCGCTGTCGAACACCGCGTCGGTCCAGCCGAAGGATGACGCCAGCACGCGCGCCGTGTCATTTTGGTCGAATCGTCCACACATGGCGAAATCATACCCGAATGCGGGGCGGCGCGAGGTCCCGCGCACGCGCAGGTCCTGAGTGTGATCAAACGTACAGACGATGCGCGGGCAAAGGCGCACAGTGGCGCTCAGTCAGGTCGCTGACGCTATTGCATCGGAGGCAACATGTCTTTTGAAAATCCCACCATCCACAAAGGATTCACCATCAGCGCCACGGCCAGCCAGCGCCGCGACGGCCGCTGGGTCGGCTCCTTCATCAGCCAGAACCATGCCCGCGGCGCATATGCGGACACCTGCGATTACGATGATTGCAGCAATGAAAAAGAAGCGCAGCAAGTGGCCCTGTCGGCCGGCTGGCGCCTGGCCGACGGCATGCCGGGCCGCTGAACCGTATCACCCTCAGCGCTGCAGTCCGGCATGTCAGCGTTTGCGGCGCAAGGCCAGCAGCAGGCCCAGCAGCGGGAAGAGCAGGGCGGCGCCCAGGCGCACGGGCGTCAGCGACGCCGTCTCGACGCCCAGCACATGGGGCAGGGCCAGCAGCAACAGGGGGGCTGGCACGGCAATGGCAAAGAAAAACAGATACCACGAGTAGCCATTCTTCTTGGCCAGCAAGGCGATCAGGCCGCAGCCGATCAGGAAGACCAGCGGCAAATTCACATGTTCCATTCGTTTAACATCTCGTTCGGGGGAAGCGCGTGATTATACGCGCGCCCGTGCCAGTGACGGCGGCCGTCGATACCGAGCTGCCTCAGTTGCCGACCAGGTCGGGCGGCTGCGGCGCCGGCTTGCCGCTGGCGGGCGCCTCGGCCGGCAGCAGGGCCGTGATGGCGCCGTTATAGATGAGTTCCTGGGCATACGCGGACGCCTCGATCAAGGCCGCATGCACGGACTTGAAACTGCTCGGCGTTTCAATCAGCACGGGCTTGGCGTACACCTGCAGCGTATCGCCGCGCTTGCTGATCAAGATCATGCCCCGGTAGCGCCCATCCTTCTCCAGCGCCCCCGCCACATGAAATTCATAGCCCCTGATCTGGTGTTTCTGTTGCTGATCCATGTTTGCCGCCTCCAGGTCCATTGTCACGGCATCGGCTCAAAAACTCGACAGGAACAGCAGAGTGTTTGATCTGCATCAATACCCCCATTCCTGACCTCGATCCAACGCACGTCACGACGCTTGCTGCAAGCGTAGCGAGCGGAGGTGATGTGTGGCCGAGAAGCGCAACCGTACATGAGTACGGTGAGCATCGCAGGCCGCAAAGCGCCCCGCGCAGTAGCTTGCGGCAAGCGTCATCACCCAGCGCGAATGGCGCGGATCTGCTGGGCCGTTTCCTCGATCTCGCGATACGCTTCCTGGATGTAGCCGCCGATCGGGTGCCCGTCCATCCATTCAAAATAGGCGCGCTCGTCGTGCTTGATGGCAAAGGGGATGTGGTGGTCGCGTATCGAGACGGCCGTCTCGCGCACCAGCGAGGCGAAGATCAGCTCCAGAGTTTCCATGAGGGTCACCTTGCGAGACATGAATGCAGAGCATTGAATGTAGCACAAAGCGGGCCGCCGGCCACGCCAGCGGCTGTGGCGTGCGCGCCCCGGCATCAGGCCGGATGGCCGATATGCTCGTACAGGATCACGCAGCCGATGATGATCAGCACCAGGCCGCCCGCGAGTTCGGCGCGCCGCCCGGCGATGGTGCCGAGCACGCGGCCCAGCATCACGCCCAGGGTTACCATGACGAAGGTGGAAAAGCCGATGGCGGCCGCCGTGACGACGATATTGGCGCCCAGCAAGGCCAGGCCCGCGCCCACCACCATGGCGTCGATGCTGGTGGCCAGGCCCGTGACGGCCAGCACCCAGAACGAGTGCGACTGCGCGGGCGCTTCTTCCTCGTCGGCGTCGGACAAGGCATTGCGTATCATCAACAGGCCGATGCTGCCCAGCAGGCTGAAGGCGATCCAGTGGTCCCACGCTTCCACGTAGGGCGCGGCCACGCTGCCCAGGGCCCAGCCGATGATGGGCGTGATGGCTTCGATGACGCCGAAGATCAGGCCCGTGCGCAAGGCCTCGCGCCATTGCGGCTTGTGCAGGGCGGCGCCCTTGCCCACGGCGGCCGCGAAGGCATCGGTGGACATGGCAAGCGAGAGGGCGGCGGTGGCGGCGAAATTCATCGTTGGCTTTCTGTGAAACCTGGCTGGGATGGTGGGTTGCAAATGACAAACCCGGCGATTCTACCCCAGGTACAGCACGACCAGCGAGGCCAGCAGGCAATAGGCGCCAAAGAAATGCCAGCGGCCCTGTTCCAGCCAGCGCGACAGCCAGCGCAGGGCCAGCAAGCCGGCCAGGAACGCGAGCAGCATGCCCAGCAGGCTGGGGCCGAGCAAATGCAGCAGGCTGTTGCCGTGTTCCAGATGGTCCAGGCTGCCATTTGCCACGGCCTGGTAGAAGCGCCAGCCTTCCTTGACCAGCACGGCGGGCGTCAGCACGACGGCCAGGGCGAAGCTGAATTCCTCGGCGCGGCGCTGCGGCACGCCCATGGCGATGCCGGCCGAAATGGTGGCGCCCGAGCGGGAAAAGCCGCGGAAGGGCAGGCACAGGCCTTGCACGGCGCCGATCACCATGGCCTTGCCGATGGACAAGGTGCCATGCTGGCGCGCCTGCAGGCGCGACGACACAATGATCAGCACGCCGGCGGCGGCCAGCGCGGCGGCCATTAGTTTGGCGTTGCCAAACAGGTGCTCGATTTCAAAGCCGGGCGCATTCTTGCTCATGACATGGGTGATGCCCTTGAGCAAGCCGAAGCCGACGATGCCCGTCAGGGCCGTGGCGGCCGCGAGCAGCAGCACATTGCTGCGCAAGGTGCCGGCCGAACTGAAATACGTGGCGCGCCAGGATGCCCAGAAATACACGATGACGGCGAACATGGTGCCTGTGTGTAACATGACGAGCAGCATGGTCAGCTCGGGCGAGGTGGGGTCCAGGCCCATCCATTTTTCCGCCATGATGACGTGGGCGGAGCTGGACACGGGCAGCAGCTCGGCGAAGCCCTGGACGATGGAGAGGATAAATAATTGCAAAAAGCTCATGGGGACGGGACTCGGGTGGCAAAGGCAAGGCCGCCGATTCTACCCGCCGTATCGCGCGCCTGCGCCGTGCGCGCCATTACAGTTTGTCCATGTTGGCGCAGGCCAGCAGCACGCCGAGGGCCATCAGCAGCGTGCCGATCAGGCGGTCGATGGTGTGCTGGTGCTTGACCATGCGCAAACGAAAGTTTGCCTGCGAGAAAAACGTGGCCACCAGGGCAAACCAGGCCAGGTGGATGGCGGACATGCACAGGCCGTAGCCGAACTGGACACTCAAAGGCGTGCCGGGCTGCACTACCTGGGTGTAGGTGCTGATGACGAACAAGGTGGTTTTCGGGTTCAGGGCATTCGTCAGGAAACCGCTCAGCAGGATCGTGCGCCGGGGCACGCGGGCGCCGCCCTGCAGCTCGATGACGAGACCGGCGCGGTTGCTCCAGGTTTTCCAGCCGATGACGATCAGGTACAGGGCGCCTACGGTCTTGATCAGCGTAAACAAGGCCGCTGAGCCGGCGATGATCAGCCCCACGCCAAACATCGTATAGCACACGTGCACTTGCACGCCCAGCGCGATGCCCAGCGCGGCCAGCAGGCCGGCACGGCGGCCATGCAGATAGCTGTTGCGCGTGACCATCGCGAAATCGGGGCCAGGCACGATGGAGGCCAGCAGGGTAATCAATGCAACGGCGAGCAATGCAATCATGGGTTTTCCTCGGGAAGTGGCGGCCGCATGGCAATCGGTGAGAATTCATCGCCTGTATGGGCAAGACCGTGTGCCCATGCCGCTGGCCGGAAGTCCTATTATCCCGATAGTGGCGGACGATGAAAAACGATGATATCTTGCCGATATGTGTGAGAAAAAGTGACAGATCATGAGCAGACAGACAGCGCTTGGCAGCTTGCGTTTCTTCGAGGCGGCGGCCAGGCTGGGCAGCTTCGTCCAGGCGGCGGACGAGCTGCACGTGACGCACGGGGCGGTCAGCCGGCAAATCCGCCTGCTGGAAGCGTCGCTGGGGACGGCCCTGTTTGAACGGCGCAACCGCGGCGTCTTCCTGACCGCGCCGGGCGCGCAGTTGCGCGACGCCGTGCAGCAGGCGTTCGAACGGCTCGACGCCGCCCTCGATGCGGTGCGCCAGCCGGCGCGCCCGGCGCCGCTGGTGGTGTCATGCGAGCCGACGATCGCCATGAAATGGCTGATTCCCCGCCTCGGCGACTTTTACCAGCGCCATCCCGGCGTGCCGCTGCACCTGTACGCCGCGGGCGGGCCGGTGGCCTTCCAGCGCGACGCGGTGGACGTGGCGCTGCGGCGCAACGATTTCGCGTGGGATGGGGGATTGCATGTGGAAAAGGTGTGCGACGAATGGATCGCGCCCGTGTGCGCGCCGGCCCTGCTGCGGCAAGGCCGGCTGGACCTGTCCGCGCAGCGCCTGCTGCACACGGCGTCGCGCCCGGCCGCCTGGGCGCACTGGCGCGCCGCCGGCACGGACGACGGCAGCAGTAGCGACAGCCAGACCTACGAGCATTTCTATCTGAGCCTGCAAGCCGCTTGCGCCGGCCTTGGCGTGGCGATCGGCTCCATCTTCATGGTGCGCGAAGAGATCGACAGCGGGCGCCTGGTGGCGCCCCTGGGTTTCCGGCGCGACGGCAGCGGCTATGTGCTGCTGTCGCCGCTGCCGTTCGACGGCGATGCGCGCCGCACCACCTTGCTGCACTGGCTGTGCGAGCAGATGGGGTCGGCGCTGCCGGCGCCGTAGCAGCGCCGTTTACTGGGGCGCGGCGGCCGGCTTGAACACGGCGCGGAACGCTTTTAATGCTGCCGGGTGGTAGATGGTGCCATGGGTTTCGGCCGGCATCTTTTCCTGGTGCCATGCCAGGCCGGGCGGCGCCTGCTTTGCCAGCACGTCGGCCAGGCGCTGCACTTCCACGGCAATGCCCGCTTCGCTGCTGGACGCCAGGTACAGGCTGCGCTTGCCCGGCTTGCCCTTGGCCAGCAGATCGGCCGCCTGGCGCGGCAGGGCGCCGCCATTCCACCACAGGCTGGGGTCGAAGGCCAGGTAATGGTCGAACAGCTGCGGTTCCAGCAGATACGTTTCCACCACGAACAGGCCAGCCAGCGATTCGCCGACGATGGCCGTCTCGCCCGTCGTGCGGTAGCGGCGTTTGACTTCCGGCATCAGTTCATCGCGGATGAAGGCCCGGTAGGCTTGCGAGCCGCCCACGACGGGAGCGATCTTGCGGTCTGCCGCGCTGTCCGTCGGCCCCGTCAGGTCGCGCCGGCGCTGCGTGTTCTGCATGCCGACCAGCATGAACGGGCGCATGGTGCCATTCGCTACCGACACCTGCAGCAGGCCGGCCATGTGCAAAAAGTCTTCCGCCACGCCGCCGTCGGGCATGTACAGCACGGGCAGCGGCGCGTCGGGCGGCGTATCCCAGGCGCGCGCCACATACACATTGATGTGGCGCTGTTCCTGCAGCGCCCGCGAATCGATGATGAAGCTTTCGCCGATGACCAGCGGCGTGGCCGCGCTGGCGGTAGCGCTAGCGGCGGGTGCGGCAGTGGCGAGGTGGAAGGGGCTGGACAGCAGCAGGGCGGCGGTGAGGTGCAGTGCAAGGCAAGGGCGGCGCATGTTTTCCCGATAAATAAGTTGGATGGATGGCATGGACGCGTATAGACATGCCACCAAGCAATTCTATCTTATCTTTGAGGCAGCTTTACTTGATCGTTAATAGTTTGCGCCCGCGCACGATCCCCGCCTTGTCGATAGTATAGGCAACGAGCAGGGCGCCGTCGTCGGCGCAGGCATGACAGCTCTTCAGGGGCGTGGAAAACAGCACGCTCTGGCCGCCGTCGGCCGTCGCCGTGCTGCCGACGAAGTCGGCGGCGGCGAACGGCACGGCGTCCGGGTGGGCGGCGGCAAACGCGCGCCAGGCGGGCGTGGCGCGGTCTTCCTCGCGCACGGAGTGCTCGTCGACGTCGACGGCTGCGCCATCGCTGCCGATCAGCAAAGTGCCTTCATTCGTGTTGGCGCGAAACGGATAGGTGACGGTGGCCAGGGACGCCTTGCCCAGCGGGCGCCAGGCGGAAATGTAGCCGGTCATGTTGGCCTTGACCAGCATCCTGGCGGCGACGAGGGCTTGCGGGCTGGCGCCCGCGCGCTGCATGGTGCGCAGCAGGCAGACATCGGGCGCAGTTTGCGATTGTTCGCTGCGGCAAGCCGACAGCGAGCGTTCCTGCCACACGACGCGCGCGTCGATGGTGCCTGTAGCTTGGGCATGGGCCGCCTGCATGGCGGCCAGGCCGGAGACGGCAAGGGCGCAGCTGGCCACGTGGCGCGAAAATCGTGTGGACATGGGGGGAGGCCTTTCAAGAGCGGAAACAGGAGAGCCTCCGATTATAGGAGGAGGCCGGCGCGCTTGCCCACACGAAACGCGCTTGCTGGCGGGCCGCTTGCGCCTCGTTCAGCGCTTTTTCGCCGCCGCCTGGCGCAGGGCCTTGGCTTCCTGCTTGTTGGGGATATGCGGACGCGTGGCCAGCTCCGCCTTGACGGCGGCGATGGCGGCGCCGAACTGCTGTTCGGCCTGCGCCGGGCTGGCGCCCGCATAGTGCTGCTGGCTGGATTGGGCGGCCCGCAGCCGGCGCAGCAGCGCCAGCAATTGCCTGGCGTGCAGGGCAGGCAAGTCTTGCGCCAGTGCTTGCGCGACCACCGCGCCTTCCACATGGTCCGGGTCGAGCAGGCGCAGCAAGGCCAGCCCTGCGGGCTGCGGTACAGGAGTCAATTTGTCCATCCAGCCATTCTAAACGAGGCCAGGATTACAGGTAATCCCAGATTTCATCGAAAGTTTCGCGCGCGAAATCGTTGCGCCAGGCTTCAGAGTTCTTTTCGCGGCTGACGGCAAACGCGGCGCGCCACGTCTGCTTCGGCGAGTTTGTGTAGCTGGCGGCGATCTTTTGCAGGCCCGCCTTGCATTGCTCGGCCTTGCAGCCGCTCTTGGCCAGCTGCTGCGCGGCGGTGGCCCACACCACGGGCACCTTGACGACCTGGCATTCGAAGCTGACGACAGCCGTCTGCATGCCGTTCTCCACCGTCACAGGGTCGGCCTTGGCGGCCTGGCACTCGGCGCCATTCTTGGCGGCGATGACATTGGCGGCCAGCTGTTCGGCGGCCGGCGTGACGGCAGCGCGCATGGCGGCGGGGAAAAGGTCGGCGATCAGCTTGCCGGTTTCTTTCGGGAAGATTGCATCCGTTTCCTTCAAGCCGCTGTACGACGCATATTCGGCCGATTGCTGGCCGGCCAGGCGCGTGGGGCGCAGGTAGGCATTGAGCCGGGCGACGCTCGCTTCATCATGGTTGATGATGGTCTTGATGTAGAGGTTGGCCACGTCGACGGGGGCCATTTCCACCAC
Source organism: Janthinobacterium sp. GW458P (assembly GCF_002127585.1). Lineage (GTDB taxonomy): Bacteria > Pseudomonadota > Gammaproteobacteria > Burkholderiales > Burkholderiaceae_D > Janthinobacterium. The sequence continues at coordinate 48,306 of NZ_NEGZ01000004.1, forward strand.
GGTTTCGGCGGCGACGGCGGGCTGGGCCAGCACCAGGGCGGCGGCAATGCTTGCCGCCAGCACGGTGGCGCGCGATGTTAGTTGTGTTACTTGCATGTAGATTCTCCACGATTCGATGTCAGGCGCCAAAAGATGCCTCGTGGCAACTTCGGCGCGCGCATTATAGATGGCAAAGTTCATAACGTTGCGCACATTAGGCGTCCGTCTTGCTGGCCGCTTCCAGCAGGGCCAGCAGCAACTCCTTGCGCCGCCCTTGCGCCTTGCGCGCCAGGGTGGCCAGTTTTTCCAGCTTGCCCCAGATGGGATACAGCATGTGTTCGACCAGATAGCCTTCCAGCCCCAGCAGTTGCTGGCAGAACAGCTCCAGTTTCTCCACCTCTTCCAGTTCCGCCTGGATTTTCACCTTGGCGCGGTCTGTGCACGCGCGCAGGCACGCCGCCAGCACGGGGACGGAGTCGCGCGTGACGCCATGCTTTTCGGCAAAGGCGGCCGTGAACTGGTCCTGCACCGACTGGTGTTCCTCGTCGACGCTGGCCATGTAGTGCTGCACCAGGGGGAAATAACGCGCGTCGAGCAGGCCCAGGCCGAACGTGGCGTAGCTGCCGGGCATGCAGTTCTTTTCGCCTTCCGTGTCGGCATAGAATTCGAATTGCTCGATGGCGGCGCGCGCATACGCTTCCAGCGGGGCGTGCAGTGCCGGATGGGCGAGGGCGTTGGCAAAGAAGCGGTGCGTGTCGGACCTGGCCAGGCCCTTCAGGGGAAGATACTGCTTGACCCTGGACTTGAGCTTGATCTGGCAGCTTTTCGGGAAGCCGTTGCTCAGCAAATGCGTGATGAAGGCCAGCGCCTGCGCATACGCCTCTGCCTCTTCGCGGGCTATCGTGATGCTGATGGTGGCAAACACATCGTTGGCGCGGCATTCCAGCTGCGCATTTTTCAGGTGGATGGCGTCGGGCGCGAACGTGCCGCTGCCTTCCTTGAGCATGCGCACGGCCCGCTCGCTGCCCAGTTCGCGCGCGATTTCCAGGAATGTGAGGCCTGTCGACTTGGCGTAGCTCGGTTCATGGCGCAAGATCATGACGGCGCCATACAGCAGCAGGTCGATGGGCGCCAGTGATTGCCTGTCAAGCGCCGCGCCTGCCTTCAGGGTGTATTCGGTGGCGCGGTAGCTTGATTTCCGCATGTCATAGAACCGCGGCAGGAACTGCTTTTCCGCCCATGCCGACACGGCCTGGATGATATCGCTGCGGTGTTCGGCCAGCGCTTGCGGGCGCGACTTGTTGAGCTGCTCGATGCGCTCGAACTGGGCGATCGTCCAGCCGATATCGGGCTGGGGAAACAGGTGGGGATCGAGCAGGTGGCGCGCCAGGAAGAAGGTTTCCAGCTTTTTCGTCGGACGGCTGCCATGCTCGAGTTTTTGCGCGACATACGCGTGTATGTTCTCCAGCAAGGTCTTGCGCTTGCCTTCGTTGACATAGTCGAGCAGGTCCAGGTGCAGCATGCCCTGCGCCGTCTGGAACTTGCCGCGAAAGCTGAAGCGGTAATCGACGAAGGGCGTGTCGGCCAGCGTGTCCAGCTTCGCCCGCACCAGGGCGGCCAGCCGGGGCGCGATGCTGTCGCGCACGACGGCTTCATCGAGGCGCGATGGCGTCCTCGGTGCGTCATCCTCGGCGTCGGCCAGATGGAAATCGTCGGCCGTGGTGCGCCCCGGCTTGTAGTCGAGCAGGAAATCGTTAAAGATTCCCATTTGCAAGGTGGTCCGCTTCACGGCCGCTTCCAGGTCGGTGCGCTTGAGGCGCTCGGCAAACCACGCTTCTATTGCCGCCGTCATTTCCGCCGTTGCCTGTTCTTGCAGTATGCTCATCCTGTCGTGCCTTTCGGTCAGTTGATCGTTCCATGCTGGCGGCGCCTGCCGCACCCAGCGCGGCAGTATAAGCGAGGCTGTCTTTTCGCCATGTTTTCAAACGTGCCAGGCTGATTTTTTGGCATGATTATCTTCCGGATAATGTTGTCTGCCTGCTTGCCGTGCGGCCGGGAAAGGCGCGCCATGCATGGGCTTTTGGTATTTCCGCACAGATCGTCAAGTAAATGCAGGTATGGCTGGACGGAAATGTTACATCTCGGTATTCTGCGCATCTGATACTTATTTCTATACAGAAAAAAGTAAGAGGATGGTTCGGGTCCGGCGGCGATGCCGGCGGACCCAGGCACGATCAGGCATGCAAAGGTGAAGTCGTCCGCCAGCTGAGCGAAACTGTCTTGTTTCGGCTCGCGGCGGGCAGGGAACAGTGCTGTCATCTTTAAAATAGTAGGAGAGGTTGCTCATGGATGCAGAAAAGGATGTTGTGTACGGTACAGAAGATTTGTTGATGAGTTTGTGCAACTCGGTGGTTCGGGTGCTCAACGTTGCAACGCAAAGCAAGGTAAATTATTCAGGCATGGTGCAGCGCATCACCAAGACGGGCCTGAAGCCGGACATCGGTTGTTTCGTCATGTTTGATGGCGGTTTCACGGGCCTGGTGGTGCTCAATTTCGCCGCCGATACGGCGATGGAAATCTACGAGCGCTACATGTTGCACATGGGTATGCCGAAGTCGGAGCTGGCCAGCTTCTACACGTCGGACGAAGTGTCGAACATCATGGGCGAGCTGATGAATCAGATCGTGGGCGATTTCACGGGCAAGGTGCGGCGTGAATTGCAAACGAATATCACCCAGAGCCAGCCGAAGATGCTGGTGCTGAACAAGCAGGTGATGCTCAGCGTCGATACGCCGCTGGACCGTCCGGAAATGCGCCGCGTCACTTTCTACACGGAAAAGAACAACATTTTCTATCTGGAACTGGCGATCGACCGTACCGAGTTCATCAAGCTGCACGATTTCGATTCGCGCGAAGTCGACGCCGACTCGCTGATGGATAGCGAATACGCGAACCGCGAGCGGGAAACGGTCCCCGCGCCCGCCGCGGAGCCGGAAGACGACGACAACGCCGACCTGCTCAAGTCGCTGGGCATGTAAGCGCATGTACCCGCCAGCGGCCGGCGGCAGGTTTGCCGCCGGCCACTGCCATATGCAACCTACAGGGTCTTGCTCATGAATACCCGGCTCGCCCCTTCGGGACTGCAGGCAAGGTCGCCGAAGCGGCGCCAGCCGCGGCGCTCGTAAAATTCAGGCGCCTGGAAACTGATGGTGTACAGCACCGCCGAGGCGCAGCCGCGCCGGCGTCCTTCCTCTTCGAACTGCGCCAGTATCCGGCTGCCCAGGCCCAGGCCCCGCAAGGCGGCAGGCAAATAAAACAAATCGAGAAACAGCAGGCCCAGCGAGGTCCGGCCCATGGCGCCGCCCAGCACGCGCTGGCTGTCGCGGTCGCGCACGGCCACGCTCAATACCTGCCTGTCCTGGTATCCCGTAATCGCATCGTTATAGGCGTTCAAGCCATCGAGGATGGTTTGCTCGATCTCCGCGTCGATCGTGGCGCTGACGGAAATGGTGTAGGGCAAGGCCTTGTGCGGGTGTGCAGGCATGGCGGACAGGAAAAGAGTCGATAACTGTATGAATATACAGTATTTTGCCTAATTTTTCCCGGTTTGTGGCGGCAAGGTCAATGTTTCCATGCGGCGCATGCCTACCATGCCGCTCTGCTGGCTGTCATCGAGCGACCAGTACTCAAGCGCATAGGCATAACTGCCGTCGATGATGGTCAGCGATTCCTTCTGGCGGCCGTTGGGCGCCTTGTAATACAGGCGCCGCGCGGGCCTGCCATCGACCGTGTGGCTGAACGCCTGCGGGCTCAGGGTGACGCGCTTGCCCGTCTTGCCTGCCATCGACATCGCCGTGATCGTCACGTAGGCCCGGTCCGGGCAGCGCGCCAGCAGGTGCGCGCCGCCCAGGACGGTGGGCTGCGCCCGGTCCAGCGGAAAGCCGAAAGGCTGCACGCCGACAATATCGTTGCACCCCATCTGTTGCGCCAGGGCCGTCAGCGGGGCCGGATCGAGCGCGCTGGTCCAGTGTTTTTCGGCCGCCCGCGCCTGGCCCAGCGCCAGGCGGCGCTCCAGTTCGGCCAGCGAGATATCGCTGGGCACGGGCAGCGGCGCGGGCGCGCCGGGATCGGCGGCGCGGGACGTTTCCGCCTGCATGCGCGCGCTGACGGAGTGGCTGCGTTCGGCTTGCTCAAGCGGGCCGGCAGCCAGGGCCGTGTTGGCGAGGCCGGCGGCGATGGCCAGCGTGAAAACATGTTTGGTCAGCATGGGGATCTCGTGGACGCGCATCTTCATTGATAAAAAAAGATGTCGAACAGCCTGGCGGCACCTTTGATGACTATGAGAAACGCAGTGTGGCAAAAAAATACAAACTCGATATAAAAAAAGTATTTCTTAGCACCGCAGTGATAAATATCAAAAAGATTGTCACACATATACACAAATCTCGCTACCCTTCCAGAGGGCAGTTCCATCGCGTGTGTTCCTTTGCCAGTTCTATCTTAAGTCATTGATTATTAAGGATTCAATCCACTGCAGACAGTTGGCTGCGATGGTGTTTTATCCGCGCAGTCTTTCATTGACTTTTATCATTCCAGAAAGATTCTGGAAAGCTAGAAAGGCTTGCATGAGTGCGACAGCTTATCTGGCTGCCTGCAGGGCGCCTCTTCTTGCGGGACGCGATGACGCGATGTCTTCTGATGCTCGCAGTCCATTTGGAGGCTGGATGTTGAAACGACAGTTATTGCTTATCGATCTGAGTGGCAATGCTTCGCTACATGAGGCAGGCAAGCAGCAGTTTGGTGTGGCGTGGGAGGGCTGGCAGGTCTGCACCGTGATGAGCCTGGCGGCTGCGGCACGAGCGCTGCGCACGCACACCTTTCCCGTTGGGGTATTGATTTCCTCGTCCGGTGGGTTGGGAGAAATCGACAGTTTCCTGCATCAGCACTGGGATATGCAATGGGTGGGAATTTTTCCGCCACGCGCCCTGCAGACGGCCGCTTGCCGGCGCCTGGTACGTGACCATTGTCACGATTACCACACTTTGCCTGTCGACCTGCTGCGGCTGCGGCATACCCTGGGCCATGCTTATGGCTACGCCACTTTGCGCGAAATGCCGGACGCGCCTCTGTGTGCGCTGGAACAGCCGGACATGTCGCTCAAGGGCAGTGGCGTCGCCATCGGCCGTTTGCGGCGCCAGATCCTGAAGGTCGCCGCTGCCAGCGCGCCGGTGCTGATCTGGGGCGAGTCGGGCAGCGGCAAGGAATTGACAGCGCAAGCCATACACGTCCATTCCGCGCGCGCGGCAGGTCCCTTCGTCCCCATCAATTGTGGCGCGATTCCGGCCGGCCTGGCGCAATCCGAGCTGTTCGGCCATGAGCGGGGCGCGTTCACCGGGGCCACGCGCGACAAGCGGGGCTTGATCGAGTCGGCGGCCGGAGGCACGGTCTTTCTTGATGAAATAGGCGACTTGCCGCTCCCCTTGCAAACCAATTTGTTGCGTTTCCTGCAGGAAAAGACGATTTACCGTGTCGGCGCCACGCACAGTACCGCCGTCGACGCGCGCGTCATTGCCGCGTCGCATGTCCATTTGCTGGAGGCCGTGCAGCAGGGGACATTTCGCGAGGATTTGTACTACCGGCTCAACGTGCTGGCGCTCGATGTGCCTCCCTTGCGCGAACGGAAGGAAGACTTGATGTTGCTGGCAAACCATTTTTTTGCCGCTTTCATGGCGGAGCGGGCGCCGCTGGTGCGCGGCTTCAGCAACGCCGCCGTCGAAGCGATCTGCAAACATAGCTGGCCCGGCAATGTGCGCGAATTGATCAACCGGGTGCGGCGCGCCATGGTGATGGCGGAAGGCAGGGCGATCCTGCCACAGGACCTGGGCTTGTCAGTTGCGGACGCGCCGGGCGCCGATGTCGCACTCGGCAGTATTCGCTGGCGCGCGGACCGTGACGCTGTGCAGGCTAGCCTGGCCAGTGCCGGCAGCAATATCAGCAAGGCCGCGCGCGACCTGGGCGTGTCACGCATGACGCTGTACCGGATGATGAAAAAGCTCAATATCGAATGTTGAACCTGGCGCATCAGGGGCAAGTCTGCGCCATGCGTGCGCATCGTCACAGATACAGGGGTGTAACAGGATTGCGCCAGCGGCAGGATAGGGATACGGCCTTGCAAGTGATTGATTCGGCGTGAATGTCTCTGCTGTGGCGAGCGGGGGCAGAAAAGTGGGTGGCGCATGGCTGTGACAGTTTTCTGTTTTTTGTTTTCTAAGTTTCCTAGAGGAATGCCATGCAAGCCGAAGATCATCGAATAAGACGTTTCAATTCAATGGTTTGGCCAAGTTCTTAATTGCTGGCACCAAATTTGCTGTGAAGCTGTGGACCCGACGCTTCAGTCTGGTGCCAGCATCCTGATTAACTTTTAAAGAGGAAACTGCAATGAAAAAAACTCTCATCGCGGCAGCGGTAGCGCTGGCCTTCGGTTTCAGCGCCCATGCCCAGAACAATGGCACGACCAAGGTCGATAATGTCACGGGTGTCAATACCCAGACGGCGAGCAATGCCACGACGCAGTCTGGTGCCGGGCCCGGGGCGAACGCGCATTCCACCGCCACGCAAGACAATAACTCAGACCAGAATAACGACAAGAGCACGGGGCAGAACAACAGCAGCGGCGGCGCGAATGCCACCGCGTTGGGCTCATCCGCGGCAAACAATGGCGGCACCAGCAGCAATAGCGTGGCAAATGCCTTCAACACCTCGACGGCGACGGCGGCGAGCACCCTGAGTGGCGCGGTGTCGGGCAACACGGTGAATAACATCGGCAATGTCGCCACCAACAACGGCAATACCGGCGGCGGCGCAGGCAAGGGCGGCATCGGCGGCAGTGCGCAGGGGGGCAATGCCTACGGCAAGGGCGGCTCGGGCGGCGCGGCGGCCGGTGGCGACGGCGCATCGGGCGCGCAAGGGGGGAACGCCAGGAATGGCAGTGCCATCAATGGTGCTGCGACGGTCGGCGACAGCACGGCCGGGGCAGGTGGCGCGGGTGGACTGGCCAAGAATGCCAGCAGCGGGGATGCCGGTGCGGGCGGCAAGGGCGGCGCAGGTGGCCGTGGCGCGGCCGGCGGTGATATCTATGGCGGCAACGGCGGCAAGGGCGGCCTGGCAGGCGATGCCAGTGGCGGCGCTGGCGGCAATACTGGCCGCACGACTGGCGGTAGCGGCGGTGATGGCGGCAAAGCCATCGGCGGTCCAGGCGGCGACGGTGGCTACAGCCGCAGCGCCGCTGGCGGCTCTGGCGGCAGCGGCAGCGCCGGTAGCGTGGCCAGGAATGCGGGTGGCGGCGTATCCACCTCCAGCGGTGGCACTGCGACGGGCGGTGCCGGCGGTGCCGGTGGCACCAATACGGCGGGTGCCGGGGCTGCAGGCGGGGCTGGCGCCTCCGGTGCTGGCGGCGCTGGCGCTGCCTTGACGAGTATGGGCGGCGCCGGGGCTGCGGCAACTGGCGGTGCCGGTGGCGCTGGTGGCGCCGGTGCGGGTGGCAGCAGCACCGGCGGCAACGGCGCCGCTGGTGCTGCGGGCGGCAATGGCGGCAGCAGCGGGATGGCGCAAAACACGGGTGGCGCTGGTGCGGCTGGCGGCGCTTCGAGCAATGGCAGTGCAAGCAACGGTTCGCCCTCGAACGGCAGCGCCATTGCCGGTGCTGGCGGCGCTGGCGGTGCCGGTGGCGGCAGCAATAGCGGCGGCGCCGCCGGTAACGGTGGCACCAACACGGGCGGCGCGGCAACCGGCGGTACCGGCGCTGGCGGCACGGGCGGTGCTGGCGGTGCGGTAGCTGTCAATGCAGGCGCCTTCGATATGTCCAACACCATGAGCGGTACCGCGCAGTCGGCGGCAGGCTTGCTGGTCATCAGCCAGAACAGCGGCATTTCTTCGCTGATACAGCAAAGTGTGACGGTGCAGGCCAATCTGGCAGTGGGACACTAGGCGAGCGGCTGCTTAGTGTCAGGCTCCGTCGTGGCAATGTCGCGGCGGAGCATCGCAAGTCATGAACAAGGGGATGAGCATGCGCCTTTTTTTTCATTCGATATGCTGTGCCAGCCTGGCCTGTCTTGCCACAGCTGCCATGGCTGCACAGGAAGCAAGGCCGCTGCCCTTGCTTGCCGGGCCAGAGTTGAGTCTGCCGATTATTGCTGCTCCGCCCACTACGCTGACGGCGCTGATGCCGCTGACAGCGGATGGGACCTCTGCCGGGGGCCTTGGCCGGGCCGCTGGCGAATCCGCGCTGGAGCAGGCGCGTGGCGGCACCGAGACGATTACCAATGAAGCGCGCCTGAGCGGCTTTGTCACCGGCAACTCGGCCAGCTACGTCAGCACGGGGGCCAACACGATCGATGGCGCCGCGTTTGCCAACGCCTCCGGCATTCCGATCGTGATTCAGAACTCGGGCGCCAATGTGCTGATCCAGAACGCCACCATCATCAATTTGCAGTTGCGCTAGGCATGGTCACACTCGGCACATTTCCGCGGCTCATGCTGTGCCTGCCCTTGCTTGGCGGCCTGGCATCCCCGGGCGCTTGCGCGGCCGAGATCGGCGCCTTCGGCAGCGCGCGCTTCGAGGTGCCCGTTGTCAGCATGCGCGAGGCGCGTTTCCAGCGTACCTTGCACCAGCAATACGACTTCAGTTGTGGCTCCGCCGCAGTGGCCACCCTGCTGACCCATCACTACGACTATCCAGTGACGGAAGAGTTTGTTTTTGAGCAAATGTATAAGCAAGGTGATCAGCAAAAGATTCGCAAAGAGGGATTTTCCTTGCTCGATATCAAGCGTTTTCTTGCAAGCCGCGGCTTTCTGGCCGACGGGTTTCAGTTGCCGCTGGATAAGTTGGCTGAGGCGGGCTTTCCCGCCATCGTGCTGGTGGCCGAAAAAGGCTACCGGCATTTTGTCGTGGTCAAGGGGCTGAGCCAGAGCCGCGTGCTGATCGGCGATCCTGCCGGCGGCACGCGCGCCATGGCGCGTGCCGGTTTCGAGGCGATCTGGCAGGGCCATTTGCTGTTTGTGATCCATGGACGCGCGACGACGGCCGCACCGGCTCCCGCCGCGACCGAGGTGGCAATGCAGGCGGCCCGCTTCAACGATGCGGATGACTGGCGTGCGGCGCCGCCAGCGCCACTGGGACAGGCGATCAGCCGCAGCGGCCTCGATCAACTCACCATGCCGAAGAATGACGGTGGAAATTTCTAATGGCGGGCCAACGCCACGCTGGAGGATGTATGTACACGAAAGAGCGGTTGATTGCGGCCAGCCTGGCGGGTCTGCTTGTTGCCGCGCAGAATGTCGGCGCCGCGCCGGCGGCGGCGGGATGGACGGCGGTCAGCGAGGAAACGCTGGAACAGGCACGGGGCGGCTTCGATGTGCCAGGCGGCTTGAGCCTGTCATTCGGGATAGAGCGCCTGGTCAGCATCAATGGCAGCGTGGTGTCCAGCGTGGCGTTTACGATTGCCGACGTGGCGCACCTGAGCGTCGAGGAAGCGAGCCTGGCGCGTACGGCCATCGCGTCGATGAATGTCGTGCAGAACGGCGTCGGCAATGTATTTTCGCCAAGCCCGATGGCGCAAACGATGGCGGCCACCGTGATCCAGAATAGCTTGAACGACCAGGTCTTGCGTACCCAGACGATCGTCAATGGCAGCGTGAACAGTCTTCAATTGCTGAAGCTGGCGAACTTTCAGGACACCTTGCAAAATGCGCTGGGCACGGTGGCAGGTCCCAAATAGGGTTTGCAGCAAGCCGCCTGGATTCGCCGGGCGGCATCGTGCAGTAGCACCGGGCCGTTGTTGTATCGCTGCCAGGGCTGGCTACTGATTGGCAGGGCTTGTCATCGGGAGAGACTATGCGGCATCTTTACTTAGTGCGATTTGGTACGGCGGGTGTATCTGCTATGTTGCTGTGTGCCGCCGTTCAGGCCCAGCAAACAGCCGGCGCCGGCCAGGACGATCTGGCGGCGCAGCTGGAAAGCCTGAAAGCGCAACTGGCCGAACAGCGGCACCTGCTGGAGGCGTTGCGTGCATCGATGCAGGAGCAGCAGCGCCGCATCGATATGCTGCAGGGCAGCGAACCTCTCGACAACAGCCGCCTGGCCAGGCAGCGGGGTACGGGTTTGCGCAGTGCATATCTGACGCTGGCGGAGGTCCAGGACGGCGGATCGGCGCCGCAGGCGCCGCCGCCAGCGCCGCAGCCGGTGGGGCTGGCGCCAAGCCCGCCCGTCCGGCCGCCCGAAGTGGCGCCGCTGTTCGAGCAACCCGGGGTGCTGACGCCCAAGGGGGCATACGTGCTGGAACCCTCGATGCAATTCGGTTACTCTTCAAGCAACAGGGTCGCCCTGGTCGGTTACACCATTATTCCCGCCTTGTTGATCGGCCTGATCGATGTGCGCGAGGTCAAGCGCAATACCCTGACCGGTGCGCTGGCCGTGCGTACCGGCTTGAGCAACCGCCTGGAAGTCGAAGCCAGGGTGCCGTACGTCTATCGTTCGGATGCCACCGTCAGCCGCGAACTGTTTACCGGCACGGCCTCGGAGCGGGTGTTTGACACCAGCGGGCGCGCCCTGGGCGATATCGAGGTTGCCGCCCGTTATCAACTGAACAATGGTGGCGCCGACAAGCCATATTATGTGGCTGGCCTGCGCTTCAAGTCGCGCACCGGACGCGATCCGTTCCAGGTCGTCACGGACTGTACGCAGCGCTGCGTGGGCGAGAATGCGACAGGCACGGGCTTGCCGCTAGACTTGCCCACCGGCTCCGGTTTCTATTCCCTGCAGCCCAGCCTGACCTGGCTGTTTCCCTCCGATCCCGCCGTATTCTTTGGCAGCATCAGCTACCTGCACAGCTTCAAGCGCACTGATGTCAGCCGCCTGGTGCTCAATGGCGTGCGCGAACCGCTGGGCACCATTGAACCGGGGAAAATTTTTGGCGTCAATTTTGGCATCGGCCTGGCGCTGAATGAAAAGGCCTCGCTCAGCCTGGGCTACGATCACAGCAGCGTTGGACGCACGCGTCAAAATGGCTTGACCGTGCCCGGCTCCGTGCGCACCCAGCTCGGTACCTTGCTGATGGGTTTTTCGTATCGCCTTAGCAAGGACAGGACCTTGAACGTGTCGGTGGGTGCCGGTCTGACGCGCGATACGCCCGATGTGTCCATCTCGGTCAGGCTGCCGATGACCTTTTGATTGAGGGCGGCGGGCAAGGCAGCCCAGCAGGCTGCCGCTCGCTGGCCGCTAGCGGCCGGCGAGCGCCGTCGCAATCTCGATCGAACTCAGTTTCCAGCCCCATACACCGTGGCGCTGCAGGACCAGTGCGCCATCCTGCGCATTGCCGTCCTTCGCCCGTACGACGAAGGTGTTCACGCCGGCATAGCCTGCGGAATATTCGGCTTTTTTTCGGGCGCCATCGGCCGGCGCATCCGCGTCGCCTTCTGCTCCCGCTTGCGGGCTGACGGCGCTCTTGTTGACGAGGGCGACGACGCCGGCGGGCGAGACCATGGTATCGACCATCTTGCCCAGCATGGCGCTGGCGATCGACTGGCCCAGGGCGGCCAGCGGGTTGCCGCTGCCGGCCGTCGCCTCGATGCTGCGCGCCATGCTCGCTTCCAGCTGCGTCTTGACGCTGGCGCGCAGGGCGGGGAAGTCCACCTGTTCGGCCAGGGCGTCGGCATTGCGCTCGGCCAGGGCGGTCTTGATCTGGTGCAAGGCATAGTAGGGCGACGCATAGGCGGTGGCGGCGATGGCGATGGCGGCCACGGCGGCGGCGATGGTGATTTTTTTCAAGTGATGCCTGTGAAGTAAGGAGTGGAAACGGGAGGCATGCAGCGTATCCGCTAAATGAAAATGCGGCAATCATATTTTCTTGCCATCAGCCACCGCTGTCTTTCTCCGCAGTGACTGCGCCTGCCCTTGCCGGGCCACTATAGAGAGGAAGAGGGTGGGTGCTGTATAATGGGAGAAAAGTACCTAACTAGCTGTTTTAACTGAATAAAGACCTAATATCACATGCTTTCAACCGCAAATATTACGATGCAGTTTGGCGCCAAGCCATTGTTTGAGAATATCTCCGTCAAGTTCGGCGACGGCAACCGCTATGGCTTGATCGGCGCCAACGGCTGCGGCAAGTCGACGTTCATGAAGATCCTGGGCGGCGACCTGGACCCGTCGGGCGGCAACGTCATGCTCGACACCAACGAGCGCCTGGGCAAGCTGCGCCAGGACCAGTTTGCGTTTGAAGACATGCGCGTGCTCGACGTCGTCATGATGGGCCACACGGAAATGTGGGCCGCGATGCAGGAACGCGACGCGATCTACGCGAACCTGGAAGCGACAGACGAGGACTACATGAAGGCGGCCGAGCTGGAAGGCAAGGTCTCGGAATACGACGGCTACACGGCCGAATCGCGCGCCGGCGAACTGCTGCTGGGCGCCGGCGTCGCCATTGATCTGCATCAAGGCCCGATGAGCAATGTCTCGCCAGGCTGGAAGCTGCGCGTGCTGCTGGCGCAGGCGCTGTTCTCGAACCCGGACATCCTGCTGCTCGACGAGCCGACGAATAACCTGGACATCAACACGATCCGCTGGCTGGAAGACGTGCTCAACGAGCGCAACTCCACCATGATCATCATTTCCCATGATCGTCACTTCCTGAACCAGGTCTGCACCCACGTGGCCGACATGGATTACGGCACCCTGAAGATTTATCCGGGCAACTACGACGAATACATGTTCGCCTCGACCCAGGCGCGCAACCAGCAGCTGGCCAACAACGCGAAAGCGAAAGACAAGGTTGCGGAATTGCAAGAATTCGTGCGCCGCTTCGCCGCGAACAAATCCAAGGCGCGCCAGGCCACCTCGCGCGCCAAGCAGATCGAAAAGATCAAGGTCGACGACATCAAGCCCTCGTCACGCGCCTATCCCTTCGTGCGTTTCGACGGCGAAAAGAAATTGCACCGTCTGGCCGTGGAAGTGGAGAACATCTCGAAAGGCTTTGACCGCCAGCTGTTCAAGAATTTCAGCATCATGGTCGAGGCGGGCGAGCGCATCGCCATCATCGGCGCCAACGGCGCCGGCAAGACCACCATGCTGCGCTGCATCGCGGGCGACATCGCCGGCCTGCAGCCGGACCAGGGCCGCGTGAAGTGGGCGGAAAACGCCAACGTCGGCTACATGCCGCAAGATCCGACGGAAGATTTCGCCAAGGATACGAACCTGACCGACTGGATCGGCCAGTGGACGAAAGAGGGCGACGACGACCAGGCCGTGCGCTCCATCCTCGGCCGCTTGCTGTTCGGCGGCGACGATGTCAAGAAGGCCGTCAAGGTGCTGTCCGGCGGTGAAAAGGGCCGCATGATGTACGGCAAGCTGATGCTGGGCCGCCACAACGTGCTGATGCTCGACGAACCGACCAACCACATGGACATGGAATCGATCGAATCGTTGAACATCGCGCTGGAAAAATACGCGGGCACCCTGATCTTCGTGTCGCATGACCGCGAATTCGTCTCTTCGCTGGCCAACCGCATCATCGAAATCAAGGAAGATGAAGTGGTCGATTACCGCGGCAATTACGAGGACTACCTGAAGAGCCAGGGTATCGATTAAACGCCTGATCAAACCTCGCGCGTCGCGCTTTGCGGCCTGTGATGCTCACCGTGCTTTAGCACGGTTGCGCTTCTCGGCCACAAGGGGGCGCCGAGCCTCGCTGCCGCTCGCTACGGTTTTATCAGGCGTTTGGAAAGCTGGTGGTGTACCCTGGTATCGCCACACCGACGCGCCGCGGTTATTTCGTTCCGGCGCACCTGCTTCATTGCAATCGTGCCGGTCTATCCCGTTTTTGTTTGACACAGCCATGCAAACTTTAGCCATCAAATCCGTCGAGTATGAACACCCGCAAGACGGAGCCAGCTGCACTGCCCACGCCTGGGCACGCACGCCAGCGACGCCGTCCCCGGCCGAAAAAGCCGAACTGATCACGCGCATCAAGCGCCTGCTGATCGAGCGCGAAGCCGTGCTCGTTGCCCACTACTACGTTGATGCTGACCTGCAAGACCTGGCCGAGGCCACGGGCGGTTGCGTCTCCGACTCGCTGGAAATGGCCCGTTTCGGGCGCGACCATCCGGCCAAGACCCTCGTCGTGGCCGGCGTGCGCTTCATGGGCGAAACAGCCAAGATCCTCAGCCCTGAAAAAACCGTCCTGATGCCCGACCTCGACGCGACCTGTTCGCTCGACCTGGGCTGTCCGGCAGACGAATTCACGGCCTTCTGCGACGCCCATCCGGACCGTACCGTCGTCGTCTACGCCAACACCAGCGCAGCCGTCAAGGCGCGCGCCGACTGGATGGTGACGTCGTCGATCGGCCTCGACATCGTGGCCCACCTGCATGCGCAGGGCAAGAAAATCCTGTGGGCGCCGGACAAGCACCTGGGTTCGTATATCCAGAAAGAAACGGGCGCCGACATGCTGCTGTGGCAAGGTTCCTGCCTCGTGCACGACGAATTCAAGGGCATCGAACTCGATCTGCTCAAGGAAGAATATCCGCACGCCAAGGTGCTCGTGCATCCGGAATCGCCCGCCAACGTGGTGGCCCTGGCCGACATGGTCGGTTCCACGTCGCAAATGATTGCGGCAGCGCAAACCATGGACACGGACACGTTTATTGTTGCCACCGACAATGGCATCCTGCACAAGATGCGCGCGGCCGCGCCGGGCAAGCGCTTCATCGAAGCGCCCACGGCCGGCAACAGCGCCACCTGCAAAAGCTGCGCGCACTGTCCGTGGATGGCCATGAACGGCTTGCTGAACCTGGCCGAAACGCTGGAAAACATGCACAACGAAATCCACGTCGACCCCGCCGTCGGCCAGCTGGCCGTGCGTTCGATCAAGCGCATGCTCGACTTCGCCGCCGCCAAGAAGGCCGGCTTGCAGCCGGGCGCGGACCTGGCAAAAGAAACCACATTGTTCCAAGGAATCGGTCCAGCATGAGTACCCTCGTCAATTCTTTCGCTCCTTTCGATCCCGCCCTGGCGCGCGCCTTTGAAGGCAATCTGCTGGCCGCCTTGCTGGAAGACGTGGGCCAGTGCGACCTGACGGGCGAACTGGTGCCGCCCGACCACATCGTCACGGCCAGAGTCATCGTGCGCGAGGCGGCCGTGCTGTGCGGCGCCCCGTGGTTCGAAGGCATCATGAAAAGCCTGGACCGCAGCATCGATATTGCCTGGCATTATGCCGAAGGCGACATGATGACGGCCGACAGCGTCGTCTGCACGATCGAGGCACCGGCGCGCGCCCTGCTGACGGCCGAGCGCAGCGCCCTCAATTTCCTGCAGCTGCTGTCGGCCGTGGCCACGGCCACGCGCCGCTATGTCGACGTGATCGCCGGCACGAAAGCCTCCATTCTGGACACGCGCAAGACCCTGCCGGGCCTGCGCCTGGCGCAAAAATATGCGGTGCGCGTCGGTGGCGGCAAGAACCAGCGCCTGGCCCTGTACGACGGCATCTTGATCAAGGAAAACCATATCGCGGCCGCCGGCGGCGTCAGCCAGGCCCTGGAAAACGCGCGCAATCTCGACGCGGGCGTGCCCGTGCAGATCGAGGTGGAAACCCTGGCGCAATTGCAGGAAGCGCTCGATGCGGGCGCCGTCTCCGTGCTGCTCGATAACTTCAGCAACGACATGATGCGCGAGGCCGTGGCACTGACCAATGGCCGCGCCTTGCTCGAAG
Organism: Janthinobacterium sp. GW458P; assembly: GCF_002127585.1. Taxonomy (GTDB): domain Bacteria; phylum Pseudomonadota; class Gammaproteobacteria; order Burkholderiales; family Burkholderiaceae_D; genus Janthinobacterium. The sequence goes on from NZ_NEGZ01000004.1 coordinate 64,049, forward strand.
CGTCGGGCGGCATCAACTTCGATACCGTGCGCGCCATTGCCGAAACGGGCGTGGACCGCATCTCGATCGGCAGCCTGACCAAGGATGTGCGGGCCACCGATTACTCCTTGCGCATCGTCGGCTGATGAAAGGAGCGGGGCGGCGCCTGCTGGCCCTGGCGCTGCTGTGGCCGGCATTTGCCGCGCCCCTGCCGGCGCAGGCGCGCGAGCTGCTGGCCGTGGGCGCGCAGTTCGAGCACGTGTTCGAATACCAGGACAGCGGCGAGTATGGCGGCCTGGGCGCGGATCTGCTGCGCCTGATGGCGGCGCGCACGGGCAATACCGTGCGTTTCCGCATGGTGCCCTGGGCGCGCGCGCAAGCCATGCTGGCGCAGGGCCAGGCCGATATCCTGATCGGCCCCTACAAGACGCCTGAACGCATGGCCAGCATGGCGTTTGCCGACAAGCCCTTCTACCAGGACCAGATGGTGTTCTATACGCGCCAGAATGCCAGTGTCGGCTGGGATGGCGATTACAGCGTGCTGAAGAACCGCAGGGTGGTGCTGCTCAACGGCTGGGCGTACGGCGCGGAGTGGGAGCGCATACGGCCCGGCCTGCAGGTCAGCGTGGCCAACAATGTGGAAAATGGCTTGAAGATGCTGGTGCACAAGCACGTCGACGTGTTTGTCAGCAACCGCCGCAATACCGACCCCGTCATCGTCCGCCTGGGCTACGGCCGCCTCGTCAAACCCTTGCCGCGCGTCATAGAAGTGCAGAATGGCTATTTTGCCTTTCCCCGTGCCCCCGCCTTCGACAAGCTGCGCCTGCAGTTCGACCAGGAATTCAGCGGTCTGATCGATAGCGGGGAATTGAAAAAACTGGGCAAGCGCTACGACGTTGCCATTCCCTGATGCCGCGTCCCTGGCTTTCCTCAAGGCGCCCGCCGCTCCTGTAGAATATTGTTACCCTGATAATGCCTCTGCGCGCTACCATGGACTGCCGTGCATTTTTTGCGCGGCTTAGAACCATTGGTCTGCCGTAAGGTATTTACAGGCAGCAAAGGAGAATGTCCATGCGGGAGGGACACGGGGAGGACGCGCGCACAAGCGCTGCCAATCTGGACGAGGCGCAGCTGCTCGGCCGGGTCGTGGCCGGGGACAGGTGCGCCTTCGAGACGCTGTACCGTGCCTACTTCCCTCGTCTGACCCGGTTTCTGGGCCGGATGACGCGCAGCGCGCAATTGATCGAGGAAATCGTCAACGACACCATGTTGGTGGTATGGCAAAAGGCACAGCACTATGACGGGAGTTGCAAGGTGTCGACCTGGATCTTCGCGATTGCCTATCGCAAGGCATTGAAAGGTTTCCGCACCTGCGACGAACCATTGGAGGCCGACATGGAGTTGTATCCGGGCGGCCCGGAGCTGGAGCCGGAGTACGAACTTAGCCAGCGGCAATTGGGATGTGCCCTGGCAGCGGCGATAAGCGCATTGCCGCTGCCGCAGCGCATCGTGGTGGTATTAACCTATTATCACGACATGGGTTATAACGAGATCGCCGCGATCATCGACTGCCCGCTCAACACGGTCAAGACGCGCATGTTCCATGCGCGGCGCAAGTTGCAGGAGCTGCTCGAGCGGGCGCGGGAGGATTACGAATGAACGGACGCATCGTCAAGCCGGATGAGCCTGCACATCAGGCCGCGCGCGCGCTGTTGCCATGGTTTGCGACAGGGCAATTGCCAGCGCGCGACGCACGCATGCTCGAGCAGCATCTGGCCACATGCAAGCTGTGCCAGCGCGAGCTGGCGATCGAGCGCCAGTTGCTGGCGGCCTGCGCCGGAGCGGATACAGACCTTGCGCCTGCGCAATGCGATGTCGAGCGGGCGCTGGCGCAACTATTGCCGCGACTGCCCAGGCAAGCGGCCCGGGCGGTGCCTGCGCCAAGGTGGCGCTGGCCGGCCTTCCATCACGCGGCCTGGATGCCCTGGGCGCTGGCGCTGCAGTTTGTCGCCATCCTTGGCCTGGTTTTCCTGCTCGCCCGGCCCGCCTCTGATGAGGGCGCCTATCGCGGCCTGGGCGGCGCGGCCGGCGCCGGCAACCTGGTGGTCGTTTTCAAGCCGGATACCGCAGAGAAAGAGTTGCGCCGCATCCTGCAAGCGAATGACGCGCGTCTGGTCGATGGCCCGACCGTAACCGATGCCTATCTGCTCAACGTGCCGGAACCGGCGCGCGCTCGCGCCCGTCTGCGCGCCGAGCCGGCGGTCGCGCTGGCCGAAACGCTGGATGGGGGAGGTCCGCCGTGATCCTGCTGCGCCTTGCCATGTCTGCGCTTGCCTTGCTGGCACTGGTTGTCGGCAGCGCGCCGGGCCACGCCGCCCCGGCACTTGATGATGCCGTGGCGTTCGTTCCCGACAGCATTAGCGCCGTCTCGCCACGCCAATTGCTGGTCATGCTGCGCCTGCCGGCCCCGCACTACCGTCCGGACGCCAGTTACGGCGGGCGCTACATCGACGATGGTGGCCGCAGCGCGCGCCGCCGCATTACCGAAGACCTGGCGCGGCGCCACGGGCTGAAACTGGTCGCCGACTGGCCGATGCCGGCGCTGGGTCTTGATTGCTACCTGTTGGAATACGGGGAAGGGAAGCAGCCACAGCAGCTTGCCGACCTGTTGTCGCGCGATCCGCGCGTGGAATGGGCCCAGCCGGTCGGGCTTTTTTCCGGCATGGGGGATGTCGATCCGCTGTATCCGGTGCAGCCCGGTGGCCGCTATTGGCAGGTGGACGCGCTGCACCGCACGGCCACCGGACGCGACGTGGCGGTCGCCGTGGTCGACAGCGGTATCGACAGCAGGCATCCGGACCTGACCGGGCAGGTGGCGCTCGCGGAAAATTTTGTCGATGGCAGCCCTTACGCGGCGGAGGCGCACGGCACCGCGGTCGCTGGCATCATCGCGGCGCGCGACGGCAATGGCGGCATGCTCGGCGTTGCGCCGGGCGCGCGGCTGATGGGTTTGCGTGCCTGCTGGCAGCAGCTGGACCACAGCACCCGCTGCAACAGCTTTACCTTGGGCAAAGCGCTCAACTTCGCCATCGTGCACCAGGCAAAAATTATCAACCTGAGCCTGTCCGGACCGTCCGACCGCCTGCTGGAAAGCCTGCTCGATGCAGCCCTGGCGCGCGGCATCAGTATTGTCGGCGCGCTCGATCCCCATGGTGGGGCGCGGGCTTTTCCCGCCTCGCACGCAGGTGTGATTGCGGTCGCGCAACAGGATCACGCGCCCCCCGTCGCGGCGGCGCCTGATACGCCGCAGCATGCCGTACGGCTGGCGCCCGGACGCGACATTCCCACCAGCATCCCTGGCGGCGGTTGGCGCTTCGTGTCCGGCAACTCGTATGCGGCGGCGCATGTCACCGGCTTGCTGGCCTTGCTGGCCGAATTGCGGCCTGGCGCCATGCCGGCGCAACTGGAGCGTTTGCTCATGCCGGAAACGCGCTTGAATGCTACTATCGACGCCTGTGCCACCATCGCGCGCGCCGCTGGCGCGTGTCCCTGCTCATGCGCAACAGCCTCCGCCATCCTGCCTGCCGGCCCAGGTCCGTGATTGCCACTGCCGGTGCCGTGCTGCTGCTGTGCGCCGGCACCGCCGCCGCCCAGGTTGGCGGCAACATCGCGCTGCTCTCCGATTACCGCTTTCGCGGCGTTTCGATGAGCGACGGACATCCCGTGCCGCAGCTCACCTTGAACTATGACGACCCGGACAGCTGGTACTGGGGCGTGCAAGCTTCGGGCGCCAGCCTGCACGAACGGGGCGGCACCCAGCTGATTGCCTATGCGGGCATGGCACGGCGCCTGGCATCCGGCTGGAGCTGGGAAGCGGGCGCCAGCAGGTCGGTGCTGACGCGCGATCATGGCAGCGACTACGGTGAATGGTATGCCGGACTTGCTGCCGAACGCATCGGCGTCAGACTCTATTTCGCGCCCCATTATTTTGGACGCGACATGCGCACCTTGTACGCCGAAATGAACGGATTCCACCCCTTGCAAGACGGGTTCAAGCTGGTCGCCCACATCGGCGTGCTGCGCCAGTTGTCGCACCCTGGCATGGAGTCGGCCAGCATGCGCCGCGACGGCAGCATCGGCCTGGCGGCGGCACTGGGCGACTGGCATGCGCAACTGGCCTGGGTGGCCAGCTCGGGCGGCGCGCCGCGCTCGGTCTACTACGTGGAAGCGGCATCGCGGGCGGTGGTACTCAGCGCTGCCTATTCTTTCTAAATAGCAAAATGACATTTTTTTTCGCGGAGGCGAAACCTTTCGGGCGTGTGCGGGTATACACGGGGCAGCGACATTTTGCCCACCACGCCGAAAGGAATCGCCATGAATACGCACCATGTCAGCAGAATAGCCTGTGCCTGCATCGCCGCGACGCTGTTTGCCTGCGGCGGCGGTCACGATGACGGCAGGGACCACATGCCGCCCAGCAGCAGCGCCTATGCGGCCACCAGCCTGGTATCCGATACGACAGCCTTGCCCGCCGCGCACACGGACGCCAACCTTGTCAACGCCTGGGGCGTGGCCTTCAATCCGCGCGGCTTCGTCTGGGTGACCGATAACGGCACGGCGAAGTCCACCTTGTACGATGGCAATGGCGTGCCGCAGTCGCTGGTGGTCGACACGCCGGCAGGGCCGACGGGCATCGTGTTCAACGGCACGCAGGACTTCAAGCTCAGCCAGAACGGCGTGACGGCGCCCAGCCCCTTCATCTTCGCCAGCGAAAGCGGCAGCATCTCGGCCTGGTCGCCCACGGTCAGCCCGACGACGGCCGTGGTCGTGTTCGATGGCAGCGCCGGCGGCAGCGTCTACAAGGGCCTGGCGATTTCCGTCTATGCGGGCGCCAATTATCTGTACGCGGCCGATTTCCATAACCGCCGCGTCGACGTCTTCGATGCCAATTTCACCAAAGTCAGCTTGCCCGGCGCGTTCAGCGATCCCGGCTTGCCGGCCGGCTATGCGCCGTTCGGCATTCAGGCCATCGGCCAGCGCATCTATGTCGCCTATGCCATGCGCCAGGCCAGCGGCGACGATGAACAGGCTGGCGCAGGCCTCGGTATCGTCAATGTGTATGACACGGGCGGTACCCTGATCAAGCGGCTGGTGAGCGGCGGCGCCTTGAATGCACCCTGGGGCATGGCGCTGGCGCCTGCCGGCTTCGGCACGGCCAGCAGCATGTTGTTGATAGGAAATTTTGGCGACGGCAAGATCAATGCCTACGACCCCGACACGGGCGCCGCCGGCGGACCGCTGCTCAAGGCTGACGGCACGCCGCTGGTGATCGACGGCCTGTGGGGCATCGCCTTCGGTAACGGCCTCAATAGCCAGCCCGTCAATACCCTGTTCTTTGCGGCCGGGCCCGGCGACGAGACGCATGGGCAGTACGGGCGCATCGACCTGAAGTAAGGGCAGTGCGGCGCCAGGCAGTGCCGTGCGGCCCCGGGGGCGGCACGGACAGGCGCGCTTTGCAGCGCGCCTGTCACAGGCTTACAGCTGGCGCGCCTCGAAGGTATTGCACTGTGAAATCTGGCCGCTTTCGATACCCTTGCTGAACCAGCGCACGCGCTGTTCCGAGGTGCCATGGGTAAACGAGTCGGGCACGACATGGCCTTGCGCCTGGCGCTGCAGCGCATCGTCGCCGATGGCCGTGGCCGCCTTGAGGGCCGCTTCCACGTCGCCCTGTTCCAGGATCTTGCGATCCTGGTTCGCGTGGTAGGCCCACACGCCGGCAAAGCAGTCGGCCTGCAATTCCAGGCGCACGGACATGGCGTTGGCCTGGCGCTCCGACTGCGTGCGGCGCGCCTGGTCGACCTTTTCGGACAGGCCCATCAGGTTCTGCACGTGGTGGCCCACTTCATGGGCGATCACGTACGCCTCGGCAAATTCGCCCGACACCTTGAAGCGCTGCTGCATCAGCTTGAAGAAATCGAGGTCCAGGTAGACTTTCTGGTCGCCGGGGCAATAGAAGGGGCCGCTGGCGCTCTGGCCCGTGCCGCAGGCTGTCGGGATGCTGCCCGAAAACAGCGACAGCTTGGGGCGGACGTAAGTGCCGCCTTCGGCCTTGAACAGGGCGCCCCAGGTGTCTTCCGTATCGGCCAGCACGGTGCGCACGAAGCGGGCCATCTCGTCCGATTCGGGCGGCTGGCGCGCCGGCGACTGGCTTTGCTGGGTGCTGACCTGGCCGCCCCCGCCGCCGCTGAGCAAATTGAGCAGGGTCAGGGGGCTGACGCCAAAGATGTAGGAGCCGACGAGGGCGATGACGATGGTGCCGATGCCGATCGAGCGTCCGCCAAAGCCGAAGCCGCCCCCGCCGCCCCCGCCGTCACCTTCGCCGCGGTGGTCTTCCACATTGTCGCTTTCGCGATTGCCTTCCCATTTCATGATCTTTACTCCTGCTGCGATTGTGATTGATGACGGCGCAAGAATGGTCTTGCGGCGAATCGTGTGATTATCGCAGCAAACCGCACCGCGACAGGGGCGACAATGTTACCCTTTGCAACTTTCCAGGCACTTCACAACAGGTACATCATGGCGCTAGTCAACGATACACGCATTTCCCCCGTCGCGGTGGTCCAGGCCCAGCTGGACGCCTACAATGCCCACGACGTGGCAGCCTTGCTGGCCCTCTATGCCGATGACGCACAGCAATTCCAGCACCCGGACACCTTGCTGGCCACGGGCAGCGCGCAGATCGGCCCCCGTTTCACGGCCCGCTTCGCCGCCAGCCGCCCGCAGGCGCAGCTGCTCAACCGCATAGCCTGCGGCAAGCTCGTGATCGACCATGAAATCGTCCACGGCGACACGGACGATGGCGTGTCGGCGCAGGAACTGGTGGCGACGTATGAAGTGGAGCGGGGGCGCATCGCGCGCGCCTGGTTCAGCTTTGGCGCCCTGACGCGCCTGCGCGTGGCGCTGCCGGCCGACGTGCCGCAGATGAATGCGCTGATCGCCCGTTCCGGCGTGGCGCTGAGCGCGGGATTTTATAGTGAAGAGCAGGCCGAGGCCGTGACGCGCCACGTATTCGGCGTCGATACGCAGCTCGTTGCCGATCAGACCTATTTTGTGATCGAAAGGGATGGCGCCATGCTGGCCTGCGGCGGCTGGAGCCGGCGCGCCACCCTGTATGGCGCCGACCGCGCCAAGAGCGGGCCGGACGCCTTGCTCGACCCGGCCAGCCAGGCGGGCCGCATCCGCGCGTTCTTCGTGGAACCGGCCGCGGCGCGCCAGGGCCTGGGCAGCATGCTGATGCGCCATTGTGAACGCCAGGCGCGGGCGGCGGGCTTTGCGGCCCTGGAACTGGCTGCCACCTTGCCCGGCGTGCCCCTGTACCTGGCACGCGGCTTTGCCGTCACCGAAGAGTTTCATCTCGACTTGCCAGGTGACATCAAATTGCCGCTGGCGCGCATGCACAAGGGCCTGTAGGGCAGCCTACCAGGGCAGCGGCGCTTTTTCCCCGTTGGCGTGCTCGCCGTAGTATAGCGACGGCAAAAAGCGCGACAGATAGGTAAATTCGCTGTAGCAATGGCGCAGCAGGTTCAGGCCCAGCACGTCGGGCACGTCGCGCACGGGATTGAGGCTGTTGCGACCCAACAAGAAGCGGCTGCGCAGCACGCAGCCCGTGGGCGTGTCGCGCGCGAGGTGCAGCATTTCGCCATCGAGCGGATCGCCGTACGGGTCGAGCACGACGTAGTCGCCAAAGCCGATGCGCGCGCAGACGGCGGCCGACAGGGCGCCGCTGTCCTGGGCCTGTTGCAGTTGCGCCGGATCAAACACGTCTTTCGGGTCATGGAACTTCAGCTTGGCTTTCACGGGCGCAATGTCGCCCAGCGATTCCACGGCCTCGATCGAAGCGCCATAGTAACTCTCTCCCTTTCGCCACGCCTTGTTCCAGCCATGGTGCGCCACGTGATCGTGCGGATGCCACCATTTGATGTGCTGCGTCGTTTCGAAGAAAGTGAACCACCAGTCCAGCATGCGTCCGCTGCAGCCGTGCAGTTCCGTGCGCGCCGCCACCAGCAGGCAGCCATCGTCGAGGCGCGTGATCCCCGTTTCCAGATGCAGCGGAAACGGGTCGAGCAAGTCGCCCGTGCGGGCGATGGTCCAGGGGTGTTCATGGTGGTGCGTGTCCGTCATGTCGTTCTCCTTTGTTTGGGTGAGCCCATTATATATTAAAGAAACGTTTGACGTTTCCGAAATGTTTTTCAGTGTAAAATTGCTCATCTTTAAGCGCAGGAGCAGGCATGCAGGAAGCAGAACAGACACCGTTGCGCGGACGGGGCCGTCCGGCGCGCCCGCACGGGGAAGCGCGCGAGGCGGCCGTGCAGGCGGCCATGTGGCTGCTGCTCAACGAGGGCTATGCGGCCACGACCATGGAAGCGGTGGCGCGTCACGCGGGCATGGCGAAAAAGTCGCTGTATCAATATGCGGCCAACCGCGAAGAGCTCGTGGCCCTCGTGGTGCGCGGCTGGACGGATGCCTTCTTGCCGGCCATGGCGCACGATGCGGCCGCGCCAGGCGAGGTCCTGCCGCTATTGAAGGAGATCCTGCAGGCGATGGTCGCGCGCGTGCTGACGGCGGACGCCGTGGGCCTGTTCCGCCTGCTGTGCACGGAGTTTCCCGCGCGCGCCGACTTGCTGGCCGTGTATCAGCGCAACGGCATCGAGCGCGGCACGGCCCTGCTGGCCGACTGGCTGGGCCGCCAGGGCGCGCGCGGCCATTTGCTGCTGCAGGATGGGCACGATGGGCACGAAATGGCCGGCTTGCTGCTGGCCATGGTGATCGCCGAGCCGCTGCGGCAAATGGCGCTGGGGCTGCTGCAACCCGTGCCGGCCTGGGATGCCGGCCCCCGCATCGACGCCGCGCTGCGCCTGCTGGGCGGGCAGGCCTTCAGCGTGGCTGGTGCTTCAGCGCTTCGCGGCGGCTGAGCGGCGATAGTTGCTGGCGGTGCGCGTTGACAAATGCCGTCACGGCCTCGGGCGCATGGTGCGCATGGTCGCGCAGGGCCCAGCCGATGGCCTTGCGGATGAAAAACTCGTCTTCCTGGCCCAGCGCCAGGGCCGCGGCGAACAGCCAGCGGGCGTCCGTGTCGCCGCGCCAGCCCAGCTGGTGCAGCATGGCGATGCGGCGCAGCCAGAAGTCTGCGTGGCGCAAGGCGTCGTCCATGTGCGCATGGCCGTCGCCGCCGCGCCGCAGCTGCGCCTGCAGCACGTCGCCGACAATGCCGGCCATGCCGTCGACGCTGTCCCACCAGGCGCCCTGGCGCGCCAGGCCTAGCAAGGCGGGGATATGTTCGACGCCCAGTTGCCGCTGGTGCATGGCCAGCATGTCGAGCGCCACGTGCTGGTATTCGCGCTCGGGCCGCTGCCACAGCCGCTGCGCGTGTCCCAGCAGCGTATCGGCATCGATGCCCTTCAACCCCGCCAGCAGGGCTTTGACAGCCAGCCGCCGCTGCGGCGCCGCCACGCCGAGGAACACGAACTGGTCGCGCATATACGCCTGCATGGGCGCTGCGCGGCCCGGTTCGGCGGCCGCTTCCAGCGCGGCTTTCAATTCTGCATGTAGATTCATCACATCTCCAGGCGTAAAAAAAGCGCTCCGTGGAGCGCTTCATATCCGGGCAGAACGCCCGATAAAACCGTAGCGAGCGGAAGTCAATTGTGGCCGAGAAGCGCAAACGTACTCTGGTACGGTGAGCATCGCAGGCCGCAAGTCACGACGCGCAGCAGGTTGGACCGGGTATTCCAGCCAAACGGCCGATAGAAGCGTAGCGGGCGGAAGTCAATTGTGGCCGAGACGCGCAACCGTACCTTGGTACGGTGAGCATCGCAGGCCGCAAAGCGCGACGCGCAGTAGCTTCTATCAGGCGTTTTTACTGGATTTTGGCTTTTTTCATCAGTTCATCACGGAAAGCGGCCAGTTTCTTCTGCTGCAGCGATTCGGCCACCTGGCCCTTGACTTCTTCCAGCGCCGGCAGCTTCGTCGGACGGGTTTCTTCCAGCTTGATCACGTGGAAGCCGAATTGCGACTGCACCGGCGTTTGCGTGACCTGGCCTGGTTTCAGGGCGACCATGGCGTCGGAGAACGGCTTGACGTAGGAAGCAGGGCTGGCCCAGTCCAGGTCGCCGCCATTGGCTGCGGAACCGTCTTTCGATACTTTCGCCAGTTCTTCGAACTTGGCGCCGCCTTTCAGCTTGGCGATGATGTCTTTCGCTTCCGCTTCGGTGGCCACCAGGATGTGGCGCGCATGGTATTCCTTGTCGCCGGCCTGGGCCTTGAACTTGTCGTACTCGGCCTTGATTTCAGCGTCCTTGACGGGGTTCTTCTTGACGTAGTCGGCCAGCAGGGCGTTGATGATGATGCTTTGACGGGCATTTTCGATCTGCGACTTGACTTCAGGACGGGTGCCGTAGCCTTGCTTGTCGGCTTCCTGGATCAGCACTTCGCGGCCGATCAGGTCTTTCTTGATGGCTTCGCGCAATTGCGGCGAATCAGCTTGCTTGCCTTGGGCGACGACTTGCTTGACGACCTGGTCGACGCGCGACGACGGGATGGCCTTGCCGTTCACGGTGGCGACGTTTTGTGCAAAAGCCGGAATCGCCACAACGGCGACCAGGGCTAGGATCAGGCGGGCTGGCTTCAAAATCATGTTCATTCCTAATAGATATACAAAAACTGATACGGAGAGTGCGCCTGCGGGGCAGTGCGCATTCAGGCGCAGAATACACGACCGGCGCCGAAAAGGGCGCCGGGGAGGTCAGTTCTTACTGAACTTTCGCTTTTTTGATCATTTCTTCCTGATACGCTTGCAGTTTCTTTTGTTGCAGCGCTTCGGCGATCTGTGGCTTGACTTCTTCCAGGGTCGGCAGTTTTGCCGCGCGGGTGTCGTCCAGCTTGATTACGTGGAAACCGTTAGGCGTTTGCACCGGGGTGTCCGTAACCTGGCCTTTTTGCAGTTTCACGAAGGCGTCGGAGAACACTTTCGGGAACGACGACGGGGCTGCCCAGTCCAGGTCGCCGCCATTGTCGGCCGAACCCGCATCTTTCGATTGCTTGGCCAGGTCTTCGAACTTGGCGCCGCCTTTCAGCTTGGCGATGATGTCTTTCGCTTCGGCTTCGGTGCCCACCAGGATATGGCGCACATGGTATTCCTTGTCGCCCGTCTGGGCCACGAAGCGGTCGTATTCGGCCTTGACTTCAGCGTCCGTGACGGGATTCTTTTTCAGGTAGTCGCCGACCAGGGCGTTGATGACGATGGCCTGGCGCGCGTTCTCGATTTGCTGCTTGACGGCTGCATCTTTACCGAAACCTTTGTTTTCCGCTTCTTGCATCAGCACTTCACGGCCGATCAAGTCCTTCTTGATCATTTCGCGCAGTTGCGGCGAATCCGGTTGCTGGCCTTGGGCGACGACTTGCTTGACGACTGCATCAACGCGCGACGATGGGATAGGCTTGCCATTAACGACGGCAACATTTTGCGCAAAAACAGGTACCGCGACAACGGCGAGTAGTGCGATCAGCAAGCGGGCTGGCTTAAAAGTCATTATTAAATCCTGTTAGGGAAAGTTTCGTAAAAAACGCATGGAAAGAAATCCATGACATGGCGCCGGAAGCAAAGGCGCACCCAAGCCGTCCGGGTACGCCAAAAACGCCATCCTTATGCTACCTCGGACGGCGCCAATGCCACAATCGCCAATGCATGTATCTCATTATGCATCATATCGTGCACGGAATCATACACCAGTCGATGGCGCATGACGAGTCTGAGGCCTTCAAATTGGCTAGAAATAATGCGCAGATTGTAATGGCCTCCGCCCGAGGCGGCGCCCGCATGGCCCCGGTGGCGCGCCGAGTCGTCTTCCAGCACGCATTCCAGAGGGGAAAGTGCCGTTTCCAGGCGGGTAAGAATGCGCTGCATGCGCGTTGCCGGCGAGGTATTCCCGGTGGTGGTATCGATCATGCGTCTTCCTTGATATGTTTGGCGAGGAACAGGGTTTGCGCCACGATGAAGGCAAAGAAGATGCCCGTCGCGCCAAACGCCTTGAAACTGACCCAGGCGGCCATGTCGCCCTTGTACAGCACGAAGGCAACGAACAAATTGAGCGCGCCGATGGCGCCGAAGAAGATGATCCAGGCGGCCAGCAACTGGTTCCATACGGCCTCGGGCAACTGCACCTGCGCTTCCATGGTCTTGCGGATCAGGTTTTTCTTGAAGCCCACATGGGCGATCAAGAGGGCCAGGCCGGACAGCCAGTAGATCAGGGTCGGCTTCCATTTCAGGAAGAAATCGTCATGCAGATAGATGCTGGCGCCGCCGAACACGACGAAGATGAACAGCGACAGCCACAGCATGCCGTCCACCTTGCGCCCGCGCAACAACAGATAGCTGACCTGGCAGGCCGTGGCGACGATGCCGACGAGGGTGGCGAGTATCCACGGCGCCTGGTCGGCCTTGATCAGGCCGCCTGACACGAAGCCGGACAAATAGTGCTGCACGAAATCGTGCGTGGCCGCTTCATACATGCCGCCCAGCTTGAAGGCGGCGAAGAAGGCGATCAGGGGGAAGAGGTCGAATAGAAATTTCATGGCGAGACTTTACTATGAGCGTGGTGTAAACATCTTAGGAATGACTTAGGAGCAATATTCGCGCTCCCGGTCATTCCTGTGGCATCAAGGCTGCGGATCGAAGCGCAAGGAGGCCGAATTGATGCAATAGCGCAAGCCGGTCGGCGGCGGGCCGTCCGGGAAGACGTGGCCCAGGTGGGCGTCACAGACGGCGCAGACGATTTCCGTGCGCACCATGCCGTGGCTGCGGTCGACGATTTCCGTGACATTCGCCGGGTCCAGCGCCTGGAAATAGCTGGGCCAGCCGCAGCCCGAGTCGAATTTCGTGTCCGAGGCGAACAAGGGCGTGTTGCAGCAGACGCAGGTGTAGACGCCGTGTTCATGGTGGTCCCAGAACTGGCCCGTGAACGCGCGTTCCGTGGCCGCGTGGCGCGTCACTTCGTATTGCATCGAGTCGAGCATGGCGCGCCATTCGGCGTCGGTTTTTCTGACTTTATTCGTGGTCATAATGACTCCTTAGGATGAGCAGCTGACTTCAAGGTGGCTGGCCCAGTCGGGCGGCAGGGCCGCATAGTGCTGGTGTTCCGGCTGTTCGTCAAATGGCTTTTGCAGTATTTCCAGCAATTTCGCCACTTCCGTGTAGTCCTGCTGCAGGGCTTTCTCGATGGCCACCTGCGCCAGGTAGTTGCGCAGCACGTATTTCGGGTTGACCCGGTCCATGGCCGCCCGGCGCCCGGCGTCAACGCTGTGCTCCTGCGCCAGGCGCGCGCGGTATTGCGCTGCCCACGCATCGAAGGCGGGGCGGTCGATGAACATGTCGCGCAGCATGGTGTCATGTTCGGGCGCCGCTAGCTGCAGTGTAGACAAGGCGCGGAAGAAATTCGTGAAATCCACGTGATTGGCTTGCATCAGCGCAAACATGCTGTCGAACAGGGCCGTATCGCCGTCCCGGCTCGCCTGCAAGCCCAGCTTGGCGCGCAGCAAGGCATTCATCTTCTCCGCAAAGGCGGGTTGGTAGCTGTCCAGCGCCGCCTGCGCCAGTTCCACTTCGCCGATCAAGGGCAGCAAAGCCTGGCCCAGCGCATAGCAGTTCCAGTGGCCCACCTGCGGCTGGTTGGCGTAGGAATAGCGGCCCTGCTGGTCCGTATGGTTGCAGATGTGTTCGGCGTCAAACGCTTCCATGAAGCCGAAGGGGCCGTAATCGAGGGTCAGGCCGAGGATGGACATATTGTCCGTATTCATGACGCCATGCATGAAGCCGACGGCTTGCCATTGCGCGATCATGTGCGCCGTGCGCACGCACACTTCGGCCAGCAAGGCCTGGTATGGATTTGCTGCGGCGCGCAAAGCGGGATAAAAAGCGTCGATCACGTAATCGGCGAGGATTTTCAGTTCGTCCGGCTGCTTGCGGTAAAACCAGTGCTCGAACGAGCCGAAGCGCACGAACGTGGGCGCCATGCGCGTGACGACGGCCGCCGTCTCGACTGTTTCGCGCATCACGCCTTGCTGCGAGCCCATGATGGACAGCGCGCGCGAGGTGGGGATGCCCAGCGCCGCCATGGCTTCCGAGCAGAGGAATTCGCGGATGGACGAGCGCAGCACGGCGCGTCCGTCGCCCATGCGCGAATACGGCGTGGCGCCGGCGCCTTTCAGCTGCAGCTCCAGCGGACCGCCTTGCGTGGCGATGTCGCCCAGCAGGATGGCGCGGCCGTCGCCCAACTGGCCGGCCCAGACGCCGAACTGGTGGCCCGAATACACGGCCGACAGGGGCTGCGAACGCTCGGCCACGGCATTGCCGATCAGCAACTCCACATAGTCGGGTTCGGCCAGGCGGGCCGCATCGAGGCCGATCAGGCTGGCAGCCGGCGCGCTGGCGGCGACGAAGTAGGGCGCGGGCAGGGGCGTGGGCATCAGCCGCGTATAGAACGCGGGCGGCAGGGCCGCAAAGGCGTTATCCAGTGGTAAGGTAGTAGCGCTGATGGCAATTCCATTCAAGGTAGGTGCGCTGGCAGACGGCGCCAGCCTGGAATGCGATTTTACCGCACGGCGCCGCAGCGTGCGGCGGACGCCTTCTGGCCTGCCGTGGCGGGCTTGGGCAGGGTGAAAAACGGAATCAAAAATTCCATGCTGCAATGCAATATCGAAATGCGTTGACGATTTCCGCACGACCGTACGAAACTAGGAAAAATCTGTCAATTCCAACAATAACCGAGTAGCCACCCCAGGAGACACGATGTCGGCATTCCCCTTGAGTCCAGTGATGGGCCAGATGATGAACCAGCCCCTGCTGATTTCCAGCATTATCGAGTTTGCAGCGCGTCATTATGGCGGCAGCGAAATCATTTCGCGGCGGGTCGAAGGCGATATGCACCGCTACACCTACCGCGATTGCCACCAGCGCGCGCGCCGGCTGGCCAATGCCCTGCATGGCCTCGGCGTCGGCATGGGCGACCGGGTCGCCACCCTGGCCTGGAACGGCTACCGCCACCTGGAAGCCTACTATGCCGTGTCCGGCTCGGGCGCGGTCTTGCACACGATCAATCCGCGCCTGTTTCCCGACCAGATCGCCTATATCTCGAACCACGCCGAAGACCAGGTCTTGCTGTTCGACCTGACTTTCCTGCCCGTGGTGGAGAAAATCGCCGCCGACTGCACCTTTGTCCGCCATTTCGTGCTGATGTGCGACCGCGACCGCATGCCCGCCAGCAGCAGCATCCCCGACCTGCTGTGCTATGAAGACCTGATCGCCACGCATTCCGACGATTACGCGTGGCCCTTGTTCGATGAAAACGCGGCCGCCACCCTGTGCTATACGTCGGGCACGACGGGCAATCCCAAGGGCGCCCTGTATTCGCACCGCTCGACCGTGCTGCACGCCTATGCCTCGGCCATGCCCAGCGCCCTGAACGTGCGCGCCTCCGATACCGTGCTGCCCGTCGTGCCCATGTTCCACGTGAATGCCTGGGGCTTGCCGTATTCCGTGCCCCTGTCCGGCGCGCGCATGGTGTTCCCCGGCGCGGCGCTGGACGGCAAGTCGCTGTATGAATTGTTCGAGGCGGAAAAAGTGACGTTCTCGGCCGGCGTGCCCACCGTCTGGCTGGGCTTGCTGAACCATGCCTTGCAGAATGACTTGAAATTCTCCTCCTTCCGCCGCACGGTGATCGGCGGCGCGGCGTGCCCGCCGGCCATGATGGATACCCTGATCGACAAGTTCGACATCGAGGTCATCCACGCCTGGGGCATGACGGAAATGTCGCCGCTGGGCACGGCAGGGGGCTTGCAGACCAAGCACCTGGACTTGCCGAAAGCCGAACAGCGCAAGATCCTGCAAAAGCAGGGCCATGCGATCTACGGCGTGGACATGAAGATCGTCGACGACGACGGCAAGGAGTTGCCGTGGGATGGCGTGGCCTACGGCCATCTGCTCGTGAAAGGGCCGTGGATCATCGCCTCGTACTACAAGAACGAGGGCGGCGACGCGCTGCAGGACGGCTGGTTCCCCACGGGCGACGTGGCCACCATCGACGCGGACGGCTACATGCAGATCACGGACCGCAGCAAGGACGTGATCAAGTCGGGCGGCGAGTGGATCGGCACGATCGACCTGGAAAACCTGGCCATGGCCCACCCGGCCGTGCTGCAGGCGGCCTGCATCGGCGTGTTCCACCCGAAATGGGATGAGCGCCCCGTGCTTGTGGTGGTATTGCGCCCCGGCATGACGGTCACGCGCGAAGCGTTATTGCAGTTTTTCGACGGCAAGATCGCCAAGTGGTGGACGCCCGACGACGTGCTGTTCATCGACGCCTTGCCCATGGGCGCCACGGGCAAGATCCAGAAGAACAAGCTGCGCGAGCAGTTCAAGGGGCACCGGCTGCCCGGCATGTAAAGCCGCCTAGGCCGCCTGCGGCAGCGCCGCCCCCAGCTTTTCCAGCAGGTGGTCGCACTGGAAGACGGACAGGGTCTGGCGCTGCGCCTCCGTGCCGATATCAAGCATTTCATCCATCTCGCTGCGCAGGTCGTCGTGCGTGCCGGTGCGGATGATTTGCGGCGCCGCAAAGCGCTGGCTGTCGGAAATGGTCATGATGTTATCGACGTGGTCGACGAGGAAGCCATAGCGTTCGTCGCCCCGTTCCACGATCAAAATCTTGCCGCTGCTGGCGTCCGGCAGGGGCGGCATCGCATACAGCCGGCGCAGGTCGATGATGCTGATCATTTGCTGGCGCAGCTTGAGCATGCCGCGCATGCAGGCCGGCATGCCCGGCGGCGTCGTGATGGCGCCGCTGAAGTCGATGATTTCGCGCACTTGCCCGATCTCCACGGCGAACGGCGTTTCCACGGTAAACGTGATGTAGACGCGGCGCCGCGCCTGGTGCGTGGCGGCGCTCGTTTCCGCATCGGCCGGATACAGGCGCGCGTGGCCGTCGCGCATCTCGACGATTTCCGTTTGCGACAGGATTTCTTTGTGGTCCAGGTAAATGATGTCGCCCAGGCCTTCTCGCGTGATGCAGCCGGCGAACATGGCGGCGCGCGCCTTGCTCAGCAGGGGAATCGGCAGTACTTCGTCGCCAAAGAAATGCACGATGCTGTCGATGGAATCGACAAGGAAGCCTACGCTCGTGTCGCCCAGCCGCACGACGATGACGCGCTGGTCCAGGGTGGCCGCCTTGGCCGCCTTGGCCGCCGCGGCCGGTTCTGCCGCCTGCAGCAGGGCGCCGAAATCGACGACGGCCACCTGGCTGCCGCGAAAATGCATGCGGCCCAGGCACAGCGCGCTGTTCAGCAGGGAGCTGTGCAGCTCCGGCACCTTGATGATTTCCTGGATGGCCAGCATTTCAAAGGCAAACGTGGCGCCGGCCGCATGGAAGCTGACGCACCGGCGGCGTTCGCCCTGCGCATGGCGGCGGGCCGTGCCGGGCCTGGCGCCGGTCGCCTGCAGGGCCAGCACGTGGGGCACGTTTTCGATGTGCAGCAGGGCGTGCGGGTCGAGGATTTGCAGCAGGCGCGCGCCGCCGCCGAGCAAGATCGTGCCGGCAATGACGGCGTGGGCGTCGCCGCTCGCATAGTGCAGGGCGCTGCGGTCGCTGGCGGGCACGCGCAGGATTTCGCCCGTCTCCTGGAAGACGATGCCGACGAGCACCTGCTGGAAGTCGAGGATGGCGATCTTGTCCGTGGCCACGGCGCGCGGCGCATCGGCGCGGAACAGCCGGCCCAGGTTGACCACCGGAATGACGCTGCCGCGCAAGGTAAACATGCCTTCCAGATAGGGCGGCGACAGGGGCAGGGCGGTGACCCTGGCCGGGTAGTTGACCACTTCGCGGATGCAGCTGGCGGGCAGGGCGAATTCATCGCCGCCGAGAAAGAAGGAGCCGAACAGTTCCGTGGCGCCGCCGCCCTCGCGTCCTTCATGCATGTCCATACGCGCTTTCCTTGCGTTGAGTCAAACCGGCTGGCGCCACGACGTCGACGACGGCATAGCTGTGGCGGGCGCAATCGATCAGCAACTGGCGCCCGTGGTTCCCGCCCAGCGCGCAAAAACTCACGCGCAAGCCGCATTGGGCCAGGTATTTCTGCGCCGCCTGCGCATTTTGCCGGCCCACCTGCAGGCGGCCATGGACGTGGGCGGGGCCGAACATGCTGGCGCCGCCCGCCAGCACCACCTCGATATCGGCGTAATCGGCCTGGCGCGCGCCCATCAGGCGCAGCAGCGCAGGCACGGCCTGGCTCACATAGCGTGCAGTCAGGGCGCATGCATCCGGCGCGCCCGCGGCACTGCCGGCGTGCGGCGCTTCGGGCAGCAGGCAGTGGGCCAGGCCGCAGCAATGGCCCTTCTTCCAGAGCAAACCGATGCCGATGCAGGACCCGAGCAGCGCCTGCAGCTGCTCGTCGCGCGTGCCCACGCTCAGCTGCCCCATGCCGACAAGCTGCAGCGGCAGGCCGGGGTCGACGATGGTGCTCATGCGCTGCCCGCCTTGTAAATCATGGGGAACTCGAACTGGTAGCCGGTGCCCAGGCGGGCGATGCTTTCCGACTCGCCCAGGATCAGCCGGCCATCGTCCCTGAGGCTGGCGCGCGCCTGGCGCAGCACGGTTTCCTGGTGCTCCGCGTCGAAATAAATCAGCACGTTGCGCAGGAATACGAGGTCGAACCGCCGCGCGGGGCGCAGCACATCGAGCAGATTGTGCTGCGCAAAGCTGACGTGCCGCCGCAGTTCCTCGTTGACCTGCACGCCATGCGGCGACGGCGTGAAGTATTTGCGCAGCAATTCCGGGTGCGACAGGCGGATGCGCTCGACGGAGCGCCCGCTGTACTGGCCCGCCTTCGCTGCGGCGAGGATGTGCCGTGAAATGTCGCTGGCCAGGATCTGGTAGCGGAAGGCGGGCGCTTGCAGCCGGAATTGCTCGCACAGCATGGCGATCGAATACAGTTCCTCGCCGCTGGCCGCGGCCGCCGACCACACGTTCAGGCAGCCGTCCGGATGGGCGCGCGCCCAGGCGGGCAGGTAGCGGTCGCGGAAGTAGTCCCAGATGTGCGGCGTGCGGAAGAACAGGGTGTCGTTGGTGGTCACCAGGTCGATGAAATGGGCTACCTCGTCGCCGTCGCTGGCCACGCGCTCCAGGTACGCCTGGTAGCTGTGCAGGGCCAGCGCCTGCAGCCGGGGCTGCAAGCGCCGTTCCAGCAGCACGCTCTTGCGCGCCGTCATGGCGATGCCCGTATGCTGGCGCACCAGGGCGATCAGGGTCGTCAGGACTTCGGGCGTCAAGGTGGCCGCGTGGCTCATCGTCTACACCACGAAGCCGGAAACGGTCTGGTTCAGGCTGCCCGCGCGCTCGTTCAGGCCATCCGTGGAGCGGGCGATGCTGTCGCAGTTGGCGGCCGACTTTTCCGTTTCCTCGGCGATGTACTGGATCGCTGTCGACACTTCGCGCGCCGTCAGCAGCTGCTCGTTGGCCGCCTTCGAGATGTCCGAGATGGCCAGCGTGGTCTTGGCCACGCCCGAGACGATCTTGTCGAAGGCGTCGCTGGCCTGGCGCGAAATCTCGCTGCCGGTGGAGACGCGCTTGACGGATTCGTTGATCAGCTTGGAAATCTCTTTTGTTGCCTGCGAGGAACGCTCGGCCAGCTTGCGCACCTCGTCGGCGACGACGGAAAAGCCCAGGCCGTGCTCGCCCGCGCGCGCCGCCTCGATGGCCGCGTTGAAGGCCAGCATATTCGTCTGGCTGGCGATCTCGCTGATGACCTTGACGATTTCGCCGATGTCTTCCGACGAGCGGTTGATCAGGTCCATCGCCTCGATGGACTTGGCGACGGCGCGCGCGCCCGCTTCCGCCTCCTGCTGCGTGGCTTTGGCCAGCGAGTCGGCGCTCGAGGTGTTTTCGGCGATGGAATTGATGGAAAACGTCAGGCCGTCGATGGAGGCGTTCATTTCCTCCACCGTCGCGCCCAGCGCCTGCGTGCCCACGGCCACGCCCGTGGCCCGCTCGGCGATCGTGTGCGAGGCGTCGGCAAAGCCGTTCGCCGCCGACACCACGTTGCCGATCACGCCACGCAGGTCGGTAATCATCTTGCTGATGCCGCCGGCCAGCAGGTCGATCGGTTCCTCGCCTTCGGGCACGATATGGCACGTCAGGTCGCCCTGGGCCGCGCGCGCCACCGATTCGAGCAGGGCGTTGACCTTGCGGCTGTCGCTGGCGGACCTGGCCTGGATGCTGTTTTCCAGGTTTACCTGGTCCGTGATGTCGATGGCGAACTTGACCACTTTATAGGGCTTGCCGTTCAGGTCGAGGATGGGATTGTAGGTGGCCTGTATCCACACCACCTTGCCGTGGTTGCCCAGGCGCTTGTAGCGGCCGCTGTCGAACTCGCCGCGGTTGAGCTTTTGCCAGAATTTCTTGTAGTCGGTGCTGCCCGCGTACTCGGGCTCGCAGAACAGGCGGTGATGTTCGCCCTTGATATCGCTCAAGTCGTAGCCCATGACGGCGAGGAAATTGTCGTTCGCGTCGAGCACGTTGCCGTGCATGTCGAACTCGATCACGGCCTGCGCCTTGCCGATGGCGCTGACCTTGCCCTCGTATTCGGCGTTGCGCGTCTTCATGGCCGTGACGTCGGTAGCGAACTTGATGACTTTATACGGCTTGCCGTTCGCGTCGAGGATGGGGTTGTACGACGCGTTGATCCACACTTCGCGCCCATCCCTGGCGCGGCGCTTGTATTCGCCCTGGTCGAATTCGCCCCGTCCCAGCTTGGCCCAGAAGTTGCTGTATTCATCCGTTTTCACATACTCGGGGTCGCAGAGGATGGCATGGTGCTTGCCTTGCACTTCGGCCAAGGTATAGCCGAGCACGCGCAGGAAATTGTCATTCGCATGCAGGATGGTGCCGTCGAGTTCGAATTCGATGACGGCCTGGACACGGTTCAGTGCCGTATTTATCGCTTGTAAGTCCAGACCCTGGGAGTGGCTGACATGGCTGGCTGCGTCCATAATGTTTCCTTCGGTGTGAGAAGAGGAATGGGGGCGATCAGGCTGCGCTTATTATTTTTCTGCTATCCATATAAGGCAGCGATGTTATTGCATCGGTTCGCGCCTGGTGATAATCGGTGAGAATGTGCGCGATGAACGGCAGCCAGTGCCGGTCCCGCGGTTTGCATTAACATAAATAAATTGTAGATTATTGATTTGAATCAATAATTTTATTATTCCCCAGCGTTTGGCGAAAAACAAGGGGCGGGAATAAATAATGTAAAAACTGTCGTAATTGACCCAGGCCGGCATATACCAGACGCATTCTTTCGTAATATAAAACGTCGTTATTATTATTGTGTTTTTATTATTTAAATGAATATTCAAGCGATAGCTTCTACTGGAACTTGCTGCTTGCAGCAGAATCTTTCCGCAAACGTTGCGGTACCATGGCAAACAATGCATGCCGTAGCGGAAAACGATAAAAATAATACGAGCGTTCTTTTATACGGTATAGTGAAGCTTCATCCCTTGCAACCACCTCATACTTGAGCAAAACCAATAAGGAAGAGACATGAGTGCTGAATATCAAGTGAACGGCGCCGTTGCCGTCATTACCCTGGCCAACCCTCCCGTCAACGGCCTGGGACTGGCCACGCGCACGGCCGCCGTGGCCGGCATCCGCCAGGCGCTGGCCGACGAGACCGTCAAAGCCATCGTCATCACGGGCGCCGGCAAGGCATTCTCCGGCGGCGCCGACATCAAGGAATTCAATTCGCCCAAGGCCCTCACGGAACCGACCCTGCATACCCTGATCAATGTCGTCGAGCAATCCACGAAGCCGGTGGTGGCGGCCATCCACAGCGTCTGCATGGGTGGCGGCCTGGAGCTGGCGCTGGGCTGCAATTACCGCGTGGTCGCGCCCGGCGCACAGATGGCCTTGCCTGAAGTCAAGCTCGGCATCTTGCCGGGCGCGGGCGGCACGCAGCGCCTGCCGCGCGTGCTGGGCCTGGAAATGGCCCTCAACATGATCGTCTCGGGCACGCCCGTGGCGTCCGACAAGCTGGCCGGCACGGCCCTGTTCGACGAAGTCATCGCGCCCGGCGCGGACTTGCTGGCCGCCGCCGTGGCCTTCGCCACGAAAGTGGCCGATGTGCGCCCGCTGCCGAAAGTGCGCGAGCGCAAGGTTGACTACCCGAACCACGAAGCGTTCCTGCAGTTTTCGCGCAATACCGTCAAAGCCATGTCCGGTCCGTTCCCCGCGCCGCTCAAATGCGTGGACGCCGTGGCGGCCGCCGTGACGATGAAATTCGACGATGGCCTCAAGTACGAGCGCGAACTGTTCATGCAGCTGGTGCAGTCGCCTGAATCGAAAGCCTTGCGCCACGCCTTCTTCGCCGAGCGTGTCGCCAGCAAGGTGCCCGACGTGCCGTCCGACACGCCCGTGCGCGCCATCGCCAAGGCGGCGATCGTCGGCGCCGGTACCATGGGCGGCGGCATCGCCATGAATTTCGCCAACGCGGGCATCCCCGTGATGCTGCTGGAAACGAAGCAGGAAGCGCTGGACAAGGGCCTGGCCACCATCCGCAGGAATTATGAAAACACGGTCAGGAAGGGCAAGTTGACGCAGGACAAGGCCGAACAGCGCATCGCGCTCGTCTCCGGCACGCTGGCCTATGCCGACATCGCGCAAGCCGACATCGTCATCGAAGCCGTCTTCGAAGAGCTGGGCGTCAAGGAAACCGTGTTCAGACAGCTCGACGCCGTCATGAAGCCGGGCGCCATTCTCGCCTCGAACACCTCCACTTTAGACCTGGACAAGATCGCCGCGTTCACCGAGCGCCCGCAGGACGTGGTCGGCACGCATTTCTTCAGCCCGGCAAACGTGATGAAGCTGCTGGAAATCGTGCGTGGCAAGGCAACGGGCAAGGACGTGCTGGCCACGGCGCTGGCGTTGTCGAAAAAGCTCAAGAAGACGGGCGTCGTCTCGGGCGTATGCGACGGCTTCATCGGCAACCGCATGATCGAGCAATACAGCCGCCAGGCCGGCTTCCTGCTGGAAGAGGGCTGCCTGCCGGAGCAGGTCGACAAGGCGGTCGAGAAATTCGGTTTCGCCATGGGCCCGTTCCGCATGGCCGACCTGGCCGGCAACGACATCGGCTGGGCCATCCGCAAGCGCCGCTATGTGGAAAAGCCGGACGTCACGTATTCGCAGACGGCCGACCTGCTGTGCGAACTGGGGCGCTTTGGCCAGAAGACGGGCGCCGGCTGGTATGACTACAAGGCGGGCGACCGCAAGGCGTATGCCTCGGAACAGGTCAACGCCATGATAGTCCGGCACTCGGCCGACATCGGCGTGGCGCGGCGCAAGATCGGCGACCAGGAAATCGTCGAACGCCTCGTGTACGCGCTCGTCAACGAGGGTGCGCGCATCCTGGAAGAGGGCATCGCCCTGCGCGCCTCGGACATCGACATGGTGTATCTGACGGGCTACGGCTTCCCCCTGTTCCGCGGCGGCCCCATGTTCTATGCCGATACGGTCGGCTTGCCGAACGTACTCGACACCATCAATGGCTACGCGAAAGGCCGCCACGGCGAAGCGTGGACGCCGGCGCCCCTGCTGGTGAAACTGGCGGGCGAGGGCAAGGGATTCAATAGCTGATTCAGATGCTGAATGCAAAAAGGGCAGATTTCTCTGCCCTTTTTTTATTTCTTCTTCGTCAGCATCTTGACCGCCTCGTTGACGATGACGGGGTTGTCCTTCTGGATGTAGGAGCCGGCGCCCGTGATGCGCTCGATGGCCGGCGCGCCGGAAAGGCGCTGCCAATCCTTTTCCTGGGCCCGCACGACGTCTTCAAACGAGCCCGTTTCCTCGATGCCGAACTTGTCGCGCACCAGCAGCATGGCGGGCAGGCGCAGCGGGCTGCTCATGTCGACGTGCTGCAGGCATTGCGTCTGTGCATCGAATTCGGCCGATTCCGTACTGTTGAACATGAGCTTGCGCCGCGTCTTCACGAGCATGGCGTAGGTGAGCGCCTCCGTCTGCAGGCGGCTCCATTGCTGCGGATGCGTGGGGTCGAGCAGGACCAGGCCGGCCACGTCCTGCGGGTACAGCCTGGCGTACACGTACTGGTACAGCCCGCCCAGGCCATGGCCGACGAGCACATATGGCGGCTTCAGGCCTGCCTGCGCCAGCAGGGCGCGCTGCTGGGCGGCGATGGTGCAGGGGTCGCGCGGCGTGGCGGTCTTCTTGCTGTCGCCGTAGCCGGGGCGGTCGTAGACGAGCACGCGGTGCTGCTTTGCCACTTCGGGCACCACCTTGGCCCACACCTCCTTGCCGTCGCCCATGGCCGACTGGAAGATGACGGGCAAGCCGTCCTGGCCGCTCAGGGTATAGGCGATGCTCGCGTCGGGCAGGGCGGCCGTGGCGGGCACGCCCGGCGCGGCCGGGGTGGACGGCAGCAGGGAGCAGCCGGACAGCAGCAGGCCGGCGCCGGAGAGGAGCATGGTGCGCGCGCGGCGGCCGACGAATAGATGATGCATGAATCTCCTTCTTGGTTCACTGCCCGGTATGGCGTGCCAGCCATTATAGGCAAATCGTCTGGAAGTGGAAATGCCGAACAGAAGCGCATTTCCCGTCCTGTCAGCCGGCGTCGGCACGATGGCAGACGGCTTCGATGCGGTTGCCGTCGGGATCGAACAGGAAGGCCGCGTAGTAGCTGGCGTGATAGTGGCGCAGCCCGGGCGCGCCCAGGTCGAAGCCGCCGTGGGCCAGGCCCGCCTGCCAGAAGGCGTCCACGGCGGCCCGCGTGGACGCCTTGAAGCAGCAATGGCGGCGCGGCGCATCGTCGGGCTGCGGGCCCAGGCGCACGGAAAAATAGCTGCGTCCGGGGTGGTCCGCATCGCTGCGCTCGCCGTAGCCTATCCAGGCGTTGGCATGGTCGCTGCCCGCCTTGGGCACGTCCAGCGCGGCAAAGACGGCGTCATAGAAGCGCTCGGCGCGTTCCAGGTCGCTGACGGTGAGGGAAACGTGATCGAGCATGGGCACTCCGCAGAAAACAGGGACGGCCATAGCATAGCCCGGATCGGGGTCGCCGTGGGCGGTAGTGACCGAGTGGCGCTGCGGGCGGGAAACTGCCGGTCAACTCGCCGCCTGGCGCGCCAGGCGGGCCGCGATATGCCGGCTCAGCTGCTGCACGCGGGGCGCGAACAGCATCACGGCGCAGAAGGCCACGGGCCAGGCGGCGAAAAACGCATGGCGCCAGCGGGGCAGGAAGTCGGCCTGCAGGCCGATATTGAGCCAGGTGACCCAGGCGCTCATCAGCAAGGTCATGACGAACGACATCAGCAGGGCAAACACGAAACGCAGGCGCAGGGCATCGGACATGGTGTATTTTTCATGAAAATGGAAGAGATGCCAGCGTAACGACTTGCAGCAATCTATACTAGAGCCATATTTTTAATTTCAAATTCCATAAATGAAACCATGCTTGAGGAATCATGCTCGATGACCTAGCCCTGTTTGTCTCCATCGTCGAGGCGGGCAGCCTGCACGCGGCCGCCGTCAAGGAAGATTTGCCGGCCGCCACCGTCACGCGCCGGCTGCAAAAGCTGGAAGGCCAGCTCGGCTACCGCTTGCTCAACCGCAGCGCGCGCCGCCTGCAGCCGACGGCGGAAGGCTGGCAATACTATGAACAGTGCCGGCCCCTGGTCCACGCCCTGCGGCAAGCCACGCAGCAGCTCGACGCCAGCCTGGCGGCCGTCTCCGGCACCATCCGCGTGCTGGCGCCCGTCAACTTCGCCAGCGGCCTGCTGACGCCCGCCTGGGTCAGCTTCATGCAGCAGTATCCGGACATCCGCCTGGAGCTGGAACTGTCGAACCTGCTGCAAGACCTGGTGGGCAGCGGCGCCGACCTGGCCATCCGCGTGGGCGCGCTCGACGATTCCTCGCTGATGCAGCGCCGCCTGGGCAGCGCTTCGCTGGTGATGGTGGCCGCGCCCGCTTACCTGGCCCGCGCCGGCGTGCCGCAGGACTTGCAGGCACTGGAACAGCACGAGTTGATCGTGGCCGAGCCGCTGCGCAGCTGGCGCTTGCGCCGGCCCGGCGACGGCGCCGAGATGGTGATCGCGCCGCAGGCGCGCCTGCGCGTCAACGAGATGCGCCTGGCCGTGGAGATGGCCGACGCCGGCATCGGCATCCTGCTGTGTCCGTTACTGCAATGCCGCGACGAGGTGGCCCGGGGCAGCCTCGTGCGCGTGCTGCCCGACTGGATGCCGCAGCCGCGCCACGTCTACGCCGTGTGGACGCAGCGGCGCTACCTGCCGGCCCGCGTGCGCGTGCTGCTCGAACACCTGGCCGCGTTCGCGGAAAACAATCCGCTGTTGAACGAGGACTTGGACGAGCGGCATGCCGTTGACGCCCATGCCGGCCGCAGTCCATTCCCGTAAGTAATTACCGAGCGCTTGTACTTCTTGCTGGGAACGCGTTAAGATAAAGCGGCCCCGCTTACCAAGCTGGCAATCGGTGTTGTTTGTCGTGCCATCCCGTCCATCCACATGAGAGATGCAATGAAATATCTGATCGTTCCCTGCCTGTTGGCCATGACCGGCTGCGAGGTGCTGTATGACGCGAACCGGGACAAGATCGGCGAGTACTGCAACAGCCTGAACAATTTCGACGACCGCAATGCCTGCCGCAAGCGCAACCAGACCAGCTACCAGGAATACGTGCAGCAGCGCGACCAGCTGAAAAACGGCAAGAACGCCAAGTAAGCGGCCGCCGCTGGCGCCGCCGGTAAAAAAAACGCCGCTGACAAGTCAGCGGCGTTTTGCATGGCGGCGCCCGGCCTTGCGGCCGGGGTTTGCACCGTATCAATCGTCGGCGTAGATGTTGTTGTCCTTGGTTTCCTTGACGAACAGGGTGCCGATGACCACCGTCGCCAGGGCCACGACGATCGGGTACCACAGGCCGTAATAGATGTCGCCCTTGAAGGCCACCAGCGCGAAGGCCGTGGTCGGCAGCAGGCCGCCGAACCAGCCGTTGCCGATATGGTAGGGCAGGGACATCGAGGTGTAGCGTATGCGCGTCGGGAACATTTCCACCAGCATGGCGGCGATCGGGCCGTACACCATGGTCACGTACAGCACCAGGATAAACAGCAGCAGCACGACCATCGGCTTGTTGATCTGCTCCGGATCGGCCTTGGCCGGATAGCCCGCTTCCTTGATGCCGGCGCCGATTTCTTTCTTGAACGCTGCTTCATGGGCCTTGCTTTCCGCATCGAAGTTCAGACCATCGGGCGTCATGACGGCATTAAACGACGTAAATTCCTTTGTGCCGATGCGTACCTTGGCGATGCTGCCGGCCGGTGCCGCTTCCTTCGTGTAGTTGACCGAGCTGTTCGACAGGAAGCCGGCGGCGATGTCGCACGACGATGGGAACTTCTTGGTACCCGTCATATTGAACTGGAAGTGGCAGGAGGCGGGATCGGCCACCACCACCACTGGCGAGTTCTTCAGTGCCGCTTCCAGCTGCGGATTGGCGAAGTGGGTCAGGCCGTTGAAGATGGGGAAGTAGGTGGCCGCGGCGATCAGGCAGCCGCCGAGGATGATGTATTTGCGGCCCAGGCGGTCGGACAGGCTGCCGAAGAACAGGAAGAACGGCGTGGCCAGCAGCAGGGCGATGGCGACCAGGATGGTGGCCGTGGCCAGGTCCACTTTCAGGGTCTGGGTCATGAAGAACAGGGCGTAGAACTGGCCCGTGTACCAGACGACGGCCTGGCCGGCCGTCAGGCCGATCAGGGCCAGGATGACGATCTTCAGGTTTTTCCATTTGCCGAACGCTTCCGTCAGCGGCGCTTTCGAGGTCTTGCCTTCGGCTTTCATCTTGGCAAACGCCGGCGATTCGTTCATGGCCAGGCGGATCCAGACGGAGATGGCCAGCAGCAGGACGGAGACGAGGAAGGGCACGCGCCAGCCCCAGGCTTCAAACTCTTTCTCGCCCGTGGCCAGGCGGGTGCCCAGGATGACGATCAGCGACAGGAAAAAGCCCAGCGTTGCCGTTGTCTGTATCCACGCCGTGAATGCGCCGCGCTTGCCTTCAGGGGCGTGCTCGGCCACGTAGGTGGCTGCGCCGCCGTATTCGCCGCCCAGCGCCAGGCCTTGCAGGATGCGCAGGATGACGAGGATGATCGGTGCGGCGATGCCGATGGAGGCGTGGCCCGGCAGCAGGCCGACGATGAAGGTGGAGCCGCCCATGATCAGGATCGTGATCAGGAAGGTGTATTTGCGGCCGATCATGTCGCCCAGGCGGCCGAAGACCAGCGCGCCGAACGGGCGCACGATGAAGCCGGCGGCAAAGGCCAGCAGGGCGAAAATGAAGGTGGTCGTGGGGTCGCCGATGAAGAATTGCTTGGCGATGATGGAAGCGAGCGAGCCGTACAGGTAAAAATCGTACCATTCAAACACGGTGCCGAGCGAAGATGCAAAGATGACCTTGCGTTCTTCTGGCGTAATCGGCGTTCCTTTGGTGGAAATTTTCCGCACGTCGGCCGGGCCGGATGATGATGCCATGGTTTGTCTCCCTATGTTTTATAGTGAACCGTTGCCGAGGTCTTTATTGACCATTCTTGCAACAGCTTGGAGGCGAGTGTGTTCTCGAAACCTTACGTCATGCTTGCTTGAAACTTACGCGAAGCTTACAAAGTGAGGGTTGCCGCAACTTTGCGAACGACCGTACTTAAATGTGCTATTCTGCTTGCGAGCTAGGTAATCGTCAGGAAATTCTTGTGGATTTATGACAAACAGAACCGGATGCAATACAAGGCGCCGACTGCTAGCAGTTGGCAACGCGGTAGGGCGCCGCTGATGGAAGTCAGAAATCACAAGAATTTATTGGGCTTACTTAACATCATTGACCACATAACATTCCCACAAGGAGACACAGCATGAATGAAGCCGTCATCGTATCGACCGCCCGCACGGGCCTGGCCAAGTCCTGGAAGGGCGCGTTCAACATGACGCACGGCGCCACCCTGGGCGGCCACGTGCTGGCGGCCGCCGTCGAGCGCGCGCGCATCGAGGCGGAGGAAGTGGAAGACGTGCTGGTCGGCTGCGCCTTTCCCGAAGGCGCCACGGGCGGCAATATCGCGCGCCAGGTGGCCCTGCGCGGCGGCTGCCCCGTGACCACGGCCGGCATGACCGTCAACCGCTTCTGTTCCTCGGGCTTGCAGGCCATCGCCCTGGCGGCGCAGCGCATCATCGCCGGCGAAGGCGATATCTATGCGGCGGGCGGCGTGGAATCAATTTCCTGCGTGCAAAATGAAATGAATACGCATATGTATCGCGACGTCTGGCTGCAGCAGCACAAGCCGGAAGTGTACTGGCCCATGCTGCAGACGGCCGAAACGGTGGCAAAACGCTACCAGATTTCGCGCGAGCGCCAGGACGTGTACGGCGCGCAAAGCCAGCAGCGCGCAGCAAGCGCCCAGGCGGCCGGCCTGTTCGACGCGGAAATCGTGCCCATGACCACCATCATGGGCGTGGCTGACAAGGCCAGCGGCATGCTGGTGTCGCGCGAAGTGACGATTGCCGCCGACGAAGGCATCCGTGCCGACACGACGTATGACGGCGTGGCGAAGATCCGCCCGGCCATTCCCGGCGGCGTCATCAGCGCCGGCAACGCCAGCCAGTTTTCCGACGGCGCGGCGATGGCCATCGTCATGAACGCGAAAGTGGCCGAAGCGAAAGGCTTGCAGCCGCTGGGCGTCTTCCGCGGCTTTGCCGTGGCCGGCTGCGAACCCGATGAAATGGGCATCGGCCCCGTGTACGCCATTCCCAAGCTGCTGAAAAAGGCGGGCTTGACGGTGGCTGACATCGGCCTGTGGGAACTCAATGAAGCGTTCGCCGTGCAGGTGCTGTATTGCGCCGACACCCTGGGCATTCCCATGGACCGCCTGAACGTCAACGGCGGCGCCATTGCCGTCGGCCACCCCTACGGCGTGTCGGGCGCGCGCCTGACGGGCCACGCCTTGATCGAAGGCAAGCGCCGCGGCGTCAAATACGTGGTCGTGACCATGTGCATCGGCGGCGGACAGGGCGCGGCCGGCCTGTTTGAAGTGCTGTAATGTTTGCGTGAACCCAGTCTGCGGGCGGCTTCCAGGGCCGCCCGTTTTCCTTGTACGGCCACTTCCTGCAGAGTGCGCCGATAGCGGTTACAGTAATGCTTCATTAATAAACAAGCAGCCTGCCACCATGATCAAGCACATTGTTTTTTGGAAACTCAAAGACCACGCCGAAGGCGCCGACCGCGCCACCAACGCCCTGAAACTGAAAGCCCTGCTCGACGCCTGTTCGGACCTGGTGCCCGGCATATTGAAATTCGAGGCGGCCGTGGCCCAGCCGGGCCTGGAAGCGAGCTACGACATCGTGCTCTACAGCGAGTTCGCCAGCCGCGCAGCGCTCGACGCCTACCAGAACCATCCCGAGCACGTGAAAATCAAGCCGTTTTTTGGCGCCGTGCGCGAAGCGCGGCAGTGTATGGACTATGAGATTTAATGATTGAATTACCCCAGCCCTTCGCTTTAGGGTTCAGCTTGTTCATCCAATAAGGAGCATTCATGACCACCTACCAACGCATCGTCCTCGCCGCGCGCCCCGCTTCCAACGAGGAAGTGCAGCCGGCACATTTTCGTCTGGAAACGAAAGACATTCCCGCCATCACGGATGGGCAATTGCTGGTACGCAACCAGTACCTGTCGCTCGACCCCTATATGCGCGGGCGCATGAGCGCCAATAAGAGCTATGCGGCGCCGCAGGCGCTCGATGAAACCATGATAGGCGGCACGGTGGGCGTGGTGCTGGAATCGAAGCATCCGAAGTTCGCCGCGGGCGACACGGTGGTGGGGACCCTGGGCTGGACGGAAGTGGCCGTGTCGGACGGCACCATGCTGCGCAAGGTCGACACGACGCATATCCCCGCGTCCGCCTACCTGGGCGCCGTCGGCATGCCGGGCATGACGGCCTGGTATGGCCTGAACCAGATCATGGCGCCAAAGGCGGGCGAAATGGTCGTCGTGTCGGCCGCCAGCGGCGCCGTCGGCAGCGTCGTCGGCCAGCTGGCCAAACTCAAGGGTTGCAGGGTCGTCGGCATCGCGGGCGGGGCGGAAAAATGCCGCTATGTCGTCGAGGAACTGGGTTTTGACGCCTGCGTCGACTACAAGGCGGGCAAGCTGGCGGCCGACCTGGAAGCGGCCACGCCGGACGGTATCGACGCCATCTTTGAAAACGTGGGCGGCGCCGTGTTCGATGCGGCCCTGGCCCGCACCAACGCGTTCGGCCGCGTGGCCGTGTGCGGCTGGATCGCCGGCTACAACGGCGAACCGACGCCGCTCGACAATGCCCGCCTGATCCTCACCAACCGCCTCACGGTGCGCGGCTTCATCGTGTCCGAACAGCCGGAATTCTGGCCGCAAGGACTGGCCGAGCTGGGCACCCTGGTGGCGTCGGGCAAGCTGAAGTTCCGCGAATCCGTGGCCGAGGGCCTGGCCAGCGCGCCCGACGCCTTCATCGGCCTGTTGAAGGGCCGTAATTTCGGCAAGCAACTGGTCAAGCTCGGCTGATCTCGCCGAGGAAAGGCGGGCCGTGCGACAATTGCGGCCTGTCTCCTTTTACATTACACCATGACCAAGCACACCATCCGTCTCGGCGACTGGGCCACCCTGGGCCCTGACGCCACCGCCATCCGCTTTGAAGTTTTCGTCGATGAACAGAAAGTGCCGGCCGAGATCGAACTCGACGATATGGATGCCGTCTGCCTGCACGCCGTCGCCTATGACGACGCCGGCCAAGCCATCGGCACGGGCCGGCTATTGCCGGACGGACACATCGGCCGCATGGCCGTGCGCCAGCCGGGCCGCGGCACGGGCGTGGGCGGCGCCATTTTGACCTTGCTGATGGACAAGGCGCGCGAACGTGGTGACCTGGCGGTGATGCTGAACGCGCAAACCGTGGCCGCGCCATTCTATGCGCGCCACGGTTTCGTGCAGCAGGGGGAACAATTTGAAGAGGCGGGGATTGCGCATGTGGAGATGCGGCTGCAGTTTTAAGCGTTAACCCAGGAGCAAGGACTGGGGTCGGACCCTACAGGGTCCGACCCCGGCAGTTCATGGGTTTAGGGTTTAATTCTGCGCGTGCGACTGGCGCCATTTATCCAGGATCACGGCCAGCACGATCACGACACCTTTCGCCACATACTGCCAGAACGACGACAGCCCCAAAATCGTCAAGCCATTGTTCATCACGCCGATGATCAGGGCGCCGATGACGGTGCCCCAGACGGAACCGACGCCGCCCATCAGGCTCGTGCCGCCGAGCACGACGGCCGCGATGGCATCGAGTTCATAACCGGTACCCCAGTTGCCGTTGGCGGCATACAAACGGCTGGCCGACATGGCGCCGCCCAGGCCCGCGAACAGGCCGCTGATGGTGTAGACAAACATCAGCACGAGGCCGACCTTGATCCCCGTCAAACGCGCCGCCTGGATATTGCCGCCCACGGCGTAGATATGCAGGCCCAGGGTCGTCTTGCGCAAGATAAACCAGGTCAGCAGCACGACGGCGGCCGCCAGCCAGATCAGCCAGGGCACGGCCAGGAAGCTGCCGTTGCCCATCCATTCGAAGCTGGGGATTTCCGTGTTCAGCACGCTGGTGCCGTCGGCCAGCAGATAGGCCGCGCCGCGCAGGGCCGTCATGGTGCCCAGGGTCACGACGAACGGGTTCAGGCCGACGAGGGCGACGAGCACGCCATTGAGCGCGCCCAGCAGCAGGCCGACGATGAGGAAGGCAGGGATTGAAAAGCCGGCGAACTGGGCCGACAAGGACATCAGCATGCCCGCCACGGCCGAGACGGCCAGCACGGAGCCGACCGATAAATCGATGCCGCTGGTCAGAATGACGAAGGTCATGCCCGAGGCCAGCACGATATTGATCGACACCTGGCGGAAGATGTTCATGGTGTTGTTGCTCGTCATGAACGTGGACGTGCCGTCGGCCGAGAAATACACGGTCAGGCCGTACATGGCCAGGTACAGCACGACCAGCACGGGCAGCATGCCCAGGCGGCGCATCAGGTTCGAGGCATTGAAAGGTTCGCCGGCGCGCGGGGCGCCGCGGGTGGTACTAGTTGTCATCATGAGTCTCCTGAATGATTATTTAAGGCGTATTCTTAAAACGCCTAACAAAACCGCAGCGAGCGGATGTGGGTTGTGGTTGAGACGCGGAACTGTGCGAAGCACGGGGACGCCGAGTCAGTGAGCATCGGAAACCGCGACCCGCGACGCGCAGTAGGTTTTGATAGGTGTTTTTAGGCCGCTTCCAGCTGGGTGGCGTAGGCGAGGATGTTTTCCTGCGTGATATCGTCGCCCGTCACTTCGCCCGTCAGCCGTCCTTCGCACATCACCATCACGCGGTCGCAGATGCCGACCAGCTCGGCCAGTTCGCTGGAAATGCACAGTACGGCCGTGCCCGCGTCCGCCAGCTGGTGGATGATCTTGTAGATTTCGCTTTTCGCGCCCACGTCCACGCCCCGCGTCGGTTCGTCGAGGATGAGGACCTTGGGGGCGATGGCCAGCCAGCGCGCCAGCAGGACTTTCTGCTGGTTGCCGCCAGACAATCCCCCCACGATGCCGTCCGGCCCCGAGACCTTGACGTTGAGGTTGGCAATCGCCTCGCGCGTGAGCTGCGTCAGGGCGCCACGGTTGACCACGCCCGCCGTGGAATGCTTTGAAAGTATGTTCATCGACATGTTTTCCATGGCCGACAACTGCATGAACAAGCCCAGGCTCTTGCGGTCTTCCGGCAGATAGCCGATGCCGTGGCGTATCGCCGCCAGCGGCCGCTGGATGTGCACTTCCTGGCCGTCGAGCCACACTTGTCCCGATGCTTTCTTGTCGGCGCCAAAGATCAGCCGCGCCAGTTCCGTGCGGCCCGCGCCCACGAGTCCCGCCAGGCCCGTCACTTCGCCCGCATGCAGGGCGAACGAGGCGGGTTTGACCTTGCCGCCGCCCACGTTTTCCACGCGCAGGCGCTCGGCGCCCCGCGTGCTGCGGCGCTGGTGCGAATAGAAGTCGTCGGCGGGACGGCCCACCATCATTTGCACGACTTTCTTTTGATCCAGCTCATCCTTGCCCAGTTCGCCCACATAGGCGCCGTCGCGCAGCACCGTGATGCGGCGCGCCAGGCGTTCCACCTCGGCCATGCGGTGGCTGATGTAGAGCACGGCCAGGCCCTTGTCGCGCTGTTCTTCGATGATGCGGAACAATTGTTCGGTTTCCCGGTCGGACAGGGCGGCAGTGGGCTCGTCCATGATCAGGATGCGGCTTTCGTGCACGAGGGCGCGGGCGATTTCCACCTGCTGCTGCTCGGCGATCGACAGGGTAGCCACCATGGTGTCGGCGTCGAAGCGGGAACCGAGGTCGGCCAGGATGGCGTTCGTGCGCGCGCGCATTTCGCCGCCCTTGACGGTCCAGAACGGTCCTTGCGGCTCGCTGCCCATGAAGACGTTCTGCGCCACCGTCATGTTCTTGGCCACGCTCAGTTCCTGGTAGATCAGGTTGATGCCCAGGGCGCGGGCCTCGCCCGGGTTGCGGATGCGGATTGGCTTGCCGTCGAGAATGATTTCACCGGCGTCCGGCGTGTACACGCCCGAGAGGATCTTCATCAGGGTGCTCTTGCCGGCGCCGTTTTCGCCCATCACGGCATGGATTTCGCCGCTGCGCACCGTCAGGTGCACGCCGCGCAGCGCGCGCGTGGCGCCGAAGCGCTTCTCGATGCCGCGCATTTCAAAAATAATATCGTCGCTCATGACTGTCCTTCCTTGCTGGTGAAACTGGCGCCGCCTGCCAACTGGCTGGCGGCGCCGCGTGGTTCAGGTCAGGCAGATCAGTTCTTCACCCAGCCCGTGTAGGTGGCGACGTTTTCCTTGGTGATGGCCGGGGTCGGCAACAGCACCATGGTCTGTTTCGGCGTGCGGCCGTTCATGATGTCGTAGCCCATCTGCACGGCGTCCGTTGCCATGCGGTAAGGGTTTTGCGCCGAGGTGGCGGCAAACAGGCCGGCCTTGTTCTTCAGGGCGTTCTGGCCGTCCGGCGCGCCATCGACGGCCGTGATCAGTTTGACGTCCGTGCGCTTCGATTGCTTGATCGCCAGTTCGGCGCCGATGCCGGTCGGATCGTTGATGGCGAACACGGCGTCGATCTTCGGATGGGCCGTCAGCAAATTCGACATCACGGTCATGCCGCCGTCGCGGCTGCCGCCCGCGTTCTGGTTGTCGGACAGGATTTTTATGTCCTTGAAGGCGGCCAGGGTTTTCTTGCAGCCGTTGACGCGGTCGATCACGGAGGTGACGGGCGGCCCGTTGAGGATCACCACATTGCCCTTGCCGCCGATCTGCTTGGCCAGGTAGGCGCACGAGACGTCGCCGGCCATGGTGTTGTCGGACATCACGGTGGCCGAAGCGCCCACGGCGCCCACGTCGACGGCGATCACGACCACGCCCGCATTGCGCGCCTTCTTGATGGCCGGGGCGATGCCCTTGGAGTCGACGGCGTTCAGGATGATGATGTCGGTCTTGTTGGCGATGAAATTCTCGATCTGGTCCACCTGGGTGTTCAGGTCATACTTGCTGGAAACAGTCGTGACTTTCACGCCGGGGCCACCGAGCTTTTTCGCGCTTTCTTCCGCGCCGCGGCCAATCGCCACGAAAAACGGGTTGGCCAGGTCGCCCACGCTCACGCCGATCGATTTGAGCGGTTTATCGGCGGCAAAGGCGCCGCAGGCGGCGGACAGCAGCAGGGTGGCGGTAATGACTTTTTTCATGAGGATCTCCAAGGGTTTTTATTGTAAAAACGACTGTGCTACGGGTAAAAACTTTGTTATTCGTTAATGATTACGCAATTTCTCGATCATGGCATCGAGCTTGCCCGCATCGACGGCAAAGCCGCGTATGCCTTCGGCCAGCTTTTCGGTGGCCATGGCATCGTCGTTCAGGGCGTAGCGGAAGGCCGCTTCGTCATAGCTGACGGCCGGCTGCGCCGCGCCCAGGTCAGCGCCCAGCGCGCGCTCGAACGGCGCATCCAGCGCTTCGAGCTTGGCCAGCAAGTCCGGGCTGATGGTCAGCAAGTCGCAGCCGGACAAGGCCGTGATCTGCCCCACGTTGCGGAAGCTGGCGCCCATCACTTGCGTGGCGATGCCATGTTGCTTGTAGTAATTAAAGATGCGCGTGACGGACTGCACGCCTGGATCGTTGGACAGGCTGCGCGCCGCTTCGTCCCATGCCGCGCCCAGCGATTTTTTATGCCAGTCGTAGATGCGGCCCACGAACGGCGAAATCAGCCGCACCTTCGCGTCGGCGCAGGCGACGGCCTGGCAAAACGCGAACAGCAGGGTAAGGTTGCAAAAAATGCCATCTTTTTCCAGTTCGCGCGCGGCCTCGATGCCTTCCCAGGTGGCGGCGACCTTGATCAGCACGCGCTCGCGTTTTACTCCAGCCTGCTCGTACAGGGCGATCAGGCGGCGTCCGCGGGCCACGGTGGCGTCGCGGTCAAAGCTCAAACGGGCATCGACTTCCGTCGAGACGCGCCCCGGCACGACTTTTAATATCTCCAGGCCGAAGCGCACCAGCACCTGGTCGACGATATCGTCGAGCGCGGCATTCTTGTGGGCGGCGACCGTGCTTTCCAGCAAGGGCGCGTAATCGGGCTGCAGCACGGCCTTTAAAATCAGCGACGGATTGGTGGTGGCGTCCTGCGGCGCGAAGCGGGCCAGTTGCAAAAAGTCGCCCGTGTCGGCGACGACGGTGCTGGTTTGCTTCAGTTGTTGCAGCTGATTCATTACTATTCCTTCTCACTGAGTTGGTGCAGGGCTTGCACGGCGGGAAACAGGCTACGGTAGCGGCCGTAACGGATGCCCAAGGCTGCGCCGTGCGCGGCGTCGGGCTGGAAAACGTTGTTAATGGGCAATCCCTGCGTCAGCAGGCTGGCGTCGCCGATGGCGGCAAAGCCCAGCTTGGCCGCACCGAGGCTGGCCGACAGTTCGCTGTTGTGCAGGGTGCGCATCTCGCGTCCCAGCACATTGGCCAGCAGCTGCGCCCAGTACTGGCTGCGCGCGCCGCCGCCCACCAGCATGCAGTGGGGAATCAGCGCGCCCGTCGACGTGACGGCGGCCATGGCGTCGCGCAAGGCGAAGGCCACGCCTTCGAGCACGGCGTAGCCGAGCTGCGCCGGCGTGCTGTCGTGGCCCAGCTGCAAAAAGGCGCCGCGCACCTGCGGGTCGTTGTGCGGCGTGCGCTCGCCCGACAGGTAGGGCAGGAACAGCGGCGCCGATGGCGCGATGACAGTGTCGAGCGGCAGGGCGTTTTCCACCAGCGCCAGCAGGGCTGCCTCGTCGGGCTGGCCCAGCACGCCAGTGGCCCAGCGCAGACAGCTGGCGCCGGAGAGAATCGCGCCCATCGCATACCAGCGGCCGGGCAGGGCGTGGCAAAAGCTGTGCACGCCGCCGGCCGGATTGCCCAGCGGCGTTTCCGTCACGGAAACGATGGCGGCGCTGGTGCCCAGCGAAATAAAGCTGTCGCCGCCGTTGACGGCGCCGATGCCCACGGCCGAGACCGGGTTATCGCCGCCGCCGGCGGCCACCACCACGTCCATGGGCAAGCCCAGCTGATCGGCGACGGCGGCCCGCACGGTGCCCGTGGCCGCGTCGCCTTCGGCCAGCGCCGGCAGCTGGTCGAGCCGCAAGCCGCAGGCGGCCACCATGGGCGGGAACCAGGCGCGGGCGGCCTCGTCCAGCCACAAGGTGCCGGCCGCGTCGGACATGTCCGTCAGCTTGATCCCCGTCAACTGCAGGCGCAGATAGTCTTTCGGCGACAGCAGGCAGGCGATGGCGGCAAACGCGGCCGGTTCATGCTTTTGCAGCCACAGCAGTTTCGGCGCCGTCAGGCCCGCCATCGGCAGGCTGCCCGTCACGTCCGCGTAGGCGCGATAGTCGCGCGCCAGGGCGGCCGCTTCGGCATCGGCGCGCGCGTCGTTCCACAGGATGGCGGGGCGGATCACCTTGTCATTGCTGTCTAGCAGCACGGCGCCGTGCATCTGGCCCGACAGGCCGATGCAGGCGACGTGCGCGTAGTCCTGCGGCCAGGCGGCGCGCAGCTGGCCCAGCGCCTGGACGCAGGCGGCCCACCAGTCCTGCGGCGACTGTTCGGACCAGCCCGGCCGCGGGCGGCTGGTGTCGATGCGCACGGAAGCCTGGCCGCGCACGGCGCCGCTGCCGTCCATCAGCACGGTTTTCAGTTCGGAGGTACCGAGGTCGATACCGAGGGAAATGGCTGGATGCATGTGTATTTACGGTAAAAGGTCAGGGGCAGCCGCAGGAATTGCGCACGCGCAAGGTCGGCGACAAACGCTGCACGTGCCGGGCGCGGCCCGGGTTGGCGATGCGTTCGATCAGCAGGTCGACGGCCCTGGCGCCCAGCTCTTCGAGCGGCTGGGCCATCACGGTCAGGCGGGGGCTGAAGTAATCGGCCCAGTCGAAATCATCGAAGCCGGCCAGCGCGACGTCTTGCGGTACCGCAATGTGCGCGTCGCGCAAGGCGTGCATGGTGCCGATGGTCATCAGGTTATTGCCGGCCACGATGGCCGTCGGGCGCTGTCCGGCGGGCAGGGCCAGCAGCTCGCGCGTGGCCGCGCCGCTGCGCTCGAGGTTCGAGTCGCCCGAGCGCAGCAGGTCCGGGTCAAAGACGATATCGGCGCGCTGCAGGGCCAGGCGGTAGCCGTCGATGCGCTCGTCCGTCGTCGACAGGCCCGGTGCGCCGCTGATGAAACCGATGCGGCGGTGGCCGTGGGCCGCGATCAGATGGCTGACCAGTTCGGCCGTCGCCTCGCTGTTTTCCACGCCCACCTGGTCGAATGGCTGGGGCGACATGCGGTCAACCAGCACGGAAGCGATCTTGTTGCTGTTTAAATAGTCGAGGGCGCGGTTGTGCGCATCGCCGGACGGCGCCAGCACGATGCCGTCGACCCGGCGCTGGTGCAGGTTCTGCACTACCTTGAGTTCCTGTTCCGGATCGTCATGCGTATCGGAAAACAGCATCATCAGGCCGTGGCGCGTGCAGGCGGCCTCGATGGCGCGCACGGTTTCGCTGAAGTAATGATTGGTGAACGCGGAAATGGCCACGCCGATGGTGCCCGACGAGGAGCCGGCCAGCGCGCGCGCCAGCATGTTCGGCACGTAGCCGATCTGCTGCATGGCCGCGTTGACGGCGGCGACGGTTTTCGGGCTGACCTTGCGGGTGCCGTTGAGTACGTGCGAGACGGTCGACAGCGATACGTCCGCCGCCCGCGCTACATCTTCCATGGTGGCCATGGTGTCTCCTGATGGTTTTATTCTTATTGTGTGCTGCGATGGGGTGCGGCTGTGTCGCCGCGTTGGATTCCATCGTAAACAAAAGAAAGCGCTTGCGCAAGCGCTTTCTTTTTTTGCGCGCAAACGTTTTAAAGCGTCATGGGATGGTCATGCGGAGGCAGCAGTGGCGGTGTCCGGGGTCTGACCCGGCGGGTCAGACCCCGGAGCGGTTTATTGGATCACCAGCTCATGCAGTTCGCCGGGCGAGTCCGGGAACAGTTTGACGACGGTGGAGGTGCGCGTGCCGTAGCCCGGCGTGTCGATGCAGACGGCGGACAGCACGCG
Source organism: Janthinobacterium sp. GW458P (assembly GCF_002127585.1). Classification (GTDB taxonomy): domain Bacteria; phylum Pseudomonadota; class Gammaproteobacteria; order Burkholderiales; family Burkholderiaceae_D; genus Janthinobacterium. The sequence continues at coordinate 103,833 of NZ_NEGZ01000004.1, forward strand.
CTCGAGGTCGAGCGGCACGCCCGTGTCGGGCAGGCGGAAGTCGGGCGCGCGCGTGGTGTCGGCCAGCATGTCGAAATAGGCGTCGTCGGGCGCGCCCTGGCACAGCAGGCTGGCGAACTGGGCCTTGGTTTTCAGGACCTTGGGCCATGGCGCGTCGAGCAGGGCGTTCGACAGGCCGTAGATGCCCGGTTCCAATGGATGGCCATTGCGCGCATCGCCGTCGCCCCGGTTGGAAAACCAGATCAGCGTATGCGCGTCGCCCAGCACCAGATTAAAGCCGTTGTAGGCTTTGCAGCCCGCGCGGATCTGCGCGATATAGTCCTGCGGCGACATCGTGCCGGCCAGGTAGTCGGCCACCAGGGCGCCGCGCGAGGGGGCGTCCGGATTGCGGTCTTGCGGGCTGCGGATATTCGTGATGGCGGCAAAGCGCGAGCTGCCGCTGCCGGCCTGGGTGATGCCCATCCAGCTGCCGCCCGCCTGCAGGTCGCGGCCCGCATACACTTGCGGGTGCTCGGGCCAGGCCCCGGCCGGGGCGCTGGCGCGTTCATAGAATTCGTCACGGTTGGCGGCGGCAATCAGCGGGACGTGCGGATTGACTTTCCAGGCAAAAACGATCAGGCACATGGGGGCAAGTCCATGAACACTTCCGTATGGCGCGCGCCGGCCGTCAGCGACAGCAGGCCAGCCTCGTCGGCCGCAGCGGCCAGCAAGTCCGTAAAACCTTCGCCGACGACGGGGTAGATTTCCATCCACGTCTGCAAGCCATCCTTGGCTTCCGGACGGCGCTTCAGCTGCGGCGCCACGCCGCAGGCGGCCGCCAGCTTGGCCTGCAGGGCGCGCACGCGGGCTTCCAGCGCCTGGGCGTGCTCTTCCTTGACCTGATAGTAAATGTACAAATCTTTCATGGCATTCTCACAGGTCGAGTGCGTCGAGCACGTAAGGCATGGACAGGAATTGCACGTGAGCGCCCTGGGCCGTGCCGTAGCGCACGGCGCCGGTGGCGCTTGAACCTTCCGCGATCGCCCCCAGTTTCATTTCAACGAGGGCGTCGACGCCGCCGTCACCGTTCGGCGCGGCGTTGACGACCATGCCGCAAGGCTGGTCCGGGTCGCTGACGGCAAACAGTTCGCCGCCGGCCACGGCGGACGCATCGGCGATGCTGACGAGGGTGGTGCGGCGCTTGAGCTTGCCCAGGTACTGGCTGCGCGCAACGATTTCCTGGCCCGGGTAGCAGCCTTTCTTGAAATTGACGCCGCCCAGCAGCTCGAAATTGACCATCTGCGGCACGAATTGCTCTTGCGTGGCGGCCGTGATCTGCGGAATGCCCGCGTGGATGTCGGACAGTTGCCAGCAATCATAGCCGCCCTTGGCCAGTCTTTCAGCCAGCTGCGGCCAGGCGTCGCGCGCCGTGGCGGCCGACGTCAGCCATTGGTAGCGGGCGCTGCCGAAGGCATCGGCCACGCGCAGCAGGGTGCCGGACGCCTGTTCGACCTTGCTGAACGGCGTGGCGGGCAGCACGGGGAAGATGGCGGACAGGGCCGCGCCGGCTTGCTTGCCGCCGAGGCCCAGGACGACTTGATTGCCTGCATCCAAGGAGGCATCGTGCAGCTTGGCCTTGGCGCGCAGCACGAACATCTGCAGGCGCTTCTGGATGGCCGGCTGTATGGCGCGCGGCAATTGCAGGTAAATGGTGGTGGCATTGCGCCACATCAGGAAACTGGCCAGCAGGCGGCCTTTTGGCGTGCAGTAGCCGGCCAGGCGCACTTGCTCCTGGTTCAGGTGTTCCACGTCGTTGGTCAGCTGGCCATGCAGGAAACTGGCCGCCTCGTCGCCATTGATGCCGATCAAGCCCTGGTCCGTGATGGCCGCGACAAAGCCGTTTTGCAGCTGGGGCACTGTCAGGGACTGGCCAAAATCGGCGATGGGGGCAACGGTGGCGGGGAGGGTACTGTCTGGCGCGCCTTCGGGAGGGACGGGACGGGCGCCTTGCGCAGCTAAAAATTGATTCCAGTTATTCATAATTTCCATTAGATCAGCGATTAAGCATTATCATTACGGGTTCATTATAGTGATGTCGCGCGGATCGCGTCGGCAGCGGCAAGAATCCATGCATTCGTGCAGGTTTGCGCGAGTTTCATTCAGTAATGAACGATCACAACAAGCGCGCGTTGCTCTCCAGCGCACGCATCACAAGAATCGGAACAATGGCTTTCTTTAAAAAACTTGTAGTCAGTTCGGTCATCGCCGCCATCGGCGTGGGCGGTACTTTTGTGTACTGGGCGCAGCAGCCCATCACGACGGAAGGCGAGGCGATTCCGTTTGCCATCGCGCCCGGCAGCGGCGCGCATGCGGCCGGCCAGCAGATCGCGGACGCGGGCGTGCCCATCGTGCCCATCCTGTTCAACATGCTGGCGCGCATCGAAGGCAAGACCTCGAAGATCAAGGCCGGCTCCTACGAGCTGAAACCGGGCACGACGCCGCAGCGGCTGATCACGCAGCTGGCGCGCGGCGAGTTCGCGCAAGAGTCCTTGACCATCATCGAGGGCTGGACCTTCAGGCAGATGCGCATGGCCATGGCCAGCCATCCCGGCCTCAAGCACGATACCGTGGGCCTGTCCGACAAGGAACTGATGGCGAAGATCAGCCCCGAGTATCCCTTGCCGGAAGGCCTGTTCTTCCCGGATACCTATCTGTTCGCCAAGGGCGCCAGCGAGATGCAGATCTTCAGGCAGGCGCACGCGGCCATGATAGGCCGCCTGTCCGAGGCCTGGGACAAGCGCGATCCGGCCCTGCCATATAAGACCCCATACCAGGCGCTGGTGATGGCGTCCATCGTGGAAAAGGAAACGGGGCAGAAATCCGAGCGCGCCATGATCGCCGGCGTGTTCGTCAACCGCCTGAAGACGGGCATGCTGCTGCAGACGGACCCCACCGTCATCTACGGCATGGGCGACAGCTACCAGGGCAAGATCCGCAAACGCGACCTGGAAGCGGACACCCCGTACAATACCTACACGCGCGGCGGCTTGCCGCCCACGCCGATCGCCTTGCCGGGCGCACAATCGCTGACGGCGGCGCTGGCGCCGGCCCGCACCCAGGCCCTGTATTTCGTCGCGCGCGGCGACGGCACCAGCCAGTTTTCGGCCAACCTGCCCGACCATAACCGCGCCGTGAACCAGTATCAGCGCTAATATTATTATCAGATCAAGAGTTTCATGACACAACACTATCAACCGCGCTTCATCACCTTCGAAGGCATCGATGGCGCGGGCAAGTCCACGCATATCGGCTTTGTCGCCGACTACCTGCGGCAGCGGGGCGTGATGCTCGTCTCGTCGCGCGAACCGGGCGGCACCAGTCTCGGCGAAAAGCTGCGCGAACTGCTGCTGCATGAAAAGATGCACCTGGAAACGGAAGCCTTGCTGATGTTCGCCAGCCGCCGCGAACACATCGCGCAAGTCATCGCCCCCGCCCTGGCGCGGGGCGAGTGGGTCATTTCCGACCGCTTCAGCGATGCCAGCTTCGCCTACCAGGGCGGCGGGCGCGGCATGGACTTGCGCAAGATGGAGCAGCTCGAAGCGTGGGTGCACCCGCATTTGCAGCCGGACATCACTTTCCTGTTCGACGTGCCCCTGGACGTTGCCCGGGCCCGCCTGGACGCCACGCGCGAACTCGACAAGTTCGAGCAGGAGCGCGCGGACTTCTTTGCCGCCACGCGTAACGAGTACCTGCGCCGCGCGACCCAGTTTCCCGAGCGCTTCCGCATCATCGATGCGACGCACAGCATCGCCGATATCCAGGTGCAGCTGGCGAAACTGCTTGATGTATTGTTCGAACAAAGCACTGTAATGCGCTGATTTAAAAGAAGAAGATATGACCAGTTCTCTCTATCCGTGGCAGCAGGACGCCTGGCAGCAGTTGCAAGCCTTGCGCCCGCGCATGCCGCACGCCATCCTCTTCCATGGCGCGCAGGGCATCGGCAAGGCCGACTTCATCGAGCACTTTGCGCAAGCGCTGCTGTGCGAAGACGTGCGCGCCGACGGCCATGCCTGCGGCGCCTGCGTCTCCTGCGGCTGGTTTAGCCAGGGCAACCATCCCGATTACCGCAGGGTTCGCCCGGAAGCGCTGGAAGACGAGGTGGCCGACGACGGCGAAGAGGGCGAGGGCGCGAAGAAAAGCGCCAAGAGCAAGACGCCGTCGAAGGATATCAAGATCGAGCAGATCCGCAACCTGGCCGACTTCATGAACATTTCCACGCACCGCCAGGGCTTGCGCGTGGTGGTGCTGTATCCGGCCGAGGCGCTCAACACGCCCGCCTCGAACGCCCTGCTGAAAACCCTGGAAGAGCCGCCGCCGGGCACGCTGTTCCTGCTGGCCTCGAACAGCCTGGACCGATTGCTGCCGACGATCTTGTCGCGCTGCAGGAAATTTGCCCTGCCCATGCCCAGCCACGAGCAGGCTTTGACCTGGCTCAAGGCCCAGGGCTTGAACGACGCGGACAGCTGGCTGCGCGAGCAGGGCGGCGCGCCGCTGGCGGCGCTGGCCCAGTCCGAATCGGGCGGCCGCGAGGAAACGGAACAGCTGCTGCAGGTGCTGGCCAACCCGGGCGTGGAAGCGGCCCTGAAAGCGGCTGACAAATTGCAGAAGGCGCCGCTGGCGCCGCTGGTGGCGTCCTTGCAGCGCTGGCTGTACGACGTGTTTTCCGTCAAGCTGTCCGGCACCATCCGCTACTACCCGCGCCACCGGCGCGAACTCGAAGCGCTGGCCGCGCGCATCAACGTCAGCCGTCTGATGGCCGCCATCAAGGCCGCCAACGAACGCCGGGCGATTGCCGAGCACCCGCTGTCGCCGAAGCTGTTCCTCGAAGACATGCTGCTCGACTACGCGTCAAGCTGCCAGTAAAGAGTCCATATAATCAATCGCTTGTCGCCACTATTTAAATAAGAATATGAACTATCGCCACCGCATTGCCACGCTTGCCGACCTGCCTGCCATCGTCGCCATCTACAACACGACGATCGCTTCGCGCGAAGTGACGGCCGACACGGAACCCGTGACAGTCGAGTCGCGCCTGGCCTGGTTCCACGAACACACGCCCGAGCGCCGCCCCCTGTGGATCATCGAGGCGGCCGATGACGGCTCCGGGCAGCCCGAGCCTTTGGGCTGGCTGTCGTACTCGAACTTTTATGGCCGTCCCGCTTACTCGGGCACGGCGGAGCTGTCCGTCTACATCGCGGAAAGCGCGCGCGGCAAGGGCATAGGCGCCTACGGCCTGACGCAGGCCATCGCCCACGCGCCTGCCGTCGGCGTGCACACGGTGCTCGGCTTCATCTTCGGCCACAACGCGCCCAGCCTGGGCCTGTTCAAGAAATTCGGCTTCGAGACGTGGGCGAACCTGCCGAAAGTGGCGAACCTCGATGGCGTGGAACGCGATCTGATTATCCTGGGCAAGCGCGTCGGCTGATAGGGATAGGCCTCAGCCGCAGGTGCGCGTGCAGCTGCGGTAGCGCACTTCGCAGGCCTGCAGGCGCTCGGCGCGCCGGGCGCGGAAGGCCTGGGCTTCGGTGGGGCGCAGCTGCTCCGCTTGCGTGTCGACATTCCTGCCGGCCGCGACGTAAGGATTGCTGCTCGGTTTCATCGACAGGACGGGGCTGCCATCGTTTTCCGTGGCGCCTTGCGCCTGCGCGCGGCAATCCTGGCGCGCCGAGGCGCAGACGGGCTGGCCCAGGCCCGCCTCGGCGGCAGGCCTGGGCGCGTCGCGCCTGTCCTGGGCATGCGCCGGCTGCGCCAGGCCGGCCAGCAGTGTCAACATCAGGGGACAGGCAATTTTCAGCATGAAACACTCCACGTAGCCGCACGCCGCCCCATGGCTGCGCGTCAGCCAGCCACTATACATCTTGATAACGTTTCTGCCTAGGCAGGCAAGTCCGGGCGCGCGGCCCTGCGGCGCTGGCCCGTTTGCCATCCCCGGGGCGCGGTGGTACAGTCATGTCACTTTGCAAAGCACGCGGGCGCACCCCGCAACGGAGGCGTCAATGAAACGGGTCACTGGCATCGGCGGCATCTTTTTCCACGCGCGAGATCCGGCCGCGCTGCGCGCCTGGTACCAGCGCCACCTGGGCCTCGATGTGCAGCCCTGGGGCGGCGCCGCCTTCAGCTGGACGGACGCCGACGGCCAGCCCGCTGGCGGCACCACCATCTGGTCCGTGGCGGCCGACGACAGCGAGCAATTTGCGCCCGGCAAGGCTTCCTTCATGATCAACTACCGCGTCGACAACCTCGACGCGCTGCTGCAAGCCCTGTGCGACGAGGGCTGCACCGTGCTGGACAAGGCGCCCGACTCGGAATATGGCCAGTTCGGCTGGGTCATCGACCCCGAGGGCAACAAGGTGGAGCTGTGGCAGCCGCCCGAGGGGCAGTAGGTGGCCATGTTGAAGGAAGTCATGTCAAACGGGAGCCACGCGACATGCCCGAAGTGCCATGCCAGCGCGCAGGTGCGGCACAAGAAGATACTAATCGGCAAGGCCAGTCCGCGCGCGCTTTTTTGCGACGAGGGCGAAGAGCGGGCGGGCTATCGACGTGCCGACCAGCTTGCAATCGACGAATGCACGGCAGCAGCCTTGGGAAAAGCGCCTTTGGAACAATTCCTGGATGGCTATTATTGCGGCGGATGCGACGTGGGCTTTGTCGCCGATTCCGTCCGGCAGCGCTTTACGCAGATCCTCTGATGCAGCCCATGGCCCCGATGGCGTCGCCGCTGGCACGGGCCATTGCCGACATGCCGCAGCCGACATAGTGCGTTCTGCCTGCCAGATTCCGCCCGCTCCGGTACAATCGCGCCTTATGTATATCGATTCCCATTGCCATATCAATTTCCCCGAGCTGGCTGCTCGCATGCCCGAGATCCTCGCCAAGATGGCCGAGAACAAGGTGACGCACGCGCTGTGCGTGTCCGTCGACCTGCCGGACTTCCCGCAGGTGCTGGCCCTGGCCGAGCAGTATCCGCATATTTTCGCTTCCGTCGGCGTGCATCCCGACTACGAGGACACGCCTGAACCGTCGGTGGAAGACCTGGTGCGCCTGGCCGACCATCCGAAAATCATCGCCATCGGCGAGACGGGTCTTGACTATTTCCGCCTGACGGGCGACCTCGAGTGGCAGCGCGAGCGTTTCAGAACGCACATCAAAGCTTCAAGAATCACCCGTAAACCCTTGATTATCCACACAAGAGCGGCCAGTGAAGACACCATCCGCATCATGCGCGAAGAGGGCGCGGGCGTGGCCGACGGCGGCGTGGCCGGCGTCATGCATTGCTTTACTGAATCGCTGGAAGTGGCGCGCGCCGCCATCGACATGGGTTTCTATATTTCGTTTTCCGGCATCGTCACCTTCAAGAGCGCCAGGGATTTGCAGGCCGTGGCCCTGGAAGTGCCGCTCGAGCGCATCCTCATCGAGACGGATTCGCCGTATCTGGCGCCCGTGCCCTTCCGCGGCCGCATGAACGAGCCCGGCTACGTGGCCCACGTGGCCGAGTATCTGTCGACCCTGAAAGGCATCCCTTTGGCCCAGGTGGCGCAGCAGACGACGGATAATTTCTTCAAATTATTCAATCAGTTGCCGTAATCTCTTAAGGTCAGCCATGATGAAAAAACTCGCTGCGGCGATGCTCTTGTGCTGGGCCGCCGCCAGCCAGGCGGCGCCGGAACCGGAGGCCTTCTTCCGCGCCGTCTCCGTCAACAACGACAGCGGCGTGCGCGGCATGCTGGCCGACGGCATGAATCCGAACCAGCCCGACGCGCAGCGCGGCGACATACCGCTGGTGCTGGCCTTGCGCGACGATGCCGATAAAGTGTTCAAGCTGCTGCTGGACGCTCCCGGCATCGATATCGAGGCCCGGTCGGCCAACGGCAACACGGCGCTGATGATGGCCGCATATAAACACAAGCTGGACGCGGTGAACGCCTTGCTGGCCAGGGGCGCCAAGGTCAACCAGAGCGGCTGGACGGCGCTCCATTATGCGGCCTCGGCGGGCGACCTGCCCATCATGAAGATCCTGCTCGACCGCGACGCGGCCGTCGACGCGCGCGCGCCGGCCAACATCACCCCGCTGATGTTCGCCGCCCGCGAAGGGCAGGAGGGCGCCGTCAGGCTGCTGCTGTCCTGGGGCGCGGACGCCAGTCTGAAGAGCGACCACGGCTGGACGGCCGTGCAGTTCGCCCAGGCCGGCGACAAGCCGGGCGTGGTGGCCATCATCGAGGCGGCGCAAAAGGCGCGCGCCGCCAGAAAATAGCCTTTGTATTAATATTTTCCATGCCAGCGGCAAAACTGGCATGGAATTGCCTCTCACCTCAGCCCTTTGTTCTCCCTGGCGATTAACGATAATGATCGTGTCGCATTAATCAGGAGATTTTTCGCATGGGCCATCCCACCACCGCCAGGCGCCGGCTGTACTGTCGCCGCCCCTCGCGCAGCCCGTGCGATATCACTGCTTTCTGGAATGACAAAACCGATCGGCCATCGGAGCCAGACTCCAAGAGGACAGACATGCTGAATGAACGAGAAATCGAGAGTTGTTACCTGGGGCAATTTATCCCCGTCCATTACCACCACAATATGCTGATGGACCAGAACCGCATGCACGGCTTCAAGTCGGCGATCGATTACGCGGTGAAACCCGGCATGAAGGTGCTGGAGCTGGGCGGCGGCACGGGCGTGCTGTCGTGGTTTGCGGCCGCGCGCGCCGACAAGGTGTGGTGCGTGGAGTTCAATCCCGACATGGTGAAGGAGGCGCGCAAGATGCTGGCGCTCAACCCGAACGGTGAAAAAGTGGAAGTCGTTCACGCGGACGCCTTCGAATACCTGCCGCCCGAGCCTGTCGACGTGGTTATCTGCGAAATGATTCACGTGGGCATGCTGCGTGAGAAGCAGGTGGAAGTGATCGAATCGTTCAAGCGCCGCTATCTGGCCCGCTTCGGCGGCCCGCTGCCCATCTTCCTGCCCGAGGCCGTCATCATGGCCGTGCAGCCGATGCAGCAGGAATACGATTTCGAGGGCTTTTATGCGCCCATCGTGCAATTCCAGGAAACCACGGCCATCCATCCTGGCGTGCAGGAACTGGCGCCGCCGACCGTCTACAGCATCATCGACTTCAGCCAGCCGACGGACAGCGTGTTCGGCTTCGACGGCAAGTTCGTCGTCGAGCGCAGCGGCACCCTGAACGCCTTGCGTTTCGTCACCAAGAACATCCTGGCCGTCGTGCCCGAGCGTTCGACCACCATCGACTGGCTGAATCACTACATGTGCCTGCCGCTGGCCGCGCCGCTGGCCGTGAAGGCGGGCGACGTGCTGCAAGTGAGCTTCCAGTACCGCGCCGGCGGCGCGATTCCTTCGCTGGAAGCGTCGATCCGCGCGCAGGTCATCTACGATGTCAACTTGCAGCCAGTGACGCAGAACCCTGTCTACGCCTGAGTATCATTGATTTAAAGATAACGTCGCAGCGATTTCATCCTGCGGCGTTCGTCCATTCAGGGTATATTTCGTCTTTTACCACCGGACAGCTTTACTATCATGGAACAGATCGATCAGCGTTACCTCGTGCAACAGAATAAAATCAGCGACGGCGAGACCAGGCCGCCCGTGTTTGCCAAGGTAATGCGCAGCAAGGAAGGCGTGTTTGAAGGCGTATCCTTCATCAAGTCGAAGGACAAGGCCTCGATCCTGACCATCGAAGAAGCCAACCAGGCCATCAAATGGGCTGCCAGCAAGAAGCCGAACGCGCATGAATACATCACGAAAGTGATTTGCGTCGGCCAGTAAGCGCTTCGCCGGCTGCCGTCCATCCCCGCTTTTCCTCCGTCCATCCTCCCATTGTGCCGTTCATCGCATGGCCGTTGCCGGCCTTGCCGCGCTTGACTATAGTGCGGTCACGGTAGCGGGGCAAGCGCGGCTTGCTCCGCACATTTCATTCTAGGGGGAAGGCGATGCTGGGATTCGTGCTGTGGCTGCTGCTTTTGCTGGTGTGCTGGCCCCTGGCCCTGCTGGCGCTCGTGCTGTATCCGCTGGCCTGGCTGCTGCTGTTGCCGTTCCGGCTGATCGGCATCGGCGTGGACGGCGTCTTTGAATTGCTGCGCGCCATCGTCATGCTGCCGGCCCGCGTGCTGGGCGGCGGGCGGCACTGAACTGGATTTCCCATAAAAAATGGCGCCCTCGGCGCCATTTTTGTTTGCCTTGCCGCTTACAGGTCGACCATGAAACCGGCGCCGATCGACTTTTGCGAATAGTTGTAGTCGATCAAGCTCTGGCCATAGCCGGAGAACAGTTGCAGATAGCCCTTCAGGTTGGCCTTCAGCGGGAAAGCCCAGCTGGCCTGCATGGAGCCATGCTTCTTGCTGAAATTGCGGCGCGCCGTGACGGCGTATTCATGGCCCTTGTTGCGGTAGCTCAAGCGCAGATCGCCATGTCCCATGTAATCGGTGATGTCGATATTGTCATTGTCCGTCGCGCTGTTGTCGAGACGGTGCCAGACGCGGGCCGTGACGGCCAGGTTATCTTTCTCCATGCCCAGCTCGGCATACACGCGGTTCCAGCTGCGCGACAGGGTCGACGTCTGGCCATTCGACTGGTGCACCAGGCCCAGGTTCAGGTAATTGAACTCCAGGCCCGCGAAATTCTTGTTGATCGGCAAGATCAGCATCAGTTCCGGCTGGTAATTGGTCTCGCGGAAGGGGCTCGATGCCTTGCGATTATATGCCTGCCAAAAACTTTGCTGCGTGTAGCCGAACCACATGTCGATGGGCGTGCCGGCGATGTCTTCCAGCAGCTTCATCTTGAAACTCAGCTGGAAGGTCAATTCCACATGCTGGCTCTTGATGCCGGCCGGCGTGAAATCCTGGAACGGTTCATCGTTCGAGGCGTCGCTGTAATTGGCCAGCAGCAGATACGTGTCGCGGTGGGGACGGAAGTTGAACAGGCCCCGCTTCGAGGCGTCGTTCAGCTCCCACGATTGCTGGGTGCGCGAAATCGGCGCTTCCGGCGGCGCCGCGCCGGCCTGGGCGATGGCGGGAATGGCGGCGTTGACGGCGTCCGGCGTGGCCACGCCCGGCGGGCTGACAAACGTGAGGGGCGCGACCTCGGCCGCTGCCGCCAGGGTGACGGCTGCGGTGGCGGGGTCGCCGCCGGCGGCGATGGTGGCTTTTTCCGCCGCCTTGGCCAGGGTGTCGAAGCAGCCCAGACGGGCACTGGCGTCGCCGAGCACGGCGCAACGCTGCATTTGCTGTTCCAGTTCGCCGGCCATGGCCAGCGCTGGCGAGGCCAGCAGGGAGGAGAGGATTATTTTTCTTAGGTGGATAGTCATAGGCTGAGTAGGGCATGTCATTCGGTGCGCACCTGGGCTGGCATGCCGGCGGCGTCGCCTTGCACGATAATTCACCGTGCGTCTTGATTTTTATTAATCTTTGTTGAATTAAAGTTCAAAAAATTCAAGCTCGGGAAGTATAGCCGAATCCGCAATTAGCCTCCGTGCGCCTGGCGTGCGCGCGCGTTTCCCTGTTGTACGCATGGTAAAAACCGTTCACCCATGCCGTCCAAATCGATGTCTGCTACACTGGAAAACCGGGTACCGGGGCTAGCCATGGAGATTGTGATGACCCGCAAAACACCTATCGAGCGCTACCGCAACATCGGCATCAGCGCCCATATCGACGCCGGCAAGACCACCACCACCGAGCGCATCCTTTTCTACACGGGGGTCAACCACAAGATCGGCGAAGTGCACAACGGCGCCGCCACCATGGACTGGATGGAGCAGGAGCAGGAACGGGGCATCACCATCACCTCGGCCGCCACCACGGCGTTCTGGAAAGGCATGGCCGGCAACTTCCCCGAACACCGCATCAACATCATCGACACGCCCGGCCACGTGGACTTCACGATCGAGGTGGAGCGCTCGATGCGCGTGCTCGACGGCGCCGTGATGGTCTACGACGCCGTCGGCGGCGTGCAGCCGCAATCGGAAACCGTCTGGCGCCAGGCCAACAAATACCATGTGCCGCGCATCGCCTTCATCAACAAGATGGACCGGGTGGGCGCCGATTTCCTGCGCGTGCGCAAGCAGATTGCCGAGCGCCTGAAGGGCGTGGCCGTGCCCATCCAGCTGCCCATCGGTGCCGAAGAGCACTTCACGGGCGTCATCGACCTGCTGAAAATGCGCGCCATCACCTGGGACGACGCCAGCCAGGGCGTGCAGTTCAGCTATGGCGAGATTCCCGCCGCCTTGCTGGCGCAGGCGCAGGAATGGCATGAGCACCTGGTCGAGCACGCGGCCGAGGCCACGACGGAGATGACGGAGCGCTACCTGAACGGCGACACCTTCACGGAAGCGGAACTGAAACAGGCCTTGCGCGCGCGCACCATCCGCAATGAGATCGTGCCCATGCTGTGCGGCAGCGCCTTTAAAAACAAGGGCGTGCAGGCGATGCTGGACGCCGTCATCGAATACCTGCCGTCGCCCATGGAAGTGCCGCCCATCATGGGCCACGACGAGCACGACAACGAGGTGGAGCGCCATCCGGCCGACGACGAGCACTTTTCGGCCCTGGCCTTCAAGATCATGACGGACCCCTTCGTGGGGCAGCTGACGTTCTTCCGCGTGTATTCGGGCGTGGTCAATTCGGGCGACATGGTCTACAACCCCACCAAGAGCGCGCGCGAGCGCCTGGGGCGCATCCTGCAGATGCATGCGAACGAGCGCAAGGAAATCAAGGAAGTGTATGCGGGCGACATCGCCGCCGCCGTGGGCCTGAAAGCCGTCACCACGGGAGATACCCTGTGCGCCATCGACCACATCATCGTGCTGGAAAAGATGATCTTCCCGGAACCCGTGATTTCCCAGGCCGTGGAACCGAAAACCAAGCCGGACCAGGAAAAGATGGGCATCGCCCTGAACCGCCTGGCGCAGGAAGACCCGTCGTTCAGGGTGCATACGGACGAGGAATCGGGCCAGACCATCATGTCGGGCATGGGAGAACTGCACCTGGAAATTTTAGTCGACCGCATGCGGCGCGAATTCGGCGTGGAAGCCAATGTCGGCAAGCCCCAGGTGGCCTACCGCGAAACCATCACGCGCGCGGTGGAAGATATCGAGGGCAAGTTCGTCAAGCAGTCTGGCGGACGGGGCCAGTACGGCCACGTGGTGCTGAAACTCGAACCGCTGGAGCCGGGCACGGGCTACCAGTTCGTCGACGCGATCAAGGGTGGCGTCGTGCCGCGCGAATTCATTCCCGCCGTCGACAAGGGCATCATCGAAACCCTCAAATCGGGCGTGCTGGCCGGCTACCCGGTCGTCGACGTCAAGGCGACCTTGACGTTCGGCTCCTACCACGACGTCGATTCGAATGAAAACGCCTTCCGCATGGCCGGCTCCATCGCCTTCAAGGACGGCATGCGCAAGGCCCATCCCGTGCTGCTGGAACCGATGATGCAGGTGGAGGCGGAAACGCCGGAAGAATTCATGGGCAACGTCATGGGCGACCTGACGGCCCGGCGCGGCATGGTGCAGGGCGTCGACGACATCCCCGGCGGCGCGGGGCGCATCGTCAAGGCCCTGGTGCCGCTGGCCGAAATGTTCGGCTATTCCACCACCTTGCGTTCGCTGACCCAGGGCCGCGCCACCTACACGATGGAGTTCAAGCACTATGCGGCCGTGCCCAAGCATATATTGGACCAGGTGGCGGCGGCGGGGAAGGCGAAGTAAAGGTAATCAAACCCGAATGGCAAATGCGGGGGGCGTACCCTGCAGGGTACGGCCCCAGTCGTCGCAGTTGGGTTTAGTGTGCGAGGTTTTGCGCAATAATCGCATCGGCCATCTTCTCCGCCTCATCCACGGGCTGGCGCAGCGCGCTGGTCGTGTAGACGGCGGACGCCGCCATCGGCTGGTCCAGGGTCGCCCCTTCGCCATGGCTGGTATCGACCGTCACCGTGGTCGACAGGCCGATGCGCAGCGGGTGGGCGGCCAGTTCCTTCGGGTCCAGCGTGATGCGCACGGGCACGCGCTGCACCACCTTGATCCAGTTGCCCGTGGCGTTTTGCGCCGGCAGCAGGGAAAACGCGCTGCCCGTGCCGGCCGACATGCCCAGCACCTTGCCGTGGTAGACCACCTTGCTGCCATACAAGTCCGTTTCGATCGTTGCCGCCTGGCCGACACGGATATTGCGCAATTCGGACTCCTTGAAGTTCGCATCGACCCATAATTGGTCGAGCGGCACGATGGACATCAGCGGCGTGCCCGGCGTCACGTGCGACCCCAGCTGCACGCTGCGCTTGGCCACATAGCCCGAGACGGGCGCGACGACGGCGTTGCGGCGCACGGCCAGCCAGGCCTGCAGCACGTCGCCCCTGGCCGACAGCACGGCCGGATGGCTGGCCAGGCTCACGCCCGCCACGCCCGATTTGGCCGATTCGGCCTGGCGCTGGGCCACGGCCAGGGCCGCCTTGGCGTCGTCGACGGCCTGTTTCGCATGAACAAGATCTTCGCCCGAGATCGTGTGGTCCAGCGCCAGCGGCGCGCGGCGGGCCAGGTTGCCCTGCGCCGTGGCCAGCGCCAGGCGGCGCTGCTCGATGACGGCGTCGTACTGCGCCACGCTGGCATAGCGTTCGCGCTCCTGGCGCACGACGTTGCCCAGGCGTGCCTGCGCCTGGCTCAGGGCCAGGTCCGCATCGATGGCGTTCAGGGTGATCAGCGGTGCGCCCGCCTTGACCATCTGCGTCTCGTCGGCGCGGATGGCGTTGACATTGCCCGTCACTTGGGCGGACAGGGTGACCAGGTTGCCGCCCACGTAGGCGTTGTCCGTCACTTCCTCCCTGGACAGCACCAGTTGATAGTAGGCCGTCCAGGCGGCGCCGGCCACGAGAAAGGCGGCCGTGATGGCGATCAGGACGGCCTTGCGCCTGCCCGGCTGTTCGTTTTGGGTGGTCGTTGCTGTGGTATCGCTGCTCATGATGTGTTCCGTAATCGTTTGTTATTGTTTCGTCGTCGTGGCGGCAAAGTCGCTGCTGCCCCGGTAGCCGCCACCCAGTGCCACGGTCAGGTTGATTTCCGCGTCCTGGCGCTGGTTTTGCAGCTGCATGCCCAGGTCCACCTGGCCGCGCACGGTCATTTCCGCATTGATCTGCGTGGCGCGGTCGGCCAGACCTTGTTTCAGGCGGGCATTGGCGTTGCGCAGCTGCGCTTCGCTGGCGCGCAGGTTTTCCTGCTGCAGCCGCAGCTGGTTTTCCACGCCCTGCACCCTGGCGCCCGCCTGGGCCACGTCGCGCACGACGTTGTAGACGTTCTGGTTGTAGTCGGCGATCAGCTCGTTGCGTTCGCTGCGCGCGCCGGCAAGCTGCGCCTGCAGGCGGCCGCTGTCGAACAGGGGCAGCGAGAGCGCCGGGCCGATGAACAGGGTGCGGCTGCCGGACTCAAGCAGCTTGCCCAGCGTGATCGCATCGAGGCCGAACGAAGCGCCCAGGTCGATATCGGGGTAGAACGCCGCCTGCGCCGCCTCGATCTTGCTCATGGCTGCCTGCACTCGCCAGCGGGCCGCCTGCAAGTCGGGCCGGCGCGCCAGCAATTCCATGCCCAGCTTGCCGGGCAGCGCATGCGGCAGCGCCTGGCCAACCTTTGGCTGCAGGCTGGCCAGCGCCGAACTGTCGCCGCCGACGAGGGCGCGCAAGGCTTCGCGTTCCGTGACGACCTGCGTCTCCAGCAGGGCGATCTGCTGCTGCAGCAGGCTCAGGCGTGTTTGCGCGGACAGATGGTCGTCGCTGACGCCCAGGCCGTTGGCGATGCGCTTTTCCTTGTCCCGCACCAGTTGCTGCTGCAGTTGCACCAGCGCATGCAGGTTGTCCATGCGCGCCCAGCCGTTTTGCATGCTGAAGTAGCGGCGGGCGATCTCGGCCGCCAGCATCTGTTCCGCCATCGCGTATTCGGCGCGCCGCGCATTGACTTCACCGAGGCTGGCGGCGATCTGCGCCTTGTGCCTGCCCCACCAGTCCAGGTCGTAATGGGCTTGCACGCCCACCGTGATTTCATTGTAATAATTGCCGCCGATGGGGGCGGGCATCAGGCCGTTGCCCGAATAGCGCTGGCGGCTGGTATTCGCGCTGGCATCTACCCTGGGGCCGCGCTGCGCGTGCTGGGCGTCAAACGCGGACAGGGCCGAGCCGATGCGGGCGTTCGCCACCGCCAGGTTCGGGCTGGCGGACAGCGCCTGTTCGATCAATTGATTGAGCTGATCGTCGTGGAACTGGCGCCACCACCGGGCGGCGGGCCAGCCTTCGCTGGCCAGGCGGATGTCGGCCGCCAATTGCACGGTGGCCAGGTCTTGCTGCGGCAACTGTTGCGTGTCGGGCGCCATGCTGGCGCAGCCGGCCAGGGACAGACTTAGCGCCAGGACGCTGAGGGAGAGTTTCATCGGTGTGTGCATGAGGGTTATTCCATGGCCGCGTGGTCGACGACGACGGGCGCATTCTTCTTTGGTGGTTTGATCAGGAGCAAAAGCGGCAGCACGAGGATGGTCAGCCACATCATCAGCCAGAAGTCGTCGAGGTAGGCGATCATCGACGCCTGGCGCGTGATTTCGCCATTCAGGGCCGCCACGCCCGTGCTCGTGCCCAGGTTGAACACCTGGGCGATGGCGGGGTCATGCAGGGCCGGGTTGGCAATATTGATGTGTTCAGTCAGGGAGGCATGGGCGATCTGCGTATTGCGCACCAACAAGGTTTGCACGAGGGCGATGCCGATGCTGCTGCCGATATTGCGCACCAGGCTGTAGATGGCCGTGCCTTCGGCCCGCATCTGCGGCGACAGGGTGGCGAACGTGGCCGCGCTCAGCGGCACGAAGACGAGGCCCAGGCCGATGCCCTGGATGATGCCGTTCCACACGACCGTCTTCGGCACCAGGTCCAAGGTGAAATTGGCCATCTGCCACAGCGAGAACGCGGTAATCGAAAAGCCCGTGGCCAGCAGGATGCGCGTATCGATCTTGCCCGTGAGCTTGCCGACGATCAGCATGGCCAGCATCGTGCCCAGGCCGCTGGGCGCAGTCACCAGGCCGGCAATGGCCGCCGGGTAATGCATCAAGCCTTGCAGCATGGACGGCGTCAGCGCGCGGGTGGCGAACAGCACCATGCCGACGATGAAGATGAACAGCAAGCCGCTCACATAGTTCGAGTTTTTCAGCAGGCGGTAGTCGAGGAAGGACTTGCCGGCCGGGCGCAGGGCCGTGTGGGCGATGAAGTAACACAGGCTCATGGCCAGCACGATGGCTTCGATCCATGTTTCCGTGGAAGAAAACCAGTCGTTCTGCTCGCCCCGGTCCAGCAGCATCTGCAGCGCGCCGATGGACAGGCTCAGCGTCGCAAAGCCGAACAGGTCGAAGTGCATGCGGCGGTTGGGCAGGTCCTTGCGGATGTAGCGCCAGATGCCATAGAAGGCCATGGCGCCGATGGGGATGTTGATGAAGAAGACCCAGCGCCAGCTGTAGCTGTCCGTCAGCCAGCCGCCCAAGGTCGGTCCCAGGATGGGGCCTATCATCACGCCCATGCCCCAGATGGCCATGGCCGAGCCGTGCTTTTCGCGCGGATTGATATCGAGCAAGACGGCCTGCGACAGCGGCACCAGGGCCGCGCCGAACACGCCTTGCAGCAAACGGGCGGCGACGATCTCGGACAGCGTGCCGGACAGGCCGCACAGCACGGAGGCGAGCGTGAAGCCGGCCACGGAAACAAGAAAGGTGTTTTTCTGGCCGAAACGGTCGCACAGCCAGCCCGTCAGGGGCGTGGCGATGGCGGCGGCGACGATGAACGAGGTCAGGACCCAGGTGATCTGGTCCTGCGAGGCGGACAGGCTGCCCTGCATGTGGGGCAGGGCGACGTTGGCGATGGTGCCGTCGAGCGCCTGGATGATGGTGGCGAGCATGATCGAAATGGTGATCATGCGCCGGTTCAGGCTGGGGTCTTGCGAAGCAGGCAAGGATGCGGCCGTCATGGTAGTCACGCAAACTTCTCCGTCGCCGCCTGCAGCGCTTCCAGCAGTTCGGTGGCGGCGCGCAGTTGATCGGGATCAATGCCCTGCAGCAGTTCCTTGCGGAAACCATCCGCTTCCTTGCGCACGGTCTCATACACCTGCAGCCCCGCTTGCGTCAGTATCACCAGTTTGACGCGGCGGTCCGTTTCCGACGGCTGGCGCTGCACGAAGCCCGATTTCGCGAGCCGGTCCAGCATCGACACCATGGTGGGGTTTTCCACGCCCAGCTGGTGCGCCAGTTCGCTTTGCGAGGGCGGCTGCGGCGACTTGGCGATCATGGCGATGCACATCCAGCTTGCCTGCCCCAGGTCCAGGTCCTTCAGGCGCCGGTCGATCGCATGGCGCCAGCCGCGCGCCGTCTTGTGGAGCGCGGCGGAAAAGCGCTCTTCGATAGAAATCATAAGGTGAGTCGTCTAATGGTTAGGTGTCTAACTAATATTTTAGCATGCTGGTTTGGCAGGCGTACAGGCCTTTCCGTTTGCCGGCGCCGCTGGTACATTAACAGTCAGCCCACTACCATCAGGAGACAGCATGACGACGGAAAAGCAGAAGCAGGACGGCCAGCACCGCGACAGCAGCGACTTTGTCATCACGCAAACCTTCGACGCGCCGCGCGAACTGGTGTTCCAGTCGTGGGTGGAGCCCGAGCGCCTGGCCCAATGGTGGGGCCCCGTCGGCTTCGAATTGAGCGTGCTGGCGCTGGACTTGCGCCCCGGCGGCGTCTTCCACTACGGCATGCGCGCCGACAATGGCTACGAGATGTGGGGCAAGTTTACTTATCAGGCCATCGAAGCGCCGGAAAAGATCGTCTCGATCTTGTCATTCGCCGACAAGCAGGGCAATGCCGTGCAGCACCCGGTCAGCGCGACGTGGCCATTGGAATCGTTCAATGTCATGACGCTTACCGAGGAAAACGGCAAGACGACGATGACCTTGCGGTCGACGCCGCACAAGGCGACCGATGAGCAGCATGAGACGTTCAAGCAGGGGTTTGAGTCGATGAAGGAGGGGTTCAAGGCTACTTTCGGCCAACTGGCCCAGTACCTGGCGCGTGTTCAGTGAGTTTGTATTAAATGCTTAGAACGGCGGGCCGGAGGCGCGGGCCTGAGAAAATGTCCAGGGCTGCGTTGCTTGGGCTCGCCGTACATGCGTACTGTCTTCGCCCGCGCGCCTTGCCCTGGCCATTTTTCAGGTCCGCTGGGCCCGGGGAGCCTTCGTTCGAGGCGCGGGCGGGTTCTTGCTCTGGTTGTCTGTTCACGGTTGAGGAGCGTCAGCTTTCGCCCCATAGCGGACGGATGCCATTACATGCTGGCGATCCAGTCTTCAAATTCTTTCGCCAAATCTGGCGGATTGGCCAATCGCGTTTGTACAGCAATCTCATCATAGTATTCGAGTTCATGCACGACAATCGGGATCGGGCGTGAAAAGTCCTGTTCGATAACGCCGTTTTCATGAAGTGCCCGTGCGATCCGAACACATGCGTCTACAAAGTAGACGTTGATGTCGCCCCCAATGCGCATACACCGATCAAAGTCGGCTTCCTCATCTTCATCTGTGTACCATAGCCCTCGTGCCTTCAGAAGCTCTTCCAGCAGTTGGCCGCCTTCCGTATCGGGCTCACCAATGTATTTCAATTCGTTCTGGAGCCAAAAGGCAAAGTTCCATTTCGCTTCTGCGGCATCGGACGCTGAGGGTGTGCATTCCGTCAAATGCGTCAATGTATTGTAGCCAAGTTGCAGAACCGGATAACGCGGATCGTCGTCGTTATCGTAAATGAAGAATGACAATGCATAAATATCCGGAATGGTCGACGTATCGATGTTCGCCAACGCGGCACTAATGTGGCAGTAAGAGAATTGTTCAAAATCATTCATAGGCTTCGTTTCCTTGTGTGGACATACGGATTCGATGTCACGGCGTCCGCTTCGGGCCGCCAGCGGCCCGTGAGCATAACGAATTAGCAAGCGAGAAAAGTCACGCATTGTTACATCAACCTGAATGTCTGCTTCTGGCCCCGGTTGCCGTCGTTGGCAGGTTTCGCCGCAAAACAGCCGCTCACGTGCCATGGTAGTTAGTTCAGAGACTAAAAATCACATCGTTTGTCTGTCAATTCTCGATGAATCGGACACTTTACTCGTCCGTCATCCCCAACAGACCAACCTAATTCACGTGTCTGTTTCGCCTTCTTGAACGCCCAACTCGCAATGGGCTCTGTGGCCGGATCGCTGAGCGTCGGTTCAAATATGTTCAAACAGCCTTCCGTTTGGCACGAAATCAGGAGTTCCTTATAGGCAAGTTCTACGATGGAATCGTCAATAAAAGTCATGCTATGGGAATCCATTGGAAAAAGCCTGTTGCAAACGTCGGAATATCCTACAGTCGCGTGTTGAGAGGCCAGTAACTATGGGCCAAGTCGAACGACCGACTCTGGCCAGCTGCCGTCGTTGCTAGGTATCGCCCCAAAGCAGACGTTTCAGCACTCATCAGGAACGCGCGGTCGCCAACGGCTTTGCGTCTGGGTATCGTATCAAGAACGAATGGATGGCTTGTTCAGGCAGGTTGATCAGAATCGTTCCACTGCTGTCCCAACAAGCGATCTCGAACAACGCGCCCTCTAGTTGCGGCTCCGGTTCCGTACCGTCCCAATACTGCGGATTGTCCTCGACGTATGGCGCGGGAGCAGGTATCGGACGAAGCCCCTTAGGTACCGCGCTGAATACTGCCCAGATAAACTGGACCTCATAGGCATGCAGGAAGGCTGCAAGCTCGTCGCCAGTGAACCATTGATCATCCGGCGAGAAACCTGGTGGTCTCCAGTTCGTTTCGATGTCGCTGACGTACCAGTCATAGTCTTGCGGCGAAATGTTGGCGGCCTCGAACACGTCGCGCATGTTCGTGTACCAGCGAACTTGACTCGTTTTTTCAAGGATGATGTTCTTCATGTGGCTCTTAATCCTCGAACGTTGAAAGACCGCTTCTGGCCGACAGCGGCCCATCAGCATAACGAATTAGCAAACGAAAAAAGTCACGCATTGTCACTTCGTTTAGCTGACGTCGCAGGCGCTAACCGTCCGTCATCACTTGCCGATGAGTTGCACTTCCAGTACGTTAAACACCGTTACCCCTGAAACAGACGCAATGTCCCAAGGGTATTGTGTATTGATGCGCACCAGCTTGCGCCCAGCCGTGTCCACCCATTCGTGTTCGACAACGCAAGCAATGTATCCCGCCTGCGGGTAGCTGCTGTCCGCACGCAGATCGCTGCTACTGACCACTGGCACTTTCTCAATGAATTCATGCCTGCCGCCATCGGCATCGCTCAGCACGCACGCGACCACGCCCGGAAAGGTGCCGTCAACGTAGCGTTCGATCTGTACGGACATTTTTCTTGTATCTCTGTTTAGACTTGAAACTTCCACGTTGCCTCCTCTAACACAGGCTCTGCAAGGCAAAATGCGCTGAGGCAGGCGTTTCCGGTGACGACCAGCCATTCGCGTCGCGTGCCTTCAAAACCCTGGAGCATGTTCTCTTCCGCACTCCAGCCGTCTGCCAGCACTTCCAGGAGGTGGCTGCCGCATGGGAAGTCACTGGAATTCCAGTATCGCACCAGGTCGAATTCCTCAAGCAAGCGAAATCCGTCCACGTCGGGGAAGGTGATTCTCAGGCCGCTGACGTCATTTTGCTCACGCGAACAGGCAATTAGCACGATGAGTGTGCCGTCGGCATAGTTGACGGCTGCAATATCGGAGTTGGGCTGCACCCCGTTTGATGGCAGATATGCGCGCGCCTTGAACACCACTTTTGCCATATCGCCCGCTTCAGGCACTACTTTCATCATTTCGCCGCCATCCCCAGCATCTCCCGCACCACCGGCAAAACCATCCCCCAAGCATTCGACGTCGCGGCAATCTCGTCATAATGACTGGCGCCCGGCAAGATCAGCACCTCCGCATGGTCGCCGGCCAGCCGGGCCTTGGCCGCATAGTCGTGCGCCACGCGGGGAGGGGAGATGGTGTCGAGCTCGCCCGTGGCCAGCACGGTGCGGCTGCCGTTGGGGATCAGGTCGGCGGCGTTGGTGTCGCTGTAGATGTCGGGGCGCTCGGTGCTGGCGCTGCCTGCCAGTTGCGCGATGTCGCGCTCGCAGCTGCTCTTGATCAAGTCTTTCTCGTGGCGCAGGTCGGCCAGGCCGCCCAGGCTCAGGATATTTTTTACTGGCAAGTACTTGTCGCGGTACAGGGGGCTGGTCTTTGGCAGCTTTTCCCTGCCGGCGATCCATTGCACCAGCTGGCCGCCGGCCGAGTGGCCCATGGCGACGATGCGGTTTACGTCCAGCTGGTACTGGGGCGCATGCTGCTGCAGGCTGTCGAGCGCCGCGTGCATGTCTTCGTAGGTGCCCGGATAGCCGCCGCCTTCTTCGTCCACCCGGCGGTACTCCACGTTCCACACGGCGATGCCTTGCGCGGCGAGGGCGCCGGCCACGCTGCGCATCTGCCCGATGCCGCCGAAGGCCACCGTCCAGCAGCCGCCATGCACGAGCATGACGACGGGGAACGGTCCCGTGCCTGCGGGCCGGAACAGCTGCGCGTATTGCGACGGCGCGGGGCCATAGGCGAACTGCGCCGTGGGGGCGGGGCCGTCCAGGGCCAGGTAGTCGTCGAGGCTCATGGGGGCGGCGACGGCGCCTTGGACGGAGGCGAGCAGGGCGGTGGCGATCAGGGAGGGGGACATGGTCATGGGGGCTGGTGCTTGAGAGGATGGCAACACTCTAGCATAGGCATATCGCTCTGGAACAGGGCGCGGCGGCGGGGCGCGCAATAATATAAAACGCTGTGCCATCTGCCTCTCAAAAAAGTGTTGCCCCATGGTATATTCCGGGGCATCAGTTATCCGCTTATCGACACGGTGCACGCAAACAACATCATCACATTGCTGGACGCCGAGCATAGCGCGCTGGGGAGCATTGCGGCAGGCGTCGACCTGGCCCATGCACTGGAACACCTGTTGCTGGCGCTGCAAGAACTGGCCGAGGGCGGCGCGCAGGCCTGCCTGGTGCTCATTGACGAGGCCGACCGCTTTTGCGGCTTGTCCGCGCCCGGCCTGCCGCAAGACCTGTGCCTGGCCCTGCGTCACGGCGGCGAGCAGCCGTCACCGTTCAGTACGGCGGCCTTTTCCGGCGCCCCCGTGTATTGCGGCGACATCACGCGCGACGTGCACTGGAGCGCGGGGCGCAAGGAAGCCCTGCTGCACGGCTACCGCGCCTGCTGGGTTGCGCCCGTGTTCGGCGCCAGGGGGCATGTCCTGGGCGTGCTGGGCCTGCTGTTCCAGGCGACTTGCCATCCCACCCAGCCCGAAATCGAACTGCTGGCGCTGGCCGCGCGCGTGGCCGCACATGTCATCGAGCGGGGCCAGCTGGAAAAAGCCCTGCACGACAGCCGCGAACACTTTCATTACGCCATCGAGCTGAACACGCAGGTGCTGTGGACGGCCGACCTCGACGGCAAGCTCGACTATGTGGCGCAGCGCTGGCGCGACTGGACGGGCTGCAGCGGCCTGGGCAGCAGCTGGCTGGAAGCCATCCATGCCGAGGACGTGCCCCGCGCATTGGCGGCGTGGAGCGAAGCGGTGGGCAGCGGCCAGCCCCTGGACCAGGAAATGCGCGTGCGCCGGCAGGACGGCCGCTACCGCTGGGTGCATTCGCGCGCCTATTGCCGGAAGGATGAATCGGGCCAGCCCGTGAAATGGTACGGTTCCTGCGAGGATATCGACGAACACTGGCAGGCGCGCAATGCCTTGCTCGACAGCGAAGCGCAGTTCCGTTCGCTGGCCTCGACCATGCCCAACCAGGCCTGGCTGGCGCATGGCAACGGCGCTACCTACTGGGTCAACGAACAGGTTTGCGCCTACACGGGCCAGACCATGAAGTCGCTCGTCTCCAGCGGCTTTCGCCAGTGCGTACATCCGGACGACTTGCTGGCCACGCAGAAAAGCTGGGAACAGGCCGTCGCCAGCGCCAGCGCCTACGAACACGAATTTCGCATGCGCCGCGCCAGCGACGGCGCCTACCGCTGGTTCCTGGCGCGCGCCTTGCCCCTGTTCGACGAGGCGGGCAAGGTGCTGCGCTGGGTCGGCACGAACACGGACGTGCAGGAACAGAAGAACGTGCTGGAGCGGATGGCTTACCTGAATTCCTCGCTGGAACTGGAAATGGCCAACCGCACGGCCGACCGCGACCGCATGTGGCGGCTGTCCACCGACATCATGCTGGTGGCGGACCTGGCCGGCATGATCATCGCCGTCAATCCCGCCTGGAGCAAGATCCTCGACCGCCCGGAAGTCGAATCGCTGGGCATGGACTTCATCAGCCTCGTGCATCACGAAGACCGCATGGCGGCCCTGCAGGACCTGTCGCGCCTGGCCCACGGCGCGCCCACCTTGCGCATGGAAAACCGCTACCGGCGCCGCGACGGCGGCTACCGCTGGATTTCCTGGACGGCCGTGCCGGCGCAAAAGCTGATCCACGCCATCGGCCGCGACGTTACCGATGAAAAAGAGGCGCGATTGGCGCTGGTGCGCAGCGAGCAGGCCTTGTTGCAGGCGCAAAAGCTCGAATCGATCGGCAAGCTGACGGGCGGCGTGGCCCACGATTTCAACAACGTGCTGCAGATTATCTCGGGCAACCTGCAGCTGCTGAAACTGACGGTGGCCGACAACCCGCAGGCGGCGCAGCGCCTCGATTCGGCCGCCTCGGCCGTGGAACGGGGCGCCAAGCTGTCGTCGCAGCTGCTGGCGTTTGCGCGGCGTCAACCGTTGAAGCCGCTGGTGACGGACCTGGGCCATTTGCTGCGCCGCATGCATGAACTGATCCGCCGCGCGCTGGGCGAAGATATCTCCGAGGAAACCTTCATCAGCGACGGCCTGTGGCATACCCTGGTCGACCCGAACCAGATGGAGAACGTCTTGCTGAACATGGCCATCAATGCGCGCGACGCGATGGACAAGGGCGGCCGACTGACCTTTACATTGAGCAATGTCACGCTCGACGCCGACTACGCGAGCCGGCACGCCGACGTGCTCGAGGGCCAGTACGTGCTGCTGACCATCACGGACACGGGCCACGGCATGGAGCGCGACGTGATCGAGCAGATCTTCGAACCGTTCTTCACGACCAAGCGCGAAGGCGAGGGCACGGGCCTGGGCCTGTCCATGGCCTACGGCTTCATCCGCCAGAGCGCGGGCCACATCAGGGTGCACAGCGCGCCGGGCGCCGGCACGACCTTCAAGATTTACCTGCCCCGTTCGCTGGAAAAACTGGCCGAGCCGCCGCCTGGCCTGAGCGGCCCCGTGCTGGGCGGCGGCGAAACCATCCTCGTGGTGGAAGATGATGCTCCCGTGCAACATACGGTGGTCGACATGCTGCGCGGCCTCGGCTACGAGGTGCTGCATGCGGATGACGGCGCCGCGGCCCTGGCCCTGCTGGGCACGGGCGTGGCCGTCGACCTGCTGTTTACGGACGTGGTCATGCCCGGCCCCGTCAGCAGCAAGGAACTGGCGCAGCAGGCGCGGCTGCTGCTGCCGGAGCTGGCCGTGCTGTTTACCTCGGGCTACACGCACAACGCCATCATGCAGGGCGGGCGGCTGGACCCGGGCGTCGAGCTGCTGAGCAAGCCGTACCGGCGCGAAGACCTGGCGCGGCGCATCCGCTACCTGCTGGCCGACCGCCGCCTGGTGGGCGCGCCCGACCCGTCCGGCAGGCGCATCCTGCTGGTGGAAGACAACGACGACGCGCGCGAAATGACCACCGAGATGCTCAACATGCTGGGCCACACCGTGCATGGCGTGGCCAGCGCGGAGGCGGCCATGCCGCTGCTGGCCATGCCGGGCCTGGACGTGCTGGTGACGGATATCAGCCTGCCCACCATGTCCGGCCTGGAACTGGCGCGCCATGCGCGCGCGCACTGGCCGCGGCTGGATGTGGTGTTTGCTTCCGGGCATGACTGGGGCGCCAGCCTGATGCAGGACGCCAGCGCGCGCTTCCTGCGCAAGCCGTTCAGCCTGGAAGAGCTGGCGACGGCGCTCAAGGCGCGCGGGCTGGAAGTGTACTAGGCAGGCGGCAGCAAGGCTTGCTGCAATTGTTCAATTGTAAAGGGCTTGACGAGAAAGCGCGCGCGCGGGTCGCTGACGCCGGAATTGGCGGGCGCGTGGCCCGTGGAAAACACCACTTCCAGCTGCGGATGGTCGCGCGCCGCCACGGCGGCCAGCTCGGCGCCCGACATCCGTGGCAGGCTGATATCGGTCAACAGCAGCTGCAGCCCCGGCGCGCCCAGCAGGGGCAAGGCTGCCTCGGCCGTGCCGACGGCTTGCACGGCGTGTCCCAGCATGGCCAGCAGTTCGGCCGTCATGGCGCGCGCATCGGCATTGTCTTCCACCAGCAGGATATGGCGTCCGCCCGGCCGTCCCCCGGGCTGCGCGGACGCGCTCGCCTGCGGCGCCAGCTGGGCGCGGTACTGGTGCAGGGCCGTCACGTGCCGCCTGTTGGCCAGCAAATGGCGGATGCGCCGCGCCAGGTCTTCGCGCCGGTACGGCTTGCTGAGCAGCTCGACGCCCGGCTCCAGCCGCCCGCCCTGCATGATGGCGTCCTGCGTGTAGCCCGAGGTAAACAGCACCGCCAGTCCCGGCAGCAGCAGCCTGGCCTGGCGCGCCAGTTCCGTGCTGGCCACCTTGCCCGGCATCACCACGTCCGTAAACAGCAGGTCGATGGGCACGCCGCTGGCGATGATGTTCAGCGCGCTTTCGCCATCGCCGGCCCGCAGCACGAAGTAGCCAAGGCCGCGCAGCATGTCGACCACCGTCGTCTGCACCTGCAGGTCGTCTTCCACGACAAGGATGGTTTCCTTGCCGCCCAGCACGGGACCATCGAGCTGCAGCGGCAGCTCCGTTTCCGCCTCGAGCGAGCGCGGCAGGTAAATGCGGAAGGTGCTGCCATGGCCGGGCACGCTGTCCACGGTCAGGTGGCCGCCGCTCTGGCGCAGGAAGCCGTACGCCATGCTCAAACCCAGGCCCGTGCCTTCGCCTTCGCGCTTGGTGGTGAAGAACGGTTCGAAGATCTTGTCCAGCAGCTCGGGCGCGATGCCCGTGCCCGTGTCCGAGATGGCCAGCTGCACGTAGTCGCCGGGCGTCACGTCCGCATGGCGCGCGGCGTAGCCGTCGTCCAGCACAATGTTGCCCAGTTCGATGGTCAGCTGGCCCTGGCCGGCCATGGCGTCGCGCGCATTGATGGCCAGGTTGAGGATGACGTTTTCCAGCTGGTGCGGGTCGACCAGGGCGCGCCAGCAGTCGTCGGCCAGCAGCATACGCGTGTCGATGCTTTCGCCCGTGGCGCGCCGCAGCAGGTCTTCCGTGGCGCGCAGCAGCTGCGCCAGGTCCGTCACCAGCGGTTTTAACGGCTGACGCCGCGCAAACGCCAGCAGCTGGGCCGACAGCTTGGCGCCCCGTTCCACGGCGGCCGTGGCGCTGGCGATGCGCCTGGCGGCCAGCGGGTCGCCGTCCAGCGTCATTTGCAGCAGCTGCAAATTGCCCGAGATAATTTGCAGCACGTTGTTGAAATCATGGGCCACGCCGCCCGTCAGCTTGCCCAGCGCTTCGAGCTTTTGCGATTGCAGCAGGGCCATTTCGCTGTGGCGCAACGATTCCTGCATGCGGCGCAAGCTGCTTTCCGCTTCCTTTTCCAGCGTGATGTGGCGGCCCGTGGCGAACACCAGGTCGCCTTCGATGGCCGCCACCCACGACAGCCAGCGGTGGCCGCCGTCGCGGTGGCGGTAGCGGTTTTCAAAGCTGGGCATGGATTCCTTGCTCACCTGCAACAGGGCCTGGCGCGTGGCGGGAGCATCCTCGGGCAGCACGAAGTCGAACACGCTGCGGCCCAGCATTTCCTCGGGCAGCCAGCCGAGGATGGCGGCCGAGGCCGGGTTGACGGCGGCAAAGCAGTAATCGGCGTCGACGGCCACCATCAGGTCTTGCGCGCTGCGCCACAGCCGCTCGCGCTCGCTGTTGCGCGCGGCCAGGTCCGCTTCCAGCTTCTTTTCCACGGTGATGTCGCGGGCGCTGCAATACACCTTGTCGCCTTCGGGCACGGCCACCCACGACAGCCAGTGCCAGCCGCCCAGCTTGTGGCGGTAGCGGTTCTCGAAGCGCAGGGCCGGCTGGCCCTGGCTGGCCGCTTCCCAGGCCGCATACGTGCGCGGCAAGTCGTCCGGGTGGATCAGGTCGAGGAAT
Organism: Janthinobacterium sp. GW458P; assembly: GCF_002127585.1. GTDB lineage: Bacteria > Pseudomonadota > Gammaproteobacteria > Burkholderiales > Burkholderiaceae_D > Janthinobacterium. Next base: position 132,166 of record NZ_NEGZ01000004.1, read on the forward strand.
TTGGTGCTGCGGATTTCCTCCGCCGACCAGCCCAGGGTTGCTTGCCAGGCGGGATTCGTGTGTTCGAAATAGCCGTCCAGCTTGAGCACGCCCAGCAAATCGGGGCTGACGTTCCAGGTGCGGCCGAATTCGCGCGTGCGCTCGGCCACCTGGTGTTCCACGCTGGCACTGAGCAGGCGCAGCTGTTCTTGCGCCTGGGCCCGCAGGATGGTCGACCAGACCCGTTCCGACACTTGCACGGCCAGTTCGATCTCGTCCGCATGCCACAGGCGCGCCGCGCGGCTGTGCACGACGAACAGGGCGGCCAGCTGGCCGTCCTTGGCGATGGGAATGTTCAGGAAGGCGCGGATGCCCAGCCGCGTAAACGTCGGCAGAGCGGCCGGCAGGGCCGTGCGCGGGTCGCTGGCGACGTCGCTGACGGCGATGGCCAGTCCGGCGGCCAGCGCATCGGCCAGGCCGGCGGCATAGTCGCCCAGGAAATACTCGCCGGCCGCGCCCGGCGCCAGGCCATCGCTCCACGCATGCCGCAGGGTAGGGCATTGCAGGGTCTGGCCGATGTCGAAGCAGGCCACCTGCTGCGCGCCCAGGCGCTGGCCCAGCAGCTGCGCCGACAGGCTGAGGATCTCGCCCGTGTCGTGCAGCAGCCGCAGCCGCCGTTCCAGTTGCAGCAAAAAAGCCACGCCGCCCGCGCTGGTGCCGTGCTTGCTCATGCCGGCCTCAGCTTCCGGCCAGCGGCAGGGTGACGCTGAACAGGGCGCCGCTGCCGGGCTGGCTTTGCAGGGTGATGGCGCCGCCGTGCGCGTCCACCAGCTGCTTGGTGATGAACAGGCCCAGGCCCAGGCCGCCCGTGCGGTCCTGGTGCATGACGCGCTCGAAGGCGTCGAAGATGCGTTCCTGGTCGCGCGCATTGATGCCGATGCCATGGTCGCGCACTTCGATGACGGCGCTGTTCTGCGTGTGCGCCAGGCTGATTTCCACGGGCTGGCCCTGGCCGTAGCGCACGGCGTTGCTGATTAGGTTGACAACGATCTGCTCGACGCGGAAGGCGTCCCAATAGCCCTCGATGGGCTCGAAGGCCAGCACTTCGAGCACGCTGCCCGTCGTGGCCGCATACGGCGCCAGGTCATCGGCCACGCGGCGCACCAGGCTCGTCAGGTCGACGGCTTCGCGGCGGATCGACAGCTTGCCGCTGGTGATGCGCGACACGTCGAGCATGTCGTCGATCAGGCGCACCATGCTGCGGATTTGCCGTCCGTCGCGCGCCACCATCTTGCCCAGCTTCTCGGGCTCGAAGGCGGCCAGGTTGCCCCGTTCGAGGTTGACGGTGCGCATCTGCGTTTCCAGGAACAGCGTATTGAGCGGCGTGCGCAGCTCGTGCGCCACCATGGACATGAATTCGTCGCGCAGGCGCAGCGAGCGCTGCAGCTCGGCCTGGGTGGCGCGCAATTCCTTCAGCAGCGCTTCCTGCTGCTGGCGGCTGTGCTCGAGCGCCTGCACCTGGCGCCGCGTCTCGCTGCGCTGCTGGTGCAGGGCGACAAAGACGTTGACCTTGCTTTGCACGGCATTGATGTCGAGCGGCTTGTGCAGGAAATCGACGGCGCCGCTTTCATAGCCCTGGAAGGCGAAATTCATTTCCTTGCCGGCCGCCGTGACGAAGACGATGGGGATGTGGCGCGTCTTTTCCGTGCCGCGCATCAGTTGCGCCAGCTCAAAGCCGTCCATTTCCGGCATTTGCACGTCGAGGATGGCCAGCGCGAAATCGTGTTCGAGCAGCAGGGCCAGCGCTTCCTCGCCCGAGGACGCCTGGTAGACGCTGCGGTCGCTCTCGCGGATCAGCGCATTGAGCGCGCGCAAGTTTTCCGGCAAGTCGTCGACGATCAGCAGTTTGGTGCTTGTTTCATTCATCATGTTTCATTCCTGGCATGTGCCGCCCAGCGTAATGGGAAGCGGCGTGCGACGGCGCACGCTTGCGGTAGAGCTTTTCGGGACCCGGCAATGGCTCGAAGTCGGCGGCAAAGCGCGTGAAATGCGCGCTTTCCTTGCTGCCCAGTCCCAGGTAGCCCCGGTGGCACAGCGAGTCGTGGAACAGGCCCAGTGCCCGCTCCTGCAAGGTTTTATTGAAGTAGATCAAGACATTGCGGCAGCAAATCAATTGCGTCTCCACGAAAACGCTGTCCGTCGCCAGGCTGTGGTCGGCAAAATTGATCTTGTCGAGCAGGTGCGCGTCGAAGCGCGCAGTGGCGTGCTCGACCGTGTAATACGCGTCCAGCCGGTCCAGGCCGCCCGCTGCCGCGTAATTGGCGCCGTAATCGGCCATGCGGTGCAGCGGGTACACGCCGCGCGCGGCCGCGGCCAGTGCCTGCGGGTTGATGTCGGTGGCGTAAATGCGGCTGCGCTCGAGCAAGCCTTCCTCGTGCAGCACGATGGCCAGCGACAGCGCCTCTTCGCCCGTGCAGCAGCCGGCCACCCAGATGGTCGGCGAGGGATAGGTTTTCAGCACGGGCACGACCTGTTCGCGCAGGGCGCGGAAAAAGGCCGGGTCGCGGAACATTTGCGTGACGGGGACGGTCAGGATCTGCAGCAGCTCGCCAAAGGCGGCCGGCGAGTCCAGTACCAGTTGCTGCAGGGCAGGCAAGTCCGCGCACTGGAAACGGTCGAGCGCGTGATGCAGGCGCCGCCGCTGCGAGGCGAGCGCGTAGTCGCGGAAGTCGTAGCTGTAGCGCTGATAGATGGCCTCCATCAGCGCCTGCAGCTGCGCGTCCGTGGTGCGCAGGGACATCACATGCGTTCCATCTTCGGCATCCACACGCGCAGCAGCGAATACAAACGGTCCAGGTCGATCGGCTTGGCCAGGTAGTCGGAGGCGCCCGCCTGCAGGCATTCTTCCTGGTCATTCTTCATGGCCTTGGCCGTAATGGCGATGATGGGCAGCTTGGCGTAGCGGCCGTCGGCGCGGATCAGCCGCGTCGCTTCCAGGCCATCCATGCCCGGCATCATGACATCCATCAATACCAGGTCGATATCGTCCACGCTGTTGAGTTTGCTGATGGCTTCGAAGCCGTTGCGGCCGATTTCCACCACCACGCCTTTCTGTTCCAGTGCATTCGTCAGGGCGAAGATGTTGCGCACGTCGTCGTCCACCAGCAAGATCTTGCGCCCCTCGAAGACGCGCTCGCGGCTGCGCACCTGCTGCAGCATGCCCTGGCGCTCGCTCGACAGTTCCGACTCCACCTTGTGCAGGAAGAGGGTGACTTCGTCGAGCAGGCGCTCGGGCGAGCGGGCGCCCTTGATGATGATGGAACGCGAATACTTCATCAGGTCCGCCTCTTCCTCGCGGCTCAGGTTGCGGCCCGTGTAGACGATGACGGGCGGGAACGAGCACAGTTCTTCATGCTCCATGCGTTCGAGCAATTCGTTGCCCTGGATATCGGGCAGCTTCAGGTCGATGATCATGCAGTCGAAAATTTGTGTTTTCAGCAATTCCAGCGCCTGCTCGCCCAGTGCCACGGCCGTGATTTCCACGTCGTCGTCGCTGATCAGGTGGACCACGCTCTCGCGCTGGCGTTCGTCGTCCTCGACCAGCAGGATGCGCTTCATCTGCTGCGTGAATTTCGATTCGAGCTTGCGGAACACTTCCTTGAGCTGGTCGCGCGTGCGCGGCTTGGTGGCGTAGCCGATGGCGCCCAGCTGCATGGCTTCCTGCACCTGGTCGTTGCCGGAGACGATGTGCACGGGGATGTGGCGCGTCAGCGGGTTTTCCTTCAATTGCTGCAAGACCAGCAAGCCCGGGCGGTCCGGCAAGCCCATGTCGAGCAGGATGGCGTCGGGCAGGAATTCTTCGGCCAGGCGCAAGCCTTCGTCGGCGCCGTGCGCCACCAGGCAGCGGTACTGCATCTCATGCGCGAGGTCGAACAGGATGCCGGCAAACGACGGTTCATCCTCGATGACGAGCACGGAGCGCTGGCCCGTCTTGCCGGCCGGCGCGCTGTCGCGGTCGTCCCGGAAGGTGGGCAGGGGCACGGGCTTGGCGGCGGGCGCGGCCTTCGGTGCGGCGGCTGTGCGCGAGGGCGGCTGCGGCGCTGCGGACGGCGCGGCCGGTGCCGCTTCCGCAGGGCGTTCCGGCATACTCTGCGGCAATACCAGTGTAAACGTGCTGCCCTGGCCCGGCGTGCTGGCCAGCTCGATGCTGCCGCCCAGCAAGGCGGCCAGGTCGCGCGAGATCGACAGGCCCAGGCCCGTGCCGCCGTAGCGGCGGCTGGTGGTGCCGTCGGCCTGGTGGAAGGCGTCGAAAATCTTGTGCTGCTGGTCGTCGGCGATGCCGATGCCCGAATCCTGCACCTGGAAGCGCACGTTGCCGGCCGCATCCGTGCTCACGTGCAGGGCCACCGTGCCCGCATCCGTGAACTTGATGGCGTTCGACAGCAGGTTTTTCAGGATTTGTTCGAGGCGCTGGCGGTCGCTGACGAAGGACGGCGGCGTGTCCGGCGCCAGCTTGACATCGAATACCAGTTTCTTTTGCTGCGCCTGGGCGCCGAACAGCATCTTCATGCTGCTGAGCAGTTCCTCGAAGGGCACGGCTTCCGGCGTCAGTTCCAGCTTGCCCGCCTCGACCTTGGAAATGTCGAGGATATCGTTGATCAGGGTCAGCAGGTCGTTGCCGGCTGAATAAATGGTTTGCGCAAACGTCACCTGTTCGGGCGTCAGGTTGCCGCCGCTATTGTCCGACAGCAGCTTGGACAGGATGAGCGAGCTGTTCAGCGGCGTGCGCAGTTCGTGCGACATATTGGCCAGGAATTCGGATTTGTAGCGGCTGGCGCGCTGCAACTCTTCCGCGCGCGCTTCCAGCTGGGCGTGCGCCTGGACGATCGCCATGTTTTTCTGGTCCAGCGACAGCGCCTGCACGGCCAGCTGCTCGTTCGACTGTTCCAGCGCCGCCTTTTGCTCTTCCAGGTGGGCTTGCGACTGTTCCAGCACGCGCGACTGCTCGCCCAGTTCCTCATTGGCCGTGCGCAGCTCTTCCTGCTGCACTTCCAGCTCCTCGTTCAATTGCTGGGTTTCTTCGAGCACGTTTTGCAGGCGCTGGCGGTACAGGGCCGCTTCCAGCGAGGTGCCGACATTGGCCGCGATCAGGTTCAGCAGCTCCTTGGCGCGGCCGCTGACGGGGTGGGTAAAGCCCAGTTCGATGACGCCGTTGACGGCCCCTTCGTTGTTGACGGGCGTCAAGACCAGTTCCAGCGGCGCGCCGCGGCCCAGGCTCGACGTCACGGTCAGGTAGTTGTCGGGCACCTGCCTGATGTGCTTGAGGCGCTTTTCGCGCGCCGTCTCGCCCACCAGGCCTTCGCCCAGCCTGAAGACCTGCTTGTCCTTGATGCCCTGGTCGTTGAATCCGTACACGGCCGTGCGGCGCAGGCTGCCGTCCTCGTCCACCACATACAGGGTGGCCACGGCCACGTCCAGGCGGTTGGCGAGGAAATCGAGCACTTGCCGGCCCAGTTGCGGCAAGGCCAGCTGGCCGCTCGTGTGCGCCGCCAGCTCCGTCTGGCCCGTGCGCAGCCATGCCTGCTCCTGCAGCACTTCGTTATCCTTGCCGCGCTGTTCCAGCGCTTCATTGTAGATGTCGGACAGGCGCAGCAGTTCGCGCCGGCCCAGGTAGGCCAGCATGCCGGACAGGCCCAGGCTGAGGATCAGGAAGATCGCCACGGCCAGCATGGTGCGGCCCTCGGCCGTATCGGCCCGTTCCTGGCGCAAACGCTGTTCCATGGACAGGAAAGTGAGGAACTCGCGGCGGATTTCGTCAAACTCCAGCTTGCCTTCGCCCTGGCGCACGCGCGCGAGGAATTCCTGGTTGCTGCGGCGCTGGGCAATGACGCTCTCGGCGTACGCCATCCACTGGTTCTGCAGCGCGCGGATGCGGCGCAGACGGTCCACCTGGATGGGGCTGTCGGACACGAGCTCAAGCAAGGTGGTCATCTCGACGGCGATCTTCGCCTTGCCCGATTTATACGGTGCCAGAAAGGTTTCGTCGCCCGTCAGCAGATAGCCGCGCATGCCCGTTTCCAGGTCGACGGACAGCTTCATGACCTCGTTGGCGTTGCCGATGACCCGTTCCGAGTGCTCGACCGAGCGCAGCGCGGACAGCAGGTAGGCGATCAGGCCGACAAAGACGAGGGCCGTGACGACGCCGATGACCAGCGGCAAGGTGACGTTGCGGGCCAGAATGCGGCGAAAGCTGAAGGAGTCGATCGGGGTCTTGGTATTCATTGTGTCCGTGGTCGAAAGTATCGCAAAAAAACAATTTTAATTGAAATGCAAGTATTGCTGGTGTGCATGTATAGCGTGCGCTAGCATAGCAGCCTTGTCGCGCAATGCAGATGTGTAAAACTTCATAATGAGAGGCATCGAACAAATGTTACGTCAACTTGCTTGTGTCACCATGTTAAGTACGGCTTTTTCCCTGTCCGCCCAGGCTGCCGTCATTGGCAATAATGCAAGTGTGCAATTATTGCACCAAGGCCAGTTACTCGCGCAGGAGGGCGAGCATGAAGCGGCCGCCAAGAAATTCATGCAGGCGGCACAGGCCGACCCGGCCGCCTCGAGCGCGTTTGCGGCCATGGCGGTGATGCATTACGGCTTGTCCGGCGACACGGAACGGGTGGAGGCGGCGCGCTTGAAGCTGCGCTCCATGGCCGAGACGGCGGCGCACCAGGCCTTGAAGGTCGACGCGAACGACCCCGTCGCGGAAGAATTGCTGCGCACCATGAGCACCGACCAGGCTTTACGGCCCCATGCGCCGCTGCCGCAGGCCGCCGCCTTTATGGCGCAGGGCGAGCGCCTGTTCCAGGCGCGGCAGTACGGAGCGGCGCTGGAACAGTATGAAAAAGCCCAGCAGGCCGATCCCCGCTTTGCAAGCGCCTGGGTGTATGCGGGCGATTGTTTCATGGCTCAGCAGCAGTGGCCGCAGGCGGAAGAGCGTTTCCGCAAGGCACTGGAGATCGATCCGACGCATGCGCAAGCCTGGCGTTTCCTGTCCGATTCCTTGCTGCAGCAGAAAAAGACGGATGCGGCCGTCGCCGCGCTGGCCAGCAGCATCGGCGCGCGGCCCGACCAGCCGCTGGCCTGGCAAAAACTGTCGGCGCTGAAAGACGCGACGGCGGGACAGCCCTTGACGGCGCTCAAGCTGCGGCGCGGCGCCGAGGGTTCGGTGGACCGCCCCGATGGCGCGCCGCGCATACAAGTGTTTGCCGCGGCGCCCGCGCCCGGCGCCACGATGTCGGCCGACACGGCCATGTGGCAGTTGCTGGCCATGGGGCAGGCCAGCCTGAAGACGGCGGCCTTCAAGAAGGAAAATACACTGTCGCCATTCCAGATCGAACTGACGGCCTGGCAGCAAGCCATGCGTGCCTTCGACGACCTGGCCGCCCGCCGCGGCGCGGTGCTGACCGATCCGGCACTGCTGCGCATGCGGAAACTGCATGCGGCAGGGCAGCTGGAGCCCGCCTTGCTGCTGCTGCAGTTTCGCGAATCTTACCGGCCCGAGCTGGAAGCGTGGAAGGCGGCGCAGCCCGATGGCGTGCGCCAGTTCATCGACACGCAGCGTCTGATGCCCTGATATGCCGAAATGACCGGCAATACAATGCTTGCCTGATTGAGGCAGCTCAATGCCACCACCAGGTGCCGTCCTAGTATGGCTGTGGTGGTGGCTTGCTTGCGGACTGCCGCAAGGTTGCCACCGTGCTTAGTTTTCTGCATTGACATGCAGGCCATCCCAGGCAAGGAGGACATCATGGCTAATCAACTGATACACCGCGATCCACAGCGTTCGCTGGCGCGCTTCGACCCGTTCAGCGACATGGAAGAATTCATGCATGACTTTTTTGCGCCCGCCCTGCGCCTGCGCGAAGGGGGCACCTCGCGCATGCGCGTCGATATTTCCGAAACCGAGCAAGCCTACCAGGTGCAGGCGGAAATTCCTGGCGTCAACAAGGACGACATCAAGGTCTCCATCGACGGCGACCGCGTCTCCATCAGCGCCGAGCTCAAGGAGGAACGAGTGACGCGCGACGGCGGCGGCAAGGCCGTGCGCAGCGAACGCGAGTACGGCCAGCAATACCGCAGCTTCGTGCTGCCGCATGAGGTGGACGAGGCGGGGGCGCAGGCGCGCTATGAAAACGGGGTCTTGCTGCTGGACTTGCCGAAACGGGCGGGCACGGGCGGCAAGCAGCTGGAGATCCAGTAGGTCCGGCAGGCAGACAGGAATGCGACGGCTGGCATGAAAAATGCGCCGGACGAATCCGGCGCATTGCTGCTGGGTGATATCTGCTGCTCGCAGGGGGGGCGATATCAGGAGAAGGTGCGCAGCTGCTTGTGCAGTACCTGCGGTACCTCATAAACAGCGCTAGCGGATGTTGTTCGCACTCCGCGGCGCGTGCCGGATGGGTGCGTGTTGCGCCGGTGGCGCACCGGCATGGCATCGCTGGAGCAGCAGGGCCAGCGCGATGCCGGCAAGGGCATGGAAGCGCACGAATCATCCAGCTTGCTTAATCCGCATGCATCTTGATCTTAATGGMTGCCAAAAAAATCAACGCTGCCCAAAACGAATCATTCCTAATTTGCAATAAAAAAGCGCCGGACGAATCCGGCGCTCCTGGCCTGCGGCTGACCGATACGAATACTATATGTCAGTCGCGGATTTCCAGCGCCCGGTTCAGGCTCAGCGCGGCCAGCGAGGCGACGGCGCCCGACAGCAGGTAGAAGCTGACGTAGGCCAGGCCGAAGTTGGCCGACAGGCCCAGCGCCACCAGCGGGGCGAAGCCGGCGCCCACCAGCCAGGCCAGGTCGGACGTCAGGGCCGCGCCCGTGTAGCGGAAGCGGGCAGGGAAGTTGGCCGTGACGGCACCGGCTGCCTGGCCGTAGGACAGGCCCAGCAGGCTGAAGCCCACGAGGATGAACACGTCCTGGCCCGTATTGCCGCCGCCCATCAGGGTCGGCACGAAGGCGCTGAAGATGGCGATCAGCACGGCCAGCACGCCCAGGGTGGTGCGGCGGCCCACTTTATCGGCCAGCAAGCCGGAAATCACCACGCCGACAGCGGCCAGCACGGCGCCGACCATCTGGATTTGCAGGAAATCCGAGGCGGAACGCGTCTGGTAGACGGAAATCCACGACAGCGGGAACACGGTGACGAGGTGGAACAGGGCATAGCTGGCCAGCGCGGCGAGGGCGCCGATCAGCACGTTGCGGCCCTGGCCGCGGCTCATTTCAAACACGCTCACGGGCTGCAGTTCGCGTTCGTCGAGCAGGCGCGCATATTCATTCGTCGACACCAGGCGCAAACGGGCAAACAGGGCCACGACGTTGATGGCGAAGGCGACATAGAAAGGATAGCGCCAGCCCCAGTCGAGGAATTCCTCATCCGTCAGGTTGGTCAGCATGAACCAGAACAGGCCGGCGGCGATGAGGAAGCCGGCGGGCGCGCCCAGCTGGCCCAGCATGGCGTACCAGCCGCGCTTGTTTTCCGGCGCGTTCAGGGCCAGCAGCGACGGCAGGCCGTCCCACGAACCGCCCAGCGCCACGCCCTGGCCGATGCGCAGCACGGACAGCCAGATGATGGCGGCAAAGCCCAGGTGCGCGTAGGTCGGCAGGAAGGCGATGCCGGCCGTCGACACGCCCAGGAGGAAGAGGGCGAACGTCAGCTTGGCGCTGCGTCCCATGCGGCGCTGGATCTCCATGAAGATCACGGTGCCGAACGGGCGGGCGATGAAGGCGAACGAGAAGATCAGGAACGCATATAAAGTGCCTTCCAGGCGCTCTTCAAACGGGAAGAAGACGCGCGGAAACACCAGCACCGAGGCGATGGCGTAGACAAAGAAGTCAAAGTATTCGGATGCGCGGCCGATGATCACGCCGACGGCGATCTCACCGGGGTCGATATGCGATTCGACCGTGCCGGCCCCGCTTGCGTCGCGCAGGGAATGGGGGGCAAAGTCGGCGGGTACATCCCCGCCGTGTGTGCGCGTGCTGGACATGATGATCGTCTCCAATATAGTTTCGAGTTCGGCCAACGCGTAACATACCCCGGGTGTCTCACGCCCGGAGTAGGACTATTCAATAGATAGCTGTAGGAAAACTCCTCAACTACCGAGTGAAAATCCGAGCAAGGGGTAGGACAAAACGTCCAATTGCCAACGCGCTCCAGTGAGAATACAGTACCATATCTTCATCCCCTGTACTGGACTTTCCTGTATGTTTTCATTAAAAGTTCGTCGCGGACTGCTTCTTTTACCTCTCGCATTGTTGGCTGGTTGCAATACGGTGGTACTGAATCCGTCCGGTGACATCGCAGTCCAGCAAGGCAATCTGATTGTCGTTTCGACATTGCTGATGCTGTTGATTATCGTTCCGGTAATCGCCCTGACCCTGCTTTTCGCATGGCGCTATAGAAAAAACAATACCGCGGCCAAATATGAGCCGGACTGGGACCACTCGACTCGCCTCGAGCTGATCATCTGGGGCGCGCCCCTGCTGATCATCATCGTGCTGGGCCTGCTGACCTGGATCAGCACCCATACCCTCGATCCGTATCGCCCATTGAGCCGTATCGACGCCAACCGCCCGATTCCTGCCAGCCACAAGCCGATGATCGTCGAAGTCGTGGCGCTGGACTGGAAATGGCTGTTCATCTACCCGGAGCAAGGCATCGCTTCCGTCAATGAACTGTATGCGCCCGTCGACCGTCCGATCCGCTTCAAGATCACCGCCTCGTCCGTCATGAACTCGTTCTTCATCCCCGCACTGGCAGGTCAGATCTACGCCATGCCGGGCATGGAAACGCAGTTGAATGCCGTCATCAACAAGCCTGGTGTCTACAAGGGCTTCTCCGCGAACTACAGCGGCGCCGGTTTCTCGGGCATGCGCTTCAAGTTCCACGGCGTCAATGATGCGGACTTCGATCAGTGGGTGGCGTCGGCACGTGCCGGCGGCGGCGCGCTGAACCGCGACGACTACCTGTCGCTGGCCCAGCCTAGCGAACGCGATCCGGTGCGCCGCTACAGCGCCGTGCCAAACGATCTGTACAAGGCAATCCTGAACCGCACCATCGTTTCCGACGCGCTGTGCGTGACGCCGGTCGAGCCATACAAATTGACGATGGCAAAAAGCCCGGTAGCGGCCGTAACGGCAGTAGTCGCTAGCGATGCAGTACTTGAAAAGGGCGTTCAAGCCAAGTAACGACTGCATGAATCCCGCAGCGCATTGCGCTGCAGATACTGGCGCCGCTTGCCTGGCGCCTCCCTTTTTTCTCTGAGAGTAACAATGCTAGACCATATTGATCTGACGAAGCTTATATTCGGCCGTCTGACTTGGGATGCAATTCCATTTCATGAACCTATCCTGCTGGTGACCTTTGCCATGGTTGCCCTGGGCGGTATCGCACTCGTTGCGGCACTGACGTATTTCCGCGTCTGGGGTACCCTGTGGCGCGACTGGATCACCAGTATCGACCATAAAAAAATCGGTATCATGTACATGATCCTGGGCCTGGTCATGCTGCTGCGCGGCTTTGCCGACGCGCTCATGATGCGTACCCAGCAGGCGGTCGCCTTCGGCGACAATGCCGGCTTCCTGCCGCCGCATCACTACGACCAGATCTTCACCGCCCACGGCGTGATCATGATCTTCTTCGTCGCGATGCCTTTCGTGACGGGTCTGATGAACTACGTGGTGCCGCTGCAGATCGGCGCGCGCGACGTGGCTTTCCCATTCCTCAACAACTTCAGCTTCTGGATGACCACCATGGGCGCCGCCCTGGTCATGGCGTCGCTGTTCGTCGGCGAATTCGCCCGCACGGGCTGGCTGGCGTATCCGCCGCTGTCGGGCATCGTCGGCAGTCCGGACGTGGGGGTAGACTATTACATCTGGTCCCTGCAGATTGCCGGGGTCGGGACGCTATTGTCCGGTGTCAACCTGATCGCCACCATCGTCAAGATGCGCGCGCCCGGCATGACCTGGATGAAAATGCCTGTCTTCACCTGGACCGCACTGTGCACCAACATCCTGATCGTCGCCGCCTTCCCGGTGCTGACGGCGGTACTGGCCATGCTGTCGCTGGACCGCGTTGCCGGCTTTAACTTCTTCACGACGGAACTGGGCGGCAACGCCATGATGTACGTCAACCTGATCTGGATCTGGGGTCACCCGGAAGTCTACATCCTGATCCTGCCGCTGTTCGGCGTGTTCTCGGAAGTGGTCGCCACGTTCAGCAGCAAGCGCTTGTTCGGCTACGCCTCGATGGTGTACGCCACCTGCGTCATCATGATCCTGTCCTACCTGGTATGGCTGCATCACTTCTTCACCATGGGTTCGGGCGCCAGCGTCAACTCCTTCTTCGGCATCACGACGATGATCATCTCGATCCCGACGGGCGCGAAGATCTTCAACTGGCTGTTTACCATGTACCGCGGCCGTATCCGCTTTGAACTGCCGATGCTGTGGACGATCGGCTTCATGGTCACCTTCACCATCGGCGGCATGACCGGCGTGTTGCTGGCCGTACCACCGGCTGACTTCGTGCTGCACAACAGCCTGTTCCTGATCGCCCACTTCCATAACGTGATTATCGGCGGCGTGGTCTTCGGCGTGTTCGCCGCGATTAACTACTGGTACCCGAAAGCCTTCGGCTACAAGCTTGACGCGTTCTGGGGCAAGTGCTCGTTCTGGTTCTGGTTCGTCGGCTTCTACCTGGCCTTCATGCCGCTGTACGTGCTGGGCCTGATGGGCGTGACCCGCCGTGTCAACCACTTTGAAGATCCATCGCTGCAAATCTGGACCATCATCGCCTGGTTTGGCGCCGTCTCGATCGCCCTGGGCATCGCATCCATGCTGATCCAGTTCTATGTCAGCTACCGCAACCGCCACGCCCTGCGCGACGTGACCGGCGACCCATGGGGCGGCCGCACGCTGGAATGGTCGACGTCGTCGCCACCGCCAGACTATAATTTCGCCTTCACGCCACAAGTGCACGAACTCGATGCATGGACTGACATGAAGAAACACGGTTACCAGCGTCCGACGTCCGGTTTCTCGAAGATCCACATGCCGAAGAACACCTGGGCTGGTTTCGTGATCGCCGCACTGTCCGCCCTGGTCGGTTTTGGCCTGATCTGGCAAATGTGGCTCGTCGCCAGCATTGGCTTCGTGATCATGATGGTCACCATCATCGTCCATACCTTTAACTACAAGCGCGATTACTACATTCCTGCGGAAGAAGTGGTCCGTACCGAAGACGCTTATACTAAATTGCTGAGCAGCCATGTCTGATACCATCGCCCATAACACCGGCGCCGCTGGCGCCGCACCAAGCACGCGCAGCTACTTTGTGCGCGAGCACCACCCGGAAAACGGCAGCCTGCTCGGTTTCTGGCTTTACCTGATGAGCGATTGCCTGATCTTCGCCTGTCTGTTCGCCACCTACGCCGTGGTCGGCCGCAGCTACGCGGACGGCCCCACGGGCGCCGCGCTGTTCGACCTGCCGCTGGTGGCCGTCAACACGGCCATGCTGCTGCTGTCGTCGATCACCTACGGCTTCGCCATGCTGACCATGCAGCGCAAGCAATTGCGCAGCACCCTGGTCTGGCTGGGCATCACGGGCCTGTTCGGCCTGGCCTTCCTGTCGCTGGAAATGTATGAATTCATTCATCTGATCCACGAAGGCGCCGGTCCGCAGCGCAGCGCGTTCCTGTCGTCGTTCTTCGCCCTGGTCGGCACCCACGGCCTGCACGTGACGTTCGGCGTGATCTGGCTCGTGACCCTGATGTTCCAGTTGAACAAGCATGGCCTGACCCCGGAAAACGGCCGCCGCATGATGTGCCTGTCGCTGTTCTGGCACTTCCTGGACGTCATCTGGATTGGCGTCTTCACCTTTGTCTACCTGATGGGAGTGCTGCCATGAGCGACCACCACACACACGGCGATAGCCACCACCACGACCATCACGATCATGGCAGCCTGAAAAGCTACACCATCGGCTTCATCCTGTCGGTGATCCTGACGGCCATTCCGTTCTGGCTGGTGATGACGAAAGCCATCACCGACTCGGGCACCATGGGCCTGGTCCTGCTGGCCTTCGCGGCCGTTCAGGTGGTCGTGCACATGGTGTACTTCCTGCACATGAACACCAAGTCCGAAGGCGGCTGGAACATGATGGCGCTGATCTTCACGATCATGATCGTGGGCATCGCCATGGCCGGTTCCCTGTGGGTCATGTACCACATGAACCACAACATGATGCCGGATCTGATGCCTGAGTACATGCATACGAAAACGGCTCCATGATGAGTCAAACGCGCCCAGACAGCACCGGGCGCGCCCCTGGCGCCGCATCGCAAGATGCCGCGCCAGGCCCACGCGGCATGGCTGTGCATTATTCAAAAGTTGCACTGGCCTTGCTGGCGGGGATCTTGTTTGCCGGTTTCTGTGCCCTGGGCACCTGGCAAGTCAAGCGCCTGTTCTGGAAGCTTGACCTGATCGAGCGCGTCGAACAACGCGTACATGCGCCCGCAACGGACGCACCTGGACCCGCAGCCTGGGCCAGCATCACGCAGCAAACGGATGAATACCGCCATGTGCGGCTCTCCGGTACGTATCTCCCCCTATTCAATACCCTGGTGCAGGCAACGACGGCACTGGGCAGCGGCTATTGGCTGGTGACGCCCTTGCGCCTGGCCGACGGCAGCACCGTGCTCGTCAACCGCGGCTTCGTGGCCAAGCGCGCCGGCATCGCCGCCGGCACGCCGCCCGGCATCGTCGAGGTCGACGGCCTGCTGCGCGTCAGCGAGACGGGCGGCGGCTTCCTGCGCGAAAACAGTCCCGCCACGCAGCACTGGTATTCGCGCGACGTCGCCGCCATCGCCGCCTCGCACATGCTCACCAACGTGGCGCCATATTTTGTCGACGCGAAAGCAAAGTCGGAAACGGCCGTTGACGCCCCCGTCGGCGGCCTGACCGTGATCTCGTTCCACAACAGCCACCTCGTGTACGCCCTGACGTGGTTCGCCCTGGCCTTGATGGTAGCCGGAATTACGTGGTGGATCGTGCGCGAGGACAAGCGCCGTCGCGCGCGCGGCAAGAAGCTTGATCCATCGCAAGAAAGCGACCATGCCGGGCAGGATTGAGATCCTGCCCAACCGCGAGGTATTAGAGCGCGGCGCCGTGGCGGCCGAGATGGAGCATCCGGCCGGCCACCAGAACATGAAGCTGCTGATCCAGCTGCGCTGGCTGGCCGTGATCGGCCAGATCAGCACCATCTTCGGCGTGGGCGTGGGACTGGGCATCGCCTTGCCCGTGCCCTACATGCTCGAAGT
Source organism: Janthinobacterium sp. GW458P (assembly GCF_002127585.1). Taxonomy (GTDB): domain Bacteria; phylum Pseudomonadota; class Gammaproteobacteria; order Burkholderiales; family Burkholderiaceae_D; genus Janthinobacterium. The sequence continues at coordinate 147,522 of NZ_NEGZ01000004.1, forward strand.
GCTGTCCTGCCTCATCGCCTTCAACCTGGCCAGCCTGCTGCGCTGGCACGAACGCCAGCCCGTCTCGAACACGGCGCTGTTTCTCGCCCTGCTGGTCGACGTCACCGTGCTGACGGCCCAGCTCTACCTGAGCGGCGGCATCAGCAACCCGTTTGCCTTCCTGTATCTGTTGCAAGTCATCCTCAGCGCCGTGCTGCTGGAAGTGTGGTCGACGTGGATCATGGTGGCCATTACGAGCCTGTGCCTGGCCGGCCTGGCCTTGCTGCCCGGTCCGCTGTTCCTGCCCATCGACCCGGAGCGGGGCTTTTCCAGCCTGTACGTGCAGGGCTTGCTGATCTGCTTTGCGCTGAACGCCGCCTTGCTGGTGCTGTTCATCACGCGCATCAACCGCAACCAGCGCGCCGGCGACGCCAAGGTGGCTGACTTGCGCCAGCGCGCGGCGGAAGAAGAGCACATCATCCGCATGGGCTTGCTGGCCTCGGGCGCCGCGCACGAGCTGGGCACGCCGCTGGCGACCTTGTCCGTCATCCTCGGCGACTGGCGCCGCATGCCGGAACTGAGCAAGAACAGCGAGATGCTGGAAGAAATCACGGAAATGCAGGCGCAGTTGCAGCGCTGCAAGAGCATCGTCAGCGGCATTCTGTTGTCGGCGGGCGAGGCGCGCGGCGAATCGTCCGTGAAAACGACGATCAACACCTTCCTCAACGATCTCGTCGACGAGTGGCGCAGCAGCCGCCCCATCCAGGGTTTCGAGTACGATAACCGCATCGAGCACGATATTCCCGTCGTCTTCGATTCGACCCTGAAGCAAACCATCTGCAATGTGCTCGACAATGCGCTGGAAGCGTCGCCCGAATGGCTGCGCTTCGAGGCGACGCGCGAAGCGGACGCCCTGCACCTGGTGATCACCGATGCGGGCCCCGGCTTCGAGCCGTCGATGCTGACGCACCTGGGCAAGCCGTATCAAAGCAGCAAGGGCAAGCCCGGCGGCGGCCTGGGGCTGTTCCTGGTGGTGAATGTCGCTCGTACTTTAGGTGGTACGGTGACGGCGCGCAACAGGGTGCAGGGCGGGGCGGTGGTGCACCTGGCCTTGCCGCTGGCGGCCATCAAACTGGAAAGAGAAAGCGACCACCATGCAGGATGACCGTCTGTTACTGATCGTGGAAGACGATGCCGCGTTTGCCCGCACCCTGGGCCGCTCGTTCGAGCGGCGCGGCTACCAGGTCATCCTGGCCACCAATTTCGACGAGGCGAGCGCCTTGCTGGAGCAGCATTGCCCCGACTACGCCGTCGTCGATTTAAAGCTCAATGGCAATACCTCGGGCCTGGCCTGCGTGCAGATGCTGCACCAGCACGACCCGGAGATGCTGATCGTCGTGCTGACGGGCTACGCCAGCATCGGCACGGCCGTCGAAGCCATCAAGCTGGGCGCCTGCCAGTACCTGGCGAAGCCGTCGAACACGGACGACATCGAAGCGGCCTTCGGCCACGTGGCCGGCAACGCCGACATCGAACTGACGAATCGCGCCACCAACATCAAGACCCTGGAATGGGAACGCATCCACGAAATGCTGGCCGAGACGGATTTTAATATCTCGGAAACGGCCCGCCGCCTTGGCATGCACCGGCGCACGCTGGCGCGCAAGCTGGAAAAGCAGCGGGTGAAATAACTGCTGAAATTATTGACCTGGCTGGTGGCGAACGAATGTGAAAGTGCCGTCGCCGCGCTATGCTGCCAGGACAGTGGATTCAAGGTACACAGTCTTAAAATCTGTAGCAGTGTGCCTGCTGGCCTTCGCTGCGCATGAATGGCACGGTCAGCAGCAGCGAAGTCTCGCGCTGACAGGCCAGTAGTGCGCCCTTTGCGTTATCCCCCCCCTTTTTCTATAAAGCTTCGTTTCCAGGCGCGCGTCAATGCCATGGACAGCGCTGTTTCGGATGCAGCTGAATTGACTTCAACTGTCGTGAATGCCGGAACTTTGCCGTCGGATGGCGTTTGCAATACATCAGGCAACTTTTTTTGAATGGCGCGAACTAACGATGCGCCGTCCGATGCCATGCATTGTTCGATATCATCGATACCGCAATTGGCCGTCTTGCCAGTCCGGGCGAATGAAGGCGACATGATACCGATCACGATTGCAAAGAATATGATGCTTCTCATTTTCAATATGATGCCCTTATTTTTTCGTGATCTGCGGTTTTCCGGCACAGGGCAGGCTAATCATTGTCGAACGTCAATTCGAGCACGCTGTCATCGCTCCAGTCCTGCTCCCGCAACGGCGGCGTGAACGACGTGCCGCTGAAGGGCACGGGCGCGCTTTTGCCGTTGTAGCTGATCGTCGCGGCCGTGATGCGCCGTGCTTCCGTAAAGCTGTAGGTGCCTTTTTGCGACACGAAATTGCACGGGCCGCCCAGTGCGCCCATCGCCGTGCGCATGGCGAAAGGCAGGGTTTCCTTGTCGATGGCCCAGTGGACTTCGCACGCCAGCCGCAGGTCGCCCAGGCGGCGCAGCGTGTCGCTGGTCGCCGCGCTCCTGACGTAGGGTATCCACCTGACAGAGCCCGCCTTGCGGTTCACTGTCAGCTCGGCCTTCTCGTACAGCGGCCCCTGCCCGGCGGGCAAGCTGAAGATATTGCGCTCTGCCAACGGGATGGCCATGCCCGCCTCGTCGCTTTCCAGCCGCAGCGCGATGCCATGCATGTCGGCGTCGGCGCGGCGCGGTTCCAGGATGAATTTCAACTCCGCGCCGGGTGCCAGCGCATGCTTTTCCTCGAAGCGTAGGGCGCCCTTGAGCATGGCGCTGTAGGGCTTCCAGTCCGGGTCGCGGATGCCTTTGACATTGACGGACGCGGCCGCATCCTGGCCGGCCTGTTCCACGGCTTGCTCCGTATCAGCGCAAGCCTGGGCCGCGGCGCCGCATAAACATAGCAAAAGCCCCGCTTTTTTAATGGCACGCATACCTGATCTTTCTACTCGTCAATGAAAACGCGAGTATAGAAAAAGAGACAGCCAGGGGCAGGTTTTTAAGACAGAATGTCAATTGGGATGAATGGAATGCTGGAAAATGCTGTTTTCCAGCATGAAGTGCTTCAAGGTGGACTGCACTCTTGTCGGAATTGCGTGACTAAATACCATTCGGACGCTGCAGGAATTACAAATTTCCTGTGGTATTGCGCGACCGGGTATGCGCAGATAGTCATGATGCTGTCCATTTGTTCATATGCCGCGTTTTTGGACTTTTGAATCGGGCGCCACGGCACTTGAAAGTTCTTTTAAAACTGCATTGGGGAAAGAAAGCAAGGTGCTGCCTATGCCGCGCCGATGCGCGTATCGGTCATAAATGATGCTGCCCGGACCATTATAGATTTCCTCGTGACGCCCATCGGGGAAGAGCTTAAAGCCGAGAAAGTAATCGGGTGTGCCCTTGAAGGTCAAGCTATCCTTGAAAGTCGCCTTGATTTGCACGCGCTTCTTCCCGTCGCTGGTAACGCCGTCGTAGGCGGGTTGGGATACTTCATCCAGAATGATGTCATATTCAAGCTCTGCAATGATTTCCCCGATATCACCTACAAGCCGGCCATCAACAGTAAATTTCCGGTTTGGAAATGTTGAATTGAGATGGGCGATACCTTGAAAAATCAGTGCAAGCCCATCAGAAAGTGCTTTGTGTTTCGGCATAGTAATTCGATTCCTAATGATAATGAAAAACCAGGCATGGCCGCTTCCGGCCGATTACTGCAGGTGCGCGCAGCCCACGAAGCGGCCGCTCAAAGCCAATGCGCTGCAGTTCTTGAACAAGCACCGTTTCGCCGAAAAGCCGCCATGTGCGAGCATTTCCGGAAAAGCCTTCACGCCGGCGCCCGCCACTCCATCTTCTGCACCTGGATATGCGGATGGCTTTCCAGCGCTTCCCATTCCGGTAAAAAAACAAAGCCCTGTTTCTGGTAAAACGCGGCCGCGCGCGCATTTTCCGGCGCCACGTCGAGCACCAGTCGCGCGTGGCCATTGTTCACCGCGCACTGTTTCACGGCCTCGACCAGGCCTTGCGCCACGGCAAGGCCGCGATATTCGGCTTGCACCCACATGGCGATCAGGTGGCACTCGCCATTGCCGGCCACCACTTGCGCGGCCAGGCCGATGGCTTGTTCTGCGTCAAAGGCAAGGAAAAAAGTGCGCTGCGGCGTGCTGACGGCGCGCTCTTGCCAGTCGGCGTCGGAAAAACGGGCGGCGCTGGCGTGGCTGGCGCCGAACGCGGCAGGGGCGTCGAGCAGGGCGGCCAGGCGGGTGGCTTTCAGCGCGGGCCAGTCGCTGGCGTTGGTGGGGCGGATGTGCATGGCCGTTTGTGCGGGAATGGGTGTCGGGATGGCGCCGGCGGGGGGCGGGTCTAGCCCGCGTCCCGCAAGGACTTTTGTGCCTGCAGGCAGCTGCTCATGTACGCGCTATCGGCGCCGCGCTTGTTGCCTGCGGCCTTGGTGGCACGCAGCACGGCTTCGAGGTCGTCCAGCGACGTGGTAGCGCGCATTTCCTCGATGCTCGGTCCCAAGGCGCAGGCGCACAGGTTTTTCATCTTGGGGATTATGTCCTGGGTCCATTCCGGCATCTTTTCCAGATGCGCGAGGGTTTGCGCATGGTCGGCGAAATTGGCGCCCTGGGTATTGGCCTTGTCCATGTAGACCTGGATCGCCGGTTCCGTCTGGGAGCGCATGCAGCTGTTCATGACCGTTTCGATGAGGCCGGCCCGGAATTCTTCAAATGGCAGCGGCTCCTTGGCGGCCACGCCGTGCAATGGCAAGGTGAGCAGTGAAGCAATGGCGATCAAGTGCCTTGGTATCAAACGCATGACTTTATTCTTTGCATGAAAACCTGCATGATAAGCCATATTTCCTATTGGCAACAAACTATTGCATGCCCATGCCTGGAACTGGCCGGCTGGACCGCTGTCCAGCCAGCCTGCCGCGTCAGGACTGGTCCCACACTTCGACGGTCAGCAGCTGCCCCGGCTCACAGGCGGCGATGCGTTCCGCATGGACGGTGATGCTGCCGGGCCAGCCCGTGAGCTGGTCTTGGGGAAACTCACCGTCCTGCGCCTCGGCGATGCCCGCCAGCAGCAGGGGCACGATGACGCCGGCCGGGGCCGTGTAGCGGTTGGGAAAGCCGTTGAACGTCAGCTGGGTCGCCTTGCCTTGCGTACACAGTTGCGCGATCCAGCCGGCGCCGGACAGGCCCGCTTCCCAGCTGGAGAGAAACGCTTGCTTGCTGACTTGCGTCATGTCGGCCAGTTGTTCCGGGGTTTCCGTCGAGATAATCGTCCACCAGCCTGACATGGGCATTCCTTGTGAAAAGTGACAATTAACGGGTCATGGCGCGGCGCAGCACATAGCTGAGGCCATCGACGGCCGCCACCATCAGCAGCATGGCGACGATGACGGTGGCGGCGCTGGGCATCTGGAACAGCGACAGATGGTATTTCAGCATCTGCCCCAGGCCGCCCGCGCCGACGACGCCGAGGATGGCGGCGGCGCGGATATTGTTTTCCCAGCGGTACAGGGTGTAGGACATCATCTGCGGGCCGCACTGCGGCAAGGTCGCATACAAAAAAGCCACGGCGGGCCGCGCGCCGTTGATGCGCAAGGTGGCGGCCGGCAAGGGCGGGCAATTTTCAAACGCGTCGGCAAACAAGCGGCCCAGCACGCCCACCGTGTGCAGGGCCAGCGCCAGGGTGCCCGCGAACGGACCCAGGCCGGCGGCGATCAGCAGGATCGAGGCCCACACGAGTTCGGGGATCGAGCGCAGCACATTCAACACGCCACGCGTCGCGTTGCGCGCCAGGCCGCCGAAACGGCCGCTGGCGGGCAGGGCCAGCAGGGCGCCCAGGAGGGCGGCAATCACCGTGCCGATGGCCGACATGGCCAGGGTCTCGAACGTGGCCACGCCTACCTTCATGAGGAAGGGGGGAGCCAGTTCGGGCGGGGCGAAGCCGTGCAGGAAGTCGGCCGTGGTGCGCACGGCGTCGGCGCTGAAGAATTCTCCCCATTTCAGGGGCAGGGTGGCGAAGCTGGCGATGACCAGCATCAATAAACCGGCCAGCAAGGCCCAGGTCGACCAGCGCACGGGCGCTGGAGCGGGCAACATTGGTTCCGTCTTCATGCCAGCCTCCGGCGCAGCATGGCGGAGACGGCGTCGGCGCCCGCCACCAGCAGCACGAACACCATCAGCATGGTGGCCAGTTCATTGCCTGCCATCATCTTCATCGATTCATCCATGCGCTGGCCCAGGCCGCCCGCACCGACAAAACCCATGACGACGGAGCCGCGGATCGCGCATTCCCAGCGGTAGATCGTGTACGACACGAGTTCGGCGGCCGATTCGGGCAGGGCGCCGTACAGCAAGGCCTTTAATCTGCCGCTGCCGTTGTGCAATAAGGCGTTGCAGGCGGACGCATCCGACGATTCGAGGATTTCCGCATACACCTTGCCCAGCATGCCGCAATACGTGAGGGCGATGGCGATCACGCCGGCAGTCGGCCCCAGGCCCACGATGCGCACCAATAGCAATGCCCACACCAGTTCCGGCACGCTGCGCAGCAGCACCAGCAGCGCGCGGACTGCGTGGCGCACGCTGGCGGCCAGCGGCGACACCTGGCCACTGCCGATGCGCGAGATCGACAAGCGCTCCGTCACCAGCAAAGTCAAGGGGATGGCGCCGAGCATGGCCAGCGCCATGCCGGCCGTGGCCATGGCGATGGTTTCCCAGGCGGACGTGGCCACCAGCTGCAAAAATTCCGGCGAGTGGGCGGGCGGCACGAAGCTGGCGATGAACTGCCAGGTGGCGGCCAGGCTTTGCGCATCCCACAGTAGCCACGGCTTGAATTCGGCCTGCACCAGCATCGGCCACAGCACGAGCAGCACGATGGCAGCCCCGCTCAGGCGGCCGCGCCAGGCGGGGTCGCGCGGCAGGGCGGTACTCTTCAGCAAAGGGGCCTCGCGGCGTCCAGGTTCGCCGCCACCGATTCGAACCGGGGCGCCGGATCGGCCTTGTTGCGGTACAGCGCGGCGATCATGGCGTCGCTGACCTCGCTGGCAGGCAAGTCGAAGACGATCCGGCCGTCGCGCAGGGCGACGATGCGCGCAAAGCAGGCGCGCGCGATCTCCACCTGGTGCAGGCTGCAGATCAGCGTGGCCTTGCGCGCCGTCGCTTCGGCCTGCAGCACAGCGATGGTCTGCAAGGCCAGCGTGGGGTCGAGCGCGGACAGCGGTTCGTCGACGAGGAAAACTTGTGCATCCGACACGAGCGCGCGCGCCATGCCGCAGCGCTGGCGTTCGCCGCCGGACAGGCGGTCGACGCGCGCATACAGTTTATCCTGCAGATTGAATTTGCCGAGGGCTTCCCACGCGGCGCGCGGGTCGACGGGCGCGAGCAGCGAACGCATCGCCGTCCACAAGCTCCATTGCGGCAAGCGGCCGGCCAGCACGGCGTTGACGACGCGCTGGCGCGGCGGCAAGGGCGGCGTCTGCGGCGCCAGGAATAATCGAGCGCGCAAGGCGTGGCGTTCGCCGCTGGCAAGTTGCCAGGGAGAACTGCCGAGTATGTGCAAGCTGCCGGATTCGGGGCGCAGCGCGCAGGCCAAGGTGTGCAGCAGGCTGGTCTTGCCGGCGCCGGAAGGGCCGATCAGGGCGATCTGTTCGCCCTGGGCCACGTCCAGGTCCAGCTCGCGCAGGGCCAGCGCATTGCCGGCGGCGCCCGCGTGGTGGACGCAGACCTGGTGAAGTTGGAATGTCATGCGATGTTCGGTGTGGGAGGGAGTGTGCCGGATGCGTCCGCAGGACGTCATCCGGCAGGTTTCAGCAATTACTTCAACAACTTGGCATCGCGCGCGGCCGCTTCGATATCCTTGTAGTTCTCGGCCTTGGTCGGGATGAACTTCGTGGCGCGCTGCAGCTCGAGGATTTCCTTGCCTTCCGGCGTGGAAGCATCGAGCGCCAGGAAGGCGTCCGTCAGCTTCTTGCGCACGACGGGATTCATGTCGGCGCGCACGCTCCAGTTGTAGTCGTAGTAGCCCGGTGTCGTGTAGAACACGCGCACCTTGGCTGGATCGACCTTTTTCGCTTCGACCAGCTTTTCCCACACGGAAATGTTCAAGGTGCCCGCATCGACCTTGCCGCCGGCGACAGCGGCCACGGTGGCGTCATGCGCGCCCGAGAACGCGATGCGCTTCATGTCCGTGTCCGGATTGATCTTGGCGGCCAGCAAGTAGTAACGGGGCATCAAGTGGCCCGAGGTCGACGATTCCGAGCCGAACGTGAAGTTCTTGCCTTTCAGGTCGGACAACTGATTGATGTCCTTGCTGGTGGTCACGAACACGGAGCGGAATTTCGTGTCTTCTTCGCGCTGCACCAGCGGCACGATCTTGCCGCCGCTGCGCACGTTCGCTTGCACAAACGTAAAACCGCCGAACCAGACCATGTCCAGCTTGTGATTGATCAAGCCTTCCACGGACGCCGCGTAATCGGTAACGGGCGTAAATTCCACCTTCATGCCCAGCTTTTTCTCCAGGTAACTGCCCAGCGGCTTGAACTTGCGCTGCAACTCCGTCGGCGCTTCGTCGGGAATGGCGGACACGCGCAGCACTTGCTGCGCCTGCGCCAGGCCGCTGTGGATGGCCAGGGTGGCGGCGACGGTGGCCAGGATGGCGGGGAACTTGTTGGAGAACGTGGTCATGGGACTGCCTTTGAAAAAATGTTCATTAATATACGGAAACCCCGGTACTGCCATCCTGCATCTCGCCTATTACCGTCGCGTCGGCAAAGCCTTCGGCGCGGAAAATCGCCAGCACTTGCTCGACGGCTTCCGGCGCGCAGGCCACCAGCAGGGGGCCTGCCGTCTGCGGGTCCGTCAGGATCGCCTTGTCGATGGCGCTGAGGCTGTCGGCCAGCGCCACTTGCGCGCCATAGCCCTGCCAGTTGCGGTTGGATGCGCCCGTGATGTTGCCATTTTGCGCCAGCTGCTGCACTTGCGGCAGCAGCGGCACGTCGGCCATGGCTATGCGCGCCTGCAACTTGGCGCCGCGCGCCAGTTCCAGCGTGTGGCCCAGCAGGCCGAAGCCCGTCACGTCCGTCAGCGCATGCACGCCGTCGAGCAGGGCCAGTTTCTTGCCCGGGGTATTCAATTTGGTGGTGTTGGCGATCAGCGAGGCGTAGCCGTCGCCGTCCAGCGCATTCTTTTTCAGCGCGGCCGACAGGATGCCCACGCCGATCGGCTTGCCCAGCACCAGTTTGTCGCCGGCGCGGGCGCCCGCATTGCGTTTCACCTGCGACGGGTGCACGAGGCCCAGCACGACGAGGCCATAGATCGGCTCGACGGAATCGATGGTGTGGCCGCCCGCGATGGGGATGCCGGCCTGGGCGCAGACGGTTTCGCCGCCTTTCAAGATGAGGCCGATAGTTTCCACCGGCAGCTTGTTGATCGGCATGCCGACCAGGGCCAGGGCCATGATGGGCGTGCCGCCCATGGCGTACACGTCGGAAATGGCGTTGGTGGCGGCGATGCGGCCGAAGTCGAACGGGTCGTCGACGATGGGCATGAAGAAATCCGTCGTGGCGATCAGCGCCTGCTCGTCGTTGAGCTGGTAGACGGCCGCGTCATCGGAAGTTTCTATGCCGACCAGCAATTCCTTCGGCAGGGGAAAGCCGCCGCTGCCTTTTAAGATGTCGGCCAGCACGCCGGGCGCGATTTTGCAGCCGCAGCCGCCGCCATGGGCAAATTCGGTCAATCGGATGGGTGTATGGGATGTTGCTGCGCTATCTGACATGGAAATTCCTGCTGATGTTGTGTACAACGATGATCATTTTTACCCCAGACCTTGCGTCTTCAGGGGGATTCAGTGCCGACAATACCACACAAGGCGCGCGCGGCTTGCTCAAAGGCATGTTCCGAAATATCGGGCAAGACCAGCGGCGTCGCCTGGGCGTAGCGGCTGAAATTGCGCCGTATCGATTGCAGGTAGACGGGGTCGTAATGCTCGACCAGCAGCGCTTCGACCAGTTCGGCCATGCGGCCCGCCGTGGCCAGTTGCTGCCAATGTGCAATTTTCTCCTTGCCATGCAGCTGCGTCAACAGGGCCAGCTGCACGTTCAGCTGCGCGGGGGCGCCGACAAAGTGGGCATAATCTTCCATCAGCAATTGCACGCGCTGGGCCGTATCGAGCCGCACGTCGGTGCAGGCGGAAGCGCGCATCTTGTCCATCAGGGCGTCGGGCACGCGCAGCCGGCCTACTTTCTTGCTTTCCGATTCGATGAAGACGGGCAATGCCGGGTCAAACTGGCGCAGCTGCTGCCACAAGCGGCTTTCAAACGCCTTTTGCGACGGCTGCTCTTCCTCGGGCAGGCCGCCCAGCACGGAGCCGCGGTGCGCCGCCAGGTCTTCCAGGTCGATCACCTGCGCGCCCTGGCGGTCCAGCACCTGCAGCAAACGGCTCTTGCCGCTGCCCGTGGGGCCGCACAGCACGTTGATGAAGTCGAAACGCTGGGGCAGGGTGGCCAGCTCGGCGTTTACGTGGCGGCGGTAATCCTTGTAGCCGCCGTCGAGCTGGGTGACGGGCCAGCCGATGCGCGCCAGGATGTGCGCCATGGCGCCGCTGCGGTTGCCGCCGCGCCAGCAGTAGACGAGCGGCTTCCATTCGTGCGCGTGGCCGAGGAAACCGTCTTCGATATGCCGCGCGATATTCTTCGCCACCAGCGCCGCGCCCAGCTTCTTCGCCTCGAAGGCGCTCGTCTGTTTATACAAGGTGCCGACGCGCACGCGCTGCTCGTCGTCCAGCACGGGCAGGTTGATGGCGCCCGGCAAGTGGTCTTCCGCGAACTCGGACGGGCTGCGCACGTCGATGATGGCGTCGAATTCCTGCAGGCGTGGCAGGATGTCGCTGAAGGGCAGGACTGCGGGGTATTTCATCGTGGCGCGGCTGTCGGGAATGGGGAAAGGCGTATTATCCCCGATAAACGCCTGCGCCGTGGACCCTTAATCGACCCTTAATCGACCCTTAATGGCCCCCTAATGGACCGTTAAGCCAATAATCTGCCCAGCAGCGGCGCCAGCAGCACCGTCACGACGCCCGAGAAGATCATCGTCAGGCTGGCCACGGCGCCTTCTTCCGTGCCGACCCTGCGCGCCACGGACAGGCCAAAACCGTGCGCGGCCGCGCCATACGGGGCGCCGCGGGCGATGCGCATGCGCAGGGGCAGCAGTTTCAGCAGCGGCTTGCCCAGCATCAGGCCGAACAAGCCCGTCATCACCACGAAAATGCCCGTCAGCTGGGCCGAGCCGCCCATGTGGCGCGACGCTTCCAGCGCGAACGGCGTGGACACGGAGCGCGCCAGCAGGCTGCGCGCCATGTCGCCGTGCACGCCCAATACCCGGTCCAGCAGCAGGGTGGCGGCGATGGACGCGACAATGCCGGCGCAACTGCCCAGCGACAAGGCCAGCCAGTGCTTGCGGATCAGCTTGCGCTCCTGGAAGATGGGCAGCGCAAACGCCACCGTCGCTGGCCCCAGCAGCCACGGCAGCCAGCGCGTCTCGCCGAAATACGTGGCGAACGGGGTGGACGTGGCTTGCACGATGACGATCAGTATGGCCGAGGTGCAGATGGCCGGCGTCAGCAGAAAATGCGGATGGCGGCGGTGCACGGCCTGGTTGGCATAGAACAGCACCAGGGTCAGCAGCAAAAACAGCAGCGACAGCAGCACGGTGCTCATGCCGCCGCCCTCGCTCTGCGCTGGCGCAGCAGCTTATTTAGACGCAACTTGCGTTCATAGCGGCACACACCTTCCACGGTGAAGGCCGTGGCCAGCATCACGCTGGCAAAGCCCAGGCCGATATTTACGAACAGCATCAGGCCCTGCGATTTCAACAGTTGCGTAAATTGCACCACGGACACGACCAGCGGAATAAAAAACAGCAGCATGTTGGCCAGCAGCCAGTTCGCGCCCAGTTCGATGGCGACGGGCCGCACCCAGCCCGCCAGCAACAGGGCCACCAGCGCGAACAGGCCCACGACGCCGCCGGAAAACGGCAAATGCAGGGCGGACGCGGCCGAGTCGGCCAGCCACCAGGCGGCAATCAGGATGCCCACTTGCCACGCGGTCTGCGCGGGCTGGCGCCAGACTGGGGCGGAGGGCAGGGCGGCGGTGGAACAGGGCAAGGCTTTCACGGCGGGCTTTCAAGCGGCAGGAGGAAGGTTTCATTGTAGTGAGCCCACATCAAAAGATAAAATGACTTAAACTCATGATCATCATTCGAATTTGGAATGCATCATGGATATCCGCTCCCTGCGCTACTTCGTCGAAGTGGTCGAACAGAACAGTTTTACGCGGGCGGCCGCCAGGCTGCATGTGACGCAGCCCACCGTCAGCAAGATGATTGCCCAGCTGGAACAGTCGCTGGACCTGGCCCTGCTGGACCGCGCGGGCAAGCGTTTCACCCTGACGGACGCGGGCAAGGTGGTGTTGTCGCGCGCGCATGAACTGCTGGCCCTGCACGCGGAACTGAAGGTGGAATTGCGCGACCTGCAGCAGCTGGAGCGTGGAGAACTGCGGGTCGGCGTGTCGCCGCAGACGCACTCGACCCTGGCGCCGTGGCTGGCCGAATACCACCAGCGCTATCCGGGCATCGAACTCAAAATGTACGAAAGCGGCACGCAGGCGATCGAGCGCGACTTGCGCACCGGCACGGTGGAACTGGGCACCATGCTCGACTATCCGGGCAATGCCGCCACCTGGCAGGATTTCGAAGCCTTGCCCCTCGTGCGCTCGCCGCTGTGCCTGCTGGCCGCGCCCGGTTCGCCGTGGCAGGGACGCGCCTCGGTTGCCCTGGCCGAGCTGGCCGACAGCCCCTTCATCTTCTACGGCGCCGCGTTCGCCCTGAACGACATCGTGCTGGACGCCTGCCAGCGCGCCGGTTTTGCACCGCGCATCACGGGCCGCAGCGGCCAGTGGGACTTCATTGCCTCGCTGGTACGGCTGGGCGTGGGCATCTGCCTGCTGCCGAAGATGTATTGCGACACCTTGGAGCCGGCGCAGTTTGACGTGATTCCCCTGGACGGCCCGCCCGTGGAATGGAATCTGATGCTGGCCTGGCGCCGGGGCGGACGGCTGTCGTTTGCGGCGCGCGCCTGGCTGGAGCTCGTCAGGGCGCACATGGCGGACGCGGCACGTTTACAATAGGCGAATCCCAACTTCCGCCCGACCCGATGAACATCAACGTCAAGACCAGACTCAAACGCACGGCCGGCTCATTGCTGCTGGGATTGTTATGCACGGTAGGCCTGATGAGCGAAATGGGCTACGCCCAGGCCGCCTTGCCCGTGTATGGCTATTTCGTCAAGAACACCTATCCGCACGACCCCCAGGCCTTTACCCAGGGCTTGCTGTTCAAGGATGGCCATCTGTATGAAAGCACGGGCCAGAACGGCCAGTCCTCGCTGCGCAAGGTGGAGTTGACAACGGGCAAGGTCTTGCAGAAAAGTATGCTGGACAAGAATGTGTTTGGCGAAGGCATCACGGACGTGGGCGACGAAATCCTCGGCCTGACGTGGATTTCGCAGACCGGCTATGTCTTCGACCGGAAGACCTTCAAACTGAAACGCACGTTCAGCTACCAGGGCGAAGGCTGGGGCCTGGCCAGCGACAGCCAGTTTGTCTACATGAGCGACGGCACCTCCGCCATCCGCGTGCTCAATCCGAAAACCCTGAAGGAAGTGCGCCGCTTTGAAGTGAAAGCCGAAGGGCGGCCCATCGACCGCCTGAACGAGCTGGAAATGGTCGACGGGCAACTGTTCGCCAATGTGTGGGGCGCCGACGTGATCGCCCGCATCGATCCGGCCAGCGGCAAGGTCGTCGGCTGGATCGACCTGGCGGGCTTGCTGCCGCCCGAACAGCGGGGCACGGCCAACCCCGACGCCGTGCTCAACGGCATCGCCTGGGACGCACGGGGCAAGCGCCTGTTTGTCACGGGCAAACTGTGGCCCAAGCTGTTCGAGATCGAGCTGATCGAGATCCAGCGCCGCTGATGTTGGCTATCGGACAGTGTTGCTGGCGATGAATCGTTTATGATGGCGTTCCTTCGCCCGGTGCGACCTTGACAGGATGCCATGCTGTTCTTTCCTTTACACCGCCTGGCGGCCGCCGCCGCCCTGGCCGCCGCCATCGTGCCCGCCGCGCAGGCGCAAGCGCCGTATGTGCCTGTGACCAAGCAGTACGGCGACTTCGTCGTCACCAACAATCGTCACGACGCCCTCGTCACCTTGACTTTCCGCCAGCACGGCTACTGGCCCGGCGGCGCGCGCGAAGTGGTGGAAGTGCGGCCCCTGGCGGCCACGCGCGAGGGCCAGCCCATGCTGCTGGCGTTTACCAAGGGTTACACAGGCCAGGGAACCATTCTTATTGGCGTGCAGAATGGCGAGCCGCTGATGCGCCCCGTCAGTCCTTTGCGGCGCGACGACATGGTGCGCACGGAACGCGATCCCGAATGGGGCGTGCCGCAGCCGGACCGTCCCGAGGTGCTGCTGTTTGCCCGCGACGGCCGCGCGCTCGACACGCGCACGGGCGAATTGCTGTGGTTTGACGTCGCTGGCGGCGTCACGGGCGATTACGCGCCCGCCATGCTGGTGTCCGTCTCGCCCGACGGGCGGCGCGGCGCCTATCTGACAAATGCGCTGACGAAGGTGGGAATCATCGTCGCCACGCGCGACGACGGCGTGGCCGGCGTGCTGGCCTTGCCGCCAGACACGTATCAACGGTGGCTGAAGCCCTTGTCGCAGGCCGCTTCCGCGCAGGCGGGCGCCGCCATCAAGGCGCGCCAGGGCCGCACGGATTCAAACCGCATCCGGCGCGAGCTGGAACTGGCCTGGTTCGGCCAGCAATTTCAATGGAAACAAGGCAAGGGCGGCTGGCAAGTGACGGGCCTGGGCCTTGCTTCCGCGCCGCCGGAAGGAAAACAGCCATGAGCTACCCTCGACTCATCGCCGGCTGCCTCGCCGCGGTCCTGCTGGCCGGCTGCGTGCACAGCGAAATCGCCCCCAGGGATTATCTGGCGCAAGATATCGACAAGAACCAGGCCTTGGTGGAAGTGGACGTGGTCTTCGGGCAAGCGCCCGACGACAAGCTGACGTCGCGCACCACGTCCCGCAACAGCGTGGAATACGCGGGCGCGCCGCATATCGTCGTGCCGTTCTACCAGAAGGGCCTGGGCTTCGACCAGGGTTTTGCGGGCACGTATATGTTTGCCGTCGTGTATCCGGTCGCCAAGGTCGAGACGGCCACGGCCAGCAGCCGCGTCTTTGGCCAGAAACTTGACGGCCAGCAGCCGGGCAGCCCGCGCTACCGCTTCCGCGTGCCGGGCAAGGCGCAATGGAACAGCAATGAAACCTTCATGCTGAGCTTTGCGCGCAAGGGCCGCCGCGAAGAAATCACTTTCCGCTTCAGCAATGAGCAAAGCTGCCCGTCCGCCTTCCTGGCCGCCACGCCAAAATATGGCTTTCCCATCAAGGTCGTCGCCACCTTCAAGGACAATCAGGGCTGCCTGAAAGTGTGCGACAGCCGCGAGCAGTGGCCCGGTTTTTGCGCCTTCCAGCCGCCGCCCGCCGCCTGACTTGCATCATGCAAGCCGCGCGCCGGCGTTGGACGGCGCATCCCTTATACACGCGCGCGTTTTGCCGATTCTATTCAATTGTCATCGAATGGCGGGGTAAAACGCTGATTTGCGCGGTGAAAGCCCATGTGGATTGAGGCAGATCAATTCCTGCTCAAGCATGTAAATCTTGCCGCAAAAATATCTTTCTCAGGGGTATGATTCTTGTGCCGTGATCGGCGCACGCAGATGGCGCGGGCCGGCCCGAGATCCGAAACGCATCCTTCCTGTGGAGAGACAGAATGAAAATGCCCGTTTTAGGAAGCACCCAGCCGGCCATCAGCAACCGTCCGCTCGACATGCTGGCCACCGACACGGCCGCCGTGCGCGCCATCGCCCAGGCGGCCGTCAGCGTGGAACTGTTCACCATCCCCCTGTACATGGCCACCATGTATTCGATCCAGGGCACGCACCAGATCAACTCGCAAGGCATCAGCTATTACGAAGGCCGCCAGTGGCCGGGCATGGGCACCACGGCCCGCCCCGAACTGGCGGAGCAGAAGGCCTTCAATGTCATCTTCAGCGTCTTCATCCAGGAAATGCTGCACCTGCAGATGGCGGCCAACCTGGCCACGGCCATCGGCACGGCGCCATGCTTCACGGGCTCGGAACTGCAGTCGCAGGACCACGGCTGGACCTGCTATGGCAAGCACTGCACGCTGATCCCGCACATCGTCGACCTGCAGGACACGGCCGACTACCGCCACGTGCGCGTCAACCTGGAGGCATTGAACGCCAACCAGTGCGACCTGTTCCTCGCCATTGAGCAGCCGGAGCAGCAGGCCCGGGCGCAGCTGGCCGCCTTCGACAGCCGGGACCACACGAAATACTTCCCGGAAGTGCCGCTGGCGGGCTGGACGCCGGGCAAGCATGTGCACGACCTGCCCCTGTTCGGCACCATCGGCTACATGTATGAATGCTATGCGCGCTATATCAGCATCGAATACACGGACGGCCAGACCCTGTGGCACAAGCTGTTCGTCAACAACTCGGTGCAGCAGGACATGTTCAACAGCCAGGTCCAGGGCCATGCACGGGCGGAATTTCCCCGTTTCGATACCTGTTTCGGGCCGCAGGACCAGGATGGCGGCCAGACGGGCTCGTTCAACAAGGCCATCGACATGATGGCGGCCATCACGGACCAGGGCGAGGGCAGCGACACGGCCATCCGGCGCTACCGGCGCGACGCGGCCATGCGCCTGATGGCCGTGCAGCCAGACTACCGCGAAGACCTGGACGCCCTGAAGTGCGATTATCCGTCCTACGCGAACAATGGCAAGGCAGCCGAATCGCGCGATGCGCAAGCGCGCCACGACAGCGCCCCGTTCGACCACTACGAGCGTTTTGGCCAGGTCAAGGCCATGCTGCCCGTGCAGACCTGGGCCGGCTGGCACAGGGACGGCGGGCGCTGGAGCGAGGCCATGCTGGTCAACGAGCGCTACAACCCGGCCACCGCGCCGAAGAACATCCCCGCGCCCGCTGCCGTGGCGGGCGCCCTGAACCGCCTGAAGGACAGCAGCGGCAGCCTGGAAATGCTCAGTACGGTGGCCACGGGCGCCATCTACGGCATCACTTCCGTGCTGGACCAGTACTGGCTGGACCAGGACCTGGACTTTCCGTATCCGTCGATGGTGGGCGCGGGCGACCGCATGGCCATCTGCTGGGCCGTGCTGGGCCAGGCGCCGAACCTGGCGACGGGCGTGCCGCTGGCCGAGAAGAATGTGCTGTACCACGCCTGCCAGGGCATGCATCTGGAGGGCGAGGCGTCGTCCACCTGCGCCGCGCTGGCCGTCTACCACACCTGCCGCGGCTCCAACGGCTGCCACGCCCAGGGCGGCTGCGGCTTTGCCCAGCCGGACACGGGCGGCTCGTCCTGCGGCCACTCGGCGAAAGCCCCCGCGGCGCCGGGCACGCCATGCCACGTGCCGCCCGTGCCGCAGCAAGATAAAATCTACAGCGCGCCCGGCGACAACAAATGCGCGAGCTTCGGCGGCTGCGCCGTGCCGATTTCGGCCTCGCAGCTGTATCCGAACACCACGGGCAAGGAACCGCCCGAGCCCGCCACCATGGCCCTGTACGATTTCGGTCCCGCGCCCGACCACCGCAGCATACCGCTGGGCCAGACCATGCATTTTGCGCTCGGCGACAATGTCTACGACAAGGCGTGGGAAGCCTACGGCAAGGTGATGGCGGCGCGCGGCACGCCGGTGGGAGCGCCGCCGGCGCCCACCGACCTGCGCCTGGCCTTGCCGCCGTCGACCTGATGCGTGGCATCCTGCGCGAGGCGCGGCCGCGCCTGGGCCTGCCGCACCTGGGCCTGGGCGTGGGGCTGCGCCCGCCGCACTATGCGCACATCCTGGAACACGGGCCGCAGGTCGACTGGTTCGAGATCATCAGCGAGAATTTCATCGATAACCACGGCTATGCGCGCCATGTGCTCGAGCAGGTGGCGGCGCAGCTGCCCATCGTCATGCACGGCGTGTCGCTGTCGATCGGCAGCAGCGCTCCCCTGAGCCTGGCCTACCTGCGCAAGCTGCGTCAGCTGGCCGCCGAGATCCGCCCCGCATGGATTTCCGACCACCTGTGCTGGACGGGCACCGCCTTGCTCAACAGCCACGACCTGCTGCCCTTGCCGCTGGACGAGGCCAGCCTGCGCCACGTGGGCGCGCGCGTGCGCCAGGTGCAGGAATTCCTGGGCCGGCCGCTGATCCTGGAAAACCCCAGCACCTATGTGGAGTTTGCCCGGTCCAGCATGCCGGAATGGGAATTCCTGGGCCGCCTGGCCGAGGACACGGGCTGCGGGCTCTTGCTTGACGTCAACAATGTCCACGTTTCCGCGCATAACCACGGCTATGACGCGGCCGCCTACATCCGCCAGTTGCCGCACGACCACATCGTGCAGCTCCACGTGGCCGGGCCCACCGTCAGCGGCGACGTGCTGATCGACACGCACGACGCACCCGTGCCGGCCGCCGTCTGGCGCCTGTACGCGCTGGCGCAGCGGCTGACGGGCGGCGTGTCGGCCCTGCTGGAATGGGATGCGGACATCCCGCCGTACCCGCAGCTGCTGCTTGAACTGGACAAGGCGCGCGCAGCCGAACGGGGGGAATTCGCCGACGCGCAGGCGGATGCCGGGACGGCGGACCTGCACCCGGAGGCCGCCCATGCGCCGTAGCGCCGGCGGAGACGAGGCCGCGGACGCCCCGCTGGCGCAGCTGCAGGCGTGGTTTTTGACGGCCATGACGGCGCCGGGCGGCGCGGCGCGGGGCGTGCAGCTGGCCAGCGAGCGCCATGGCCTGAGGCAGGAACAGGTGTTGAAGCGGGCGCGGGGCGGGCCGGCGCCGCTGCACATCCATGCGGACGGCTACATGCAGCGCCTGCTCGAATGCCTGCAGGCCGATTATCCCGTCTTGCGCAAGGTCATGGGCGACGCGCTGTTCGCGTTCTTTGCCCGCGCCTATGTCTGGCGCCACCCGTCCGCTTCGCCCACCCTGTACGACCTGGGCGGCGGCTTTGCCGATTTTCTCGCCGCCAGCCAGGGCGCCGCGGGAGCGCAGGGGGCAGCCTTGCGCTTTCCCGTCGAACTGGCGCGGCTGGAGCGGGCGCGCAGCGAGGCGGGCAGGGCGCCGGGCCTGGAAAAACGGGCGCCGCCCATCCTGCCTTCCGGCCTGGACTTGTTGTTGGGAAATGCACCGGCCTGGCGCCTGGCGCCGTGCGTGCGGCTGCTGGCCCTGTCCTTTCCCTTGTGTGTATTTTGGCAACAGGTGCAGGCCGCGCCGGACGCCGCCGTGCCGGGCCGGCCGGATGCCAGTCCCGCCTTTGTCGCCATTTCGCGCATGCATTACCGCATTGCCATGCACGAACTGCAGCCATGGCAGTTCTGCTGGCTGCAGGCGCTGGCCGACGGCGCGCCGCTGGCGCAATGCGCGCAGCAGGCGGCGCTATCGAGCGGCCGGACGCCGGACGAGGTGCTGGCCGACGCCATGCTGTGGCTGCCGTTGGCGGCCGCGGCGGGGCTGCTCTGCAGCGATGACTGAGCGGAAAGCTGCGGACGCAAAAAAGGCCGATGCAAATCGGCCTCGATGACAACTGCAGGGATAACTGCAGGTGTTGCTTAGCGGTAAAACGCTTCGACTTTGCCCTTCAGCTTGATCTGCAGCGGACGGCCGCGGCGGTCCAGGGACTTGGTGGAAGCGACCTTGATCCAGCGTTCGCTGATGCAATATTCTTCCACGTCAAGGCGTTCCTTGTCGTTGAAGCGGATGCCGACGTCGTTTTCGAACACGGCGGCAACGTGGTAAGGGCTGCTCGGGTCGATCGACAGGCGATCGGGCAATGGGGGTAAGGTAGTGGTATCGTTCATGGGCGACATTATCGCCCAGAATGCCGATCCAGACAACGGGGACGGACGGATATCTGCCCGGCCGCGCAACGGCGGCACGGGCGGGCCGGCAGGGCAATGCCGTGCCGGCCCGCCCAGCCCCGGACTTACGGGGCCGTGGCGGTGGAACGCCGCCGGGAATCAGGATTTGTCGTCATTCTTGTGGCTTTGACGGCCCGCTTCCACGTGCTGCTCATGCGTGCCGCCGCGCGAACCGGCAGCAGAGCCCGATTGCTCGCTGCCGCCGCTGCGCGACTGGCCCGACTGCTGGCCCGACTGCTGCGAACCTTGCGAGCCCGATTGCCTGTCGGCGTCATTCTTGTGGCTTTGCCGGCCCGCTTCCACGTGCTGCTCATGCGTGCCGCCCTGGGTGCCGCCCGACGACTGGCGGCTGCCCGACTGCTTGTCCGACTGCTGGCTGCCCGATTGCTGCTTGCCCGACTGGCTGCCGGATTTGTCGTTGCTGCTTGAAGCCATGATGTTCTCCTCTGTCTGAAGACTTGCCATGAATGGGATCTCCGGTACCGCGCGCACCGCACCGTTGACGCCATTCTGCTTGGGCAAGTCGGACCTAGCCATAGGGACACTACTTGCCTGCGCGTAGGAAAACTCCGGCGCGGCAGGCAACCATTTCTCGATAGCAATCTTGCAACTGCGTGCGGCTGCCTATAGGTGCCGCGTCTGCGAGGGCGGCGCTGCCCATTCATCATGCCGGCCATCGACGTAACGGACGGGCGCGGCGGCCAGTTCGGCCGTGGAGGCATCATCGAGGCAGTTGACGCCGATGCCGACGAAGGGGCCGCTGCGCGTGGAATCGCCGCGGCCGAACGGGCGCACGCCGCAGTGGCGGCAGAAATAATGCTGTTCCCGCCGCGCGCCGAAGCGGTATTCGCTCAGCGCGTCCGCGCCGGCCAGCAGCTGGAAGTCGGCGGGCGGCACTTGGCAGGCCCAGCAGCGGATTTTCAGGCAATAGGAACAGTTGCAGCGCAGGCCGGGGACGGCCAGGTCGATCCTGGCCGCGAAACGGACGGCGCCGCAGTGGCAGCTGCCATGGTAGGTTTTTTTCATCGTGGCCCACTCTACAGGGTTGCCGTACTGTCATGCAACTGCTGGAACTGCGACAGCTGCTGCTGCATCAGCCGCGCATACTGGCCGCCGGCGCGCAGCAGCTCGGCATGCGTGCCTTGCTGGCCGATCCGGCCGTCTTCCATGACGACGATGCGGTCGGCCTTGACGATGGTGGAAAAGCGGTGCGCGATGATGATGGTGGTGCGCCCCTGCATCAGGGTGTCGAGGGCGCGCTGCACCAGCTGTTCGCTGGCCGCGTCGAGGGCGCTCGTCGCTTCGTCGAGAATCAGGATCTTCGGCGCGCGCAGGATGGCGCGGGCGATCGCGATGCGCTGCTTCTGTCCGCCGGACAGTTGCACGCCCCGTTCGCCCACCACGGTATCGTAGCCGTCGGGAAACGCCGCAATGAAATCGTGGGCGTGCGCCAGGCGCGCCGCCGCCAGCATTTCGTCGCGCGTTACCTGGCGGTCCGGCACGGCAAAGCCGATATTGTCGGCGATGCTGCCGGAAAACAGTGCCGGTTCCTGTTCCACCACGGCCATCTGCCTGCGCAGCTGCGCCACGCCATAGACGCGCGCGTCGACGCCGTCGAACAGCAGGCTGCCCGCGCCGGGCTGGTAATGGCCGAGGACCAGGCTGGCGATGGTGGACTTGCCCGCGCCCGAGGCGCCCACCAGCGCGATCTTTTCCCCGGCCCGTATCGACAGGCTGACGCCGTCGAGGGCCGTCGCCTGCATCCGTTCCGGGTAGGAAAAGCGCACGCCGCGCAGGGCGATGTGGCCGGCCAGCGGCGGCTGCGGCGGCGCTTCGGGCACGGCACGGTGGCTGCGCAGCAGTTCGAAGATGCGGTCCGTCGAGCCCATGGTGCGCATCCAGGTGTTCCAGAACTCGCTGATGGAGCCGGCCGTGTCCGTCACCATGCTGGCATAGATGACGAAGGCCGTCAGCTGGCCCACCGTCAGCTGCCCCTGGCCGATCAGGTGGGCGCCGAAGCACAGGGTGGTCAGCAGGGCAACAAAAGCGAGCAGCCCCTGCGCGCCCTGGAACACGGCCAGCAGCCGCGTGCCGGCCAGCGACACGTCCAGCAAGTGCCGCATCGCTTGCGCATAGCGGGCCATGGCGCCGCCTTGCTGGTTGAAGGCCTGCACCAGCCGTGCATGGGCGAAATATTCCTGCGCCACCTTGCCGCTGGCGGCCAGGCTGGCGGAAATGGCCCGCGCGCGCAGCCGGTAATTGCTGCCAGACAACTTTCCGAGATACAGGCTGATGGGGATGAACAGGGCCAAAGGCAGGCTCAGCATCGGTGACAATTGCAGCAGCATGGCGATGCCGCCCAAAAACACGCACAGCGAGCGCAGGGCATGGGCCGCGCCGATGGTCAGGCTTTCATGCAGGGCCGACACGTCGGACGTGAGCCGGCTGTTCAGCTCGCCGCCATGGTGCTTGTCGAAGAAGGCGATGGGGTGGTTGATCACCACGTCGAACAGGCGCCGGCGCACGCCCATGACGATCATGTGGCCGCCCGACTGCAGCAGGTAGAAGCGGGCGGCCGAGGTCAGCGCATACAGCAGGCTCAAGGCCAGCATGGCGGCGGCCATGCCCGGCGTGACGCCGCGCCGGGTGAGGGCGGCGACGTTGTCGATGAAATACGCGATGGCTTGCGGAAAGGCCAGCTGCGCGCCCACGGTGAGGGCCATGCACAGCAGGCCGGCGGCGATGCGCCAGCGCACGGGGTACAGCAGGCGCAGGCGTTCAAAATGCGGACCGAAGTTGATATTGCTCATGCGGCGCGCTCCTGCGACGGTTCGGCGTTCAATTGTCCGACCAGGGCCAGCCAGTCTTCGTCGCCGATCAGGCCGGCCGCTTCCACCAGTCCCTGGTCATTGACAAACACATAGGATGGCGAGCTCATTAGGGGATTGACGCGCCGGTAGTCGCGCAGCGCCAGCCGTGCCGTGACAGCCCGCAAGGCGTCGCCGGGCAGGAAGGCGCGCAGCCGGCGCGGTGCTTCCTCGCTGAGCAGCCACAGGGCCAGGCCCGCATCCCGCGCCAGCGGCAGCAGCCGTTCGACGCCGGCCAGCGTTTCCGCGCATTTCGGGCAGCGRCTGGCGAGGAACAGCAGCACGGTGGCCTGGCCGGGGGCGCCCGGCTGGAAACGGGCGCCGCCCGCCAGCGCGCGCGCTTGCACGGCGGGCAGGGGCTGGCCCGCTTCGAGGGCCGCGGGCGCCAGCCTTTCGCGGCGGCCGGCGCGCAGCACGGCCAGGCTCAGCCAGATATTGCCCGCGATGGCAAACGCCAGCGCGGCCAGCACCAGTTGCAAGGTCGTGTCATCCATCAGTGCGCCCTTGCCAGAGTGGCGATGTCGTGCAGGGAAAGGATGGCCACGCAGACGATAGCCGCCAGGCCGCCTGCCAATACAGTGGCGGCGACGGGCAAGGCCGCGTCTTGCGCCAGCGCAAAGTACGCGCCATTGATGCCGACCAGCAGGGCGTTGCGCAACAGGTCGTAGGGCGACACGGGCCGCGCCGCTTCGCCGAAGCAGTTGCAGCGCACGACGCTGCGCGTGAAGTAGCGGTGCACGAGGACGGCGGTGAGCGTGCCGAGCAGCAATAGCGACAGCTGCATCGGCAGATGCGTGCCGCCGGCCAGTATCCAGCCGGCCAGCAGCAGTTCGGCCGCCAGCAGGCCTGGCGCGGCCCAGGCGGCGGCCCGGAGCGGCAGGCCGAACGAGGTCGCCAGGTTGTCGCGGAAGGCCGTGTAGCCGCGCAGCTTGCCCACGGCGGCGGCCAGCAGCACAAAGGCGATGCAGCAGCGCGCAGTATCAGATAGCAATGCCGTCAGCATGCCGGCCCCGCTGGCGTGCTCCACTGCGGCGCGAAGCCGCCCGGACGCTGGCGCCGCAGCTGCACGCCGTCGCGCGTGGCCAGCAGCGCGTCCTGCCACGCTTCGTCGGGGGCGCTGCGCAGGGCGCCGCCTATGCTGGCCTGCAACTGCGTCGAGATGGCCCAGCCCAGCCGTTCAGCCTGGGCATCGCGCGCCATGTTCAGGCCCAGGCCGGCCAGCTCTTCGCGCGTCAGCGCATAGTTGTGCGAGTGATAACCGGTCACCAGCCGCGCGACGATGGCGCGCCGCGCCTCTTGTGTGGCGTCGGGCAATTGCCAGGCCAGCAATTCCTCGCCGATCTGCGCCAGTTCCAGGGTGGTGCGGTAGAAGGCCGTCAGGGAAGGCGGGAAGACGCTGCCGCACAGCAGGGACAAGGATTGCTGGCGCGCTTCGCCCGCGTCGACGCCGAACCATTGCTGCGCCATGTCGCCGAAGACCTTGATGTCGAGGCTGGAAAAGGCGCCGCCGTCCACGCCGTCGAGCTGCGGGTCGATCGGCGAGAACAGGGCCAGGTCGCCCGCGATGATCTCGTCGGCGCCCAGGGCCAGCAAGGTGGCGGCCGACTGGCAGTGGAAGGGCACGATAAAGCTCAGGTGGCGCGCATGCTGGCGCAGCAGCAGGGCAATGCGGCGCGCCGCGTTGACGATGCCGCCCCGTCCGTGCAGCACCACGTCGAGCCGCGCCACGGGGCCGATGCCCTGGCACAGTTCGTAGAGGGCGGGCAGCAGTTCCATGTCCAGGTGTGAGGCGGCCAGGACGATGGCCCGGCTGTCGCGCGCCTGTTCCAGCTGGCGCAGCTGGAGCGCAATCGCGTTCAGGTCTGGCTGTGGCATAGCGCTCCTTTGATCAGGGTGTCGGCCACGCTGTCGAGCAGGGGCAGGGTGGGTACCAGTTGCTGCACATATAAAAATTGCCCGACTGGATTGTTTTCCAGGAAAACATATTCGCCCTCGGGCGTGACGATCAGGTCCAGCGCCCCATATGCGAGGCCGTAGCTGTGCACGAAGTCGAGGCAGCGCCGGTGTATGTCGTCCGGCAAGGTTGCCGCCTCGTAGCGGATGGGCGCGGACATGTCGCGCGAATCGACGGCCGTGCGGGCATCGTCCTGCGTATACAGGCGCGCGGCAAACAGGTGCTGGCCGATGATGGTGACGCGCAGTTCGTATTGCTTGGCAATATATTCCTGGAACTGGCAGCTCAGCTCGCTGACGGCGTCCAGGCTGTCGAGCATGGCGTCGTCGACGACGGTGGTGCCGATGCCGGCGCTGACCCTGTCCCCGTCCCCGACGGCTTCGGCGGCCAGGCTGGGCGTGGACATGCTCTTGAAAATGATGGCTCCGCCAACGGCGGCGCGGAAGGCGCGCACGTCGTCGGGCACGTTGCTGATCAGCGTGGCGGGCACGCGAAAGCCCATGCGCGCCGCCCGTTCCAGCTGTTCGCCCTTCCATTGGGCGCCGCGCAGGGCCAGCGGATGGCTGAGCCAGTAGCAATCGAGCGCGTACAGCACGCTGAAGATGGCCTGTTCCGTTTCCAGCTGGGCATAGGCGCGCTCCTGCGGCGTCAGGTCGGCGCTGGCATAGGCGTAGTCGGCCCGCTTGCGCAGCCAGACGGCGCCCACTTGCCGCAGGTCCAGCCAGGCGCCGTCGGGCAGGCGGCGCAGGCGCGCGCCGGCCTGGCCGTGTTGCAGGCTCTGGCTCAGCTGGTAATCGCGGGGAAAGGCGTCGAGATCGATGCGCCATGGCGCATGGCCGCGGGCGGCGAGGATGGCTGCCACCAGGTCGGCGTGCAGATCGCCGCTATGGCTGACAATTAAAATCTGTTTATGCATGCAGGGCCCTGCGGCGAAAGAAAATGAAAAGCCTTGCCACGGCAAGGCTTTCAGCTGGCTCAAGTATCAGCAGAACTCTCCGCCGTCACTCGAACCGATACGCGAATAGCGGTATTGTTCTTCGCTGTCGACGGCTGTGCAGCCGGCCACGGCGACACCGTCGCGCACCTTCCAGGGCGCGGGATGGACAGGTTTTTCCTGTTCCTTCTTTTCCGCCAGCTTGAATGCGAACAGTTTTGTTTCTTTTTGATTATCCATGGGAATATCCTTCAGTAATCGTTATGCACCGGGTTTTGCGAATAAACACGTATTTTAAAAAATATATATCCGCTTGAATGGCAATGATGACGTTATTGCGGGCGCGCGGAAAAGCCGCGCCGCAATTGGCGCCGGTTTGAATATGCGGAATTGAATGAAAACCCCGCGCCGGGCGGGGATGATGGCGCCGGGAAGGTCAGCAGTACTGGCCGCCGTCGTTCGGCTGGAAGCGCGAGGAATCGCGGTACTGGTCATGGGTGCCGACCGCCGTGCAGCCGGCCACGGCGACGCCGTCGCGCACTTTCCAGGCGCTGGCGGGCGCCGCTGGTTTTTCTACCTGTTTTTCAGCCAGTTTAAACGCGAACAATTTGGGTTGGTTCTGTTTTTGCATTGTACTATCCTCTTGTGATGGTTAAGTACTGCTTGCGCTGTATGCCATGGTATATGGCCATTCGATATTAGCGCCGGAATAAATAGGCGTCAACTTGAAAATGCAGCGCAGGTATGCCGGCATTTGCGCAATTCTCACCAAATATAACGGCTTGTGATTATTATTAATATTTGATTAATAATGGCGGCGTGTATTTGAATGGCTGGCGGCGCGTAATTATTGCGCCGCAGTATGACGATAGATCTGGACGCATATTATCGGCAAGAAGGACGCGCATGCGGCAGGCGGCGCACTATAATGGCGCTTTTTCAGCAAGGGAACATTCCATGGAGACAGCCGTTAGCGACAGCCTGCGGCGGCAGGCGCAGGCGCATGCGCTGGCCGCGGCCTTCGTACACACGCTCGACCTGCGCGATCCTGTTGCGCTGCAACGCGAGTGGGCCATGTCGCCGGCGCTGGCCGGCGAAATCTGCGACATGGTGGACAGTTATTTTGCCCCGCAGCAGCGCCTGTCGCTGGCGCCGCTGGCGCACGCCTTCGTGCCGGGCAAGGGCGGCCGTCCGCCCGTCGACGTGTACGCCACCGACGCCGGCCCGCTGGGCATGGAATGCGTGCTGCTGGCCGACGGCAGGCCGGACGAAGCGATCGTGCACCTGGAAGTGGCCAGCCACGACGGCGCGCTGCGGCTGACTTACAAATACATCGGATCCTGAGGACGCCATGCACGAGCGGATGAACAAACAGATCAACGAAAACCAGCGGCGCATCTGCGACAAATACGGCTTGCCTGCGCAGGCGCCGGAAGCCATGGTGGCCCTGGCCATCGGCAGCCTCGAACAGTCGCCCATCTACGGCACGCGCATCGCGCTGCCGGAAAACGGCACCATCAGCTGGTTCATCCATTGCGGCGAGCACAGCGACGCCCTGGACTTTTACCAGCCCCTGCATGCGGCGCACCTGCGCGAGATGCTGCCGCAAGTGCTCGACTACCTGGCCTTGCCCAGCGGCGCCAGGTTCATCGTCGACCGCGAAGGCTACGAGGATGTGTGGCTGCAGGAATAAGTTTCTAATTGGCAAGATTCTCGTTGACCTTGGTAAAAAGATATGGGATGCTGCAGTTCCACCCGGTCCATCAGAGAGAGTCATCTTGCACACCCGTTTCCCGTCGGCCTTGCTCATCCTGGCGCTTGGCGCGGTCCTTGCGCCGCAGGCCCTGGCCGCCACTGCCGCGCCCGCCAGTGGACAGCAGGCCGGCCGCGTGGAGCGCGACATCGCCGCCTTCGTCCACGATGAAATGCGCGAACGCCGGATACCGGGCCTGCAAATCGCCGTCATCCGGCATGGCAAGGTGGTGCTGTCGCGCAATTTCGGCGTGGCCAGCCTGCAGTACGGCGTGCCGGTGACGGATGCGAGCCTGTTTTCCATCAATTCGGCCACCAAGGCGTTTACGGGCGTGGCCGTGATGCAGCTGGTGCAGCAGGGCAAGGTCGACCTGGGCGCGCCGATTGCCGCCTACCTGCCGGACTTGCCGCCGGCGTGGCAAGCCGTGACGGTGACGCAGCTGCTCAACCACACGTCCGGCTTGCCCGACGTGCTGGACCAGCGCCGCGGCAAGCTGGTGGGGCCGGACCCGGACGACGGCCAGGCGGCCTGGACGGCCGTGCAGGCGCTGCCGGTGGAAGCCCCGCCAGGCCAGCGCTACCGCTACAACCAGAGCAATTATGTGCTGCTGGCGCAATTGATCGAGCGCCAGAGCGGCCAGTCCTACGTCGATTTCATCCAGCGCGGGCAATTCGACCCGGCCGGCATGCGGCACAGCGGCTTCGGCGACGCGAAGGACGTGGTCGCCAACAAGGCCAGCTCCTATGTGCTGGGCGCCGGCGGCAAGGGCTACCGCAACGTCATCGAGGATTTTCCCGTCTTCATGCGCGCCGGGGCCGGCATCAACAGCAATACGGGCGAGCTGGCCAGCTGGCTTGCCGCGCTGCAAGCGGGACGCTTGCTGGCGCCCGCCGGCGTGGCGCGGCTGTGGCAAACGACCCGCCTGAATGACGGCAAGCCGGCGCCGTGGGCGCTGGGCTGGCCCGCCATCCGCCGCGACGGCCACCGCGCCGTGGCCGGCATCGGCGGCGGCCGTTCCGCCTTCTACGTGTATCCGGACGACGATCTGGCCGTCATTATCCTGAGCAACCTGGCCGGGGGCCAGCCGGAACAGCTGATCGACGCGGTGGCCGGCTTTTATATCCCCGCGCTGCGCCTGCGGTATGGCGGCGCGCATGCGGTGCAGCTGCTGCGCCACGCCCTCGGCGACGGCCCGTATGCGGACCTGGCGCCGAAACTGGCCGCCATCCGGCGCCAGCACGGCTTGCCGTCTCCATCCGAAAACGACTTGAATGCCTGGGGCTACCGCCTGCTGGCGCGCCAGCAGGCGCGGCAGGCCGTCGCCGTGCTCGGACTGGCCGTGCAGCTGTATCCGGACAGCGCGAACGGCCACGACAGTCTGGCCGAAGCGTATGAAGCCGACGGCGCCACGGCGCCGGCCATCGCGCACTACCGCCGTGCGCTGGAACTGGACCCCGGCAATGCGCATGCCGTGGCGCGCCTGCAAACCTTGCAGAAGTAAGCATGAGGGGCAATGCACGATGAGCGCTTTCGTCAGGTCGTCCAGCGTGTCCGCCTGCCGGCTGGTGTTTGCGCAGGGCCGGGCGCCCGTGGAGATCCGCGTCAGGCTCGACTGGGAATGCGTGGGCGGGAACCGCACGACTACGTGCGGCAAGGTCGGCGTGACTGTCGCGTATACGGACCCGGACGCGGCGCAGCCGTCGCAGGCGCGCGCCAGCCATGACTACAGTGACAGCTTCGGCCATACGCAGAGTCAGGGCATGGTCTTGCGCATCATCGACTTCCAGCTGCCGCCAGCCTTGACGCAGTGCGGCATCGGCACCATGATCTGGTCGCGCATCCACCGGGCGCTGGACGCCGCCGGCCTGCTGCCCATGCGGCTGACGGGCGGCTTGAGCAGCAAGGACGCGACGGTGCGCCAGGTCGATGCGGCGGGACGGCAGGTCAGGCAGATGGCGCACGGCGCTTTCTATCCCGCGTCCGTGCCGAATATCGCGCGCAGGAATGCCTTCTGGCAACGCATGCTCGATACGGCGGACAGGCGCTTCGACTGCGACGCCGCCGGCGCCGGCGGCTTTGCGGGTCGCTTCATCGATCCGGCGGCCCATCGTTCATACCATCGGCCGTTCGACGTCCTGGAAATCGACGCCGGCGTGCCGGGCGGGCTCCCTTAGCCGGGCTGGCCGTGCTCGGCGCCGTGCATGGCCAGGTAGGCGTGCAGGTTGTCGTCGGCGATGCCCAGGCTGCGCAGCACTTCGCGCGTAAAGCTGACGGGGGCCGTGCCGGGCGCCGTGATGACGCCCTGGTCGGCCACGGCCCAGGGCACGTCCTGGTACAGGGCGGCGCCCGCATAGCCGGTATCGGCCAGGTTGGCGGCGCCGTTCGAGGTGTGGCGGACAGTGTCGAGCACGCCCGCCTGCGCCAGCACGCGGGTGCCGTCGCAAATGCCGGCCAGCACGATACTGCGCGCACGCGCGGCGCGCAGCAGGGCGCTCACATCGGGCGCCTTGCCGCTTTGCCAGCTGCTGCCGCCGCACACCATGAGCAAGTCGAGTTCATCGAGCGCAATCTCTTCCAGCGCCAGCTGCGGCGTCACCAGCATGCCGCCGGACGAGGTCACGGGCTGGCCGCCCGGCGTGGCGAACTGCGTGTAGAAGCCGTAGTACAGGCGGGCGGTGGAGTTGAACAGGGCGGTTTCCCAGTCGGCGAAGTTCTCGGTAAGTATGGTGATGGCACGTGTCATGGCAAGTCCTGTCTCGGGTTGGTCGGTGTGGCGGGGGCCGGCTGCCTCCGCATGGCGAAATTATAATAAAAGGCACTGACAGTTTCTGTCAGGAGCATGCAGGCCCGGCGCCTGCAAATGCATTTTGCCAGCATGAAATGATGATGCAAGTGGCCAGGGACTTGGGCTACAATCGCGGGCCGCGTCCGCGCGGGCCACGCCATGCCATCCCCTACAACGCCCACCAGATTCTCTGCCGCCTCCATGCCGATCCTGTTTTACCGCGTCCTGACCAGCATTGCCGGCCTGCTGGTTTTCTTCTGTTCCGGCCAGTTGAGCGCCAACGAACTGCTCAAGCTGGGCGTGCTGCTGGCCGCCTTCCTGCTGGGCATAGGCGGCGTGCTGCACGCGTGGCGCTTGCCGGCCGGCGCGGCCGCCTGGCTGCTGCGCATCGTCGCGCCCGTGTTTTACCTGGACGCCGCCGTAAAAGGCTTCTTGCGCGCCTATTTTGGCATGCGGCCCAATGCCGCTGCCGTTTTACAGGCGATGTTTGCGACAGATCAAGCGGAGACGGCCGAGTTTTTCGTGCATAACGGCGCAGCCCTGGCGCAGGCGGCGTGCTGGTTCGTGGGCGTGACGGCGGCCGTGCTGCTGGCCGACCGCCTGCTGCGGCGCCGGCTGGCGCCGTCGCATGCCGCGCCTGGCCGCTGGCAGAAGGGCGCCGCCGCCTTCATGGCCGCGTTCCTGGTGATGCTGCATGTCAATACCACCATGCGGCGCGAGAATCCGCTCCTGTTCTGGCCGCTGCGCTACCAGCAGTACAGCGAACAGCTGGCCGCCATGCAAGCGATGCAGCAGGCACTGGCAACAAAGATGAGCTCACCGCTGGACTGGCAGGTGCGCTATGCGGGCGAGCGGGCGCGCACGGTGATCCTGGTGATCGGCGAGAGCACCAACCGCGCCTCGATGTCGCTGTATGGCTATGCGCGCGCGACCACGCCCCGGCTCGACGCCATGCGTTCGAAGCTGCTGGTCTTTAATGACGTGATTTCACCGGCGTCCAGCACGGTGGAATCGATGATGACGATGCTCACGCCGGCCGATCTCGGCAATCCCCACGCGTGGATGGCCAAGCCGAACCTGCTGATGCTGGCCGAGGCGGCCGGCTACAAGACCTTCTGGGTGTCGAACCAGGCGCGCAACGACGGCTGGATCGGCTTGCTGGCGGGCGAGGCCGATGAAAGCGATTTCATCAACTACGGCACTGGGCGCGGCGAAAACAATTTTGACGGCAACCTGTTCCAGCCGTTTGAGCAGGCGCTGCGCGATGCGGCGCCCAAAAAGCTGATCGTCGTGCACCTGCTGGGCGCCCATCCCAGCTATGGCATGCGCTACCCGAGCCGCTTTGCCCATTTCGGCCAGGCGCGCGACGCCGTCAGCGCGCAGATGGCCAGCCAGGGCAGGTCCGCGTGGATACGCCGCCAGCGCGACGCGTACGACAACGCCATCCGCTACGGCGACTATGTGCTGGGCAAGCTGATCAGCCTGGCCGAGCAAGCCAAGACGGACCGCGCCGCCTCGCTGCTGTTCGTTTCCGACCATGGCCAGGAGGTGGGCTACAGCCGCAACCACGCCGGCCATTCCGCTTCCGACAAGAGCGGCTATGAAATTCCGATGTTGATCTGGAGTAACCGGCCGCTGGGCGCCTCGCAGGCGGCGCGCGCGGCGCTGGAAAGCCGGCCCTACCAGACGGACAAGCTCGACGCGACCGTGCTGGGCCTGCTGAAGATCGAGACGCGCTACTACGCGCCGCATGACGATATCCTCAGCAGCACTTTTGCGCCCGTGCAGCGCTTCATGAACGGCTTGCAGTACCAGCGCGGCGCGCCGGCGCTGGCGCGCTGAAACGCAGAGGGCCCGGCGCCGCCGCAAGGTGCGGCGGGACCGGGCCCCCGGAGCGGTGCGGATTACTTCTCGGCGAACGCGCGCTCGACGACGAAGTCGCCTGGCGTCGAGGTGTTGCCTTCCTTGAAGCCACGCTCTTCCAGCATGTCCTTCAGGTCGCGCAGCATGTCCGAGCTGCCGCAGATCATGACGCGGTCTTCAGCCGGGTTCAGCGCCGGCAAGCCCAGGTCTTCGGCCAGCTTGCCGTTCTCGATCAGTTGCGTGATGCGGCCCATGTTGCGGAAATCCTCGCGCGTCACGGTCGGGTAGTAGCGCAGCTTGTCGCTGACCATCTCGCCCAGGAACTCATGCTGCGGCAGGTGCTCTTCCAGCAGCTCGCGGTAGGCCAGTTCATCGACCTGGCGCACGCCGTGCACGAGGATCAGCTGGTCGAAGCGCTCGTAGATGTCCGGATCGCGCACGATGCTGAGGAAGGGCGCCAGGCCCGTGCCCGTCGACAGCATGTACAGGCGTTTGCCTGGCAGCAAGTAATCGGATACCAGGGTGCCCGTCGGCTTGCGGCCGACGATGACGGTGTCGCCCACCTGCAAGTGCTGCAAGCGCGACGTCAGGGGGCCGCCCGGCACCTTGATGCTGAAAAATTCCAGGTGGTCTTCATAGTTGGCGCTGGCGATGCTGTAGGCGCGCAGCAGGGGCTTGCCGTCCACGCGCAGGCCGATCATCGTGAAATGGCCATTCGAGAAACGCAGCGACGGGTCGCGCGTGGTGGTAAAGGAGAACAGGGTATCCGTCCAGTGGTGCACGCTTAAAACGCGCTCTTCATTCATCGAACTCATAGTATTTGTTGGCTGGTCAAAAAAATGGTTAGTTGCTGGCAACTGCTGGCAAAAGTGAAACCCTGTGTAGGCCCAGCCGCTATTGTACTGGCGTCCACACGAAATTGTTACCGTCTATCGCCGCCATTGCTGCCGCACGCGGTGCCGACATTATAGTGCGGTTGGCAAGATCGGGCTGGAATTCCCCCTGAAACGCACGGCCGGCATGCGGACTCTTGACCTGGCTCACTTTTTCAGGGCGCCGCGCCATGGCTGCCGCCGGCGCGTGCCGGCGCGGCCGTGGCGCCGCCGCGCCA